>NZ_JAFBDR010000003.1 GCF_016908325.1 Aquibacillus albus | reverse complement strand
GGGGTTATTTGGAAGTTCTGTGATAGGTACTTCCATTTTACACTGAAAATGGTGGTTATTTTTCTTTATTTGAACCTATTTACTACACTAGGCACCTAATTTTGGTTCAAGTAGTTAATGGTTGCAGCTGCGAGGATTTTTGATCCGATGAGTAGGGATTCTTCATCTATATCAAATTTTGGGTGGTGGTATGGGTAAATAATTCCTTTGTCTTTGTTGGCAGAGCCTGTGAAAAAGTAGGTGCCAGGTACTTTTTGTAGGAAGTATGAAAAGTCTTCTCCACCCATATTTGGAGGAATTGCAATAATATCCTCTTCGTTAATGACTTGCTTGGCAGATTCCACGAGTAATTTTGTTTCTTTCTCATGGTTTAAAGTTGCAGGAAAGCCTCGATCATACGTGAATTTGTAGGAAGCTCCAGATGCTTTACACGTATGTGCTGTCATTGTTTCCATCATTTCCTCTACTTGATCTCGGACATCCGCATCAAAAGTTCGGACAGTTCCTTTTAATATCGCTTGATCGGCGATGACATTGGCTGCTTCACCTGCTTTAAAGGAGCCAATTGTTAAAACTGCTGATTTAAGCGGATCTACACGTCTGCTAATAATTTGTTGCAAATTACTAACGAGCTGCGAACCAATAACGACAGCATCTCTTGTGTCTTGAGGAAAAGCCCCGTGACCACCAACTCCGTTAACTTCTATTTCAAATCTGTCAGATGCTGCTAAAATATAATCCTCACTGTAGAAAACCTGACCAACTGAACAATAATTCTCCATATGTGTAGCAAAGATTGCATCTACACCTTCCAAACAGCCATCTTCAAACATTCCGATTGCACCGCCTGGATTCATTTCCTCTGCATGTTGATGAATAAAAACAACATTTCCCTCAATTTCAGCTTTTTTCTCAGCAAGTACTTTTGCTAGCCCGAGTGCAATGGCTGTATGGGCATCATGACCACACGCGTGCATCACACCATCATTTACTGACTTATAGGGTACATCATTTTTTTCAAAGATTGGCAAAGCATCGAAATCTGCTCGAATTGCAACTGTTTTACCAGGTTTCCCACCATGTAATGTTGCAACGACACCATTACCACCGACGCCTGTTCTAACTTCCAGACCTAATTGTCGTTGATATTGAGCAATCACTTCTGGTGTCCGTTCTTCCTGAAATGATAACTCAGGATGCTTGTGTAAATCTCTGCGTATATCGACCATTTCTTGATAAATGTTTTCTAAGCGATTGAAAATATCGTTAATCATGGTTTCACCCTTCTATCGATGTAATAAAAAGGGTTGACCAGAGAGTTCCTTGCAACCTTCCAATTCGTCGATACGTCGGTTGGTATCTGGCCCTTTTTCTGGTCAACCCCTAGTTCATAAGCTTTCATCATGTCTATTATGCGTTCTTCTTTTTAAAGCGTTTTTCGGAAATTCCAAGGCCAATGTCGGCAATAATGGCCAGAAGAGCTGCTGGAATTGCCCCGGCATAAATCTTTATTTCATCTCGCCCATTAATCCCGGATACAATTTCACGACCTAATCCATCTCCACCAATGTATGGTGCAATCGATGCAACACCAACTGCAATAACTGCAGCAATTCTTAATCCAGCCATCATAAATGGTAGAGATAAAGGAATTTGGATTTTTGCGAGCAACTGCAAGGGGGTCATTCCAATCCCTTTTCCAGCTTCCAATACGTGTGGATCAACCTCTTTTACCCCAACATACGTGTTTCGAATGATTGGAAGCAGTGAATAGAGGAAAAGTCCGACTACTACTGTTTCAAAACCGAGACCAAAGTAAAGCATAAGAATCGCTAAGAGTGCTAAACTTGGGATAATTTGAATAATATTAGCGATTGACAAAATGATTGGAGCGAGCTTTTCACTTCGTGCACAAATGATCCCTAATGGAACCCCAACAATTACAGCAAGCACGATTCCGTATAGTACCATTAATATATGCTCTACAGTAAGCTCCAGCAGATAACCCCAGTTTTCTCCCATATACGTAGATAGTTCTATTATAAATTCCATTTTTTCACACCTTTTAAAAGTGTATTGTTATTACTCAATTAAGCCTTGTTCTTGCAAGTATTCTTGAGCAACTTCTTGTTCATCGCGTTCATTAATATCTACTTCATAAATCAGTTGAGTCATTGTTTCTTCATCTATTGTTCCTACTAATGAAGAAAGAATCTCATCAATTTGTGGATCATCTTCTAACAGGTTGTTTCTTGTTACAAGAGACGCACTATATGGTGGGAAGAAGTTTTTGTCATCTTCCAATACCTTCAAATCCAATTCAAGAATCTGCGGGTCTACGGAATAAGCCGTAATAACATCAAGCTCATCACTTTCTACACCTTCATACATCAATTCAATCTGTAAACCACGTGCATCAGCAAATTCAAATCCATATGCCTCTTGGAAAGCTCTATATCCGTCATTGGAACGTTCGAGCCATGAACCATCTGTTCCAAATCTTAATTCACCAGCATAAGGCTCTAAGTCAGATATCGTTTCAATATTGTTCGCTTCTGCAAATTCATTTTCAATAGCAATCGTGTATTTATTTTGGAAACCAAGTGAATCATACCACTTAAAGTCAAAATGCTCGTTAAATAATTGCTGTGCCTGTGTTAATGTTTTTTCTGTATCTGTAGAATACTCTACCTCATCTTCATCAAAGTGATTGTTGTAAACTTCACCAGAATATAGTGTTGCAATATCCAATTCTTCCTGGTCAATTGACGTAATCAATTGTGGACTTGCAGAAATATCTTTCGTAATATTTACTTCATACTCCGTTTGGTCTTCAATTAACCCTTCAACGATATGAGCCATTAATTTTGGATCGGTGTACGTTTGTGTTCCGATTTCAATCGTATTGTCGTCGCCGCCACACGCAGACATAAATCCTAATACTAGTACTGCAACTGCAGAAAAGATAATTTTTTTCATTGAAAAATTCACTCCTATAATTGATAAGTTGTATAAGTTTATTTATAAGCTACCTTTTTCTCAAGGATTCCCATGAGAAAATCAGCGATAAGTGCCATAATGACAGCCATTATCGTTCCTGTGAAAATCAGAAATTTATCATTAAAACCTAATCCCGCAATAACCATGCCTCCCAAACCACCAGCTCCAATAACTGCCGCAATCGTTGCCCAGCTAATAATATAAACGGTGGTTATGCGAAGTCCTGACATAATATAAGGAAAGGCTAATGGGATTTCAATTTGCATCAAACGTTGAATAGGACTGTATCCTATCCCTTTGGCTGATTCGATGACTTCCGGATCAACCGACTGGATACCAGCGAAAGTATTCCGCAATAGTGGCAATAAAGAATACAAAAATAAAGCTACAATTGCTGGCTTCATCCCAATCCCTAATAGTGGAATCATCAGTGCCAGTAAAGCAATCGTCGGGATGGTTTGGAAAATATTTGTCACATTAAAAGTGATGTTTTTGATTGCTTTTGACTTAATTCTAGTCAAATAGATTCCAAGTGGAATAGCGAGCACTGCCCCTAAGATTACCGATACGAGAGAAACAAATAGATGCTGCCAAGTGTACTCCAATATCGACGGGTAACGTTCTTGCCAAAATTCAATATAATCCATTAAAACTTCCATTTATTTTCCCTCATTTCCTACGAGAGAGTAAGATTTGCTCATTACATGGATTAGTGACTTTCTTGTTATAATCCCGATGAATTGCTGGTCTTGATCAACGACTGGTAATTCATTTAAGTCATGCTTTTTAATGAGGTGAAGCGCAGCGCTTAGCGAAGCTCCTGATTCAATGTTCTGTTCGAACGGTTTCATAACCTCCGCTACCATTTGTTCTGTTTGATTTATCACATCATAAAGTGATAGCTTTCCTGTAACCTGATGGCTATTGCTAAGAACCATCAATGAATCAATCTGCTTGTCCTTCATAAGGTCAATTGCATCTGTTACGCTTTGCTTCTCTTCTATACTTACAAATTCTTTACTCATGACTTCATCAACAACTGGGATAGCATTCCCTTGTTGTAAACGATCCTGTCCAATAAAGTCCTTGACAAAATCACTTGCTGGCGATCTTAAGATTTCTTCAGGGGAACCTTTTTGTTCAACAACCCCGTCTTTCATGAGAATGATTTGGTCAGCAATTTTTAATGCTTCGTCCATATCATGGGTAACGAAGACAATGGTTTTATTAATCTCTTTTTGTAGACGCAATAGCTCATCTTGGAGCTGTTCACGACTAATTGGATCTAATGCACTAAAGGGTTCATCCATTAAAATAATGGAAGGTTCTGCAGCCAATGCACGTATAACTCCAATTCGCTGTTGTTGACCACCACTCAATTCAGATGGAAAACGATTTGCATATGTTTCCGGATCCAAACCAACCATATTTAATAGTTCATTTACCCTTTTATCGATTCGCTCTTTGTCCCATTTCAATAATTTAGGAACAGCTGCGACATTGTTATAAATGGTCATATGCGGAAACAACCCAATATGTTGAATGACATAGCCAATCGTTCTGCGAAGATCAATGGCATCAATTGTGGAAATGTCCTTATCATTAATAAAGATATTACCGTTCGTAAAATCGATTAGTTTATTCAACATTTTCATCGTTGTCGTTTTCCCGCAACCACTTGGACCAATCAGAACATTAATTTCACCTTCTTTAAATTCAAGGTTAATGTCTTTTAATGCCTGAAAGCCATCTTCATAGACTTTTTCAACACCTTCTAAACGAATCATCTAGGTGTAACCCACCTTTCTAGATTTTTGCTTTCATGAGTTGGATATAATAGTAGGATGGGAGTAAATATCTTTACTCCAGTTGATCAACTTCTTAAAACTTATAAAGTTTATAAACTTTTTTGTTTACGGACGATGTGTTTAAGTATAAATGTCTGTCCTATGTTTCGACAAGTTTCAAATTTTCTGATTAAAAGTGTAAACTTCGTAAAATTTTAATTTTATAAAGTTTATGGTCGTTTTTACCGTAAATCCCTTTAAAATACTTCTTGTTACTTACTAATTACAATGTTTTACAATGTAAATATCCGTGTTAGAGTGGTATTATATCGAATGTTAGGATATCCAAAGTCTCTATAATATAATCCATGTAAAAGTGGTAGTATATCCAAATTCGCAGAAATGGATGTGATTAATTTTGGATTCGAAAACTGAGGAACGATTTGAACAGATAAGAAGTAGGATTATAGAACAAATTGCAGCGAATATGAAGCTTTACGGTGTCCCTTCTACAGTGGGCCGTTTAATGGGAACGATCTATTATAATAGAGGTCCGATGACGCTTGATGATATGACAGAAGAGCTTGGTATGAGTAAAACGAGGATGAGTCAAGCAGTAAGGGAGTTGTTGGAGCTACAGCTTGCAGAGAAGGTATTTGAAAAAGGTGTACGAAAAGACATATACAATGTGGAACAGGACTATTATCAGACATTTATTAGTTTATTTAGCTCTAACTGGCGAAAAGGGATTAGCATGAACCGCTCGTTTCAACAAAAACTCATTATTGAATTAAATGAGTTGATTCATGATGAAAATTTAGAGGAAGATGCGAAAGAAAAAGCACAAGAATATTTGGATGAAACACAAAGTATCTTAGATTTTTACCATTGGTTGAACCGCCTTGTTGAATTCTTTGAATCAAACGAAATCTTTAAACACGTACCCAAAACCGAAGACCTCCCAGAAAAAGATAAATAAAAGCGAAAGGGGTCTGACCCCTTTCGCCAAAATTCGACAAATGTCATCGCTAGCACCTTGGTATACTATGTCGGTACATGAGCGAATCGTTTGTCCCGTCTAAGCCTGTACCTTTTCTCCCCATGCTAATATACATTATTTCGCCATCCGCAAAAGCTTCAATTGGTGATTTATGATTTTTAACTAGATCCACCCCTGTGTGCCATTCCCTTTCCCGCGTAATAGGTTTGTTTTCCAACCAAAGCCACTTGTTATACGGTAACCGCTAAAGGTTTCCATTACTTTCTACATCTTTCTTTTCTTTTTAGCCTCTATTGTAGATTGCTTGAAAAGCTGATGACTAAAAACAGCTACTCCAGCTACAGATACGCCTTGAGCAAATGCCTGGACTGTTACTCCAAAAAAGGAAAAGGCTGAGACAACACTAACAAGTAATAATGCCCATATAATTGCCCAATCTGGGAAAAAGGGTGTTTTTTTTAACGCAAAACCAATGACCCATAGGGCAGGAACAATAAACAAAAACTCATCATTTACTACCCAAAGTAATTCTTCAATCAATTTAAAAGCACCTCTTTCCTTTAAAAAATGACCCAAATGGATATTCTCATCCCTTAAACCCATTAACGTTATGAGGCATTATTCCTCTTAATAGGGTATGCTGACAATCTATCAATTGGAAGGGCAGATGCAGGGATCAAAGCTTTTTTATGTACATACATTAAAAGAGAGGGAGGGGATTTCTGGTTTCACTCAGTACTATCATGCAATATTACGAAAATTCCGAAATAATGGTAACACTTTAAAAAAGGTTTTCCTTAATTTTAATTACGAAAAATGGAAAATTTTCATATACAACATTTTTTTGCACCAAACAGTTAGGAGATAGGTAAATGAAATCATATATTAAAAAAATCGAATCAAGGGTGATGGAAATCTTTGATCATTTACACGGCAATGCAGAGATTAGCTGGAAAGAGTTCAAGACGACGAATTATATCGCTCAGTTTCTAGAAGCGGAAGGTGTTCGAGTTACAACATTTAAGGATCATACGGGTGTAATAGGAGAATTCGGTGAAGGGAAGCCAGTAGTAGCAATTCGTGCAGATATGGACGCATTATGGCAGGAGGTGGATGGTGTATTTCAGGCGAATCATTCCTGTGGACATGATGCACACATGTCGATCGTTTTAGGAGTGTTGCTCGTCATAAAAGAATATCTACCTAATCCAAAGGGCACGATACGCTTTATTTTTCAACCTGCTGAAGAAAAAGGAACTGGTGCACTAAAAATGGTTGAAAAAGGTGTTGTTGATGACGTTGATTATTTGTATGGAATGCATCTAAGACCAATCCAGGAACTTCCGAACGGAACAGCGGTACCAGCGATTGTTCATGGAGCAGCACGCTTTTTTCAGGGTTCTATTATGAGTGATGATACGCATGGTGCCCGACCACATTTAGGAAAAAATGCAATTGAAATTGGTGCAAGTATCGTTACTATGTTAAACAACATTCATCTCGATCCAATGCAGCCGCATTCTGTTAAAATGACGTCGTTTCATGCTGGTGGAGAAAGTAGCAATATCATACCAGGTTCGGCAACATTCAGCCTTGATTTACGTGCACAAAAAAATGAAACGATGGAACAGTTGGCTAAAAAAGTAAATGATATTATCACATTTTTAGCAGATTATTATGATGTGGAAATTAAGATGGAAATGGGTGCTGATGTGGCAGCGGCTGAGGTCAATAAACAGGCAGAAAAATTGATGGAACAGTCGATTAGCGAGGTGCTAGGAAAAAAACATTTACGTCCTCCACTGATTACTACCGGAGGGGATGACTTTCATTTTTACACCATTAAGCGTCCTCGCTTGAAGGCTACGATGCTTGGAATTGGCTGTGACTTAGCGCCGGGATTACATCACCCGAAGATGACTTTTAAAAAAGAAGCGATTACACAGGCGATTGAAATTTTGACAAGGACAATTATTTTAACGCTAGAAGGAAGGGAAGCATAGTTATAGCACGGGAAATCAGCTTTTTAGTAGAATGGTGAATGGATAGTAGCTACGTATCAAATAGGGATCCCCTTCTTGGTACAGAGCTTCTATCATTTTGAAAAAGAGTGGATGTTCAAAAAGTCCGGGAAAATAGGTTCCAGCTAAGTTTTCTAAAGAAAATGAGAGGAAGATAAGATGCGTAGAAACTTAGATCCATTACAGGTAGAGCAGGTTATTTTACATAAATTGAACATGAAGCTGAAAAGCCCATTTATGACTAGCTTCGGTACTTTTGATGACAAAGAATTTTTTGTTGTAGAAATGATCGATGAAAAAGGGAATATAGGTTTCGGAGAATCAGTAGCTTTTTCCAGTCCGTGGTACAGCGAGGAGACTGTACAGACAAGCGAGCACATGATGAGGGATTTTTTGATTCCGATGCTACTAGAATCACCAATTGATCATCCAGACGATGTTTACTCGCGATTTTCTACGATACGCAGAAACAACATGGCAAAGTCAGCATTGGAAGGTGCTGTTTGGGATATTTATGCCAAGCGGCAAGGGAAGTCTTTAGCAACTGCTTTAGGTGGAGAAAAAAAGGAAATTGATGTTGGGATTAGTATCGGAATTCAGTCATCGGTGAAAGAGTTACTTACGGTCATTGAAGGATTCGCAGCAGAGGGCTATAAGCGGATGAAGATTAAAGTGAAGCCAGGCTGGGATGTAGAGGTCATGAGAGAGGTTCGAAAAGCATTCCCAGGTCTTCCTTTAATGGTCGACGCTAATTCCGCCTATACATTAAAGGACAAGGAGCATCTGAAACAATTAGATGATTTGGACCTGATGATGATTGAACAGCCATTAGCCCACGATGATATTTTTGATCATGCCGTATTACAAAGGGAGTTGGAAACGCCTGTTTGTCTAGATGAAAGCATTCATTCTTTTGAAGATGCGAGAAGGGCGATTGAATTAGGCAGCTGCAAAATTATCAATATAAAAATTGGACGAGTCGGTGGCTTAAGTGAATCAGTTCGAATTCATGATTATTGTCAGAATCACGACATTGCCGTCTGGTGTGGCGGTATGCTAGAAGCAGGTGTTGGTCGTGCACACAACATCGCATTGACAACTTTAGCTAATTTCACCTTGCCAGGGGATACGGCAGGTTCTTCCCGTTATTGGGAAAAAGATATCATTTCACCAGAGGTTATTGTGACCAATGGTAAAATCCATGTTCCGGAAAATCCAGGTATTGGTTTTGATATAAACCGAACCGCTTTAAACGAATACACTGTTACGAAAACAGAGTTTAGTAGATAAGGGGGTCGAATAAAGCCTTTATCAGATGCTGGCATCTAGTACGTTATTTAGTAAAAATGCGGGTAAACGACTTCATGCTTGATGAATAATGGAATAAATGCCCGTCACAAATCTTATAAAATTTTCACGTACGTATGAAAAGAAAAACGCTTTGGTGCAACACCAAAGCGTTTTATTACGATTACTTGTTAGCAACTGCTTCTTTAAGGCCTTTTCCTGCTTTAAATGCAGGTACTTTACTTGCGGCGATTTCAATTTCTTCCCCAGTTTGTGGGTTTCGCCCTTTACGAGCAGCTCTTTCTCTTACTTCAAAGTTACCAAAGCCGATTAGCTGAACGCCATCTCCATTGGAAAGTGCTTCTGTAATCGTTTCAAAAATTGAATCTACTGCCTTACCTGCATCCTTCTTGGATAACTCTGAAGTTTCAGCAACCTTATTAACTAATTCTGTTTTATTCATTATGTATCTCTCCTTTTTTTAGAACCTACTTTTTGTTTTTACCATATATAACCTGAATTATCAAGTAATAGAAGGGGTCACGACAATTCATTTACCATTTGTGCCATTAAAAAGCTTATGAAAAAGCTGTCCCAAATGTAAAGGGGTCAGACCCCTCAACTACAACATCTAGTGATATTTTAACAATAAACACGAATTGTTGTGGTATAACGAGGGGTCAGACCCTTAAGGGACAGTCTCTTTTATTTCTTATCTAGTTTACGATACTTCTATACCTAGTGACTCTCCCTATGCAGCTCACTTTCATGACGTAAACCTTAAAAACATTGGAAAGATTCTATTCTATCTAAATCAATACCGAAGTATATCCAAGTAAATCCAATCCATCTATAGCCTGCAACAGATCTTCTTCCTACATAGGTTGGATAGAACCAGAACGACTCGCCTCTTTCTAACCACACATACGTATAGCGATACAAGCATCCTTGGATTGCACCTGGATCAACTGCAAATAGGTGTGCTTGCCCTTGTGCTTGCCCTGCTTGCGGGACGAAAGATGGTGGTGGGCTAGTCGGTGGACCAGCTTGACCTGGCCCCCCTGGCATCCCTGGCATCCCTGGCATTCCCGGCCCTCCTGGAGAACCTGGCATTCCTGGAACCCCAGGTCCTCCTGGCATACCCGGTGTCCCTGGAGCACCTGGTCCTCCTGGTGGTGGTGTACCTGGATAAGTTCCTCGTAGTTCTGGTGAAACATATGGGAACTGGTGATAATAATTCATTTATTTGCCTCCTCATCCCTATAAAATGATGTTCAATAAGTCACCAAATGGTAAGCGGCACATCTCTTCTTTGGCTCGTTCTTCCGGTCCTCATGTAGGAAAAGCATCAGGGGAACTTCTACTAAGCACGTGCACGTCCTGTGCACAACGTAGAAGTCAGCACATCCTGTGCAAGTCCGGTCCTTAGAAGCTTCGCCGCCTCGACCTACTTGCTTCTAATTTACCGACTTTTTGAACACGTACTAGAAAATATTTCCTACAGATTGACATTCATTAAACATGTATGATCATGGAACGTCTATTACACTGTATGAAAATAATTCCGCGTCTGTGCTGAGGCAAACATCATTTGGGCCGATGCAATAGGGGTCAGACCCCTTGACTGAGAAAAAATAGAAAAACCGGGCGCGCTTTGCCCGGTTTTTCCAATGAAGGGTCATGATTCATTTAGTGAAGAAATAGTAACTCTTCTATTTTGTTGATGAGAGAGAGCGGCGGCTTGGTTAATTTGTGTTAATTGAAATACATCTTCATTAGTTATAGTTGGATATGTCTGATTTTTAATCGCATCGATCCATTGTTCCATTGGCATTGGTAAAGGTTCAGGGATATTCGTAGGTGTGATCCAACCTTTTTCCTTCAGTTTATTGCTTTGTATTTTCATTTGATTGTCTTCAATCATTACCGTTCCTTCTGTTCCATATAACTCTAACTGAAACGGGCTACCGCTTGAAACGAAGCTAGTTTCAAGCATTCCGAGTGCACCAGATTGAAATTCGACGATTGCTACTGCATTATCATCCACTTGATAAGAATTTAGATTAGTAGTAAGACGAGCTGTTACTGCTTTGGCGGGGCCAGCTAATCGGTTGGACAAATAGATAGGGTGAGCACCTAAGTCAATAAATGCTCCTCCGCCACATCGTTCCGCATCAAAAAAATGGGATGGTAACCAGCCATTTGGGTTTTCATTCGTAGGAACCGCACCATTATGAGCAAAACGACATCGTACAGAAGTTAACCGACCGAGTAGTCCTTCATCCAATGCTTGTTGCGCGTATAAGTAATAGTTCTCCGTTAATCTTGGCAAGGATACCATTAGTTGTACATGATTTTCTTCCACAGCTTTAAAGATTTCCTCACAATCATTGATATCGAAGGAAAGCACTTTTTCTGTGAAGATATGCTTTTTGTGTTTAGCGGCTGTTAAGATTACTTCCTTATGCATGTTTGTTGGTGTATCAATAACCACTGCATCAACAGGATGTTCTGTAAGCGCTTTATTTAAATCGGGCTCAAAAGGCACACCAATTTCCCTTGCCCAAGCCTCACCACGGTCTTTATTCTCATCCCAAACTAACGTTACCTCGATATCAGGAATATGTAATGCTTGCTTAAGATAATCCTTTGCATGAACGTGCCACTTACTCAACATTGCAACTCTAATCATTATTTTCCTCTCCTTTTAAAATGAAATAATACCATAACCATTCTGTATAAAAATGAAAATACCTGCATAGATGCGGTTTTTCATGAAACAAAAATAGGGTGGTGACAGGCGCCGCCTGATTTGTCATGTTTTGTCGATTTGGGTTTCCTTTCAAAGGGAAGGGGTTCTATTGTTAGTTTTAGCGATTCATTTGTTGCTTTGTTGTAATATTTATCTTGGTTTCAAGAGATATCGAGTGTGATTTTGTGAAAAGTGCTTGTGAATGAAATCATTATGAACGTGGTTGTAGCAATCATGTAAACGCTTCATTAAACGTCGGAAAATTCAGAATAATCGAAAAAATGTTGTTAGATTTTCTGACAAAAGCCTAGAATGGGTTGTTTACCTCTGATAACCTTCTTTTTGTAAGATAAATTAACATTATTTTAGGAGGGGACAATTTTTGAGAAAGAAAACACACTATTTTTTACTACTCATTGTTGGTTTGGTTTTTTCTATGCTTGTAGCATGTTCGGCAGCAGACAATGCCGCTAACGCTACAGATCCTGAGGAAGATGAAACAGAAACGGAAACAGAAGAGACAACCGAAACAGAAGAAACCTCTAGTGAAGATGAAGACACAATCAAAGTTGGTATCTTACATTCCTTAAGTGGAACAATGGCAATTAGCGAAACTTCAGTCCGTGATTCGGAGTTACTTGCCATTAAAGAGATTAATGAAAATGGTGGTGTTCTAGGTAAGCAATTAGAGCCTATCATTGAAGATGGTGCATCTGATTGGCCTACCTTTGCAGAAAAAGCAAAAAAATTATTACAACAAGATGAGGTAGCAACCATATTTGGTGGATGGACTTCGGCTAGTCGTAAAGCAATGCTTCCAGTAGTTGAAGAAAATAATGGCCTGCTCTGGTACCCAGTTCAATATGAAGGCATGGAAGCATCTCCGAATATTTTCTATACAGGTGCTGCACCTAACCAGCAAATTGTTCCTGCAGTCAGCTGGTTATTAGAAAATCGTGGAACGAAATTTTTCCTTCTAGGATCTGATTATGTATTTCCTAGAACGGCAAACGCAGCTATCAAAGCTCAGCTAGAAGCTGAAGGTGGCGAGTTGTTAGCGGAAGAGTACACGCCACTAGGTCATACGGATTACAATACAATCATTGCAAAAATTAAAAGCGAGCAGCCAGAAGTTATTTTCAATACATTAAATGGTGACAGTAATGTTGCGTTCTTTAAGCAATTGAGTGATGCGGGAATTACTTCGGATGACATTACTGTGCTTTCCGTAAGTGTTGCAGAAGAAGAAATTAAAGGAATCGGGGCAGATGTCATTGAAGGACATCTTACAAGCTGGAACTATTATCAGACTACCGATACACCTGAAAATGAAGAGTTTGTAGCAAATTATAAAGCGGAGTACGGTGATGATGCCGTAACTGCGGATCCAATTGAAGCAGGTTACTTTGGAGTATATTTATGGGCGAAAGCTGTAGAAGCAGCAGGAACGACAGATGTCGATGCAGTTAAAGAAGCTGCAAAAGGTATTGAATTTGATGCTCCGGGTGGTCCTGTCAAAATTGATGGGGATAACCAACACGTCTATAAGACAGTAAGAATCGGTGAAGTACGTAGTGATGGTCAAATTGATGAGCTTTGGAATTCAGGTGAGCCATTGAAGCCAGATCCGTACTTAGAAGGTTATGATTGGGCAAGTGAGTTAAGTGAAGCATTAAGTCAGTAATAGAAAAACAGGGAGGGGTTGGGGTAGTCGAATAATAGATTCTTCTTCCTCTTCCTTTTTCTTTTTTGTTAAAGAAAGGAGAGTTACGGTGACTCAAATCATCCTTACACTATTTAATGGGTTAAGTCTTGGTTCGATTCTCTTATTAATAGCCTTAGGGCTTGCAATAACATTTGGATTGATGAATGTAATTAATATGGCTCATGGCGAACTAATTATGATTGGTGCATATGTTACTTATGTCATGCAAAACCTCTTTCTAAACTATGCCCCTCAGCAATATTTTGATTTATACTTTATTCTTTCTATTCCAATTGCTCTTCTAATAGCAGCAGGAGTCGGCATGATTTTAGAATTTTCTCTTATTCGCTTTTTATACCGGCGTCCTTTAGACAGTTTGCTTGCTACTTGGGGAGTCGGACTGATGCTTCAACAGTTGGCCAGGTCTATTTTTGGAGCACCTAACGTTGGTGTTCAAAGTCCAAGCTTTTTAAATGGGGGACTGGAAGTAGGGACACTTTTATTTCCTTATTCGCGCCTATTTATTATTGGGCTGTCAATCGTTTGCTTGGTAAGTATTTATTACTACTTTTACAGAACTTCTAGCGGTAGAAGGGTAAGAGCGGTGATGCAAAATCGTCAGATGGCAGAGTGTTTAGGTGTTTCTACTAGAAAAGTAGATTTAATTACGTTTGCTATTGGTTCAGGTTTTGCAGGTGTAGCAGGATGTGCTTTAACGTTGTTAGGAGCTATCGGTCCAACCATTGGAACAAATTATATTATTGACGCATTTATGGTTGTTGTTGTCGGTGGCGTTGGTGCATTATTTGGTGCAGTTGCCGGTGCATTAGGCATTGGGTTTTTTAACACGGTTTTTGAATATGTTACGAATGCATCACTCGGAAAGGTTTTAATATTTTTATTAATTATCGCTTTTTTACAATGGCGACCTTCAGGGCTTGTTACGTCACGTTCAAGATCTTTAGATTAAAAATTAGGAGCGTTGAGTTATGCAAAAAGCAATCTATCAATCGGTTTTTAATAATAAAGTGTTGTTCACCTTTATTTTGCTTATTTTGTTACTTGCTCCACTCTTTTTATCCGACTTCAGATTAAATTTACTTGGTAAATTCTTAGCTTTTGCTATTTTAGCAATCGGATTAGATTTATTGTGGGGCTACACCGGGGTGTTAAGTTTAGGACATGGTATCTTTTTTGGGCTTGGAGCCTACTGCATGGCCATGTACTTAAAATTAGAAGCTACTGGCGGTAAATTACCAGATTTTATGACGTGGAGTGGAATGCAGGAGTTACCACTTATTTGGTTACCCTTCCAGTACCCAATTGTAGCTATTATTTTAGGTATCTTATTGCCAGCAGCTATTGCATTTCTGTTAGGTTACTTAACATTCCGTAATCGTATTAATGGCGTTTATTTTACAATTTTGTCTCAAGCACTTGTTCTAGTTGTTGTGACGTTGTTTATCGGTCAACAAAACATTACTGGTGGTACTAGTGGGGTTACAAACTTTGAGACATTCTTTGGCTTTCACGTCAATTCATCATCGACACAAACGGTTATTTATTTAATTACGGTTGTCGTTCTTGCGTCTGTTTTTCTAGGGTGTAGAAAACTAGTAAAAGGGCGGTTAGGAAATGTGTTAGTCGGTGTTCGTGATGGAGAAAACAGGATGAGATTTCTTGGATACAACCCTTCGAATTATAAGACGTTTGTTTATACGTTATCAGGGGGATTAGCTGGTTTAGCTGGGATGCTGTTTGTTCTGCAGGTAGGAATCATTTCGCCAACAATGATTGGGATTATTCCATCGATTGAGATGGTGTTATGGGTTGCTTTAGGTGGCCGTGGTACGTTGATCGGGCCAGTAATAGGTGCTGTATTCGTGAATGCGGCCAAAACAGGATTCAGTGAATCGTATCCAGAGTATTGGACATATTTTCTAGGCGCCTTATTTGTTATTGTCGTCGTTTTCTTACCAAAAGGCCTGATGGGACTAGTTGAAATGATTCAGGAAAGGAGGAGAAAGGTCGATGTCAAACAGTCAGGTATTAAAGAGTCCAACATCAAAGAGTCAAGCAGTGTTGAAGTCGAAAAAAATTACAGTTGACTTTAGTGGATTTAAAGCGATTAATGAATTGGATTTTGAAGTGAATCGAAACACTGTTCATTTTGTAATTGGACCAAATGGTGCCGGTAAGACAACATTGTTGGATGTCATTTGTGGCAATGCACGAGTTAGTACTGGAAAAATCACCTTTAATGACAAACACGATCTTACAAAAATGAGTGAAAATGAAATTGTAGATCAAGGTATTTCACGGAAGTTTCAGGCACCTTCTGTGTTTCATCATTTAACCGTTTATGAAAATTTGGAAATTGCGATGAAACAAAAGAAAAATCTATTTTCTATTATAAAGGCTAACAATAATCAAGAGGATGAGAGAAAGCTAGAAGATATGCTTGAATTAATTGGTTTAACGGAGGAGAAGGACAATTTAGCAGGCTCTTTAGCACACGGTCAAAAGCAGTGGTTGGAAATTGCCATGGTGTTGATGCAGGAGCCTGACTTAGTTTTATTAGATGAACCGATTGCAGGCATGTCTAAATCGGAAAGGAAAAAAACGGGTGAATTGATTACGAAAGTAGCGAAAGAAAGGGCTGTGCTAATTGTTGAACACGACATGGATTTCGTTAAGGACTATGCGGATGTTGTAACTGTTATGCATGAAGGACAGCTTCTTTTTGAAGGCAGCATGGAAGATGTTCAAAAGGATTCCAGAGTTCGTGAGGTTTATTTAGGTAGAAAGGTTGATTAAAATGCTAAAGTTGCAGGAATTGGAAGCTGGCTATGATGAAAGCATGGTTATTCGTGATATCGATTTGCAGGTGAAAGACAATCAAGTTGTATGCATTATGGGAAGAAATGGGGTTGGAAAAACAACTTTATTAAAAACGATTATGGGTATTTTACCACCAAAAAAAGGTAAAGTGATTTATATGGATACTGATATAACAAAAAAACGTCCTTCTCACCGTGCTAAGCAAGGAATTGGCTATGTTCCTCAAGGTCGAGAAATTTTTCCTAAATTGACTGTTTACGAAAATCTATTAGTTGGGTTAGAGGCGGGTACAGAAAAGAAGATAAAAGAGGATGTATATACTTATTTTCCTATTTTAAAAGATTTCAAAAAAAGAAATGGTGGAGATTTAAGTGGTGGTCAGCAACAGCAGTTAGCTATTGCAAGGGCACTGGTTGCAAACCCGTCCTTTTTATTACTAGATGAACCAACCGAGGGGATTCAACCAAATATCGTGCAGGAAATTCAAGAGGTTATTTTAGATATCAAAAGAACATCTCAAACTTCTATGATACTTGTAGAGCAAGATTTAGAGTTCGTAAAAAATGTCGCTGATTACATTTATGTAATAGACCATGGATCTGTTGTATATGAAAAGGCGGTAGACGAAATAAATGACGATGAAGTATATCACTATTTAAGTGTTTAAATGGAGGAGTGATTAGCGTGAAATTATCTCCAGTTGAGATGGAAAAGCTATTTCTTTTTATGGCAGGTGAGTTAGCACAAAAACGGAGAGATAAAGGGTTGAAATTAAATTACCCGGAAGCAATGGCACTAATTAGCTGTTATTTGCTGGAGGGTGCACGTGAAGGGAAAACCGTCGCACAGCTGATGCAGGAAGGCAAGAAGGTTCTTACTGCTGAAGATGTGATGGAGGGTGTACCAGAAATGATAGAGAGTGTGCAGATTGAAGCTACTTTCCCAGATGGTACTAAGCTTGTTACGGTTCATGACCCAATTGTATAAGAAAAGGTTGTTCAATAAGTAACCCAATAGATAAGCGGCACATCGCTTTGTTGGCTTGTTTTTCTGCTCCTCTTGTTTAGAAGCAAGCAGGTTGAGGCGGCGTAATTTTGAACACGAACGATAGAAGGAGGTTTGGCAATGATTCCTGGTGAATACCGTTTGAAATCAGAAGAGGTTGAGATTAATAAAGGAAGAAAAACGCTACGATTAAATATTTCTAATACTGGTGATCGTCCGGTTCAAGTTGGATCCCACTTTCACTTTCCAGAGGTGAATCGACATCTTGCATTTGATAGGGAACAAGCAATTGGTATGCGATTAAATGTAGCTGCTGGGACTGCGGTTCGTTTTGAACCTGGGGAAGAAAAAGAAGTAGAACTGGTGGAATTAGCAGGAAATCGTCATGTGTACGGGTTAAATAATTTAACGACAGGTAGTGTGGAAGAAAAAGAAGCGATCCAGTCACGAATCAATAGTCAAGGGTTTAAAGGAGTCGGTGATAAATAATGAAGCTATCTCGTTCACAGTATGTGTCATTGTATGGGCCAACAACCGGAGACCAAGTAAGATTAGCTGATACAGATTTGTGGGTTGAAGTGGAAAAGGATTATACCGTGTATGGTGATGAAAGTGTCTTTGGTGGCGGAAAAGTCATCCGTGATGGAATGGGGCAAAGCAGTACAAGGGCACGTGAGGATGGAGTTTTGGATTTAATCCTAACGAATGCACTGATTGTTGATTATACAGGAATCGTGAAGGCAGATATTGGTGTAAAAGATGGACGTATCGTCGGGATTGGAAAAGGTGGAAATCCAGACGTGATGGAAGGTGTCGATCCGAATATGGTTATTGGTGCGTCGACAGAAGTAATTGCCTGTGAAGGGAAAATTGTTACGGCAGGTGGAATTGATGCACACATACATTTTATTAGCCCACAGCAGGTAGATGTTGCTGTAGCTTCAGGTCTAACGACGATGCTCGGAGGTGGAACGGGTCCGGCAACAGGTACAAATGCCACGACATGTACACCGGGTGAGTGGAATATCCAACGAATGCTCGAAGCTGCTGAACAATTTCCAATTAACATTGGGTTTCTTGGGAAAGGAAATGCTTCATCACCTGAACCACAACGAGAGCAAATCGAGGCTGGAGCGATTGGTTTAAAATTACATGAGGATTGGGGAACAACTCCAGCAGCGATTAATCAATGTTTAGCTCTTGCTGATGAAATGGATGTACAGGTTGCAATTCACACGGATACGTTAAATGAGGCTGGTTTCCTTGAAGATACGGTAAAGGCGATAGGTGACCGTGTCATCCACACCTATCACACAGAGGGTGCAGGTGGAGGACATGCGCCTGATATTATGAAAATTGCGTCTTTTCCTAATGTATTACCATCTTCTACAAACCCAACAAGACCGTACACTGCCAATACGATCGATGAACATTTAGATATGTTAATGGTTTGTCATCATTTAAAACATGATGTACCAGAAGATGTTGCATTTGCGGACTCAAGAATTCGACCAGAAACAATTGCTGCTGAAGACATTTTACATGATCTTGGAGTCATCAGTATGATTGCATCTGACTCTCAAGCAATGGGCAGGGTTGGTGAAGTCATTATGCGAACGTGGCAGACAGCAGACAAAATGAAAAAGCAGCTAGGTCAATTAGCAGAAGATCAAGGTACTACAAATGATAATACTCGTGTCAAACGATATGTAGCTAAATATACAATAAACCCAGCTATTACACATGGTATGGGACATGAAATTGGATCAATTGAGCCTGGAAAGCTGGCTGATATTGTCATTTGGGATCGTAAGTTTTTTGGTGCCAAACCAGAAATAGTGGTAAAGGGTGGAATGATTAGTCATGCACAGATGGGGGATCCGAATGCATCGATTCCTACTCCGCAGCCTGTTTTCATGCGTCCAATGTTTGGAGCACTAGGAAAGGCGAAGAATGGTACTTGCTTAACCTTTGTTTCACAAGCTGCTTATGATAACCGTGTTCATGAAAAGTTGGGGCTGCAAAAGCAAATTGGGGTCGTTAAGCATTGTCGAAACATAAGTAAAAGTGACTTGCATTATAACGATAAAACACCAGAAATTGATGTGAATCCAGAGACATATGAAGTGAAAATAGATGGGGAGCTTATCACGTGTGAACCTTTTGAAGAACTTTCACTAGCACAACGCTATTTCTTATTTTAACTAAGAGGAGTGACTGACATGCTAACAAAGGCTGTTGTAGGTAATATTGATATAGAAGGGTTTAACCACCGGAAACGAGAATGGGTGGAGCTTGATTGGGAGGAATTAAATAAACGAATTTTACGAAAAAAAACCGATAAAGGTACAGATGTTGCAATTGCTTTAGAAGATAAGCAACCATTGAAGGTAGGAGACATCGTTTACCAGGATGATCATGTGCAAGTCGTCATTCGTACAAAAAAAGAAAAAGTGTATGTCATCTACCCTGATTCCATTGTACAAATGGGGAAAATGGCATTTGAGCTAGGCAATCGTCATACACCGTGTTTAATTTCTGATGATGAGATTGTCGTTCGCTACGATGAAACTTTAGAGCGACTTTTTGAAGAAGTGGGTGTGAAGTATGAACAAACGGAACGTAGATTTAAGCAGCCCTTCAAGTACAGGGGACATAAGCACTAATCTTTTATATTTAATGCATATTCACGATTCTGCTTTTCCAATTGGGTCCTACACACATTCGTTTGGGATGGAAACATATATACAATCGGATCATATTCGAACAAAACAAGATCTATTTGATTTTTGTTCGATGTATGTTCATGAAAATCTAGTTTATACCGACGCTATCTTTGTCAAAGAAGCATTTGAAAAAGTACAGGCTAGTGATTGGGACGGGCTTATTCGGCTAGAGAATATTTGTGATGCAAGCAAAAATGCGGAAGAAACACGTGTAGCAAGCAGGATGATGGGAAAGCAATTTTTACAGGCTATTTTGCCTGTATTTGAAAGTGAATCGTTATTAAGATGGAAGCAACTTTTGGATAATAAAGCGATTAAAGGGCATTTTCCGATTACTTATAGCATTTACGCTGTTGAGATGGGCTATGATTTATTTACAACCATGCTAACCTTTATCTATTCATCAACAGTGGGTTTAGTGCACAATGCAGTGCGAGCCATACCTTTAGGTCAGAAGGCAGGTATTCAAGTCATTCATCAATTAATTCCGGAAATATCGTACGGAGCAAAAAACGCAATGGATAAACAGTTGAAGGATCTATCTAATCACGCAGTCGGTTTAGAGCTTTCATCGATGCAGCACAAATTTTTACAATCTAGACTTTTTATTTCTTAATTTTAGTACAAAGAAAGGGGAATGAATTATGAAGCCAGTGATTGTCGGAGTTGGGGGACCAGTCGGATCTGGAAAAACGTCCCTTGTTGAACGTTTATCAATGGAAATGCATGAAAAGTATAGCATTGGGGTTATTACGAATGATATTTATACAAAAGAAGATGCTGAATTTTTAATTAAAAAAGGAATTTTACCAGATGACAGAATTATTGGTGTGGAAACAGGTGGATGCCCACATACTGCAATTAGAGAAGATGCATCGATGAATTTTGAGGCCATTGATGAGTTGAAACGTAGATTTGATGACCTTGATCTTATTTTACTGGAAAGCGGTGGAGATAATTTGTCCGCAACCTTTAGTCCAGAGTTAGTTGATGGATATATTTATGTTATTGACGTTGCTGAAGGTGGGGATATTCCTAGAAAGGGTGGTCCTGGTGTAACGAGGTCTGACCTTCTTCTAGTAAACAAAATTGATCTAGCTCCATATGTTGAGGTTGATTTAGATAAAATGAAAGAGGATGCCAAAATTGCTCGGAAAGAACGTCCGTTTGTTTTTACGAATGTGAAAAAGGGTGTAGGTACCGACCAAGTGATTGAATGGATTAGACACTACATGTTACTAGAAGGAAGCGAAGAGGAAAGCAATGCAACCATTAGTCAATAATGCAAAAATCCCATTATCAAAAAGTAATGGTAAGCTAGATTTATCGTTTGAACAAAAAAGAGGGAAAACGATGATGGTTGATTGTTATCAGCATCCTCCATTAAAAGCTAGTAGGGGATTATATTTAGATGGGTCTAGTCATGTAACCGTCTATTTGATGGAATCATCAGGTGGACTCGTAGCTGGTGATCGTAATGATTTTAATATTCAAGTAGGGCAAGGAGCAAATGTCACGCTAAGACCGCAATCAGCGACAAAAGTGTATCCTGCATTTAACAATCAGCCGAGCTCTCAGCAGATAAGTATAAACCTTGAAGCAGGTGCAGAGCTGGAATGGGATCACGAGGAAGTCATTCCATTTAAAGATGCAAGCTTTGAGAGCAAAACTTCGATCCAAATGACTCCAAGCTCTTCTTTGTTATGGGGGGAAATTCTATATCCGGGTAGGGAAAAACGAGGAGAATCATTTGTATTTGATAAATGTCAAACCCATTTAGAAATTTGGGTGGATCACCATTGTATTGCCTATGATACGCTACATCTCAAACCATCAGAACAAAACTTAAAAAAGTTAGGGGCATTGGAGACGTATAATTTTATAGGAAGTCTATGGTTTATTTCACCTAAGCTAGAGGGGAATGACTGGAATGTTGATGGACTGCTGGAGCAGCATGACAACCATAAATCTGGAGTCTCAACATTAAACGGGAATGGAATACTCATTCGTTGGTTATCCAACCGTTTACCGTTATTGAAAAAAGAATTAGAGAATCTATCAAACTATTTTAAAGAAATAGAGAATACAGTTTAGGGGATTTAAATATACTTAGTGTAGATGGACGCTCCACACAAGTTGTGGGGGCTTACCTGTGAAGGAAGTGGAAGAAGAAGCGGAATACAAGAAATATTTGTAAAAATTATGTTGACAGTTATAACCAGTATCTGGTAACCTTAATCCAACAATAAAGATTTTAAATTAAATATCTATTTTTCTTATCCAGAGAGGTGGAGGGACTGGCCCTTGGAAGCCTCGGCAACAGACTTATGAAGAACTGTGCCAATTCCAGCAATTATGATTGATCATAATTGATAGATAAGAAGAGTTGTATGATGATACATTACCTGTAAACTCTTCTTAATTAATTAAGAAGAGTTTTTTTGCATCAAAAAAGTTAATTTTTCCTATTTTTTCCAAAAAAGCATTGCTTCATTTACCAGAAAATGGTAATATGAATTCAAATAAAATAAATCGTGTTTATTCTTATCCAGAGAGATGGAGGGACCTGGCCCGTAGATGTCTCAGCAACCAACCTATTTATGGTACGGTGCTAATTCCAGAAGGCTTTAATGCCTTGAAGATAAGAAGATAGTTTTGATCGTTAAGGACTTTCTTCTTATGAAGGAGTCCTTTTTTTTACGTTAGGAAAGTATAAAATTTTAGCGCTGAAGTTAATCGACGTAGTAAAAATTTTTAGGAACTAAGTATAAGCGCAACTAGGCAATCGCCTGCGCCTAGAGGCTTGGCGCTAGCCTTTATTTTTTAAAAAAGTTGGAAGCTTTTGTTCATCAGGACTTTCCTTAGATAATTTCAAGTTGAGAAGGATGAATGCTATGACAAAACGGAGTATGGAAACCAATTTGGTTCAGCTTGGCAATAAGAGTGATCCGGTTACTGGGGCAGTTAGTCCACCGATTTTTTTATCAACCGCGTATCAGCATGAAAAGCTTGGACAGTCGACAGGGTATGATTATACGCGGACCAAAAATCCAACGCGATCCATCTTAGAAGAGGGAGTGGCACGCTTAGAAGTAGGAGACGCGGCCTTTGCCTGTAGTTCCGGAATGGCTGCCATTCAGTTAATGCTATCCCTTTTTCAATCAGGTGATGAGTTAATCGTGCCTAGAGACATTTATGGGGGAACCTACCGACTGTTTGAGTTTTACTCAAAGGCTTATGGAATAAAAACGTCCTATGTCGACTTTGATGACGTAAGCACGGTGGAATCGCTAATTTCGCCAAAAACGAAGGCGTTGTTTATTGAAACACCTACGAATCCGTTGATGCAGGAAATTAATATTGAGCAATTTGCAGCGCTTGCTGAACAGTATGATTTGTTATTTATCGTCGACAACACTTTTTTAACACCATATTTTCAACAGCCACTTCAATTAGGTGCCGATATCGTCGTACATAGTGCAACGAAATACATCGGTGGACACAATGATGTACTTGCTGGAATCGTTGTTGCTAAAGGAGAAGAACTAGCTGAAAGATTAGCTACTATTCACAATGCTTCAGGTGCTGTTTTGTCTCCGCTTGATTCGTGGTTATTAATTCGAGGGCTGAAGACGTTACCACTACGGATTGAAAAACAGGAGGAAAATGCCAAAAAAATTGTGGAGTATTTAAAGAGTGAGGAAAAAGTTAAAGACGTTTTATATCCAGGAAAAGGAGGTATGCTCTCGTTTCGAGTGAAGGAAAGCGTATGGGTAAGTCCATTTTTGGAGCACCTGCAATTGATTACCTTTGCGGAAAGTCTCGGAGGAGTGGAAAGCTTTATTACGTATCCTGCAACACAGACCCATGCAGATATTCCAAAAGAAGAACGGGAAAAACGCGGGGTATGTGATCGGTTATTACGGTTTTCGGTAGGAATTGAGCTGGTTGATGATTTAATTGCTGACTTAAGGCAGGCCTTTATTGCCTTAGAAAAGGAGGAGTCGTAGGATGGCCTTTAAAAGTGAACATGTAGAGACGAATTGCATACATCCTTTGGCAAGTAAAGCTGGTGATCCAAAAACGGGTGCAGTCAATGTCCCTATTTATCTATCATCTACGTATCATCAAGAAAGCTTTGATGAGTTGGGAGACTTTGATTATAGTCGTTCTGGCAATCCAACTCGCCTTGCATTGGAGCAGACAATCGCTAAATTAGAAGGGGGTGAGCGAGGCTTCGCATTTGCTTCCGGTATGTCTGCAATTGCCTCCGCATTTATGCTCGTTTCTGCCGGAGATCATGTCATTATATCAAGAGACGTTTATGGTGGGACTTACCGATTTATCACAGGAATTTTAACAAAATTCAACATAGGCTACTCGTTTGTGGATATGACTAATCTCAGTGAAATTGCTGCTGCCATCCAGCCTAATACAAACGTGATTTATATCGAGACACCATCTAATCCTTGTTTAAACATTACAGACATTGAAGGAGTCGTAAAGCTAGCGAAGGAGAATAACTGTTTAACGTTTTTAGACAATACATTTATGACACCCTTGTACCAGCGACCGCTTAGGTTAGGTGTTGATGTTGTCCTCCATAGTGCAACGAAATTTTTATCTGGTCATAGTGACATTATTGCAGGCTTGGCAGTGACAAAATCAACGGATCTTGGTGAAAAATTAGCGTTTGTTCAAAATACCTTTGGTGCGATTTTAGGTGCAGAGGATTCCTATCGGTTACTTCAAGGCATTAAAACGTTAGGTGCTCGTGTGAATCAATCATCGGCTGCTGCAGAAAAAATTGCCTGCTACTTACAAGAGCATCCATTGATTGAGGAAGTATTTTATCCGGGCTTGAACACCCATCCAGGCCATTCGGTTCATTTAAGACAGACGAAGGGACATGGCGCTGTTCTATCCTTTCGATTACCTAATCGAGCGTTGACAAAGGCATTCGTGGAAAACATAGAAGTTCCCGTTTTTGCAGTAAGTCTTGGAGCAGTTGAATCGATTCTATCCTATCCAGCAACAATGTCACATGCTGCGATGCCTAAGGAAGAAAGGGAAAAAAGAGGGATTACTGATGGCTTATTACGGTTATCCGTGGGCCTTGAGCATGTAGACGATTTAATTGCGGATATGGATCAAGCGCTGACTACTGCAGCAGTAGTGGGATCGCAAGCCATTGTTAAATAAGTTAGCAGAATAATTAAATATAAAAGATGATGAAAAGAGAGGGAGATATAACATGTCAGTAACATTAACAAAAGCACCATTTAAAGCAGATCACGTCGGGAGTTTACTACGTCCAGACAATTTACACGAAGCAAGGCAGGATTTTAAAGACGGAAAAATAACTGCAGCTCAATTGCGTGAAGTTGAAACGAAAGAAATTAAACGAATTGTTGATAAGCAAATTGAGGTTGGGCTAAATTTAGTAACGGACGGGGAATTTCGTCGCACATGGTGGCATTTAGATTTTCTAGAACATTTAAATGGATTAGAGGGATATGTTCCAGATACTGGTTATTTATTCCAAGGAGGCGTGGAAACAGAGCGTTATAACGTACGCAATACGGGAAAAATTTCATTCAACCCAGACCACCCTTTTATTAAGGATTTTATCGAGTTCAATCAAATCGTTGATGGTAGGGCGGTAGCGAAACAAACGATTCCAAGTCCGAACCAATTATTTAATGCTGGTATTCGCGATGAATCCATTTATCCAGATATTGAAGACTTTGCTGCAGATGTAATTCAGGCTTACCGTGATGCATTACAAGCATTTTACGAAGCAGGGGTTCGTTATTTGCAATTAGACGATGTTTATATCGCAGGACTTTCTGCACCAGACATTCCATTTAATGATACCGGACTTTCTAGGGAATATTTAATTGATTTAGCACTGCGTGTTGTTAACGGAGTATTAGAAGGAAAGCCAGATGATTTAAAGGTAACCACTCATTTATGCCGTGGAAACTATCAATCTACTTGGGCGTTTGAAGGAAGTTATGCGTTAATTGCGCCAACATTACTGGCAAAGGAAAAAGTAAACGGCTTTTTCTTGGAATACGATGACGAACGTTCAGGTGATTTTAAGCCGTTGCAGCACATTCCAAAAGGTGGACCACAAGTTGTATTAGGGGTAGTTACATCAAAATTTGGAGAGTTAGAGGATAAAGAGAAAATAAAAGCACGAGTAAAGGAAGCATCCAACTATGTACCACTTGAGCAGCTGTGCTTAAGCCCGCAATGTGGATTCGCATCTACCCATCATGGAAACAAGTTAACGGAAGAGCAGCAATGGGAAAAATTAAAGTTTATTGTAGATTTATCTAAAGAAATTTGGTAAAAAGCGTTACAAATTTGAAAACTATAAGTATAATAGGAGTAAATTAGGTAAAATTCCACAAAGAATGAGAGTAACTTTATAATATGTGGTAAGTACTCCTATTCACATTTATAAGGGGAGTAAATAGTACAAATAATTACTGGGTGGCTCAGTCCACCCTGCTTTCCATTATTAGAAGGGAGGTAACACTTTGCTGTTGTATGACAATTTTACTGGCGATCCATTTAAGGATTGGAAGCCGACAGATGATACGAAAGGTGCTAGTGAAGTATTGAAGTGGGCGTATCAATCATATGGTGACTCGGTTGTATATGCGTGCAGCTTTGGAGCAGAAGGAATAGTGTTGATTGATTTGATTTCAAAAATAAAAAAAGATGCAAAAATCGTCTTTTTAGATACGGGTCTTCATTTTCAAGAAACATACGAGTTAATAGAAAAAGTGAAACAAAGATACCCAGATTTACAAATCAATTTGAAAAAACCTAATTTAAGTGTAGAAGAACAGGCGCAGCAATATGGTTCTGCATTATGGAACAGGCAACCGGATCAATGCTGTTATCTACGAAAAATCAAGCCTCTTGAAGATGCGCTTCGAGGAGCTACTGCTTGGATTTCAGGTCTAAGAAGAGAGCAATCACCACTAAGGAGTAAAACCAATTTTGTGAATAAGGATGATCGATTTCAGTCGATTAAAGTGTGTCCCTTGATATATTGGTCATGGGATAATATTTGGGACTATATCCGACTAAACGAGTTGGATTACAATGAATTGCATGATAGCGGTTATCCAAGTATAGGGTGTATTCCGTGCACATCAGCAGTGGATGAACAGGGAGACAGTCGTGCTGGAAGATGGCAAGGAACAACGAAGACAGAGTGCGGGCTTCATACTCCAGGAAATTAACAATAAGCGTAAGCACATGAATCGTGAATGTTAAAAGAAAATCTGCATACAAAGTAAACAAAGGCCTCCATCAATGGAGGTATGCCAATTTAGGGAGGTGGGTAATTTTGCAATTACAAGTAATGAACAGTCCTTTTAGTCAAGAACAAGTAGAACTACTAAACCGTCTGCTACCGACCCTGACAGAAAACCAAAAAATTTGGCTGAGTGGTTATTTGGCTGTACCTCAGCCGGGTCAATCTGAAGCAGCAGCAACAACCTTAGAGGATGCAATCGAAGCAGAGCCAACTACTTCAGCTAACACGGAGGTAGAAACCCGAGAAGTAACGATTCTCTTTGGTACGGATACTGGAAATGCGCAGGCGCTGGCGGAGGAATTTTCACAAAAGCTAGAACAACAACAGTTAAAAGTAACTGTATCCTGTTTTGATGATTTTAAGCCAAAAGCTTTAAAGAAGGTAGAGGATTTACTAATCGTAACAAGTACTCACGGAGATGGTGATCCGCCAGACAACGCATTGTCTTTTTATGATTTTCTTCACAGCAAAAGAGCACCAAAGTTAGAAGGTGTTCGTTTTTCCGTGCTTGCCCTCGGTGATAGCTCTTATGAATTCTTTTGTCAAACAGGGAAAGATTTTGATAAACGTCTAGAGGAATTGGGAGCAGAGCGAATTTACCCTCGCGTAGATTGCGACTTAGACTTTGAAGAGCCAGCAGCTGAATGGTTTGAAGCGGTCTTTGATAAATTAGGAGCAAGTAGCAGCAGTACACAAGCATCTGGAATAGATCAGACGGCTGTCGATGATGACCAGCCGAGTTATTCAAGGTCTAACCCATTCAGGGCAGAGGTGTTAGAAAATATCAATCTGAATGGACGTGGCTCGAATAAGGAAACGCGCCATGTAGAGTTAGACCTCGAGGATTCCAATTTAGTATTTGAACCAGGGGATAGTTTGGGTGTTTATCCGGAAAATGACCCTGATTTGGTCGATGAATTGATCGAGACAATGGGGTGGAATGCAGAAGAATCCATCCCTATCAATAAACAAGGTGATTTGTATTCCTTGCGAGAGGCTTTGACCTCTACTTTTGAAATCACCACTTTAACCAAACCGTTACTTGAGAAAGCAGCTCAGTTGACGAACAATGAAGAGCTGAAATCACTTATTCAACCAGAAAATAAAGAAGCATTAACCGCCTATATAGAAGGTCGCGACCTGATTGATTTCGTTCGAGATTTCGGACCATGGCAGGCTTCGGCAACTGATTTTATAAATATTCTTCGGAAAATTCCTGTTCGCCTTTACTCGATAGCAAGCAGTTTAAAAGCGTATGAAGATGAGGTCCACCTAACGATTGGAACGGTGAGATATCATGCGCATGGACGTGATCGAACTGGCGTCTGCTCTGGTCAATGTGCGGAACGAATAGAAGTTGGGGATTCCTTAAAGGTTTTTGTACAGAAGAATCCAAACTTTAGACTTCCAGAAAATCCAGATACACCAGTGATCATGATTGGACCAGGAACAGGTGTTGCACCTTATCGTGCTTTTCTCCAAGAACGAGAGGAGATCGGTGCGGAAGGAGATAATTGGTTGTTTTTCGGTGAACAGCATTTTATGACTGACTTTCTATACCAAACAGAATGGCAGCAATGGCTCAAGGACGGGGTTCTTTCAAGAATGGATGTCGCGTTTTCGCGTGATACAGATGAAAAGGTGTATGTCCAACATCGTATGCTAGAAAAAAGTCGAGAATTTTATCAGTGGCTGGAAGCTGGAGCACATGTGTATGTATGTGGAGATGAAAAGCATATGGCGAAGGATGTTCATGCGACGATTTTATCGATTCTTGAAAAAGAAGGTGGCATGAGCCAAGAGGAAGCTGAAGCGTTTCTAACAGATATGCGTAAACAGAAGCGCTATCAACGTGATGTTTATTAATTTGGTAAACATATTTTAATAGGAAAGGAGTTTTACCATGACAAAAAAATTTCCATATGATGCAGGGCCGCCAGATGCGATGGAAAGAATTAAAGAGGAAAGTAACTACCTCCGAGGTTCACTGGTAGAAAGCTTTGCAGATCCGATTACCGCATCCATTCCTGATGAAGATGCAAAGCTGTTAAAGTTTCACGGCAGTTACATGCAGGATGACAGAGATTTGCGAAATGAACGTAAAAAACAGAAGCTCGAACCCGCCTATCAATTTATGATTCGTGTTCGTCTTCCTGGAGGAGTTGCTGAACCGCAACAATGGTTGACAATGGATGATATTGCAAACCAATACGGAAACGGCACGCTTAAATTAACGACAAGACAAACGTTTCAGATGCATGGGATTTTTAAGTGGAACATGAAAAAGTCGATGCAAGAAATCAATCAGTCGTTGCTAGATACGATTGCAGCATGTGGAGATGTCAATCGGAATGTAATGTGTAACGTGAACCCAGATCAATCAAATGTTCATGCTGATGTACAAAAATGGGCCCAAGAAGTCAGTGACCACTTGTTACCAAAAACAAGGGCTTATCATGAGATATGGTTAGAGGATGAAAAAGTAATCGATAGTCGTGGGAATGAAGAGGAAGTCGAGCCGATTTATGGTGAGCTTTATTTACCTCGTAAGTTTAAAATTGGAATTGCCGTACCACCTTCGAATGATATTGATGTTTATTCGCAGGATATTGGTTTTATAGCGATACAAGAAGACGATAAGTTAATAGGTTTCAATGTTGTAGTAGGTGGAGGCATGGGAAGTACGCATGGAGATACGAGTACTTACCCTCAAGTGGGAAAGGTGATTGGTTTTTGCCCGGCTGAAAAAATTGTGGACGTTGCCGAAAAGATTCTTACGATTCAGCGCGATTACGGTAACCGTTCCAACCGTAAAAATGCCCGTTTCAAGTACACAGTAGATCGATTAGGCAAAGAGTGGATACTTAATGAATTAAATAACAGGTTAGGATGGAATTTAGAAGAGGCTCGTGATTTCCACTTTGATCACAATGGCGATCATTATGGATGGGTGAAAGGAAATGGTAAATGGCACCTTACTCTGTTTATTCAAAATGGCAGAATTGCCGATACAGATGATTATAAGTTGAAGACAGGGCTACGAGAAATTGCAAAAGTTCATACTGGTGATTTTCGCTTGACCCCAAATCAGAACGTGATCATTAGTAATGTCACGAACTACATGAAGCCTAAAATTAAAAAGCTAGTAGAGGAATACGGGCTGACAGATGGAAAGCAAAATTCAGCCTTGCGAAGAAATTCGATGGCATGCGTTGCGTTTCCTACTTGTGGGCTAGCCATGGCTGAGTCGGAACGTTATCTCCCTTCACTTATAGATAAAATCGAGGGAATTCTTGATGAAGCTGGTCTTCGAGAAGAGGAAATTACGATTCGGATGACAGGGTGTCCGAATGGTTGTGCTCGTCCCGCTCTCGCAGAAATTGCCTTTATCGGGAAGGCACCTGGAAAATACAACATGTATTTGGGCGGAGGCTTTAAAGGAGATCGCTTAAACAAAATGTACCGAGAAAATATTGGCGAAGAAGAAATTTTAGCCGAATTAAAGCCAATCCTGTTCCAGTATGCCAAAGAACGAAAAGAAGGAGAAAACTTCGGAGACTATGTCATCCGAGCCGGCTATGTCGAAGAAGTAAAATCAGGATTAGATTTCCATAAAGTACCAGCAAGGTAAGGTGGTGCCTGGCACCAATCGAAATTTGTCGAATGGGACTTGGTGCCTGTTATGACCTGAATTTGCATAGTATGAAAGCATAAATTTTAGCAAAGAAGCTTACTGACGCAGGAAAAAATTTAGGCGCTAAATATAAGTGTAACTAGATATTCAACTGCGCCTAAGGCTTGCACTAGCCAAGGTTTTCTAATCGAAAGAATGGAGGTTATGATCATGGCAATTGATGCACATGGAGGAAAACTTATAAATCGTGAGTTAACTGGGAGTGAAAGAGAGCAGGCTTTAGAGAAGGCTGCATCGCTTACCTCGTTAACGTTATCTGATTGGGCAATTTCAGATTTAGAATTGATTGGAATTGGTGGATTCAGTCCCCTTTCAGGATTTATCGGGAAAAAGGATTATGAAAGTGTTGTTCATAACACACGCCTTGCAGATGGAACGGTTTGGAGCATTCCTATCACACTATCCGTTTCAGATGCAGAGGCGGCCAACTTTCAAATCGGAGATAGTATCGCACTAAAAGGACAAGATGGAAAGATTTATGGAACGCTTAAGCTAGAAGAAACATACAACTATGATAAGCAACTGGAAGCCAAAAAAGTATATGGCACAACAGATGAAGCACATGCTGGTGTCAAAAAACTATATGAGCGTGGAGATGTTAATTTAGCTGGTCCTATTACTCTATTAAATCGCCCAGATCATGGTGATTTTGAAGATTTTTACATGGATCCTAGTGAAACGAGAAAAATGTTCGAGGACTTAGGCTGGAAAACAATTGTCGGTTTCCAAACAAGGAATCCAGTTCATCGTGCACATGAGTATATTCAAAAAAGTGCACTAGAGGCTGTAGATGGCCTGCTGTTAAATCCTCTTGTTGGTGAAACAAAGTCCGATGATATTTCAGCAGCTGTTCGAATGGAAAGCTATCAAGTTATTCTAAAAAACTATTATCCTGAAGAACGAACAAGACTAGTCATTTATCCAGCAGCGATGCGTTATGCAGGCCCGAGAGAAGCAATTTTGCATGCAATCGTGCGGAAAAACTATGGCTGTACACACTTTATTGTCGGACGTGACCACGCCGGTGTCGGTGACTACTATGGTACGTATGAAGCTCAAGAGCTTATTAGTCAATATGAAGATGAATTAGGCATTCAAATCTTTAAGTTTGAACACGCTTTTTACTGCACGAAGTGTGAAAATATGGGTACAGCAAAAACATGTCCACATGATAAATCCAATCATGTTCATCTAAGCGGTACGAAGGTGCGTGAACTGCTGCGCAATGGCGAAAAGCCACCGAAGCAGTTTTCTCGTCCAGAGGTTGCAGAAGTGTTAATTCGAGGAATGCAGGAAAACGAACCTATTAAATAAATGCTAACAACAGACCTTCACTAGTTAATAAAGGATGTTCAAAAGGTCATCCAATAAGTGGTGCTTCTCTTCGTGGGCTCGTTCTTCTTTCCGTCATCATGTAGGGAAAGATGCACGCCAGTCCTTAGAAGCTTCACCGCTTGGATCTGCTTGCTTTTAATATACCGACTTGTTGAACACGCGCTAGTAGAGAAAAAGTTTTTCAGTAAAGGGGGAGATAAAATGAGTCATTCGTCGAATATAGTATGGCATGATTCAAAAGTTACGAAGCAGGAAAGACAACAAATGAACAATCATAAAAGTGCGGTTCTTTGGTTTACTGGACTGTCTGGTTCCGGAAAATCAACTGTATCTGTTGAGTTGGAAAAAAAGCTGTACGAATTAGGTGTTCATACCTATCGATTAGACGGTGACAATGTCCGTCATGGTTTAAATAACAATTTAGGTTTTAGTCCGGAAGACCGTACAGAGAATATTCGTCGTATTGGTGAAGTATCAAAGCTAATGGTTGATGCTGGTTTACTTACGTTGAGCGCTTTTATTTCACCGTACAGAGAAGATCGTGATAAGGTTAGGCAAATATTGGATGAAGATGAGTTCATTGAGATTTTTGTAAAAGCAAGCGTTGAAACGTGTGAGGGTCGTGATCCAAAGGGGCTTTATAAAAAGGCTCGTGCTGGCGAGATTAAAGGATTTACTGGGATTGACGCCCCTTATGAAGAACCATTAAACCCAGAGTTGACTATAAATACCGATGAACAAACCGTTGAAGAATCAGTTTCTGCGATTGTTCATTATTTAAGAGATAAAGGGTATCTAGACTAATTACTATAGGCTTCGACCTAAGCGAAGTGCTCATTTAATTCCGAGTTAATCGATTGAATTAAAAGGAAAAAGGTAGTGAAAGGGGGGCTTTGATGACTTGGGAAATGTTGTTTACTTTTATCGTAGTAATTATTATGATGGTTTGTCTCATTAAAGAAGTTGCTCGTCCCGATATGATTGTATTTGTTGCACTAACAAGTCTGTTCGTTACAGGTATCTTAACACCAAAAGAAGCTGTCGCTGGTTTTTCCAATGAAGGGATGTTGACGGTCGCCTTGCTATTTATTATAGCTGGGGCGATTCAGAAAAGTGGTGTTGTAGAATATGCAATCACTTACTTATTGGGAAAAAGTAAATCGGAAAGGTATTCCTTGATTAAACTTTTAGTGCCAATTACTGGTGCGTCTGCTTTTCTAAACAATACACCGATTGTTGTGACGTTAACACCGATTATTCGAAAATGGAGTGAAGAAAACAACATTTCACCATCAAAGTTTTTAATCCCCCTTTCCTATGCTTCGATTTTGGGTGGAATATTGACGTTGATTGGTACGTCTACGAATCTTGTTGTTCATGGATTAATGATAGAAAGAGGAATGGAAGGCTATTCCTTGTTTACTTTAGCTGCAGTTAGTTTGCCAGCTAGTGTATTAGGTCTTATCTATCTCGTTACCTTTGGCTATAAGTTGCTTCCTAATTATAAAACGTATGGGGAAATAGCTTCTAAGAAAAGTAGAGAATACTTAACAGAAATGATCGTTGAAGAAAATTATCCATATTTAGATAATCCATTAGTCAACAAAACTGTGGAAGAAGCAGGACTTCGAGGGTTAGAAGGCGTATATTTGATTGCCATTATTCGGAATGGCGAGAAAATTTATCCGGTCAAACATTCTACAAAAATAAAAGCAAACGACCAGTTGATTTTTACAGGTGTTCTTTCAAAAATTGCCGAGGTTCAAGACAGAAAGGGATTAACATTAAAAACTGGTACAAACAACACGCTAGAAACACTAAGGAATGGCAATGGACAATTAGTCGAAGTAGTCATTTCACATCAGTCATCACTACTCTACAAGCGGATAAGAGATTCCCAGTTTCGAGCAAAATATGATGCTGGTGTAGTAGCAGTTCATCGAAATAATGAACGAATAGAAAGTAAAATTGGCGATATTGTTTTAAAGCCTGGGGATACACTGTTATTATTAGCGGGCCCAGACTTTGAAGAAAGATCTGAACAATCGAATGATTTTTATGTAGTTACACCAGTAAATAATCATCCGTTGTTAAATAAGATGGATAGGAAAAAGGCATGGTTCTCTGTTTTGACATTAGCATTGATGATCATTTTCGTAAGTATTGATTTACTTTCGATGTTTAAAGCAATGACGATAACAGTAGTTGTTTATCTTTTATTTAAAATTATTACAGCAGATGAAGCGAAACGCCATGTGCAATTTCATGTTTTGTTATTAATCGCAAGTGCTTTTGGTGTCGGGCAGGCACTATTTAAGACCGGAGCAGCCGAATGGTTGGCAGATCAGTTACTGCTTTTATCCGCTCCATTTGGCGGGATAGGTGTTTTAGTCTTGTTATACCTTTGCACGATAACTTTAACTGAAATGATTACAAATAATGCCGGCGCAGTTCTAATGTTTCCGATAGCAATAGAAGCTGCAAACAGGTTAGGAGAAGACCCAATGGCATTTGTCATTTTAATAACAATTGGCGCTTCCGCCAGCTTTTTATCTCCGATTGGCTATCAAACAAACTTAGTAGTCTATGGCCCAGGTGGTTACAAATTTATCGACTACCTAAAAGTAGGACTCCCATTAAGCTGCATAGTCATGCTTACAACCGTTGTGATGGTGAATTGGATATGGATGTAATGGTGCTGTCACCACCTGAATTTTGTCGAAACAGAAAGATGGAGGGATGAACGTTGGGGAAAGTGTATATTGTAGGGGCAGGGCCTGGTGATCCAGACTTACTGACTATTAAGGGTTTAAAGGCAATCGAACAAGCAGATGTGATTTTATATGATCGGTTAGTCAATGAAGAATTACTGGCATATGCACCTGAAAAAGCTGAGCTTATCTATTGTGGGAAAAGTCCTGGCAATCATCTAATCCGACAAGAACAAATTAATGAGTTACTGTGCACTTATGCGGACCAAGATAAAGTGGTTGTTCGATTGAAGGGTGGCGACCCATTCATCTTTGGAAGGGGCGGCGAAGAGGCAGAGGTATTACGTTCGCATGGAATCCCTTTTGAAATTGTACCTGGTATTACATCCGGGTCTGCTGCACCTGCTTATGCTGGCATTCCACTGACCCATCGTAAAATAAGCTCGTCAGTGACCTTCATTTCTGGATATAACCCGGAAAAAGATACACCAGAGTACTGGCAAAATCTTTCAAGCAGTGTGGAAACCCTTTGCATTTATATGGGAATCAAACGTTTCCCGAGTATTTGTGAACGGTTATTGGAAAGTGGAATGAGTCCCGATATGCCAATCGGTATCATTCAATGGGGAACAACAGATCATCAAAAAACAATAACAGCAACATTAGGAACGATAACAGATCGATTACATGAAGTGGAAAACCCATCGATGATTGTTATTGGTGAAGTTGTTCGGCTAAGAGAACAGCTCCAATGGTTTGAAGAACGTGGCTTGGCTGCAATTGAGATGGTGTAGGACTGGTGCCAGTCGTATTTTGCCGAAATGAAGAAGGTTATGTATCATTACAGAGCTATCATTGATTATGGTAGCTCTGTTTAATTTGTCTGTCACTATTTAAAATCACCCGGTTTATACAAAAATCTTTATTCCTCTAGGAGTATGTTTTGGTTAATGTTACAGATAATACAAAAAAGTCATTTTTGAAAGAGGAGGTAGGTGTTACGTATGATGAGATTTTTCAACAAAAACAAGTTATTATTTTCTTCCTCTCAAAATGGGTCTAAGCAAAGTAAGGTCAATAATCACAAAAATAGTCAGAAAATCGAGAAAAAATTAGAATCCAATCTAAAAACAATACAACAAACGTTTAAAAATAGTTCTGATTTGCAATTTAGAGAATTTGAGATTTATAACGCTAAACCGGTCAAAGCTTCTATTTGTTTTATTGAAGGATTAGTAAACGAAGACTATATTAATTTACATATTATGAAATCGTTAATGGAGCCTAATTTTTTACATGAGACGAAAAGTTTACCTGCTAATAATTTACTAACCATTGTGAAAAATAGAGGATTAAGCTCTTCTGGTATGGCAGAAGTTCAAACAATGGACGAAGTAATTAATGGTGTAATAGTTGGAGAAACGGCTGTTTTTATTGATGGCTTTAAGTCAGCACTTCTTTTAAGCACACAGGGTTTTGAATCAAGAAATGTAGAAGAACCTGAAACGGAAGCGAATGTTAGAGGGTCACGGGAAGGCTTTAATGAAGTGTTAAAAGTAAACACTTCGTTAGTCCGCAGAAAAATAAATAATGCCAATTTAGTGTTTGAGGATATGAAGATAGGAAAACAAACGAAAACTACGATACGAATTGGATATTTGGATGGTCTTGCAGATTCAAAAATTATTGAGGAAGTGAAGAATCGATTGCAACGCATTGATACAGATATGATTTTGGAATCAGGATACATTGAACAATTTATTGAAGATCATCCATATTCAATCTTCCCTACCATTGGAAATAGTGAAAAACCTGACAAAGTGGCCGCTAAAATTTTAGAGGGAAGGATTGCCATTTTTTGTGATGGTACCCCTTTTGTTTTAACAGTACCACATCTATTTATTGAAACGCTACAAGTGCCAGAGGATTATTATTCGCGACCATACTTAGCATCGTTAATGAGACTATTCCGAATACTTGCGCTGTTTTTAACGATATCTACACCAGCAGTTTTTATCTCTCTTTCATCCTATCATCATGAAATGGTTCCAGCATTACTACTTACAACCATGGCAGCAGCAGAGGAAAAAGTGCCCTTTCCTGTTTTCATAGAGGCATTGCTAATGGTCATCACTTTCGAGTTATTAAGAGAAGCTGGTGTTCGAATGCCACGTCCAGTAGGTTCGGCGATTAGTATTGTTGGAGCGTTGGTCATTGGAGAGGCCGCAGTTTCAGCTGGTTTAGTCAGTGCACCAATGGTAATTGTAGTATCTCTTACAGCGATAACAGGTTTTGTTGTGACTGCTTTAAATGATGCAGTTATTTTATCAAGATTTTTTCTGTTATTTTTAGCTGGAGGCTTTGGGTTTTACGGTTTGTTGATGGGAACATTGATATTAATTGGCCATTTATGCTCGTTACGTTCCTTTGGAACTCCATATTTAACTCCAGTAGGCCCGATATTTTTTAGTGAGTGGAAAGATGCGATTATTCGCATGCCATTATGGTTCTTGAAATCAAGGCCTCAAACAGTGAATTGGCAAGAATCAAGAAGACAGGGTAATCAAAATAAACCAAGGAGTCCTAAAGGAGAGAGACAAAATTGAAGGTATGGATCATTGTTCTCTCACTTATTCTATTAACCGGTTGTTGGGATAGAAGAGAATTAACGGAAGTGGGAATTGTTGCAGCAATGGCTATTGATATGGATCCTGAAACAGGTGAATATATTCTTACATCACAGTATTTAAGACCTGCGGCAGAGAGCACACAAACTCCAACTCCTGATCGGCCATATTTAATGGTATCTACAACTGGTAAAACAATTTCAGAGGTGATGCGCAAAGCGAACGAAACAATCGATCGGAAGAGTTTTTTTGCTCATAATAAAGTCATTGTTATTAGTGAGGAGATAGCTAAAGAAGGGTTGATTCCAGTTATCGATGCGTTTCAACGTGGAAAGGAAGTCCGTGGCTATGTGTGGCTTACCATTGCAAAAGGTTCGAGTTCGAAAAGTATTATCGAAACAAAAGCAAATAATATTTCGCGTATTCCGGCTGATTTTGTACATGCGTTAATTGAGAATGCAGAGCATAATGCTGCTTTTACAGATGTTCTCAATTATTACAAAAAAGTTTTGGGAGCAGGGATTGATCCGGTAGCTGGGGTATTAACTCGAATAGTAAATAACGAAGAAAAGGCACCTCCTGAACTTGTAAAACTTTCTGGTGGTGCAGTATTTAAAGAAGACAAACTAGTAGGTTTTTTAAACCAAACAGAAACAAGAGGCTATAACTGGGTAACAGCAGAAGGAGAATTTGGAAATAGAGGTGCCTTAATTCTTCCGTCTTTATTAGAGGAAGACAAATATGTAACTATTTTAATGCAGGAATTACATGCTGAAATTAAACCACAAATTGACAATGGGGATCAACCAACTTTCACTATTCAAGTAGATCAGAAAGCACGTGTGACTGGGCAAGAGGCAACTGGTGAATTTAAGAGTCGAAAAGAAGTTACAGATTATTTAAAGAAAATAGAAAAAGAAGCGGAAAAAGAAATCGAAAAGGAAATAAAAATGGTTGTAGATAAAGCGCAGCAGGATTTAGAATCCGATATTTTTGGATTTGGGAGAGCATTAAATAAGAAATATCCAAAGGAATGGGATAAATATAAGGAAAATTGGTCTGATAAATTTGTAGAAGTTGAATATACTCTCAATGTGAATGTTGATTTAGTAGGATCTGGATTAATACAGGGTCCGTTTAAGCCTCAGGAATAAAAATAGGTTGGATGCAAAAGTCCGCTATCTATTGTAGCGGACTTTTACATATTTATATTCGATGTTAACGATTTAACAGTAGCTTAAATAAGTAAAAGATAATCATCAATAAAAGAATTAATGCATAGAGACTACCGCCGATTAACAAAAAAGCTAACAAAGGATCTGCTTTTAAAACTGATACAAAATCGTTCAACAATCTCAATCTCCTTTCGAAGAGATTTTTCTTTTTATTATAATAAGCAATAGTAATAAAACGGGAAGAAAAGAAAAGAGTAAAATACTGTAAATAACCCCCTCTAACCCTTTCCATCTTTGGTCGTCCAATCCATTAAATCGTAAAACAGAAATCAATGGTAAAAGAAGACCAAGAAGAGAGACAATCCATGTGTGATTTTTAACTTGGAGTATCCACTTTATTGCTAAGCAGGACCCAAAAAAATGTAAAGCAGTTTTAAAAAAACCACCAATAAATATAATAAAAACACCAATGCTATCTAAGTTTGTAATAATATTAGCAATATTTACGGAAATTAAGGTTTCTAACAAAGGGATTTCTGTATTTGCAGCTAATTCTGGTCCTAAAACAGAAATAATTACGATTAAAGAAGTGATAAGTAGAAGTGTAGATACACTAACAGAAAGAACTGCTACCTTACGAATGGCTTGTTGTTCTCGAACGTAGTGCCAAAACATGAGAAACAAAACCATTTCTCCGAATGGAAATGCAATTACTGTATGAACCTCTCTTAAAAGAGGTTTAATTCCATCACCTAAAACAGGTAGTAGATGACCAAGATCAAAGTTACCGGATAAAACCATAATTATATAAGTAGCTATTAAGAACAGCAGTAAATAAGGGACTAAAATTTCTGCTGTTCGTGCAAGAACTTCAAACCCTAGACTAAGGATATAAATGACGACAAAAATAAACAAATATAAAATAACTAATAATGGAGTTCTAGGTAATGCCGTCATATTAATCAGTGCACCAAATTCATAAAAATTGTGCGTTGCAACACTTAAGAAATATAAAGCAAAAAGAAAAAGTAATGGTTTGGCTACTTTTGACCCTAGTGCATCATTTAATATCTCAGCAAAGTTTTTATTCGGGTAATATTTAGCGATTTGCGTATAAACCACTAATAGGCATAAACCAACAAGAAATGCGAGCAGAATGACAATCCATGCATCTTGCTTTGCCCCTATACCTAAGGCAAATAAGGTTGTACTGCCGACCTCAAAGGCTAATATGAGTGAAAATAATTGTATGCTTGATATTCGAATCATGGCATCATTTCTCCTTTGGGAGGATAGGGGACTTTTCAATCCGATATCTAACGGTTAAAAATTCTTTACCCACCCACTTAACATTTTCTCCACTATTGTAAGGAGTTATAACAAACTACCTTTCAACGTTTAATAACAACATCATACTCCTTTCGAGGAGGTTTTTCTTTTTAGCATAATAAGCAATAGTAATAAAACAGGAAGGAAGGAAAAAAGTAATATACTCAAAACTCCCCCCTCCAAGCCTTTCCACCTTTGATCATCAAGTCCATCAAATCGGTAAACGGAAAATAGTGGCAAAAGAATGGCGAAAATAGTGATGACCCACCTTTGGTTTTTGTTTTTATGATTAAACAGCCAGCTGAACGCTAAACAAAACCCTGAAAAGTGCAGGGCAGTTTTAAAGAAACCACCAATAAATATAATAAAAACACTAATGCTATCTAAGTTTGTAATAACATTAGCAATATTTACGGAAATTAAGGTTTCTAACAAAGGGATTTCTGTATATGCAGCTAATTCTGGTCCTAAAACAGAAATAATTACGATTAAAGAAGTGATAAGTAAAAGTGTAGATACGCTAACAGAAAGAACTGCTATTTTACGGACGGCTTGTTGTTCTCGAACGTAGTGCCAAAACATAAGAAACACAACCATTTCTCCGAATGGAAATCCAATTACTGTATGAACCTCACCTAGAACAGGTTTTATTCCATCACCTAAAATAGGTAGGAGATGACCAAGATCAAAGTTACCGGAAAAAAACATAATTATATAGGTAGCAACTAAGAAAAGGATTAAATAAGGGACAAAAATTTCTGCTGTCCGTGCTAGAACCTCAAACCCCAGACAAAGAATATAAATAATGACAAAAATAAACATATATAAAATGACTATAAGTGGAGTTCTTGGCAATGCTGTCATTTTGATCAGTACGCCAAATTCATAAAAATTGTGGGTGGCCTGACTATAGAAATATAATGCAAAAAGAAAAAGTAATGGTTTTGCTATTTTCTTTCCCATGGCACCTTCTAATATTCCAGCAAAATTTTGATACGGGTAATATTTAGGAAATTGCGTATAAACTATCAATAGAATTAAACCAACAAGAAATGCGAATAAAACAACAATCCATGCATCCTGTCCTGCCCCTATACCTAAGGCAAATAAAGTGGTACTGCCTACCTCAAAGGCTAATATGAGTGAAAATAATTGTATGCTTGATATTCGAATCATTGCATCATTTCTCCTTTGTGATGGGTAAAAAGGGGACTAGTGGAAAAAGCATTATTCTAAAATATCTAAAGTTTAAAAATTCGTTAAGAAACTTTACCACCCACTTAACATTTTCTCCACAGTTGAAAGCATTTATAACAAGGTGGTCAAGAAGCCTACTCGATAAATAGCGGATAAATGGGGTTAATCATTCAGTGAAAATTAATTTTAAAACGGCAAAAAGACTCGCAGTTAACGAGTCTTTCCATTTAAGTAACTATATCTTTTGTTTCGTATTCTATCTCAAATCCTAAGTCCTTAATCATTTGGTGATCTGTCGTACCTTCTTGACCGCTTGTTGTTAAGTAATCGCCAACAAAAATGGAATTGGCTGCATAAAGACTTAGAGCTTGTAGACTCCGTAAATTAACTTCACGTCCTCCTGACACTCGAATTTCTTTGGTAGGATTAATGAAGCGGAATAGACATAACACCTTTAAACAATAATTTGGCGTTAGCTCATTTGTTCCCTCTAATGCAGTCCCATCAATGGCGTGAAGGAAGTTGACAGGAATCGAGTCAGCATCTAGCTCTCGTAAGGCAGTCGCCATTTGAATGACGTCGTACTTAGATTCTTTCATTCCTACAATAACACCCGAGCATGGAGAAATCTTTACATCTTTTACTTTGCTAACCGTGTTAACTCTGTCTTGGTATGTATGTGTAGTAGTAATCTGATCATGGTGATTTTCTGAGGTGTTTATATTGTGGTTATACCGATCAACACCAGCATCCTTTAATACTTGAGCCTGTTCCGTGTTTAACAGTCCTAGACAGGCACATATTTTCATGTTGTAGTTTTCTTTAATTTCCTTTACTGCAGCTGTTACTTCCTTTAACTCACGATTTGTGGGGCCACGTCCACTTGCAACAATGCAGTACGTACCTGCGTGTAGCTGATGAGCTTGTTCCGCTCCCTTAACAATCGAAGCTTTATCCATCATACGGTATTTTTGTATTGGAGCTTTTGAATCAATAGATTGTGCGCAATACCCACAGTTTTCAGGGCAGAAACCCGTTTTCGTGTTGATAATCATATTCAGCTTTACTTTGTTTTGAAAATAATGCTTCCGAATTTTATAAGCACTAGTTAACAAATCAAGCAAATTTTCATCTGGACATTCTAGTATAGAAAGGGCTTCCCTTTCATTTAATTCATATCCGTTGATAACGCGTTCAGCAAGGACAATCCAATTGTCGTTTTTCTGCATCCTTAACTAGCCTTTCCTTGTAAGCGGAACTTACTACGAGATAGAACTCTTTTCTCCAGGCGAAATGCAAAAATACCAGCAAAAACAGATAGAATAATGTCCTTTGGAAGAGGAGCGACCATCCATGACCAAACCAAAGCATAGGATAATCCTTCTGGCGCTTCAAACCATAAACGATATGCCGCATACATCCAGTTTGTTCCGAAAAGATAATTGATGACCATTCCTGTTAGTCCAGCGATGATGTACATACGAAATCCACGATTTGATTCAATTAGCTTACCAACTATAAAGGCAACAAGAATAAATGATAGAATAAATCCGAATGTTGGTGTTAAAATAACAGATGCTCCACCTTTAAATTGAGCGAAAATGGGAGTCCCTGCTAAACCTAATAGCATGTAAACTAACATCGAAAAAGCACCTAGGCGACTTCCGAGTACAAGTCCTGCTAAAATGGCGAAGAACGTTTGTAATGTAATTGGTACTCCACCTACAACCATAAACGGTGCAATCGATGTTATGTTTGCCCCTACTGCCATCATGGCTACAAAAAGACTTCCCATCGTTATTTCTAGTGGTGTAATTTTTTTAAAAGTCAAAACAATTCCCTCCTGAAAATTTTATGTAACTAAGTATGTTAACCAATAAAAATTTTAGTTAACATATTAGAATTTGTCAACTATAAATGGTAATCGCTAGGTAATTTTTTTGCAGTACATGACATTTGTCATGCATGCTTACTGACGAATATGACTTCTTTCCTTTGCTCCTTTCTTCTATGATGGAGATACTTACAACTAGGATGTGTAGGAGGCTAAAACATGAGTAAACAAAAACAATTAGAATTGAAAAAAAATATGAAACCTTTTGAAAAAGCTAATTCAAAATCGAGCATCAAACAACTTTTTAATACGATACCACCATTTTTCTTGCTTTGGTTCCTTTCCTATCAAAGCTTAAGTATTTCGATTTGGTTAAGTCTTGCCTTATCATTTGTTGCAGCAGGGCTTATCGTGCGAATGTTTATTATTTTCCATGACTGTGCACATCAATCTTTTTTTAAAAATCCAAAAGCTAATCGAATTCTTGGGACAATTACTGGGATCATCACTCATTTTGCTTTTGAAAAGTGGAAACGAAGCCACGCAATCCACCATGCAACGAGCGGTAATTTAGATAAACGAGGTACAGGAGATATTTGGACTATGACGGTTAATGAATATATCAACGCGTCTTTTTGGACAAGGTTATCCTATCGTCTTTACCGTAATCCGGTTGTCATGTTTGGATTAGGCCCAATCTTTCTTTTCTGTGTTGAAAATCGTTTTAATCGAAAAGGTGCGAAACGAAAAGAACGGATGAATACCTACTTCATTAATGTTTCGATTGTTCTTATTTATGCACTATTGATATGGACGATTGGTTGGCAGGCGTTGTTAATGATCCAGCTTCCTATTCTTTTTGTATCCGGCGTCCTTGGAATTTGGCTATTTTATGTTCAGCACCAATTTGAGGATTCTTATTTTGAAAATGAAGATGAGTGGGACTATGTAAAGGCTGCTGTTGATGGTAGCTCCTATTACAAGCTGCCAAAAATCATGCAGTGGCTTACAGGTAATATTGGTTTCCACCACGTGCACCATTTAAGTCCGAGAGTACCAAACTATCATTTGGAAAAAGCACATGAATCTACTCCACCATTACAAAAGGCTACGACAATCACACTTGCGTCTAGTCTTGAGTCTATACGTTTTCGTTTATATGATGAAAAGAATAAAACATTTGTAAGTTTTAGAGAAGTGAAAAAGTTAATGGAAAAGCCAAGCTTACAACCAATATCAGATAAGTAAACCCTTCGTTTTGAAGGGTTTTTTTCTGGCGCTGTGATATAGTATAGTAAAATTGTTATTTAGTAACGCGTTCGAAGCTGTGAGTAAAACCTTTAACCGTGCGTATATTACACTCAAAGTTTTAAAAAATTCGGTGCCTTAAAGGAGATTCCTATGCAAAATTGGTTTCATATCTTTCCTAAAAATACAGGACTTAGCTTTTACATATGGCTCATTTTTTGTATGCTGCCATTTTATTTTATATTTCGAGCATCCTCTACGTGGGAAATTGTTTTTGGAATAGTCATGACCGTCTTATTTTTTACATCCTACCGGTTATCGTTTCTTTCTAGCGGTTGGTCGGTATATTTATGGGTTAGTATCGATATGTTAATTAATATCGTGATGACATGGGTTTTTGGTTATGTTTATTTCTCGTTGTTTTTAGCGTTTTTTATTGGGAATGTCCAAAACAAAGCTGGTTTTCTTACTTTATACGTCATCCACCTTGTTACGACAATTACCGTTATTGGAATTGGATTCTTTGTCCAAATGGATATGTACTTTCAACAATTACCTTTTATTATTATTAGTTTAATTGGTGTCATTTTGTTACCGTTTAACATGTATAATCGAATTAAAAGAGAAAAGCTTGAAGGTCAATTAGAAGATGCTAATGAAAAAATTTCACAATTAATGGTCATTGAAGAGCGGCAGCGAATTGCACGCGATTTACATGATACGCTCGGACAAAAACTTTCCCTGATTGGCTTGAAAAGTGATTTAGCTAGCAAATTGGTGACTGTAAATCCGGTTACAGCCAAAAATGAAATTAATGATATCCAGCAAACAGCTCGAACTGCTTTAAAGGAAGTCCGTGAAATGGTATCTGATATGAGAGGGACAGGGTTAGAGGATGAGCTTGTTCATGTGAAACAAATTTTAGATGCTGCACAAATTGGTTTTGAGGTTGATGGAGACACAAATCTAACGGAAACACCACTATTTGTAGAGCATGTACTGAGTATGTGTTTAAAAGAAGCAGTAACGAATGTCGTCAAGCATAGCCAAGCGACAACTTGTCATATCATTATTAATCAATCACTAGATGAGTTATTGATCAAAGTAAAGGATAATGGTGTTGGTATGACTACTATTGAAGAAACTTCCGATGGCCATGGGCTTAGTGGTATGAGAGAGCGATTGGAATTCGTGAATGGTAGCATGGACATTTCTTCATCTTCAGATGGGACAACTTTAAACATTCACGTCCCAAATGTTATTCAACAAACTTAGTCATTAATCCTGAGTAAAAAAGGGAGGGTTTTTGTGTGATTCGTATTGTTATTGCTGAGGATCAACGATTGTTACTTGGAGCATTAGGGTCTTTGCTTGATTTGGAAGAAGATATGGAAGTTGTCGGAAAAGCAAATAATGGGGAAGAGGCTTTAAAATTAGTTTATAAGCTGCAGCCAGACATTTGTATCATGGATATTGAAATGCCGATTAAAAGTGGACTGGATGCAGCAGAAGCGTTGAAGGATCATCCATGCAAAGTAATAATTTTGACTACATTTGCAAGGTCCGGATATTTTGAACGTGCTCGTAATGCTGGGATTAGCGGTTATTTGTTAAAAGATAGTCCAAGTGAAGAGTTAGCTAACTCGATTCGTGTCATTATGGACGGTAGGAAAGTGTACGCTCCTGAATTAATCGACTTGGCATATCATGATGAAGCGAATCCTCTTACAGACAGGGAAGAACAGGTTATCAAATTAATGGCGGATGGTAAAAATACGAAAGAAATTGCAAACGAGCTATCTATTACCAATGGAACTGTCCGTAACTACATTTCCGTAATCCTCGACAAATTAGAAGTCACCAATCGAATCGAAGCGATTTCCAGGTTTAAAGAAAAAGGCTGGTTTCGATAACATTTTCATAGGTTCAAGTATTTCAAACTAGAGCATACGCTGCCCTAGTTTTTTATTATTTAATGCACAATACAGTGAAATTAAAATTAGTGCTAGGATATCGCTTCGGCAGCGTTAAATCAAATGAAGAAAATTGATCTTTATTTCGAGTAGTCTACGTGTATTTCCTACGCTGTATAGTGGATTTATATATTCGTGTAAATCATCAAGGAAAATGAGCAGAAACTAAACAAAAAGCTGACATTCGTGTAAATCATCAAGGAAAATGAGCAGAAACTAAACAAAAAGCTGACATTCGTGTAAATCATCGAGGAAAATGAGTAGAAACTGAACAAAAAGCTGATATTCGTGTAATTCATCGAGGAAAATGAGCAGAAACTAAATGAAAAGCTAATATTCGTGTAAATCATCGAGGAAAATGAGCAGAAACTAAACGAAAAGCTGATATTCGTGTAAATCATCAAGGAAAATGAGCAGAAACTAAACAAAAAGCTGACATTCGTGTAATTCATCAAGAGGCTGAGGTCGTGACTGCGGAAAGCGGCTGCCCGTAGCGGAAATCAACATATCTTTTGTTGCGCATTATGTGTCAATTGTGCAAATAAAAAAGCAACAATCACTTAGAAAACAGACTTTGATTTTGTACAAAATGTTAGTAAAAAAGTATGTCTTGTTTGTTCTGACTTATCAAACAAATGGGCTATTATTACTGGTACAATTTTACTCTTTTACCAATATTACCAAAAACTTTGTTTATTCACTAGATAAATTAAGTTATCCTAGTTATACTGTAAGTGCTTACATATTGATAGAAAAAATACAAATTATGTTAGTTGTCATTATGTAAGTAATCAATGTAAAAAGGAGGTTTAGTTAGAACAGTTTTTGAAACTCTTTTTACAAAAAGTTAACGAAAGGAGATTTAAAATGTTAAAAGTTCTACGAAAACCTATTATTTGTGGATTAGCATTATCCCTATTATTACCTGTAGGGATTACCAATCCGATTGCAGCCGAAAACAAACCAGATAAAAAACTTGATGCATTGCACGTAGCACCTCTCAAGAATAAGTATAAAGAGTCTTTTTCTATCGGTGCTGCAGTGGAACCATTTCAATTAGAAGGAAAGAGTGGAGAGGTATTAAAGCGCCATTACAGCAGCATTGTAGCTGAAAATGTGATGAAGCCTATCTCGATTCAGCCAGAAGAAGGCGAGTTTAATTTTGAGGAAGCTGATAAAATTGTAGAGTTCGCCAGAGAACATGACATGGATTTGCGATTCCACACCTTGACATGGCACAGCCAAGTACCAGATTGGTTCTTCCAAGACGAGGATGGTAATTCAATGCTCAACGAAGAAGATCCTCAAAAACGAGAAGAAAATAAAGAGCTTTTATTAGAGCGTTTGGAAAATCACATAAAAACAGTTGTAACGCGTTACAAAGATGACGTAGATGCATGGGATGTAGTCAACGAAGCAATTGCCGATGGCCAGCCAAACGAAAGAGGCCTACGCGAGAATCAATGGTATCAAATTGCCGGAGTAGATTATATAAAAACAGCATTTGAGACAGCAAGAAAATATGCTGGTGAGGATGCAATGCTATACATCAACGACTACAATACAGAAGTAGAATCAAAAAGAACGAACTTGTATAACCTAGTGAAAGATTTATTAGATGAGGGAGTACCTATTGATGGAGTTGGACACCAGTCACACATTCAACTTGGGTGGCCATCGATTGACGATATGCGTACATCATATAATATGTTTGCAGACCTTGGTCTAGATAACCAAATTACAGAGCTTGATGTTAGTATTTATGGATGGCCTCCAAGCGGTGAATACAATACTTATGATGAGATTCCTGAGGAGGTATTAGAGCAACAAGCAGACAGATATAATGACTTATTTAATTTGTATGAAGAGCTAGATGACAAAATTAGTAATGTAACATTCTGGGGAATCGCTGATAATCATACATGGCTTGACAACCGTGCAGCAAACTATAGTGATGATGGTAAAGGAAAAGATGCTCCGTTTGTATTTGACCCAGATTACAAAGTAAAGCGTGCTTATTGGGAATTAATTACAGATTAAAAGTCTTATGAACGGTTTCAGTTATTTATAGTTATCATAAGAGGAACGAATCCTAATCGGGTTCGTTTCTCTTTATTTATTAGCAAGATTGTAAATTTCAACTCATTTCATACAAAATACTAAGTCAATAGTCTTAGTAAATATAAATAAAATTTGTTGTCGCTTACAATCCTCTCTGATATACTTAAATTATCTGAAAATTAAGGAATGATTACCTTTGACTAGGGACATCGGTAGTATTATGCATTTTTCTAAGGGAAAAGCAATCGAAACTAGAACAATTAAAGGGTTGACTGTTTCTCTTCTTGCATCAGGGTTTGGAACCGAAGTTATTCATCATGCCTTAAAGAAAGATTCTAAATGGGCATTAGGACCTGATGAAGGCTGGCAGGCACTTGAAGTTGTTTTTATTCTAAAAGGTGAACTGATTTGGCATCAAGCTGGGAAAGAGGTACGAGTTAGGGCTGGTGAGACGCTGTCGATGCAACCTATATTACAGGATGCATTTTTTTCAGCAAAAGTAGATACAGAATTTTTATATGTTACGTCAGAACCAGTATTTCATCATTATAGCCAAGCTGTTCAAGAAATGATGAACTTAGCAGTAACTGTCGAAGAAAAAGATGGTTACACCGCGGACCATTGTGAACGAATTAAAGACTTGTCTATGATGATTGGCACCGAAATGAAATTAAATTCGCAAGAGATGTACGAGCTAAATTTAGGTTCTTTTTTACATGACGTTGGCAAAGTGAAAATACCTCATTCTATCCTTAACAAACCAGCTAAACTCACTGACGAAGAGTATTCCACCATGAAACTTCACACTGTATATGGGGCAGAAATGTTAGAAGAAACAGGACTGCCTAACCTCGTTTCAGCTGCTTACATAGTTAAACATCATCATGAGCGCTTTAATGGAAGTGGTTATCCATATGGGTTAAAGGGAGATGAAATTCCTATTGCAGCGGCTATTGTAGCGTTTGTGGATTCGTATGATGCCATGACTACTGAGCGGGTTTACAGTAAGGCAAGGCCAAAAGAACAAGTACTAGAAGAATTGCAACAAGAAAAAGGCATTCTGTATCATCCTGATGTAGTTGATGCATTTTTATCAATAGCTAATAAAAAATGATAAGAGGAGGAGTTACAATGAAGAAGTATTTACTTTCGATTGTTATGTTAGGATTTCTTGCGTTATTTTTGTTACCTATGACTAGTTTTGCAGAATACGACAAAAGTGGAGACATTACCGTTAGTGCTACGATATTAGAGGATGAAATAGAAACTTCTGATGATACTGGAGATGCGACATTTGAATTACAGGAAGACGCACATGAAACATTGACTGATACAACAGGTGAAGAAGTTGACCACTCCTATGTTTGGGTGGAAGTTAATGGTTCGCGTGTACTTGCAGTTGATCCACCAAAGCCATGCTATTAAAGGGTTGATAATAGATTCAGATAAACTAGTGCTGATAAGCTCTAGTTTATTTTTTTTAGGCTCTTTTTGTTGTTTTTTCGATACAGTTGACATCTAGTGCTGCATAGTGAAAATTCTTTTTCGTAGCGATGTATCTCATTTTGATGATGATCGACATTCGTTTTTTGTTAAATTCCCACTAATCTTTGTGAATTTAATTAACAATGTTAGACGTTCGAATGGCAGTTTGTTATTATGAAATAGTCAAAACAATTGTATTTAAAAATGTGAAATAATTAACATGTGTAATAAGATTATTTATTTGGGAAAAATAACTATTGTTAAATTCAGCTGTTAAAGAAGCAAACGTAAAGGTTTGTGGACTTACATAGAAAATTAAATAGAGAAGGGTGGGTTCTAAATGACTGCAAACAAACCTAAAGTTGTTATACTTGGTGCGGGTTATGCAGGCATGATGACAACGAAAAGACTTACACAAAAATTTGGAACAGAGGAAGTGGAGATTACATTAGTAAACAAACACAATTATCACTATCAAACGACCTGGCTTCATGAGGTGGCAGCCGGGACGATTGAACCGAATCGTTCCAGAATCATGATTAGTGATGTAATCGACACAAAAAGAGTCAATTTGGTACATGACACAGTAGTAGAAATTAAAAAAGATGAGCAACGAGTGGTTTTAGAAAATGATGAATTAGAATATGATTACTTAGTAATTGCTCTTGGCTTTGAAAAAGCAACCTTTGGTATTCCTGGGATGGAGGAAAACGCTTTTTCCATTGAAAGCTTTGATAAAAGTCGGTTGATTTGTGAACATATTGAATATCAATTTTCTCGCTATAAAAATGAAGAAGGTAATGATCATCTTCTAACAATTGTTGTCGGTGGAGCAGGATTCACTGGAATTGAATTTGTAGGTGAACTTGCTGAGCGTGTACCAGAGCTGTGTAAAAAGTATGACATTGATAAGCGTAATGTTCGCATCATTAATATAGAAGCAGCACCATCTATCTTACCTGGTTTTGACGAGGAGCTCGCAGACTATGCTCGAAAATCATTGGAATTCAGAGACGTTGAGTTTAAATTGGGAACAATGATTAAAGAGTGTAAAGCCGATCGTGTCATTGTTGGTGATGACGAAGAAGAAATTAAAACAGGTACAATCGTATGGACTGGCGGTGTTCAGGCAAATTCAATCGTTGGAAATTCAGGATTTGAATTAACAAAAGGGAGAGTAACCGTTGATAGCGATCTACGTGCACCTGGACATGAAAACATTTTCATACTTGGTGATTGTTCCTGGGTAATGGACGAAGAGAATGGACGTCCATATCCTCCAACTGCACAATTGGCAATGCAAGAAGCGGATACATGTGCAAACAATATTGCTGCTCTACTGTATGGTGGGCAATTAGAAGATTTTGTTTTTGATCATAAAGGAACAGTTGCTTCCCTTGGTGGAAAGCATGCGATGGGAACTGTGTTTGATGATAAAAAATTATACGGGGTTACAGCAAAGGCAATGAAAAATGTGATTGACGACCGGTACTTATTTTTACTTGGCGGTCCAAGACTTGTTCTGAGAAAAGGGAAGTTTCGTCCATTTTAAGCTTATCACGTTGAAGTTAGTAGTTGGAATATGAAGGGAAGCTTTCAGGATACAAGGAGGGATAGTTATCATGAAAAATACATTGATTGTAACACTATTTACACTATTATCAGCGGTAGCATATGTCATTTTTTCACGAAACATAGAAAACACGAGAGATTTTCGATAAAATAATACCTCTATTTGGGGTGATTCCCAGTAAAAAAGATCTAACTGCTTATTCGCGTTTGTGATAGGCTGTTAGATCTTTTCTCTATCTCAATGTAAGTTTACCATTTCTACATTTTGTTCTTTTAGGAACTCGATTATTTGTGGAAGTGCATCTACTGTTGCTTGCGTTTCATGAAACAAATAAATGGATCCAGATGGGTCTGTATTGGCGACCTCCTGGTAAATTTGATCCGCACTTTTTATATCCCAGTCCTCAGGATCTTTGTCCCATAATACAACTTTCATGTTTTGTTGTTTAATCGTGTCACTTACTTTTTTGTTATTTGCGCCAAAAGGAGGACGAAATAATCGAACTGTTTTTTCCGTAATTGCTTCAATTAATTGGTTGGTATTTTGTACTTCTCTGATTATGTTCGTTGGTGACAATTCGAGAAAAGATGAATGAGAATAGGAATGATTGCCTATCGAATACCCATGTTCATCTACATAAGAAACGATGTTAGGATATTTCTCGACGTATAATCCTAAAAAGAAGAAAGTTCCGCCGACCTGGTACTCTTCTAGAATTTCAACAATTTCTTTCGTGAAACGTGATGGTCCATCATCAAACGTAATCGCAACTTTATTGTCTGGAACGTAAAAATTCACCAACTCATTTAACTCAGCAGCAGGTAACAAGGATGAGGAGGTTTTTTCTGATGAGCTAACCTTTTCATTATACTGAAAGACCTGTAAATCAGACTTCATACTTAACGTTTTTGAGCTGTTGACATGATGGAGAACAGATACATTTGTGGAACTAAATGTATATCCAGAAAATACGATAAGTAAACAGATAACAATGGAAACGAATAGACACATTCCAATTACTTTTGTTAGTAATCGACCCCGATTAGATGAAGCATTTGTTTGAAGAATTTCTTGTTCAGCTTCTGTTTGTTGTTCTTCTTTGGCTTGGGCAGCAATGCTATCAAGAAATGTTTTCAACTCACTGGATGACTGCATTCCTTTTATGTAATTTAAATTCCCTACATACATATCGGAACATAGGAAGCTTAAACGTTCCGAACCATCCGCGTTAACTTTTGTTACAGTACTGACGTAACTATTTTCGTTTTCATCCCAATGACTTTTTAAAGACAAACGGTATTTACAATTTTTAGATTGACTTTGTAAAACTTCTAACAGTGCGTTACTTGTTTCCTTATCAATTTTCCATTTGAAGCTAGCTGATTGATTATTGAACGTTATTTTTACGTGCAAACAATCATTTTCTAATGAATTTATAGAGAGTAATTCAATCAGCTTTCCACCAATTATTTTCATACTACCGTCTCCGTTACAAATTAGCTTTCTTCCATATTTGGTACTACTTTTGCATCTGATTGTGTTTTTGCGGGTTGTTCATAGGAAGTGTCTGTCATTCTACTTGTGAAATCATTGATTAATTGAAGTAATTTGTTCTTCTCTTTTAATGTTGCATCAAAGCGCTGTTCCAATGTTTCATTGTCTACTTCTAATGTCCGTATTTTTTCTTCTAAGTCACGCTTTAATTGTAATGAGTCTTCTTGGTAGGTATGAAACTGTTGCTGAATTTTGGAATACTTGTCCTGTTCCTTGGAAATCTCTCTTTTTAGGCTTTCTATCTGACTTTTAGCATTACTTTGGTAATCCTCGTAATCTTCTAATAGCTGATCATAGTTTAATTGTTTATTCATTAAACGATTCTCAAAATCTCTGATTGTTCTTTCTAAATTAGAGATTTTGCGGTCGCGCTGTTCGGTTTCAGCCTTTAAATTGGAAATATAGTTCATGTTGTGATCAACTTGTTCTTCTAAGTCAGTGTTTTTTGAAATGATTAACTGGCGATTATGTAAGATTTGTTCAACAGAATTCATTAGATCCATCGATACACGATCCTGTAAAAGTGCATCAAAGTTAGTTGTCTCATGACTATTTGGTAGATGAATAGCCGTATCGTCGTCTTTTTCTTCTTTTTCAGTTTGTTCTTCGTATTCCTCAATAACTCTATCACTTTCTGATTCCGTTTTTTTGAACCAATTTATCAATTTACTATTTCCGTTATTTTTCGACATAATATCCCTCCTTGCACTGCCTTTAGTTGAGTGTAGCTAAGTAGGAATACATTGTCAATAAGATGATAGAAAAGTTCTATGGAATATGTAAAAAGTACGTATAACAAGGGCTGTAAGGGCATGTTTAGTTATGGGGGAGGAAGAAAAAAGTATGAGGAAGGTGATTCGTATGAACGTACTCATTGCTTTTGATAGATAGGTATTTTGTCGTAAATCATCGACAGCTGGTGACTAATTTAGAACTGATTGCAATTACACAAAAGTGATGTACTTCTTTTAAATTGTCTTTAATAATCAGAATTTTCAATGATTTTTTGGCTTGGTTGTGATATTGTAACTATTGAACTAGAGAAATGATAGTGGTTGTTATTATGAAATTTAATCTAAGGAGGAGATATATGTGAAGACCGAGAAGACGAGATGGGGAATATTAAGTACAGGTGGAATTGCAAATCAATTTGCGATGGATATCACTTTTGCAAAAAATGCTGAATTGGTGGCAGTTGGTTCGCGAACAAATGAAAGCGCTACAAAATTTGCGGAAACACATGGGATCCCACGTGCATATGGAAATTATGAAGAACTGGCACAGGACCCAGAAGTTGATGCCATTTATGTAGCAACACCACATCCCTTCCATAAAGAAAATGTTATGACTTGCTTACGAGCTGGAAAAGCGGTTCTTTGTGAGAAACCGTTTACGGTTCGTGCTGCTGAGTTGGAAGAGCTTATTACATTTGCAAGAGACAAGAAGCTCTTTTTAATGGAAGCAATGTGGACTCGGTTTCTTCCTCCTATTGTTAAGGTTAGGGAATGGATTAAAGCAGGTAAAATAGGCGACGTCCGTCTAGTAAAAGCTGAATTTGGGTTTAAGGCACCATGGGATCCTGACTGGAGACTATTAAATCCAGAATTAGGTGGAGGAGCACTATTGGATGCAGGGATTTATCCAATATCGTTTGCGTCCATGATTCTTGGGGCGCAACCGGAAAAGATAGAAAGTTCTGCTTTTATAGGCGAAACAGGAGTAGATGAACATTTTTCAATCTTTTTATCCTATCCTTCCGGGAAGACAGCCATGTTAAATGGAGCCATTCGCTTAGGTTTAACAAATGAAGCTTACATACATGGCACGGAGGGTTATATCCGAATTCCTTCATTTCTAAATACCAGATCGGCTACTTTGTATATCAATAATGAAGAAGTAGAGACATATAGTGATGATCGTGTGGCTAAGGGCTATGCATTTGAAGCAGAAGAGGTAGGAAGATGTTTGCAGGAAGGTTTGACAGAAAGTTCCGTTATCCCACTCAATGAATCGCTGGAAATACTAAAAATACTAGATGAAGTAAGAGAACAGTGGGGATTGAAGTATCCGTTTGAATAAAAAAATCGGGTGGTGCCAGGCACCACCCGATTTTTGTCGAATGATTAGTTTTTTGCGTTCTGGATAATGTTTTTCATCATGTCTATATTGGGGTAGTTTACTTCCTTATATTTTTCGATTGTCTTTTCATAGTCGTAGCTTACTCGTTCAATTGAGGTACTCACATGTCCATCATTAATATTGACAATTGCATAGGATGCTTTCGTTATGCCATCAAATGGTAATCCAACGCTCCCTAAGTTGACAACTGTTTTTCCATTGACGTTCCGGATATAGGACTTATGAATGTGTCCATAGAGATAGATGTGAGCTGCTTTCTCAGCCATAAGCTTCGATTCTAATTCATTGTCGTCTGCATTAGGGAGGACAACATCAAATAAACTCGTTGGTGTTGCGTGAAAGGCATGAAAAGTTACACCTTGTTCCTCGAAGGTCAATTCTGTTGGTAGATTTTCCAAATAGTCGATATCAGTATCGGATATTCTAGAAATAATCCAATCTCTCTCTTGATTCATCAATTCTAGAGCGTGATCGGGAACTTCTCCTTCTTTCACACCGCGTACGACCCACTCATCTGCATTACCTTTTATAACCGTTGTATGTAGTTGTTGAACCATTTCTATCGACCGCTTTGGTTCAGGTCCTCGATAAGCAATATCACCTAATACTAATATTTTATCGACTTTCTTCTTATTAATATCTTCGAGTACTGCTTCTAATGCATTTGCATTTCCGTGGATATCAGAAATAAATGCTATTTTCACCTATACCACTCCCGTGTTTAAATTTTTACTACTGAGTTACGACCGCCGATGAAAGTTCAATCTTTATCATAACATGTATTTTTGTAAGGCTTAAATTTTCTGTTCATGGAAAGTTTCCGGCATTTTTAGTGAGAATAATTAACATGTGAAAGTATTATGTTATGAAACTAACAAACGGCACAAATTCATTGTGCCGTTTGTTCACTAGAAAAATTATTTCATATATTTCCCGCGTTTTTTTAGAAATTCAAAATAGGTTTGAGCAGCTTGAGCGCGTGTTACTTCATGATCTGGACGGAAATATCCATTAGATCCAATCATAATACCAAGGTGACTGACGATGGAAACTGTACCAGGATTTTCAATCTCAGCTGCATCTTTAAAATCAAGGTTGAACATTTCATCGATCTCTGCTAACTTATCATATCTTAATGCTCGAACGATCATGTCTGCCAATTCTTCTCGAGAAACAGTTTCTTCTGGATTAAATTTCTCCTTGCTTGTATCGATGATCCCTTGTTGAACAGCTGATTCTACATATGGGAAATAAGCTGAATCTGTACTTACATCTGCAAAGGAAGCATCTCCGGCAGCGGCTCGTAACGACATTTCCTTATAGTAGTAAGGATTTGGATTCGTGGACAGCATGAGCATTTTAACCATTTCCCCACGTGTAACCTTCTCGTTCGGTAGCACTTTTCCGTCATCTTGTACTTCGATTGCCTGGTATTCAATCATTAAGCGTAAGGCTTGCTCAGCCCAATGCCCGTTTATATCTGTTGGCTCAGGTGTATCAACAATAGGCTCTCCTGTTTCAGCTGAAACCCATTTTCCTTCCATTGCGTCCAGAAAGACTGGTTCAGAAGTTTGGTTGACTCGGAAAGTATAAGCCAATTTTGCCTCTACTTCTTCATCCTCATCATTTCTAGTGTCAGCCGGATGGTATGGAGGCTCTTGTTGTGGAACTATATACACAAGGTCGATGTCAGCAGCATCGAAGTAGATATTCTTTCCTTCCTCTATTGAAATAACATTATTTGCTTCAGGGAACTGAGCATCCACATCCCAATTTTGGTGGAAGCGTATAAGTGTTCCATCCTCTGCAGAGAAAGTTAGGTAAACATTGTGATTAGGTACTACAATCCCGTTTACTAGGCGATTAAAATTAAACGTAAATTCACGCCTTTGCTCTGGTTCCTGTGGTTCTCTATTTCTAGCAGGATCCAATCCGAGTTGATTTGCTTTCCAAGGTACAAGTTCTTTAACTGTTTCTATTGCTTTTTCTTTTGCTTCATCGTATGTGATTACTTGTTCTACCTCTTCACTAGAATTATAGTGTCTACTGTAATTGCTATATTCGATGATTTCCCCAGTTTTAGCATCAATTCTTCCATGTGTAGAGGTGGAAGTATTTTCATCTCTCCAATTAAAATTCCAATAAGCGTTTCTTCCATTTCCGGCATGCTCGTTGTAGCTGGCATGTTCTAGTGTCATGTTATCGGAAATTTCAAATTGATTTTTAAATACTTCCAACGCCTGTTCCTGTGATAATTCTTTATCACTAGTTGAAGGGGCTTCACCTAAAGCTTGACTGGAAATTGGTTCAATATCACCCGCAGTTGACTCTATCTGATTACCATTAGAATCAACCCATGCACCTTTTTTAGCATCAAAGTATGCGCCAAAGCCGAGGTTAGTATATGCGAATTCCAGAGCATATTGATCTTTCTGTTCGTCTGGGTTAACCTCTGCGTAAGGCTGGACACCTCGAATTATCCGGTATTGTAGTCTTAAAGGAAGGGTTTCCTTAAGCTTACTTTCTGCATTCGCTTGTGAAATTACTCCGTCTTTGGAAGGGAAAATAACGTCCTTGTTCCAACGATAATCTAGACCTACTAGATCACCATTTCCATTGATGCGAATCATAATAAAATTTTGTTTAAATGGAACGTTGTTGATAGTCCTGTCAAAACGAAGGTTGTAAACGACGTTTCCTTGTAAAGGAGTTCTTTGATCTACATCATCATATTCGACCTGATCTGCTAAGTCTGGGAACTGCTCTTCAATAAGTGACAACGCAATTTCTTTTGCTTCACTACGATCCACTTTTGGAGGGTAGGAAGCCTCTAACTCCGGATCAGACGTATTGCGGTTCATTGCAACAATGTCACCAGAATTAGCATCTAATGTGACACGTACGTAATCATACGTTCTTTCAGATTGTTTTCTCCAGCTTACAGTCCAAACACTGCTTTGATTGATATAATGGTTGGTTCGAAAGCTCACATTCTCCTGGTTGTAATCATCGGAAAGATTGACAAAATCCTGTGCTATTTCAATTGCTTTTTCTTTGCTGATTTGTGCTTCCTCCATCAATTGCTGTTGCTCTGCTACACTAACATCTTGGCTGGAAGTGCCTTGGTCGGTTGCTTCATCACTGAATGCTTGCTCTGAATTTGTTCCATAGATACTGCTAGTTGCTTGTACTACATTGCCACTGTACCCACCTATTAAGCCAGGTACTACTAACATAGTACCGAGCAGTGAAACTGTCTTTTTCTTCATGTGAAAAATTCCTCCTTCTCCCATTTCATTTTCTATTCCATTTATGGAAAATATATCTAATCATTTAGACGATTCAAAATAGAAAACGTTTCACTTTTTGTAAAAAAAATGAAAAAAATCTAAAAAAAGAAAGTTGAACTTTTGTCATGATCTGATTGCTATGAGATTCACATACCTAGTTACATATTCTCGAAAATCGACTTTTTCGAAAAATTTCCTTTCTATTTCCACAATATTAGTTCTTGCAGACTACGTATTTAAATTTTTTGTTGGGAAAAATGTCGGAATTTTATAATACAAGCTATTACCTGGAAGAATTTTCTGCTAGGATGAATTTGGGTACAGCCAAAGAAATTTGGCGTCACAAAGCAATAGGGGCTAAGGGATTACCTATGCCAGCCTGCTGCCGTTACTACAAAAATAGGAGGAATAGTAATGAAAAGAAGCGTGTTAAGATTATTTGCAATTATTACGGTCGTGACTTTCGTATTTTCAACACCAGCTTTAGCTGCAAAGCCAGATCATGCTGGTGGTCCGAAAGACAAGGTGGAAAAAGTTGGCAAGGAGAAAGCGGATAAACAGCCAAACGTTGGAAAGCCCGAAAAAGCTGGTAAACATAAAGAAAGAATAGATAACAAGGTTGGTAAGAAGCTAGATGAAATTGCAGACAAGATAGCAAGAGGAAAGGCGAAAGGCCAAAACAAAGGTGTCGATAATAAAATAGAAAATATTACGAAGCAGCTTGATAAAATTGAGGAAAAAGTAAATGGAGTCACAGCTTCTGCTAATGACTATTTCGAAATAAAAAATGATGAATCTGATGAGGAAGAATCCGAAGAAAATGCTACCGAAGAAACTGAATCGACTGATGAGGAACAAACATCAGATGAATCTTCAGAAACAGAAGAATCAAGTGAGTCAGAAACAGAAGAAGCGGTAGAAGACGATTCTGAAACAACGGAAGAAGAAAATACAGATGAAGGTACGGAAACTGAGGAAGAGAGCACTGAGCCTGAAGAAGAGGGTACAGAAACAGAAGAAGAACGTGTAGAATCCGAAGTTGGTACAGAAGAAACCGAGGAAGAGAGCACAGAAACAGAAGAAGCTGCCGATGAGGAAGATAGTACAACGGAAGAGGAGTTAGAAGAAGACGTTGTTGATAGCTTTTTCGGTAAGTTAAAATCTCAAGGTAATTACTTAAGAGCGGTAAAGAATCAGCTAATTGTGTTAGATTTTCGTGTTGATGATGACGAAGCTTTAGAACCTCTATACGAAAGAATAGAAAGCTTACAAGCCCTGATTCAATCTGAAGTGGAACGAATCGAACAGCTTCAAGAAGAATCGACAGCTGAAGAAAGTGATGAAGCGTCAGAAGAGGCAGACGAAGAGTTGGAAGAGGACGAAGATGAAGTGTCAGAAGAAGATGAAGATGAGCGTGAAGAGCAGGATGATAGTCTTGAATCAGATGAAGAAGAAAATGAAGAAGAAGTAGAATAATAGCATTAAATCCCTGAATTTCATTTGGAATTCAGGGATTTTTATATGTAATAAAATTCAAGGGTGATCTAGCATGATTGAGTTTATAGAGTAAAAACGAGGGTTGAACTCATTCAAAGTTTTAAAAATGATGAAAACAACTGTCATTTTTATAGCGCTTACATCATAACGGTGATACGATAGGATTAAGAAAAAGGAGGGTTTGTATGTCATTCAAAATTACTTTTATTGGTGCTGGGAGTATTGGATTTACGAGAGGATTATTGCGAGATATCCTTTCAGTTCCTGAGTTTCAGGATATTGATGTTTCATTTATGGACATTAGTCAAAAAAACCTAGAGATGGTTACACAGCTTTGCCAACGTGACATTGATGAGAACGGTCTCAATATTACCATTCATTCAACAACGAACCGGAGGGAAGCATTAAAAGGTGCGAGATACATCTTTAATGTTGTACGAATTGGGGGATTAGAAGCTTTTGAACAAGATATTGAAATTCCATTAAAGTATGGTGTTGACCAATGTGTCGGGGATACGCTAAGTGCCGGCGGTATTATGTATGGACAGCGTGGAATTGCGGCAATGTTAGATATTTGTAAGGATATAAGGGAAGTGGCAGAAAATGATTGCCTTCTATTAAACTATGCCAATCCGATGGCGATGCTTACGTGGGCATGCAATAAATATGGAGGAGTTAATACGGTAGGACTTTGTCATGGAGTTCAAGGTGGCCATAGGCAGATTGCTAACGTACTAGAAAAAGAAAAGGAAGAGATTGATATTGTTTGTGCTGGTATCAACCATCAAACCTGGTACATAAAGGTTGGTCACAATGGTGAGGATATGACGAATCGTTTATTAGAAGCATTTGAAAATCATCCAAAGTATAGTAAAACGGAAAAAGTTAGAATCGATATGCTTCGGCGGTTTGGCTATTACAGTACAGAATCTAATGGTCACTTAAGTGAATATGTTCCGTGGTATCGTAAACGCCCAGAAGAAATAAAGGAATGGATTGACCTAGGTTCATGGATAAATGGGGAAACTGGTGGATACTTACGTGTCTGTACAGAAGGTAGAAACTGGTTTGAAACGGATTTTCCGAATTGGTTGAAGGAGCCTGCTTATGAATATAAGCAAGAAAACCGTGGGGAAGAGCATGGTTCCTATATTTTAGAAGGATTAGAAACGGGAAGAGTGTACCGTGGACATTTTAATGTTGTGAACAATGGTGTTATTTCAAATTTACCGAATGATGCGATTATTGAAGCACCAGGCTATGTCGATCGAAATGGCATGAATATGCCACAGGTTGGTGACTTACCAATGGGTTGTGCTGCTGTTTGTAATGTTAGTATATCCGTACAACGACTCTCTGTCGAAGCTGCTGTTCATGGAGATGAGCAATTGCTTCGCCAGGCGATGATGATGGATCCATTGGTTGGAGCAGTTTGTAATCCAAAAGAAATTTGGCAAATGGTCGACGAAATGCTGGTAGCAGAAGCAGAGTGGTTACCGCAATATACAGATGCAATTGCTGAGGCGAAGCAACGACTTGAAGATGGCCCTCTTTTACCAACAAAACAAACTCGTGGAGCAGCTAGGTTAGCGGTGAAAACAGTAGAAGAAATGGCGGAAAATAGAGAGCAAGCAAACCAAAATGCGGCAGAAGCAGATAAAGCGAAGGAAAGGCCAGCAAGTTTGTAGATGTAACAGATTAAATCTAAGGAGGGGAAATTTGATTTCCGCTCCTTAGATTTATCCAAATGACAAACAAAAAACAATATAGATGATACAGTTCTAATGTTATAATTTTTAATAACAGTATTTGGAGTGATGGTGGGGGAAGAGGGATGAACAAAAAAGTTGTAGTAATGGTCGTTGTCTTATTTTTATATTTATTGGGAAATCAATCAATCGTTCATGCAACGGAATCAAATCGTTGTACAACTAATGTTAATAATCGAGAAATCCTTGTTCAATTACAGGAAACATCTTCGGTTAATGATATTTCGTTACGAGAAGTTCAAGCAAGCGAATTTTTAACGAAAAAAAATATACATATCTATCATGTGCCAGCAAATATGGACTATCAACAAGTAATAGAGCAGCTTCAAAGTCGCACAGATGTCATTCATGCAGAACCAAACAATCATCGCTGTACGACAAATCTATTAGATGAACCAGACTTTTCCAAACAATGGTATATGGAAAAGATAGATATAGCAAAAGCATCTGAAATTACTAGAGGTTCAGAGGATATCACCATTGCCGTGTTGGATACAGGTGTAAACGCAAATCATCCTGAATTAACTGGTAGAGTTTTGCCGGGGTATGATGTCGTAAATAGTGATGAAGATGCGGAGGATCATAACGGGCATGGTACGTTTGTTGCTGGGATAATTGCAGCAAATATTGATGGTACCGGGATTGCTGGAATGACGGATGATGTGAAAATATTGCCTGTTAAAATAGGTAAAGACGATGGCACGATGGTACATAGTGATATTATTGAAGGAATTTATTACGCCATAGAACAAGATGTCGATATTATTAACATGAGCTACACAGGTTCCACAGTGAATTCATTGGAGAAAAAAGCATTAGAGGAAGCACATGCTAAAGGCATTATTTTGGTCGGAGCATCGGGGAATTATGGTGACACGAGGCAAATGTATCCTGCATCTTATCCAATGGTCATTAGTGTTGGAGCAACAAAAAAGCTAAAGGTAGATACATATATGCCAAAGCTTCTCCGGGCAGGTTTTTCCAACTATGGCCCAAACATTGATGTTAGTGCCCCAGGTGTAAATATTTATAGCATCTATCATGATGGAGGATACCGCAGTGATGATGGAACTTCCTTTGCTGCTCCTCAGGTAAGCGGTTTGGCGGCATTAATAAAGTCCTTGCATCCGGCTTGGGAATCGGAAATGGTGGAGTGGGCAATAGAGCAGGGGGCAATGAATGGAGGTCAATCAGCTGGCTATTGGGATGAACAGTTAGGTTATGGAGTAATTAATGTGTATGAATCCCTGCAATTGACGGAAGCTGATTTGTCTTCAGATATTTCAGAGGAGATGGATGACGCAGCGACTGTACAAGTAAATCAAACGGTGAGTGAAGCAATTCGCATGCCGGGTGATGTAGATTGGTTTACCTTTGCTGTAACGAAAGCAGCAGAAGTTGATATTGCATTGGATCCAGCAGACACGAAATTAAGTCTTGATCTGGCATTCTATCATGCAGGTCAAGAAGATCCCATCTATAGAATGGATAAACGAAAAGAAAATGAACGGAAAACAATGCATCTCAAAACTGGTACTTATTATGTCAAAGTACATGACCGTGATCATCATTGGTCAAACAGTAAATATCAATTAAGTATTTCCTCTGATCAGCTCCCGACTCCTAAACTAGAGTTGCTGGAAGTATCACAGGTTTTTGAAGCAAGTCATCAAATCACAGGGAAAGCTACACCGTTTTCTGTGATCCAAGTAAAAGGGACGGAAAGCTGGACAGGTTATACGGATAAAAATGGTGATTTTGTGATTGATATCCCACAGATGAAAGCTGGTTCGAAAGTTGTTGTATCTGTGACAGATGGTTTTGGTAATTACGTATCTTCTGAAGAACGATTGGTGACACCTTTTTACGATGACGTAACGATGTATTCGGATCAGATTCGCTTTTTAAGTGAAAGGGGTATTTTGCGCGGATACCCAGATGGAACGTTCAAGCCTTCCCAATCAGTCACTCGATTGCAGGCTATTCAAGTCATGTTAAACGAACTTGGTGTTGAAGTTAAAGAAGAAAAGAAAGAAGAGGGAGAGTCGATTCTTGGTGTGAAGCCCGGTGCATATGGCTATGAATTTTTAGTAAAAGCCAAGGATGAAAATTTATTGATGGGATTGAAAAGTCCAGCTTCTGATTCGTTAACGCGTGGTGAAATGGCAGTGCTGTTAGCTAATGCCTATCAGTTGAGTGGTGGAAACAATGAGTCTGTGTTTAAGGATATCGAAAAAGATACTTCTTTATTTAATGCCGTTAATGCGTTAGTTGCTAATAAGGTAGTTAACGGCTTTGAAGATCAAACGTACCGTCCAGATGAAGCGATTCGGCGTGACCATTTCGCTGTCTTGTTTAGTAAGGTGATGGAAAAGTGATGTTCAAAAAACAAAACGCATCGACTTGTCGATGCGTTTTGTCATTTGCTAAGCATGTACTACATTAACTATTATGAAGGATTCACTTCATCTTTGACACTTCCTTTTCTGAAAAGACCTAGTACTTTTTGTGATAGGTCATCCATCAATGTGTAAACTGCTGGGATCAGCAGGAGTGTGAAGATGGTAGAAACGCCAAGGCCGAAAATTACTACGATGGCTAGTGGTTGTTGGGTTTCTGTTCCTTCACCAATTCCAAGTGCTAATGGTGACATACCTAAAATGGTCGTTAAGGTTGTCATTAAGATTGGTCGCATCCTGCTTTTACCTGCTTCTAGAATCGCTTCCGTTCGTTCAATCCCTCTGGATCGTAAAATGTTCACGTAATCAACAAGTACAATGGCGTTATTAACCACGATCCCTGTTAGCATGATTATCCCGATTAAAGCAGTTATACTTAAAGTTGACCCTGTTATAAATAAACCACCTAATATTCCTACCACTGTTGCAGGCATGGAAAACATAATAATAAATGGATGTAGGAAGTTTTCAAATTGAATTGCCATTACAGCATATACGAGAAAAACCGAAAAAATGAGCGCAAGGCCTAGGTCCGTAAATGATTCCGTCATGTCCTGTGCCTGTCCACCGATGGAATATGAATAGCCATCAGGGAAATGTAATGTATCCAATTCTTCCTTAATATCAGCTGTCACGCTCCCTAAATCGCGATCAACAATGTCACTTGTTATATTAACTTGTCTTTGCTGATTTTCACGTGTGAGAGTTGCCGGACCTTGCACTTGCTCCAAATTAGCAACTGTTAGTAAAGGAATTAATCTCCCGTCATTTGTTTGAATTTGTAAATGATTTAAATCGCTAACCGTTTTACGGTCTTCTTCAGGAAAAATGAAACGAACATCAACTTCTTCAGCTGCCTCTCGTAATCTAGTTGCTATTTGACCATTAAAGGCCATTTGAACTTGTGACATTACTTGCTGATAAGTTAAACCATGTTGTGCTGCAATATCACGGTCGACTTGCACCTGCACCTCGGGCCGTCCCTCTTCGATTGAAGCCTCTGGATTGTGTATGCCATCAATATCATTCAATCGGTAAACCACTTGATCTGAAAGTCCTCTTAATACTTCGTAATCAGATCCGTTTAATTGAATGCTTACTGGTGAACCGCCACCTATTCCGGCTTCCATCGCACTAACCGTAATTTCTGCACCAGGTATTTCCTGTAGAGAATCGTTTAACTCTGTTATTACTTGATCGGTTGTCTTTGTTCGCTGATTGGATGGGATTAGCTGAATGGTATAGTTCGCTCTACTTGCATCTGTTGTTAATCCGGCTTCACCGCCACCTCCACCAATCGTTAAATAGTTTGATTGAATAATGCTTTGATAAGCTTCCAATTTTTCATTCATTTGATTTGTAATTTCTTCCGTTTCCTCTAATTGCGTTCCCGTGGCTGTTCTGACATCAATACTTATCTGTCCTTGATCACCGGACGGGATAAATTCTGTCCCAATCAATGGAATAAGAGATAAGCTCCCGATGATTAAAGCGATTGTGACAGCAAATGTTGTTTTGCGCCGATTTAACACCATTCGGAGTGTATTTTGATAACGGCTAGTTAGTCGGTTCATGAATTGATTAAACCAATTACGACGTCCTTCTGAACGGAAAGCTTTCCTTAGTAGCTTAGAAGAAAGCATTGGAATTAAAGTAATCGCAACGACTAAGGATGCAATTAAAGAGAAGGATACCGTTAGCGCCATTGGTGTAAATAAATCAGAGGCTATACCTTCAACAAAAACAATTGGTAAAAACACGACCAAACTGGTTGTTGTGGAAGCAATAATTGCTGGTGCCAGTTCAGACGCACCTCTTTTGGCTGCTTCGATTCTACTAAATCCTCGTTCGCGATAATCAACAATATTTTCCAAGATTACGATGGAGCTATCGACCATCATTCCAATTCCTAACGCTAAACCGCCCATTGTCAGCATGTTTAATGTGTTTCCGGTAAAGTACATGAGAGCAAAAGTAGAAATAACTGCTATTGGAATCGAAAAACCGATAACAATCGTTGCGCGTACACTTTTTAAAAATAAAAGTAAGATGAGTAGAGAGAAAATACCACCATAAATCATGTTCATTAATACAGATTGGATGGATTGGTTGATATATTCAGACGTATCTACGACAACTTTTTGCTCTACACCATCAGGTAGTGTACCTTCTAAATCGGCCATTGCATCCTGAACGTTGCTTGCTACTTGTACGGTATTTCCACCTGATTCCTTTAAAACAGATAGGATAACAGCGGGCTGACCATCGACCTTTGAGATGCTGGTAACTTCTTTAAATGTATCGGAAATCGTTGCAACATCTGATAGTTTTATTGGATCCCCTGTAGGAGTCAGGATAATTGTATTGCGAATGTCTTCAATTGATTCAAATTCTCCTTCCACCCGTACCTGAACGTCTTTATTACCCTTTTCTAATACACCAGCAGAGACTGACTGATTTGCGCTATTAATTGCTTGTACAAGTATAGATGGGGTTAACCCATACTGAATTAGTTCATTTTGGTTCATTTCCACTTGCACTTCTCTTGTTTTTCCACCTTCTACTGTTACAGAACCAACGCCTTCCTTTCTTTCAAAAGCTGGAACGACTAAATCCTCAGCAATTTGTTGTAAATCCTCAGAAGATTTACCGATTAGTGCTGTGTAAATGACCGGGGTTTGCTGTGGATCAAAACGTAAGACATTCGGTTCCCCTGCACCCTCTGGTAGCACTGCTTTGATTTGGTCGACTCGTTCACGTACGTTTAAGAGTGCATTATCTAAATCCGTCCCATTTTTAAACATCATAACAACCATGGAAGAATTTGGTTGTGATTGTGTCTGAACGGTATCGATTCCTTGAACTGTACTGATGGATGATTCAATTGGTTTACTAACTAATTCTTCCACCTCTTGTGGAGCTGCTCCTTCATATGTGGTGGTCACAACAGCGATGGGTAAGTCAATTTCAGGAAATAAATCAATGGCAAGGTTACGCAAAGAGATTGCGCCTAATGCGATAATTGCCACGACAATCATGATGACACCCACTGGCCGTTTTACAGAAATGTCTACGAGCTTCACTTAGTGTCCTCCTCTATAAACTATTACAATGAGACGTACAAAACGTTTTTTATCCTATTGTCTTCCCTTTTCCTAATGAACATAATCACTCATTACGAAATAATTGCTGAATGTGTGATAAAGTTGTCAACCTCATTGTCCGAAGAAACGTTGTCTCGAACATAGAAGTAATGGGTTCGCTGAAACTTTTTCACTAATTATTCGTACTAATTAATGGGAGGAGAGATTATCAAATGATATTTATCGGTTTTATTTTGCTGATTGGTTTTGTTGTGTTGGACTTCTATTTATTTAGGATTATTTTTCGTTCTTTTTTTGATGATACAGATCATTTTTTTGAATGTCTGAAGTTAGACTTTCGACCAAATATCATTTCATTTTTTAAGGGAGAACTAAGAAGAGATTGGGCAGCGGAATTTCGAATTGGGATGTTTTTCTTTGTATGTATTATCATTCTAATCTTTGAATTTTTGATATTAAGAGGCTTTTTTCAATAGAAGTGTGTTCAAAAAGTCGCTAATCATTTGGTGACTTTTTGAACATCCTCTTTAAGACCGCTGTCAATGAACTAAAATTCTAGTATAATAGACATGGATTAAAAGGGGGAAATAGATAATGAAAAAACTAGTAATTGTTCTCGTTTTCATTTTTGGTATCATCGGTTTAAAACAGTTACCTGTCCAAGCTAATGAATCTAACAATCTACCTATCGATGAAGTAAAAGAAAAAATCACAAATATTGCTCAACAATATGATATTCCACCAGAAATATTGAAGGCTATTGCATTTATTGAAACTGGCTATAAGCAGTTTCAAGAGGATGGTTCACCGATTGTATCAAACGATGGTGGTATCGGTATGATGCAAGTGACTCCAGGTAAAATCGATATAGAAGTAGATGAAGAAAAACTAAAAACCGACTTAACTTATAATATAGAAATTGCAGCACAGGTGTTAATTGCAAAATGGAATCTATCTTACTTACCTGAGATGAATGACCAAGATCGAACTGTTTTAGAAAATTGGTACTTTGCTATTATGGCATATAATGGATTGTCCAAGCAAAACGATCCAAATGAAAACCCTGATGAAGCATACCAAGAAAGAGTGTATGATCGTATGGAGGGTTCATCGTTGATTTATTGGAATGATCATCATTTTGATTTCCCTACGTTTGATATTCGCTATGAAGATAATAGTAACTCAATGAAATTTGCGGAGGGAAAGCATTATACAACGGAAACACAAACACCCTCACAGCAGCTTTTTGAACAAGGTGATCTCGTTTATATAGATGAAAGAGATGGCTCTGTTAGTTTAAGAAGCGCTGTAACGGAAGGAAATGTCGTTACAAAACTTTGGCCGTATACACCTTTAACTATTGTTGATGCACCAACAGAATCACCATCTATGGATAATGATTTTGTCTATTACCCAGTGGAAGGTGTTACTGTAGAAGGATTTGTTGCGTCCGCCTATCTAAATCAGGGAAAAGAGAGCATGGTTTTTTCTGACGCTGGTGATGACAGACGAGCAGCTGCACTTGGTTTTGTAGCATTAAATGATTTTGCCAATGGGTATCCAGGTGGAAGCTTTGGTTCACATGATCCGTTAAAAAGAGAGCATGTTGCGGTAATCTTAGATAATACGCTTCAATTAACGATGCCATCTGATTACGAAATGAAAGCAGATGATGTTGATCCTGGTAATGCTTATATTGAGCAGTTAGCAAAAGCTGAATTTAATGGCTTGCTTGGAGGGGGCGGGAAGCTTCGTCCAAAGGAATTTCTAACACGCGCACAAATGGCACAGGTAATGAGTGATGCTTTTGAGGATTATTTTGAAAAGCCAACCTCTACCCATACATTTAAGGATCAGGAGCATATCTGGAATCCAGAAGCGGTAAATTTAATCTATCATAATAATGTTACTGTGGCGGATCCTTTTCATCCAAATATAGATATTACTCGTTCTCAATTTGCCATCTTTTTGTATCGTACAATGGTAGATTTTTAGAAACGCAGGAGCCGTTAATAGATTAGACAAACGTAGACAGGGGATGGTGGAATGAAAGGGAATGTGAAAATAAGAGCTGCAATTGTTATTTTGATTATCAGCATGGTAATCATTCCCCAGGCAATAACAGCAACATCTATTAAACAATCAATTCAGAGAATGGATCCACTTCAGACGGAGAGGCAACAACACTCATCGCAACAGGTAACGCATCAAATACAATCAGAAAAGCTAAGTAAGACGGTTGATTTATCAAAAGTTAACCAAAGAAGACTGTTAATAAAAGTAGACCAAGATTCATCCTTTAATACAAAAGAATTTGGATTGAAAAAAATACCTTTATCACATCGGATGGAAAAAAAGGGGTATCAGCTTGTAGAAGTTCCACAAGAGAGGGGTTATACAGCAACACAGGCAGAGTTGTTGCAAACAAGTGGAATTCTTTCTGCAGAGCCAGATTACAAACGAGAACTTTCATATGTACCAAATGACCCATATTATAAAGAGCAATGGTATTTAAATCAAATTGACATGCCACAAGCTTGGGATGTGACAAAAGGCTCGTCAGACGTAACGATTGCTGTTCTAGATACGGGTATCAATCAAAGTCATCCTGATTTGGAGGGGAGGATACTTCCAGGATATGATTTTGTCGACGATGATGATGATCCTAATGATGATCATGGTCATGGGACCCATATTGCTGGTATGATCGCTTCCAATGCGAACAGGATTGGTGTAGTGGGCATTGACATGAATGCAAAAGTACTGCCCGTTAAAATTGCTGATAGTAAAGGGGAAGCATCTGTCACAGATGTTGTAGATGGGGTTTACTATGCGATTGAACAAGGCGCTGACATCATAAATATGAGTTTTGGAACCAATGAATATAGTGAATCCGAGGATGAGGCACTATGGGAAGCATACAATGAAGGAATGGTGTTGATTGCAGCTGCTGGTAATGAAAACACGACTGAATTAACCTATCCTGCTGCATACACGCCAGTTATTGCAGTAGCAGCTTCAGACCAAGGAAATGCTAGATCAACTTTTTCAAACTATGGAAATACAACAGATATTTCTGCTCCAGGACAAGATATTTTAAGTACTCACTATGAGGAAGGGTATGCATACCAGTCAGGGACTTCTTTTGCCGCACCAATTGTAAGTGCTGTTGCAGGGTTATTACGTGCTGAATTTCCTGACAGGAGCCCAGAGCAAATTGAGTGGGCTTTGGAATATAGCGCGGTTAAGCGTAGTGAAGATTTTTGGACGGCAGAAGATGGTTATGGAGTTGTCAATGCGATTAATGCACTTCAAGCATCCTTGCCATCAATGGAAGACGATGCTGGTGATTTTCAATCAGAGGCAAAAGTGGTTCGGATTGGCGATACTACCCAAGAAAAAATGGAGCTGCCAATGGATGTTGATTGGTTTCAATTTAAAGTCGACCAAAGAGCCGAGGTTTTGATTGAGTTGGAAAACGTGCCAAGTCATCTAGATCTTACAGCTATCCTGTATCATTACGTCAATAAAAAGCAAATAAGCGAGCTCGAGATTGATGAAAATGATATCGGCCAAGCAGAGCGTTATAGATTTACAGCAGAACCGGGTAATTATTATTTAGCTGTTTATGATATATTTAATCATTGGTCAGAGACACCGTATGACGTAACGATTGAAAAAGAAGATGAACCTGTATTCCCGGATGTAGAAAATTACGTAGCAGAAATTGAATACTTAACAGAAAAAGAGATTATTAAAGGTTACCCAGATGGAACGTTTAGGCCGAAGAATAAAATAACGAGGGTACAGGCGGTTCACATGATTTTAAATGAAATGGGTATTCATGTTGAAGGATCAACTGCTCCTGACCCTGGATTTTCTGATGTGGATGAGGAATCCTATGGATATAAAGCTATTGCGACAGCTGTGGAATTAGGATTTATAAGTGGAAAAGGGGATAATACTTTTGATCCGGGTGGGGATTTGACTCGAGGACAGATGGCGGCAATTTTAATGACTGCATATGATTTAGAAGGAGATCAAACAACAAATTTTCAAGATATACCAGAAGATCACTGGGCGTTTGAAGCAGTTGATGCACTAGTGACAAACGAAATCTCCAATGGATATCCAAATAATACCTTTAAACCCAATGAATCAATAAGTAGAGAACATTTTTCCATTTTCTTGTTTAATTATTTGACTAATGGGTAATAATATAATAAAGTAAGACTATAGATACTCTTAAAATTCTTTAATCCCTTAGTAATAAGATATATAGATGGAGCCTCATAAACATTTGTTTATGAGGTTTTTTCTTTCGCTTAAACAAATAAAAAGTTAAAAAATGGGAATAATGGTACTTTTTTTATGTGAAAAGCTCGAAAAATAGTAGTTTTTGTCCTTTCTTTTCCTACTTTCTATCGTTTACTATATAAATAGATAAGAATTGCAATTAGGGAGGACTAACTACATATGCAAAATAAATTAGTGAAAAAGGTTATGGTTACTACGATTGCTGTTACTGCATCGATATCGATGTTCGCTTCAAGCGCATTAGCAGCAACTAGTTTTAGTGATATTGAAGAAGGACAATCGCACTATGATTCTATTACAGCGCTTGCTTCAGCAGGGATTATTCAAGGATATCCGGATGGAACATATGGAACGAATGCTGAACTACAAAGACGTCATGGCGCTGTGTTATATCAATTATCATTAAATTTACCAGTTCCATCTGATTTTGGTTCTGTATTACAGCAATATTATTCAGATGTAGATGAAACTATGGATTATGCTGACAAAATTGCAGCGGTTACGCCTAGTATTTTCTCTGGGGCTGGTGGCAAATTTATGCCAATAAAAAATATGACTCGTGAGCAAATGGCGACAACAATGGTAAAAGCACTTGATTTACAGGATAATGGTAACTCTGTTGATGTTAATCTTGCTAATGTAGATGCTTCTCACAAGGACAATGTGAAAATATTTGCGCAATATGGGATTACAAATCAATTGGATGACTTTCGCCCGAAAGAAGCTGTTAAACGTGGTCAGTTCGCTACCTTCCTTCAGAAATCATTATTAGCTGCTACTCCACATAGCGTTACAGTTAATGAAGGACTTACGATTTTTGATCGTGTAGTAGAAGTGACTTTGGATGTTTCCGAACCAGAAAGCTACAAGGTCTATGTAGACGGCGAGGAACTAGCTTATAAAAGCGGAAAATATGTAGGGGTCGTGAATGTTACATCAGAAGAAGAAGTAAACAAAAGCTTAGTTATTATAAAGAAGTAAAAAAACAGACTGGAGGATGACTCCGGTCTGTTTTTTTAATATGAAAAGCATTTATTCTTGACTATTTTACTTGTCCCAATGGTAATAATTTGTATAAAGACCCCATTGAATCATTTCAATGGGGTCAGAAATTTAGTTGGTCGATGCTTCAGTTTCTTCATTCAATTCAAGATGGTTTTGTAATATTTCAGATTTAGCAGCTACATCAGCCTCATCTAATTGATAATAGTAAACATCACCAGGCCAATAATCGGATCCTTTTAATGTTAGTGCTTCAATATCTAATGAACGATAGGATGTGAAGCTTTTCATTTCATCAAACTCCATGTTTGTCTGCATATTTGCTCCAACTGCTTCAATAACGTCATCATATCTAAAGATAGAGTCTAAGGATGCAGCACGCTTTACGATAGCTTTAATAATGTCTTGTTGTCTTTTTCCGCGTTCAATATCATTATCTAATTTTCTTGTTCTTGCTAGTGCAAGTGCTTCTTCTCCATTCAGTTGCTGTTCTCCAGGTAATAGATGGATAGCATTTTTACGGTCATTCGAATCTTGTTCATAAAGTTCAAAAGGTACATCAACGGTTATTCCGTTTAGCGAGTCGACAACATCAATAAATGCCTCAAAGTTCAATCTGACGTAATAGTCAACCGGAATATCAAAAAGTTCTTCAACTGTCTCAATAGAAGCTTTTGCACCGCCATACGCATGTGCATGATTAATTTTATCTGAGTAACCAAGCTCTGGTATATAAACATAGGAATCTCTAGGAATACTTAATAGCTTTACGCTTTTGTCTTCCTTATTTAGTGTTGCAAGAATCAGAGCATCGGATCTGGCACTATCCTGATTGCCACGCTTATCACTCGAATCAATACCAATAAACAAAACGGAAACATTGTCCTTTTTTGGATCTGGAGCTTCTGTTCGTCTTTCTGATTTATCTCTTCCATCATCAACATGGGATTCATTCATTACTTCTTCTGCCTTGTTGTACAATAAAGCTCCATAAACAGAAGTTGCACCTAGAAGAAATAAGATCGGTATCAGAACCCATAATATTTTTTTACGATGGCTTTTCTTTATCTTTCGTTTTTGTATACGTGAATGATATCTTTTTGTCATTTAACATACTCCTTTTAAATATCCAAAAACATGCTATATTACATTTTACTATGAAACTTCAACTTCGTAAATTTATATTTATGTTACAAATGATGTCGAAATGATTAAAAATAGAATAATATGATGTTTAATTAACAGAGATTTAGTCGAAGAAAAGCTGAAAATCGTTACCTATTCACTCTATTATGAGTGGGAAATTTTAAAAGTATCTTTGCCTTTAAAATTATCTATTAAACCTTATAAATTGTCCATCCATTTCGAATAATGTAATAACCAAACATTAGGGGGCTATTATTGTGGATTTTAACTTCGATAAGAATGATAAAGAGAAACTTTTACTTATTTTAACGAAGGCATATGAAAAGGGATATAATGGAGCTACACTTCAAGAGTTAATGTTAGATATGCAAAGTCAATTGCAAAAAATAGTAAAAATGTAAAAAACATTCACAAGTGGGTTAACTAACAAAAAAATAGACACAAAAACGCATGGACAATAATGGAATCCATGCGTTTTAATTTCTTTTTTTAAATCGTTTTCTAGTCTATTTTAGAAAAGGTTAAAACCATCCTTTGCGCTTAAACCAAATATACATCATGAGTGCGATAAATCCCATTGATAAGAGAATAAAGAAGTACCCATACTGCCAATTCAATTCCGGCATATTAGCAAAATTCATTCCATAAATACCAACAATAAAGGTTAGTGGTGCAAATATAGAGGTGATAATCGTTAGCACTTTCATTACTTCGTTTGTTTGATGTGCGTTAATCGATAAGTAATTGTCACGTATATCATTAGTGATTTCACGGTTTGATGCCACCATTTCAGACAATTTCAATAGATGATCATATATATCTGCAAAATATTCTTTACGCTCTTGGATGCCTTTCAAGTGACTTGAGTTTAGAATACGGTAAAATAAGTCGCGAATGGGGTTAATTGTATGTCGAAGCTTTAATAGCTCATGCCGAATATCAAAAAGTTTATCGAGCAATACTTCCGTTGATTCATCATTCGTATTATTTTCTATGTCGTTTAATTCATCTTCAATCTCATAAATACTAGGAAAATAATTATCAACGATTTTATCTAGTATTTCATAAAAAATCCGATATTGATCCCAGGTGTTTGTGTGTTGAGTCTGATTGAAGCGATTCCACACCTGATTAATTTCATGCGAATCCTGATTGTGATAGGTTACTATGTATTGATCACCAATGAAAAAATCATGTTCTTTTTTTGACAAGTCTTCCCGGCTAATGGAATGGGTAATAAAGAAGGTGTAGTCATCGTAATAATCAAGCTTTGGACGTTGAAAGCTATGAATGCAATCCTCGATAGCTAGTGGGTGAAACTTTAATTTTTTATCTAATTGATCGGTTTCTTCTGTAGTTGGTTGGTTGAAGTCAATCCAGTACCAAGCGTAATCAACTGTTTTTAGCTGATCAATGGAAGATAAGCATACTTGTTTATTTTCTTTTGTAATGGCGATAATTTGTATCATAATCATTGCTCCTTTAATGACTAGTGTAAAGCAATTAGTATTTCATTCTCAAGTTTCACTGAATATATTTATCGCTGAATGAACAAGAGCAGTTGGCGTACGAAGCCTGTGTTCGTTTAAATGCAAAAAAAAGACGACATTTATTGTCGCCCACCTACTAAATCCGCTTGTTTATTTTGTGAATAATCCTCAAAGGAACTCATGTAATGGAAATAATCAAAATCTGCTGTAATGATTTTCATTCCATACGTCCGTTCAGTTGTTTTCTCTTGCATCCAAATAATTTCCCCAAAAATATTATTTGTTGATGAAAACAGTGGAAGAGCAAGAACAAGATGTTGACCAATGGAGAGCTCTGAATCAGTAGAAAAGGATAACCCATCAATACTAAGATTATTAAGGGTTATGGTTGTTTCCTCCTTAAACAATGTTAATCCATTAACTGTTGTTAAAGTTGTCTGAACGGTAGGGGGATGTTCAACGTCTACCCTTGAATTCAAACGCTTGTCCAACCTCATCATCTCCCTTTGTTAAAATATCTCCCAAAAACACCTGTTTTTACACTACTATTAATGATAAGCTATGTCAATATTTTCTGAAAATTAAAAGGGGTCTGACCCCTCATATGGACATGTGTCCTCTGTGCGTGGACACTGGGGGTTATGTACAGAGCCTGACCTTCTTCTATGAAGGCCAGGCCATTAAGAAGGTATTGTTTAGATTTCTGGCTCGAATGTTTGGCAATCTGTTTCTTTTTGGTTAGACGCTTGTTTACCTTTGTGGCTAATAACGTAAATGGCATCAGCATCACACTTATTTCCGTCTGCCCAATATTTACAGTTTTTCACTTCACATAGAACGTCTTGAGCCAATCTGCACACCTCCTATAACTATAGAGTTCCTAATTATTGATTGAAAAATTCATCGTATGTATGAATTTTTGAAGGATGATTGGGGGAGAGTAACAGTTGAAAATAAAAAACCAGTCCATTCAGACTGGTTTCTCATCCTAATTATTTTGTTAAAACGAACCATATCCAGCAAGGTGTTTACTCCAATAAGGATTACTTAAGCTTGTTTTCTTTACACCACTGGAGCTGGCATGGACGAAGTAGTTGTCTCCGATATAAATCCCCATATGACTAATCCCTGATTTATACGTGTTTTTAAAGAAAACTAAATCTCCAGGTTCTGGGTTTGAAATTTTCGTTGCTTTAGCATAATAATTAGCTGCCGATGTACGAGATATTTCAACACCAGCCTGGTTATGAACATAATGGATAAAGCCGCTGCAGTCAAAGCCAGATGCTGTAGATCCACCCCATTTGTAAGGTGTACCAATATGTTTCTTCGCTTCTTCAACTACAATCACTTCGTAGTTTACAACTGTTTCAGAAGCTATCTTTGTGTCTGGTTTAGAAGATTCGACTCCAGAAAGCTTTAGTACTTGTCCAACGTAAATCGCATCTGAAGAAAGATTGTTCCATTTTTTCAAATGTGAAACCGAAACATTATGATTATTTGCGATTAACCAAAGGCTGTCTCCTGCTTCTACAGTATAGGTGATAGCAGTTACTGTTGAATTATTTGCACTGGTAGTAATTACTTGATTTGGTTGGATTGTATTATTGTTTAATTTATTAATAGATTTAAGGTTTGAAATAGTAGTATCATGTTCTTGTGCTATTTTCCAGAGAGAATCTCCTGATTTCACCGTATAATTAGCTGCACTAGCTTGGGTAGAGAATCCAGTTGCAAAAGTAAGTGCTGTTACTACTGTTAAAATTGTTTTTCTAGTTTTTATCATTTCTAACTCACTCCTTGATGCCGTTTCATGTTGATAAAACGAGTATAGCATGGATATGCCGCCAATAATCATATGTTATAAACCTGTAAATTTACTTAATCTAGCTGTCATAATTGTGGTGGATTTTGGTAGATTTGGTATATTGCTGACTAACTCTACTGATTTATGTAAAACTTCTTTTATCCTAAACTAAACATTACTCTAGTTTAATCTTCCAAATGAATGAAAGTATTTACTCCAATAAGAATCATCCAAGCTTGTGATTCGAACACCACTAGAGCTGGCATGGATAAAGGAGTTATTTCCTATGTAAATTCCCATATGTGATATTCCAGATTTATATGTACCTGCAAAAAAGACAAAGTCTCCCACTTCTGGTGAAGTTACCTTTGTAGATTGATTGTAATAACCGAGGCTTGATGTTCGATCCAGTTTTTCGCCAGCCTGATTCAGGACATAATAAATAAACCCACTGCAATCAAACCCTTTTGGTGATGTTCCACCAAATACATATTTCGTACCAATTAATTTAGTTGCTTCATTTACTATACTATTCACTTCTTTATCTTCTTCTTTAGATAGTTGTTCAATATTAGAAGAATCACTTTTTTCCTTCTCTTCTACCTTAACGTTTAAGGATTGACCTATTTGAAGAGTGTTCGACGATAGATTATTCCATTTCTTTAGTTGAGAAACGGACACGTCGTACTTTTTGCTTATCCCCCAGAGTGTATCTCCAGCTATTACGGTATATGTACTTTGATTTATTGAAGCAATCGTTGCGGTTGATTTGCTAACCGAATTTTTAGTTACTCGTTTAATAGATTCAGATTGTGGGTATGATTGTTTAATAGATACGGATTCATTAGTGTTCGTTGATGCCTGTACCGAAGTTGCTCCAATCCCAAATGATGAAGCGATTAATACAGTTGCTGAAATGGACAATAATGTTTTCTTCATCGTATCGTTCCCCTTTTACGACTAATTTTTGAAATTATTGTCATTATAGCATAGGAATATAGTAAAAATGATAGATGTAATAGAAATGTAATCTTTGTTCGAATAATGTAATCTATTGCAGAAATGGTGGTCAGACAAAGTTGTTTCATCATGTTAAAGATTACAGGCTGCGCAAAAACGTTTAATTACACATGCGATTGGTTACCAAGGGGTACTACCTAATGACAGGAAAGAGAACAGCCCTCAGACCGTAGACCATTAAAAGAGACACTATATGAAGGCACCTTTCATAAATAATAAGAAAAAATCGTCAGTTATATTTCTGACGATTTTTTAATGTGCAAAGCTGCTTTTAATTGTGTACTAAAAAAATTTAAAAAATATGTTTAATGAATTTGTAATGCGGGTAAGTAAATTTCTAGAGTAACAGTTTTGCTCTTTCTCCCATAGAATTTTTTGAGTGGTTGACGTACGACTTATGAAGCAGACTATATTATTCTAGGAAAAAAGCACCAGTGACAGCGATTACATAAAAAAAGCATCCTTTTAATGGTTGCTATGTAAAGACATTCATTTTGTTATTTGATCATTATCCATTCCACTTTTCCCTAAATAGTAAAATGAATGAGTATTCGGTAGCTGGCTAGCTTAGTTTCCCTTAGCCCCTATAGCTTTGCGCGATTACTTTTCAGTAACATTGCCTTTGTCGTACAATATCATTCGAAAACTTTCAAACAGACTTATATTAAGACCCATATTAATCTGGAAAGGGTGCTAATCATACAAAGGATTAGTTTCCTTTCTTAGATTTGGGCATCACAATAAATTCATTAAGTAACTTATCTAGTTCTTGTGAAATAGACACAACTTCTTCGCCATAACGATCTTGCTGAAATGATTTGTACATTTGCAAACGTAATTTTTCTAGCTTTCTTTCACGCAAGGTTGTTTGTCCCATAGAATTAAATCCCCCATTTCCTATAATTTTTGTCTCGGAAGTGGTATTTCATCGTTACTTCACACAAACTTATACGTACATGGAAAAATTTATTTTGTTTTTCATTAATCAAAAGAATTGTTTTGTCTTGTTGGTTTAACCCAGGTAAAATGTATATAGTTGTCCAATCTATCCCCCTTATGAAGTCATTTTTTTTTTAACACTTTTATAGTTTATAACGCATGTACGAACCTGTAAACATGTGTATTTTTTGTTTTTTTGTCGAAATGACAACCAGAATTACGAATTAAGTAGAAAATGACTTAAAATTTGTGTGGTTGTCTGATAGGTCTAACTAAAAGTAGAGTTGATTGTTTAATAACTTTAAATAAGTGATCCATTTAATTATATGAAAATTTTAATATTCCCCTCCCAATTAACCATAATTAGCGATCAGAAAAAAGCGAAAAATTTTAAAATTGAAAAAATTTTGAAAAAATAGTTCAAAATACCTTGATTTATTATGATCCAAATAATATACTTTTATTGGTTTAATAACTAAAAAATGGCAGGGAGTGGTAGGGGAATGATCAAGAATGTTTTATTGATGTTTTTGGCAATGGTTTTTGCAGTACTGTTAGTTGTACCAGCAGTAGGTGCTTCAACCATTGTGAAAGAAGATGTTATTGTCCAGATTAATGGTGTTGAAGTTAAAGGCGATGCAACACATTGGGTTCCAGGCAAATTAAGAGTTGATGCCATTGCTTATGCTGAATTATTAGGAAAAGATTATACATTTGATAAGGAAAAGAAAACGTTTACTATTGATGAAGAAGAGTTGGAAGTTAAAATGTACAATGGTCTACCAAGTGTACATATTCGTGCAATAGCTGAGGCAACTGGTGCGGAAAATGTAGACTGGGATCAATCTACACCAACATGGACAGCATATGTATTGGATTTACCAGATGGTTCAATCGCATTAGAGCCTGTTGAGTCAGTCTATTCTGATGGCGTTCCTGGAATGGGACAACACTGGGGTCTTCCAGATGAGCTTCCTACGGGACCAATATATGGAGTAGAGAAAGGCAAGTTAATTTTTATCGAACAAATGATTAGTCAAGAAGACTTCATTAATGGTGAAAGTTATGTGAATATCCCTGGGATGAAGGGTCTGCCTTCCTTGCCAATTGAACATACAGATATAGAATTTGTTCCAAATGGTCATCCAGGATTTGAGGTACCGCATTTTGATATTCACCATTATTTTGTAACCCATGAAGAACACTTGAAGTTTAGCCTTCCTCCAGGAGAAACAGAGACAGGACATAGTCATTAATTACAAGTTTCATTTTAAATAAACAGGGATTGATTAAAAATAGAGGCTGTCCTATAAGGGTAGCCTCTATTTTGTTTATTCAGAATATATGAGTTAAGTTTGGATTCGTGTAGTTCATCGAGGAAAAAGAGAATGAAGTGAACGAAAGCCCTAGGATTCGTTTTGTGCCGCGCGAAAATTGTGCTGAAATGAACAAAAGTATCGCTACAATTGCTTCGGTACTATCAAATATCATAAATTTTGTTAGGCATGTTTTTCTAAAGAGGGTGCTGAGGTATATAATAGCTAATAAGGAGGAATAAAGGTAATAATTCTTAAAATAAGGAATAATTTTTTTCATTATCAAATGGGTGTACACGTAAAGTTAAAAGTAAACTAGAAGAAAGGGGAGTATGTATGAGTAATGCATTGGTATTCCAATCAGATTTTGGTTTAAGTGATGGGGCGGTTAGTGCAATGTATGGTGTTGCACATTCTGTTAACTCTGAGATACCAATATTTGATCTAACACACGATATTCCCCCATTTGATATTTGGGCGGCTTCCTACCGTTTGTTACAAACAGTCTCGTATTGGCCGAAATATACAGTGTTCGTTTCTGTTGTTGATCCGGGGGTTGGTTCTGATCGTAAAAGTGTTGTCGTAAGAACGGTTACGGATCAGTATATCGTTACGCCAGACAATGGTTCACTTTCTCATATCAATCATAAAATAGGATTAAAGGATGTTAGAGTAATCGATGAAAACATTAATCGTTTACCGAAATCAGGTGCATCTCATACCTTTCATGGCCGTGATATCTACGCATATACTGGCGCGAGATTAGCAGCTAATGTGATTTCCTTTGAACAGGTTGGACCAGAATTACCACTGGATTCTATTGAGAGTCTACCTTTCATGGAAGCTTATTATGAGGGCGGAATAGTAACGGGAATGATTGATATTTTAGATGTTCGTTTTGGCAATTTATGGACTAATATTAGTAGGCAACTATTCCTAAAGTTAGGAGTGGATTATGGCGATAAAATAGAAGTAATGATACAACATGATTCAAGAGATGTTTATAAAAGCATGATGGTGTATGGCCGTTCTTTTGCAGATATAGCTGTAAGCAAACCACTCGTCTATGTGAATTCTTTAGATAATATTGCAGTAGCAATAAATCAAGGTTCGTTTGCAAAAATCCATAATATTGGAACAGGCTCTAACTGGAAAATTTTAGTTAGAAAAGCTTAATAGCTTTCCTAATTAAATCACTATGATGCACTCATGGCATAAAACCAGCCCAACTGGCAGTGTTGAAAATTACTTCAACACTGCATTGGCAAGGTTGTAAACGATCGCATCATCTGTTGGTGGGTTATGTAGCCCAGCACGCACATCACGAAAATGTCGTTGGAGTGGATTGCTTGCAGATAGACTTCTTGCACCAACGATTCGCATTGCTAAATCGACTACATCATTCGCGTTATTCGTTACAATGTGTTTCACAGCAGCTAGTTCTGCTCCGATTTGATGCTGCTGATCTGGTTGTTCTACCCATTTTCTTGCGACGGAAAATAACACTTCACGAGCATTAAACAAAGAGAGTTCCATTTCACCTATTTTTCTTCTTACCTCAGGTACGTCTTTAATAGGTCCTGGTAAAGTATTCGGGCTGTACTCCGATGCAAATGTTATGGCGTAATCTCTTGCTGATGTAGAGATGCCGAGGTACACGGCGGGAATTTGTAAATACCAGCCTTTAGGAGTCGGCTTTTTTATATCCTCTTCGACTAATAAAGCCTCTTCATCTACAAGTACATTGTCTAAAGTTAAATCATCACTTTTGGTTCCTCTCATTGAAACACTGTCCCAGGTTTCTTCTACCTGTACACCATCCAATTGATGATCAACTAGGATAAATCCTCTTTTACCTGTTTCATTAACGTTAACGGTTACAACAGAATAGTCTAACGCTACTGCCATAGAAGTAAATGATTTCCCGCCATTAATTCGCCATTTGTTTCCCTCTTTTATTGCTGTTGTAGTAGGAACTCCGCCTCTTGATGGGCTTCCTGTAGCCCGTTCTGTTTGAGCGAGATTTATTAGTGCTTTCTCCTCAACAATAAGTTTGCAGAGTTTGGCAAAGCTTTCTTCGTTCCAGTGCCTTTTTTCTGCAGCCTCTAATATAACCCCTAAATGCCATCCGATTGATAGAGCTGTTGGACCGTCACCTCTAGCTAAACGTTCTTGAACGAATAGAAATTCAAATAAATTTATTCCGCTTCCTCCGTATTCTTTCGGTACAGTTAGTGCTAAAAATCCTGCTTCTTTTAAATCAGCAAAGTTTTCGTAAGGGAAACTGCCTTCTGCATCAACTTCTGCTGCTCGTTCTTTAAAGCGATTCGCTAATAAGTCTGCTTGATCTAGTAAATGCTTTAGATTTGTATCCGTTGCGATTTGTTCATATACAACTGTCATTCTCCAATCCCCCTAGCAATAAAAAAGTCCTCTTTTCGATGAGAAAAGAGGACGTGTGATTACTCCGAAACTCTTTCTCATCTTCCAGACATTTGGATGTTATATCATACATCTAATGTCTGCTGGAATTAGCACCTTTCATAACCTTGAAGAAATTTATTCATCTAAGGTTAGTTGGTTGCTGCAGGATCAACGGACCAGTTCCTCCCCTGACTCTCGATAAGAAAATTAATTCACGTATAAAAAGACGGCAAACAAAAATTAAAATTGTCTTTTCTTAGTTACACATGAACAATGAACTTGTTAGCAATCACTTTAATTGAATTTCTATTTTATGTCAATGATTAATTTTTTAGAAAGTTTTTTAAAGGTAAGTGTTGAAATTTATTTTATTTTTGGTATCCTTTTCAGCAATGCAATACTGAACTTTAACATAGCCATTGAAAAAGTATTTCGGGAAAATTGCCAAATAGTGTTGACAGAAAAGTCAAAATCCTGTATATTTTTGGATAAATTTAATAGAAAATTGATTTTCTTATCCAGAGAGGTGGAGGGACTGGCCCTATGAACCCTCGGCAACAGACTGAAAAAAGTACTGTGCCAATTCCAGCAAGCACGATGCTTGAAAGATAAGAGGAGATGAATATCCATGTGTTTAAATGGAACCTCTTCTTTTCTTGAGAAGAGGTTTTTTTGATGCACGTATAAGGTAAATTAGTTGTAAGAATTAAGGGGGATGAAGTGAAAATGAGTAAGGAAATAATTTTAAATGCTTTTGAAATGAATAGTTCGATGCACAATTCACACGGGTTTTGGAAACATCCAGAAAGTAAACGGCATCGTAGATATAAAGATCTGGATTATTGGATAGATTTAGCCAAAAAATTAGAGAAGGGAAAATTTGATGCAGTTTTCTTTGCAGATGTGCTAGGTATTTACGATGTGTACCGAAAGAGTAAGGAACCATCCATTCGAGATGGGTTACAAGTACCTTTGAACGATCCTGCCTTATTAGTTTCAGCAATGGCGAGTGTAACAGAGCATTTGTCATTTGCAGTAACGGTGAGTACAACGTATGAACCACCATTTGGTAATGCAAGAAGATTCTCTACTTTAGACCATTTAACGAAAGGAAGAATTGCTTGGAATGTGGTAACTTCCTATCTTCCAAATGCAGCAAGAAACTTTGGATTACAAAACATGATTAAACACGATGAACGTTATAGTATTGCTGATGAATATTTGGATGTTTCATATAAATTATGGGAGCAGAGTTGGGAAGACGGTGCAGTCGTTGAAGATATTGAAAATGAAAAGTTAGTGGATCCGGAGAAAGTTCACGAAATCAATCATGAAGGACATTACTTTAGTGTAGAGGGACCACATTTAAGTGAGCCATCCCTACAGCGCACGCCAGTTATTTATCAAGCTGGAACTTCTGAACGTGGGCGTGAATTTGCTTCAAGGCATGCCGAGTGCATTTTTGTAGGAGGACCGACACCAGAACGAATTCGTTACTATATAGATGATATTCGCAAACGGGCAGAAAGTCATGGACGCAATCCAGAAAAAATAAAGTTTTTCTCCTTTTTAAGTGTCATTGTTGCAGAAACGACGGAAGAGGCAGAGAAAAAATTTGAAGAATATAACAAGGTTTGGAGTGCAGATGCTGCTAAAGCACAATATGGAGCTAGTGGGTACGATATAGCTGAGTATGAAGAGTTAGATCCAGATTTACCTTTTGAATATACGAAGAAGACTGAAGGAGGTCACTACAAAGCTGCTGCCTTAACAAAGGATGCTCCAAAAAAACTAACGGTCGGCGAAGTACTAAACCGATTTGAATCGCTTGATCGCAATAGTATTATTGTTGGTAATCCATCAGAGGTAGCTGATGCCATCCAATTTCAGTTTGAGGAATCTGGTGTCGATGGATTTAATTTAAACCACTTGGTTACTCCAGGAGATTTAGAATCCTTCATTGATTTGGTGATCCCAGAGCTTCAAAAGCGAGGGTTGTATAAAACGGAATATAAGAATGGAACTTTACGAGAAAAACTATTCCCAGAGGGAAAGAGCACGTTACCGGAGGACCATCCAGGAAGTAAATATCGCCGTGTCATTGAAAAACAGCAGTAACGTAAGGGGAATGGAGGAATTGCAGGAATGATTGAGTTAGTGGACATTACGAAGGAGTTCAGCAGTAGCAAGAATGAGCCGATTTTAGGCGTGGATAATGTCTCGCTTACAGTAAACAGGGGAGAAATATTTGGAATCGTTGGATACAGTGGAGCCGGAAAAAGTACCTTGCTTCGGTGTATGAATATCCTAGAGCGTCCTACAACTGGTGTGGTAAAGGTTGATGGCGTGGATTTATTACAGCTTTCCAGTAAGCAGTTACGCGAAGCGAGGCAATCAATTGGAATGATTTTTCAAGGCTTTCATCTTGTAGCCTCTAAGACGGTTTTTGAAAATGTGGCATTTGCCTTAAAAGCTGCTGGAGTGAAGAAAGAAGAGATAAAAACAAGAGTAGAAGAGTTACTTGAAATTGTTGGGTTAAAGGATAGAATTTATCAATATCCAGCTCAACTAAGTGGTGGTCAGAAGCAGCGGGTAAGTATTGCCAGAGCGTTAGCGAATAATCCAAGTGTATTGTTATGTGATGAAGCAACTTCTGCTTTAGACCCTAGTACAACAAAATCAATATTAGCATTGCTTAAAAGAATAAATAAAGAGTTTGGGTTAACGATCGTTATTATCACACATGAAATGGAAGTGGTGAAAGATATATGCCATCGCTGTGCAGTTATGCAGGATGGGAGAATCGTAGAGCAGGGAAATACGTATGATATTTTCTCAAACCCTAGTGATCCGCTAACGAAAAAGTTTATCGATACGGTACTGAGCTTTGACTTACCTTCACGTCTATTGCAAACGACGACCGGGAAACTATTACAGCTACATTTTTGGGGAGAGATAGCTGCGGAAGGAGTTGTTTCCGATATGCTTCAATCGCACAAAGTAAAAGGAAATATTCTTCATGGCAAGGTGGAATACATACAAGATGTTCCACTTGGTATTTTTATTATGGATTTGAACGGAGCGGAAGAAGAGGTTAATCAAGCTATTGAGTATCTTCGAGAAAGAGTGAGTAAGGTGGAGGTGTTACAGCATGAGCAGTCTGATTGAGATATTACCTGAGCTAAATATCGCCTTCTTTGAAACCTTGTTAATGGTTGGAATTGCTCTACTCGTAGCAATCGTGTTTGGATTACCATTTGGAATTATATTGTATGTGACGGATCGAGGGCTATTTTTAGAAAACCGCTGGATTAAGGGAGTAGTTGGAGTTCTTATCAATCTTGTTCGTTCGATTCCTTTTATAATATTACTTGTATTTCTATTGCCTTTTACTAATTTCTTGTTAGGGACGACGATTGGTCCATTGGCTGCTTCAGTCTCTTTATCAGTTGCTGCTATCCCTTTTTATGCCAGAATAGTAGAATCTTCTGCTAGAGAAATAGATAAGGGAGTAATTGAGGCAGCAATTGCTGTTGGAGCATCTCCATGGATGATTATTAAACATATTATTCTACCAGAAGCTAAACCAGGCTTGATTGCAGGCTTAACCATTACGGCTATCAGTTTAATTGGTTACTCCGCTATGGCAGGAACGATTGGCGGCGGTGGAATTGGAGACCTAGCTATTCGTTACGGGTATTACCGCTATGATAATACAGTCATGTTTACAACAGTTATTTTATTAATTGTCCTAGTGCAAGCTGTTCAATATTTTGGAGATTTTTTAGCAAAATCTGTGAACAAACGATAAATTTATTGGAGGAGAAAATAATGAAAAAAATACTATTACCGTTAATAACTTTATTTGTCATCAGTGTACTATCTGCATGTGGTTCAGAGGGGAATGCATCCTCAGGTGAAAAGAAAGAATTGGTGTTAGGTGGAACGATTCCTTATAGTGATATGCTTGAAAAAGGTGTGAAGCCTTATTTAGAGGAATTGGGTTATGAGGTATCTGTTGAGGAATTTAACGATTATGTACAACCAAATAAGGCGCTTCAAAATGGCTCACTAGATGCAAATTTATTTCAACATGAAGTATATATGAACGCTTTTGCTGAAGAGAACGATATGGAGTTATCTAGTGTGATTACTGTACCAACAGCACCAATTGGGATTTATTCAAATAAATATGATTCCCTGGATGAAATTGAAGAAGGAAGTACGGTTGCGGTTGCCAATGATCCTACCAATTTAGCAAGAGGATTGACTGTTTTACGTGATAATGGCGTGATTGAATTTGGAGGAGAGGTTGATCCACTTCGAGCTTCCGAAAAAGATATTACGAGTAATCCAAAGAATCTAAAATTTAAGCCAGTAGAGGCTGCTCAGCTTCCGCGAACCCTGGAATCAGTTGACGTTGCAGCGATTAACGGTAACTTTGCTATCTCAGCAGGAATTGATTTAACGACGGCGCTTGTTCGAGATAATTTACCTGAAAACATTATTAATCGAGTTGTTGTGTTGACGGAAAATCTAGAGGAGCAATACGTAAAAGATATTAAAGAAGCTGTAGAATCCGATCATTTTAAACAGGTGATTGAGGAAGAATTTCAAGGCTTCCACAGACCAAGCTGGATGGAAGAAAGTGAATAAAAAATAAAAGAAGAGTCTCGCTGATTAAAGCAGCGAGGCTCTTCTTTTTTATTACACAATTGACACATAATGCGCAACAAAAGGTGATTTATCATAAATCTAACGAAAAAAAGAGTGCATAACCGACGCTGTGGAAAAACACTCGCTTTCCGTGGGCACGACCTCAGCCTCCTTGTGAATTACACAAATATTAGCTTTTCGTCTAGTTTCTGCTCATTTTCCTCAATGAATTACACGAATGTCAGCTTTTCGTTTAATTTCTACTCATTTTCCTTGATGAATTACACGAATATTAGCTTTACTTTTAATTTCTACTCATTTTCCTCGATGAATTACACGAATATTAGCTTTTCGTCTAGTTTCTGCTCATTTTCCTTGATGAATTACACGAATGTCAGCTTTTCGTTTAGTTTCTGCTCATTTTCCTTGATGAATTACACGAATATATAAATCCACTATACAGCGTAGGAAATACACGTAGACTACTCGAAAATAAAGTCAATTTTCTTCATGTGATGTAACGCTGCCGAAGCCTTCCTTGACCTGCGGGAACATTTGCCAAAGTGAGACCCGCAGCGAAGTATTCTGCCGAAGCGATTGTATGTCACTCGATAGAAAAGACCTGGAAGAAAGCAAATCCATGTAATAGTTGTGTCGCATTAATCTTATGTTGTGCAATACTGAGATATATAAAATAGGTATCACACGGTATTCATTAATGAAGTTGGTTTTCCTAAGAAATATCCTTGGGCGATAGGTACACCTAATGATTCTGCCGTTTTTACCTCTATTTCTTTCTCTAGTCCTTCTAAAATAAGTTGAACATTATTTTCTTTGCAGTAATCTAAAAAAACTAAGATAAGTGCCTGTTTTTTCCTTGATAGATGTAGATCATTAGATAGATATCGATCCAATTTTAAATAATTTGGTTCAAGCTCAATAATCGATTGAAAATTGAAGTAGCCTTTTCCTACATCATCTAAAGCAATTTGAAACCCCTGACTTTTCAGCTCAAAGATTTTGGATTTTAATAAATGAAAGCGATTAACACATTCTGTTTCAGTAATTTCGAGTATAATTTGTTGACTGTTTAGAGCAAAATCAGTCATAATCTTGTTAAGAAAGGATGGAAAGCTTGAATGTAAAATAGTTGACGGGAAAACGTTTACAAATAAGTTTCCTTCTTTACTTAATAAACCTGCCGAATGGTAGGCTGAGACGGCTTTATGCATGGACCGCGAATCCAATTCATAAAGCCGATTCCTTTTTTTTGCTTCTAGAAATGCCGTTTCAGGGTTTAAAAAGTGTTCGGACCTGAGAAGTGCTTCATATCCCAATTTCTTCTTACTCACGACACTATAAATGGGTTGGAAGTAGTGATGGAACTTTTCATATCCTATGAAGTAATCAATAAACAACAGTTAGCTCCTCCTTTCTTCTTTTTCACGAAAAAAAAGCGAACTTCGAAATTAGGTTCGCTTTTAACCTAGTTTCTTCGGCGGCTCGGCTGCCAATAGCATAATGCCTTAGGCCCGTGGCTTTGCGTCCTTCCCTTTCAGAAAGTTTGCCTTTATCGGAAAACAAAATATTGGGATTTATTGGTTCAATTATACCATAATTCTTTATTTTTCCAATTGTTTTCGACAATTTATTTGAAAATTATAATACTTTTAGCCTGTATACATCGAACTAATTATTTATGAGTAGTGCTTATAGGCTAAAATCTAATCATGATGAAAAAACCGAGCAAATAAAATGCTCGGCTTTTGTAATCTATTAAGTTGCTGGTTTTTGGCCTCGGATTAATAAAACCAGGTATAACAGAATCGATAGAAAGACAGATATTGCTGATGCTAAATAGATAAATTTATAGCCAAACAAAAATGCAATTTGTCCGAATGTTATTGCGCCAACACCAACGCCGAGATCAAAAAAGGAGAAAAAGGTTGCATTTGCCATTCCTTTTCGGTGACCTGGTGCTTTTGAAACAGACCATGCCTGTAACGCTGGTTGGACGGTTCCAAAACCTAAGCCATATAGTGCGGCAGCGATATAGAGAACGAAAGAGCCAGGTAACCAAACTAAGAACAGCATAGCACTAAAAATCATAGTGGTTCCTGGTAAAAAGACAAAAATATGTCCCTTTTTATCATATAAACGGCCAGCGAATGATCTTGAGACCATCAAAAACATTGCAAAAACAAAAAAGTAAAATTCGATACCACCTATCCCTTTTTCAGCTGTGTACAAAGGGAGGAATGATGCAATTCCACCAAAGGTTGTTGTGATGAAAAATAATAACAGGGATGGCTTAATTGCGCTTCTTTCAAAAATATCAAACCTTGGGGTTGCGACAGCGTTTTCAGGTTTTTCCACCTTTTTGTATCTAATTTTAGAAGACAATATTAATGCTACGAAACCAAGCGATGAACAAATGAGAAATAATTGCGTAAAAGATAAGTAACCGACTAAAGCTAATCCCAACGATGGTCCGAATGCAAGAGCAATGTTACCTGACAGACCGAAGTATCCCATTCCTTCTCCTCGGCGTTTAGGTGGGATTAAATCAGTTGCGATTGTCCCGGTTGCTGTAGTTGAAAACGCCCAACCAATTCCCTGCACCATTCGCATCAGAATTAAAAAGACGATGCTGAAAATAAAGGCAAACGATCCGACAGAAAGTACAAAAATAGCAAGCCCTAGCATATAGACAAACTGTCGTCCCTTTGACTCTAACGAGTGTCCTGCATATGGTCGTAATAAAAGAGCTGAAAATGTAAAAATACCAGTAATTACACCAATGAGTTTGTCACTACCACCTAATTCTTGTACAAATAATGGAATGGTAGGTAACGTCATTTGAAAGCCTAAAAAAATAAAAAAGTTTGCCGCACAGATGAGGGCAAAATCTCGCGTCCAAATTTTATCTTGTTTGGAAGTTTTTGCTAATGTTTGATCCATAGATAGCTTCCTTTCTTCGTGACTCGAAATATATTATACCGCAAAAAAGAAGATTGGGAAACTATTCAGCACATGTGGCAAGGAAATAAACCCCATTTAAAGTTAAATGAGGTTTATTGATTTATTGATTATCCTGCCTTGGCATGGGAAATCTGGACTTTTTTTCTTTCCGTACTAATCCATAGTAAGCCTAAAACAATCACAAGTCCTCCAACGATTTGTGGAATCCAAATCGTTTCGTTAAAGAATAGAACCCCTGCAACTGCAGCAGCTGCTGGCACAAAATATCGGTAGAAGTTAGCCTTAGATGCGCCTACTTTTTTCATTGATAAATTCCAGATGACAAATGCAGCCACGGTACATAATATCACATTGTATGCAACGGCTCCCCACGTAACTGGAGTTAGTTCAGACCACATAACTTGGTTCCATCCGCTTAACGTGATCGGAAATAAAAAGATGGAACCAAACAGAATGTACCATGTTGTTACACGCATAGCCGAATACTTATTCATAAGTGGCATACATGCCAAGTTAAAAAGTGCACCAATTAAGCTAATCGAAAGAGCTAATAAGTTGCCGAGCATATAGTCAGAATTAAGGCTAAATCCGTCTTTTCCACCTAGAATAATCATCGAGACACCAATAAAAGCAATACAGCCACCTATCGCTAGTCTTAATGTCATTTTTTCTCGTGTGAATAATGGCGCAAACAAAGCAGTGAAAATTGGCCAGGGAGCGACATTTAAAAGGGAAGCATTGGCAAGTGTCGTGTACTTAATGGAATACATGACAAGGATTTCTAAAATAGTTACGCCAACGAAACCAATGACTCCAAGTTTGATGAGGTCTTGTTTATCTACTTTAACAGAGCCTTCTGTCCACTTTAATATCAAAAATAAAATAGGTAATGCCAATCCAAATCGAAGAAATACAAATACCTCTGCTGGAAATACTTCCATTGCCCACCTAGAAACACCGAAATTAATTCCCCAAATAACTGAAACTAAAATAAGTCCGAAATAAAATACCAAGTTTGTTTTTAACATAAAAAAACCGTCCATTCTTAAAAATTACAACACGATGATATTATCGCATGATAAACGATTAGTTACCAGACAAATTTAAATACTAACCTATCGCTTACCTAGGAAAATGGTTTTAATTTTTGGCTGAATTTCAAAAATATCGATATCCATTGTCATAATTTGTTTCATTCAAGAAAATGCTAAGTTAAAAGAAAAGGAGGTTCAATCAATGGCTAAGCATAATAAGAAATTACCACAGGAAGAGGCAAGTAAGGTTGCAGGAAAGATGTATGATCCTTCTGATTATCAAGCGGATAGCGATTTATCCAAGGGTACTGCGATTACACATGAACAATCCTCTGATGCTTATACGGAAGGAACAGTTGATGGACATATTGATGATGTGAACAAAAATGGTGAATTAAAAAGTGGTAAGGGAGAAGACATTCCGAGAAAGGGTTACTAGTTCATTCTAAAAATCCCCCATAGCACAGCTTGAGCTTGCTATGGGGGATTTTACTTATTAAATGGAGTTAAATAGTGGACTAACAGGTTGTTCTTCATAAACCCGTATAATTGCATCACTTAGTAATGGAGCTACAGTTAATTGGGTAATTTTATCGAGCTTTTTTTCTTCGGACAGTGGTATCGTGTTTGTAGCAACTAGCTCCATCAAAGGTGACTCACTAATCCGTTCAATTGCTGGTCCGGATAGTACTGGATGAGTACAGCAGGCATAAACTTCTCTTGCACCATTTTCCATTAACGCATTTGTACCGCGAGTTATCCTTGTTGCAGTATCAACAATATCATCAATTAAAATGGCAGTTTTTCCTTCAATCTCACCAACAACATTTACTTTCGATTCTCCAGGAATTTGCTCGCGTGGTCCGCGGTTGTCAATAATTGCAATCGGTGCTTTTAATTGATCGGCCATTTGTCGTGCTCTTGTTACACTTGCATGGTCAGGAGAAACGATTACAATATCATCCAGCTGCTTTTGTTTAAAATAGTCAGCTAGAATACGGATACCTACTAGTTGATCAACAGGAATGTTAAAGAATCCCTGTGCTTGTGGTGCGTGGATATCTACTGAAATAACACGTGAAGCTCCAGATACTTGTATTAAATCAGCAATTAGCTTAGCTGTTATTGGTTCTCTTGCACGAGCTTTACGATCCTGTCGTGCATACCCATAGTAAGGGATGACGACATTAATCGTTTTCACTGAAGCACGTTTTAATGTATCAATCATCACGAGCAATTCCATTATATGCTCATTTACTGGGTCACTTGTTGACTGAATAACAAATACATCGCACCCTCTTACACTTTCTTCAATGTTAATTTGAATTTCTCCGTCGCTAAATTTTTTTAAGGAGCATCTACCTAGCTCTATTCCTATATTTGCAGCAATTTCCTCTGCTAACGGGCGGTTTGAACTTAATGAAAAAACTTTTAATTTTGAATCAAGGTATGTGTTCGGCACGTTGGTCCCTCCATCACGTTCCATTTTTTCTTTTTTTACTATAACCTATAGTTTAGCTTATATAAGATAAAAATAAAAATAATTCGACAAAACTTAGCAAAGTGTGTCGATTCCTATATTAAACTTTTTAAATGAAAAAAGAAAGAACACCACTCCATCTATTGTGGAGGATGTTCCTTTTAATTAGTATGTGTAATCATATACGTATAGAAGTTTCGCTTAATGTGTTTCTGTTTCTAATTCTTCTATGCGTTTCTCCACATATTTCGTATCTTTATGGGCATAATATGTTTCGGCTTTTTCTACGATCACCGACGCATTATATTCCGGTATTCCTGCATATTTTTCAAATACACCTTTTGAAATGAGAATATTTCCTTCAGGCCAATGTAACTCAATATTACCTGCTTTTACTGGGACAAATTTGGCACGTCCATTAAATGTACCACATTGATTATAGACTACAACAGCATCGCCTTGATTAATATGATACTTTTTTCCATCCTCTTCATTCATTAGTACATCATAACGATCTGCATTATTAAATGGGTCTGAGTCACTGTAAATCATTGAGTTAAACTGCTTTCCTCTTCTTGTCGTTACATAAAAATGACCTTCGGGTTTACGAAGCTCTGGGATTTCCACTGGGATCAAATTGCCTTTTCCATCTGGTGTTGGACAAATCCCACCTTCACAAAGCCATGCACCGCCCCATTGAAAGACATCACCTTCTGGGTCTAGATGTTGAATCCCATCATAATTAGGATTTGCGCGAGAAATCTCGTCACGAATGTGTTCAGCATTTTTAAAATGAACTAAATGCTTTTGGTCAGGCTTGACACGTCTAGCTAAATCCAAGTAGATTTCCCATTCTGCACGTGCCTCCTCCATTCGAGGACCTTCTATTTCCGGTGATAAGTATACCATCCGCTCTGTAGAAGTAGAAGTGCCCCCGCCTGGTTGTTCATACCTTGTCATTGCTGGTAAGACAACAACAGCTTCTTTTGCATCAACCAATGTAGATGTATTAAAAATGATATCCTGATGGACGCGAATATCTATGTTTTCTAGGCACTGCTTGACAAAGTTAGGATTAGGCATCGTTTCGAGGAAGTTTCCGCCAGACATATAATAGAGTTTTAGCTTGCGATCGTGATCATCAGGCAATAACGTGTTTTCAAGTGAGACACCAACAATGTCTCCTTGCCAATCTGGAATCTCGAATCCCCAATGCTGTTCCACCCGTCTTTTATTTGCATCGTCCATACCTCCGCCTGGTAACACGAAAGGATCTGCTCCCATTTCTCCAGATCCCTGTACTCCAGAATGTCCGCGAATAGGCATAACACCACAGTGTTCTCGTCCAATAAATCCACGAAGCATGGCAAGGTTTGCAACCTGTGACACATTATCTGTTCCGAACCGATGCTGTGTAAGTCCCATCGACCAGACAAATATACCTGAATTTGATTTTGCTAATAGCTCTGATAGCTCAACAATGCGTTCTTTCGCAATGCCGGAAGATTGCTCTAGCTGCTCCCAATTATATGAAGTTGCTTTTTCTTTTAATTCATCAAAACCATTAACGTGAGCGTTGACAAATTCATGATTAATCGCTGAACCTGGCTTTATTTCTTCCATTTCAAACCAGTGCTTGATGATACCGTGCATAAAGGCAATATCTCCGCCAATGTTGACTTGATACACATCATCTGCAATTTTTGTACCAAACAATGCTGAATCAGGGATAGATGGAATCCAGTACTTATCCATTGATGGCTCATAGTAAGGGTTGATCATAATGATTTTTGTACCTTTTCTTTTGGCTGCATACATATATTTTGTCGAAACTGGTTGATTGTTTGCTGCGACAGATCCCCAAAATAAGAGGACATCTGTTCCAATCCAATCCTTGTAATTACAGCTGGAAGCCCCGATACCAAGTGATCTGCTTAATGCAGTTTTGGAGGGGGAGTGACATATCCGCGATGCATTGTCGATATTATTCGTTCCTAAGAAACGGGCAACTTTACCGGCTGTATAATAGGTTTCGTTCGTAATCCCTCTAGACGTTAAGTAAAATGCTAATTGTTTAGGATCTAACTGTTTTATTTTATTGGAAATCAAATCCAGTGCTTCATCCCATGATAAACGCCTAAATTGCTTTTCACCCGGCTTCCGAATTAATGGGTAAGGGATTCGTCCTAATTTACGGAGTTCTGTACTACTCATTTTTCTTAATTCATCGACATCCCTATGGATATCTTTTTCCTTCATTGCTGGCATCGTATTTAAGCGTAAAACGTTCAATCTTGTTGTACAGAGATGAGGACCAGTTAAGGTTTGATCCTTTAAGCCTAAAACTCCGAGTGCACAACCATCACAGACTCCTTTTCTTAATATCCGGGCTGCATATCCAAGGTTGTCTTTATTTTCCCAAGCAACCTTCATCGTGTCACGAATATGGTGTGGTTTTATTTTCCCAAGACCAAATGGAACTTTGCTGACCCATAAATCCGGTTCTAGTGATTTAGGTAGTTTGACAGGACCAGTGTGCTTTGTTTTCCCCAATGGAACCCCTCCAACTTTATATGTATAAGTGGTTTTAAATTAAACTGTATTTCATTTATACTACAATAACATGTTAGCGCTTTCACATCAATAAATAAATGATTTTGTAGGTACATCTCCATACTATCTTATGTTATGTTCATGATAAATTAAATAATAGTCATGAATATTTTGAAAAATACGAAAATGTGTTGACAGTTGACAATCGGTCACTCTATAATGAAAACGATTACAAAACAATACATATGGAAAGAAGGGAGTTCCGTGGCAAATATTCAAGAAGTTGCAAGAAAGGCAGGAGTGTCCGTTGCTACGGTCTCAAGAGTATTAAACAATAATAGCAATGTTACTGAAAAAACAAGGTTAAAAGTAAAACAAGTGATAAATGAACTAAGTTATGAACCTAGCAGATTAGGGCGTAACTTAAGGAATTCAGAAAGTAGGCTATTACTTGTTTTGATACCAAACATCTCCAACCCTTTTTATAGTGAAATAATTAATGGGATAGAAGAAACAGCCGTTAAACAGGATTATAACATACTTTTATGTGAAACGAATTCTGATTCAGAGAGAGAATCTATCTATATCAATTTAATTAAAAATAGAATGGCTGATGGCATTATATTAATGGATCCTACTGTTAATAAGAAAAAGTTACATGAACTTAGTGAAACATACTCCATTGTCCAATGTAGTGAATATGACAAAGAGGGTAACATTCCATTTGTCTCTATTAACAATGAATTAGCAGCATACCACGCGGTAAGATATTTGATAAAGATTGGTAACAAAAAAATTGCTTTGATAAATTCAGATGAAAAGTTTTTATATGCACGAGAAAGAAAACGTGGATATGAAAAGGCATTACACGAGTTTGGGATAACTGGTTATTCTGATTTAATTTATCATACGGATGCTGTGAGCTTTGAAGATGGTCAGTTAGCAATGAGGTGTTTATTAGATAAAAAAGAAAAACCAACAGCTGTATTTGCAGTATCGGATATCTTGGCTATCGGTGCATTGAAAGAAATAAATGCAAGTGGATTAAAGGTGCCGAGCGATATATCTATCGTGGGTTTTGATAAAATTGCATTTTCAAATATGACCTATCCTACTTTAACAACAATATCACAACCAATGTATAAGATGGGTTGTGCTTCTGCAAACATGCTTATTAATAAGATTAAAGGCAAGCAAGTGGAAAATATAACTTTTGATCATGAATTAGTTATACGGGAATCTACCTAAATTTGAACATTAAACTTACCAGGAATATATTGACATTTTTGGTAAATAGATGTAGTATTTTTTGTAAACGATTACATTATGTATATATTATAGTGAAATGAAAGAGAGGATGTTGAATGAAAGAAATAAAAGTTGGTTTAATTGGTTGTGGAAATATCAGTGGTATTTATTTGAAAACGATTCCAAAGTTTAGTCTTTTAGAAATGGTTGCATGTGCTGATATTGACTTAGACAAGGCAACAGAGAAAGCTAAGGAATATAATGTTCCTAAAGCTTGCTCAGTAGAGGAATTATTAAGTATCCCGGAAATTGATATAGTGGTTAACTTAACAATACCTAGTGCACATGCAGAAGTTTCTTTAAAAGTATTAGAAGCAGGCAAGCATGTCTATGTCGAAAAACCTCTTGCAGTTACAAGAGAAGATGGTAAAAGAATATTGGAGAAGGCAGAAGAAAAGGGCTTACGTGTTGGGAGTGCACCAGATACGGTTTTAGGCGGGGGAATTCAAACTTGTAGAAAATTGATTGAAGATGGGTGGATTGGAAAACCAGTAGCAGCAACTGCATTCATGATGGGACATGGACCAGAAGCCTGGCATCCTAATCCAGATTTCTTTTATAAATATGGTGGCGGACCACTATTTGACATGGGACCATATTATCTATCGACGCTCATCAATCTAATTGGACCTGTTAGAAGGGTAACAGGATCAACAAGTATCTCTTTTGAAGAAAGAACAGTTACAAATAGTGAAAACTATGGTAAAAAAATACCAGTAGAAACACCGACACATATTGCTGGGGTGTTAGATTTCGAGAATGGCGCTGTTGGAACATTAATTACTAGCTTTGATGTATGGGGTTCGAACACACCGTTTATAGAAATTTATGGAACGACAGGCACTTTAAGTGTTCCGGATCCAAATACGTTTGGAGGACCGATAAAGATTCGACAACAGTATAATTCTGAGTGGGAACAAATTCCTATTACACATAATTATACAGAAAACACTAGAGGATTAGGGGTAGCTGATATGGCACATGCAATATTAAATAATCGACCTCATAGAGCAAATGGTGAAATAGGTTATCATATTTTAGATATCATGCATGGAATTCATGAGGCGTCCGATTCAAGTTCTCATTATGAGGTAGAAAGTAAAGTGGATAAACCATCACCAATCCCATTAGATTTATTACCAGGAGAATTAGATTAAACAAAGGTTTGTTTATCACTAATTGTAGCAGTATATTATACTGTGAATCTACCAGTATTTTATTGGTTAGTAGATTAAGAAATTAATAGATGTAAGACCTACTTAAATACTTTATTCATAAATACTTCACACAAAATCTAAAGATAATTAAAACTACATTTGTTTATTCATTAAACGAATTAAGATTGTATGATGTATTTTTAAGAAAAAGTTAAGGGGGTGATACCAGGAAAAAATGAGTTATACATTTTTTGAAAGCCCTTACACTATCAGTGGACATTAAAAAATAGGAGGTCAATATGAAAACAAAATTCGGTATTGCTAAGGTAATGTTAATGATTTCAAGTATGCTGTTGTTGTTAGTTATTGTTGCTTGTAGTGAATCGGAGGAGTCTTCATCATCAGATTCAAATTCAAATGGTGATGTAGCAAAGCTTACCGTTTGGTTATGGCCAGGCATGGGGATTGAAGAACAAATTGAACAATACGATGAAGAACACGAAAATGTGGAAGTGGAAATTCAGCTTGCAGAGTTTGCTGATGTGCACTCGAACTTAACTACTTCATTAGCAGCAGGTAGTGGTGCTCCTGACATTTCAGCAGTAGAAGTTAAAGGTATTAATAAATATATTGGAAATCCACAACATTTTGTAAACCTATTTGATTTAGGTGCTGAAGAAGTTGCGGATGATTACTTGGATTGGAAGTTTAAACAAGCGCAAACAATCGACGGGGAGTACTTACTAGGTCTTCCTACAGATATTGGTCCACAAGCGATGGCATATCGTACGGATGTATTTGAGGAAGCAGGTCTTCCAACGGATCGCGAAGAAGTAGCGGAGTTAATCCAAACATGGGAGGACTACATTGAAGTAGGTAAAACAATTAAAGAAAAAACAGGAAAAGCATTAATTGATGATGCGGGAGGATTATATACTGTTGTAGAAGGTCAAGGGGAGAAGAAGTATTATGATGCAGAAGGTAATATCATCATAGAAAGTAACGAACAAATTGATTATGCTTATAATCTAGCAACAGAAGTTATTGAATCAGGTCTGGAATCAGGTTTTGAACAATGGTCCACGGAGTGGGGAACAGGTATGACGAATGGTGATTTTGCTACACTTCTTGCTCCAGCCTGGATGATGGGCTTCATGCAAGAAAATGCACCTGATGCATCTGGTAAATGGGATATAGCAAAATTACCAGGTGAAACTTCAGGTAATTGGGGCGGTTCCTTCCTAACAATTCCTGAACAATCGGATCATCCGGAAGAAGCATATGAATTAATTAAGTGGTTGTTATCACCTGAACAACAGTTGGTAACTTTTGAAAGGAACGGTAATTTCCCGTCAACTCCTGAAATTTATGAAACAGATGCGATTCAAAACTTTAAAAGTGAATATTTCAGTGGTGCACCAGTAGGACAAATTTATGCCGAAGCGGCTAAAGATGTTTCTGAAGTACTAGAAGGTCCAGATTCAATTACAATAGAAGAAGTTCTTAAAGATGCGATTATTAGGGTAAGAGATGGACAGGGCAGTCCGGAGGAAAGCTGGCAACAATCAATAGACGAGCTTGAACGTACATTAGGTAGATAATAATTCTAGAGTATGAGGAGTGATATCGTATCACTCCTCATACAAAAAATGAAAGGGGGATACGAATGAGTACAAATTTGCAAGTTGAAAAGAAGAGTAAAACGATAGGCATATTTAGAAAGCCACTCACTCAAGAAAAGAAGGATCGGATTGCGGGTTACCTTTATATTTCACCGTTTTTTATTTTATTTGGAGTATTTGGTGTATTCCCTATATTCTTCACAGCTTATGTATCTTTAAATAAATGGGATATTTTAGGTACGAAATCATTTATAGGGATGAAAAACTATGCACTATTAATGGGAGATCCAGTGTTTTGGAAATCAATTGGGAATACATTTAGTATTTGGTTTCTATCAACACTCCCACAGCTTTTCTTAGCTTTAGTTTTAGCTTTTATTTTAAACCAAGCATTCATCAAAGGAAAAGACTTCTTTCGATTATCGGTGTTTATACCAAATATTACTTCTGTTGTTGCTGTTGCAATTATTTTCGGGGCGATATTTGGTGAAAACTACGGGATTTTAAATTATTTACTCTCTTTCATAGGAATAGATCCTGTTAATTGGACTGGAACTTTACTGGGAACGCACGCAGCAATTTCAATTATGGTCATGTGGCGTTGGATGGGATACAATTCCATTATTTATTTGGCTGCATTACAAAGTATCCCAAAAGACTTATATGAGGCTGCAACAATTGATGGAGCTAATAAAATACAACAGTTTTTTAAAATTACAATTCCTATGATCCGGCCAATGATTATCTTCACTGTGATTGTATCTACAATTGGTGGAATGCAAATCTTTTCTGAACCATTGATTTTCTCTGGAGCTGGCGGTGGCAGCTTTAATCAAGGTTTAACCATTACACTCTATTTATATGAGGAAGCATTTGTTAGAAATAACTTTGGATATGCATCAGCAGTTGCTTGGGTATTGTTCATTATTATTGTGATATTTTCACTAGTGAATCTATTTATTACTAAACGGATTAATTCTACTGAATAAGGAGAGAGGTGAGTGACAAATGAATGAAGTAGGTGTGAAAAAATTTAGTATCGGGCGAATCTCAACATACGTATTTTTGGTAACGATTACAATTCTGTCGCTTTTTCCATTTTATTGGATGTTTGTAATTGGTTCCAACGATACATCTGCCGTTAATAAATTTCCGCCAGCATTTATCCCTGGGACAAGCTTTTTTGAAAATGCACAGAAAGTCTTTGATAATATTAAGTTTTTTAACGCGATAATCAATTCATTCATCGTTTCTACTTGTGTAACGATATCCGTTTTATTCTTCTGTTCACTTGCAGGTTATGCGTTTGCAAAAATTCGATTTAAAGGAAATAAAGCTTTATTTATTTTCGTAATCGGTACAATGATGGTGCCAATTCAGCTTGGGATTATCCCTTCGTACATGATTATTAGTAAATTTGGATGGATTAACGATTTAAAAGCTGTTATCGTTCCGTGGGCAGTTAACGCGTTCGGTGTATTTTGGATGAGGCAATATATCGCTTCAGCTATACCTGATGAATTAATTGATGCGGGTAAAATTGATGGTTGTACAAATTTTCGAATTTATTGGAATATTGTCTTACCATCTGTTCGACCAGCAATTGCTACATTGGGATTAATTACATTCATGCAAGTATGGAATGAGTTCTTATGGCCGCTAGTTGTTTTAAAGAATGAAGCTGTTCATACCATTCAAATTGCTTTAAGGACATTAAATGGAGCTTATTATCAAGACTTTGCAATGATTCTAGCGGGAACATTTATGGCGACGATACCAATATTAATCGTATTTTTGGTATTCAGTAAACAGTTTATTGCGGGATTAACGGAAGGTTCTGTTAAGACGTAATACAACAACATGAATGATAGAAGTAAAAAAAGAAAGCTATTCTCTTAGAGACTAGCTTTCTCTTCTTGTTTATTCTCAATCTTTTCAAATGTTCGATGACAGAATTTATAAGTAAAGTAACTACCTATGCTGAAAATAACTAATACTAAAATCGGTAAATACACAAAGGTTAGCAGCATTGCTATGGTAATAAGAAATGAAATTAAGACAACATGGAAATGACTGACACCAAGTAGAAATGAATTTTTTATAATTGTATTCCATTTTAATTGATAATGAACGATAACTGGAAACAAGAAGGTTGATGTTAGCAAAAATAAAAAGCCAATTACTAATAAAACAGGTAACAGGACAAATTTAGTAGTTGACCCCAATGTAAACGCAAAATAGATGTCAAGGATCAATAATCCAGAAATTAAGAACCATAGGACTCCAATTATTATACTAGTTTTGAAGTTTTCTTTAAATAATTGAAAAAAGGAACGAAATACACTAGAATCCTTTTTTAACACCCATTGACGCACAACGCCAAACATTGCAGAAGTGGCTGGAAAAATTGTAACAATAGGGATACACATTACGATCCATAATAAATTTAAAAGGAAGAAATTAGTTAGTACTTCCATTAGCTTAAAGAAACGACTATCTACAGAAAATATATTCAATATCATCACCCTGTCTTTTGTGTAAGTATATGAATTAAAAATACCATAGTTTAGTGTAGAAAAAAAGATTACTAGAACAAATTCATAGAACTAAATGAAATCGATTACAACATTGAGCAGTAAGACTTCATTTTGGACTTGTAATAATTTAAAAAAGGAGAATGGAGATGACTAAATCTTTGAAAGCAAATCAATTGGAATTAGGGGTGTGTTATTATCCGGAGCACTGGCCGGAAGATCTTTGGGAAAATGATTATGAAAGAATGCGGGAACTGGGTTTTTCTTACGTGCGTTTAGCTGAGTTTGCATGGTCCATTTTTGAACCGGAAGAGGGGAATTTTTCATTTAACTTCTTTGATCGCGCCATTGATCTTGCCCATAAACATGGACTTAAAGTGATATTAGGAACACCAACTGCAACACCGCCAGCTTGGCTCACGCATAAATATCCGGAAGTATTAAACGTTTCACAGCAAGGTGTGCAATTCCAACATGGCATGCGGCGTCACTATAATTACAATTCAAAAAAATATCGTGAATTGTCAGCGAGGATAGTTACGAAAATGGCAGAACATTATCATAATCACCCTGCAGTTGTCGGCTGGCAAATAGATAATGAATTAAATTGCGAAATAGATGTATTTTATTCTGATGCTGATCATGAGTCATTTCGTTCATGGGTGAAAAATAAGTACGGAACGCTGGACAAGGTAAATAAAGCATGGGGAACAACTTTCTGGAGTCAAACTTACACGAGCTGGGATCAAATTTTTCTACCTCGTCCGACAGTAAATGGATCGAAAAACCCACATCAACTATTAGATGAGAAGCGGTTTATATCAGATAGTGCTATTTCTTATGCGAAACTTCAAGCTGATCTTATTAGAAAATTCGCACCTAATCATTGGATAACAACAAATGGGATGTTTAACCATTTGGATAACCATAGGTTGACGGATGAATTACTAGATTTCTTTGCGTATGATTCTTATCCAAATTTCAGTAAAATTTTTCCTGATCAAGGTGAGAAGCCTTTATTAGATCGGAAGTGGAGTTGGAATTTAAGCGCTGTGCGCAGCATTTCTAATAATTTTGCAATATTTGAACAGCAATCTGGTCCTGGAGGCTGGGTAGATAGAATTGAACAGCCATCCCCGCTACCAGGACAAATCAGATTGTGGACATATCAATCTGTTGCACATGGAGCTGATATGATTCTTTATTTCAGGTGGAGAACGGCGACATTTGGATCTGAAATTTATTGGCACGGAATAAATGACTATCATAATCAGCCTAATCGGCGGATAGCTGAAATAAAGGAAATTAGTCAAGAATTAATGCGAATTAAAGAAAAAATAGTAGGAGCTAAGTTTAAGGCGGAAGCAGCCATTGTAACCGATTACGACAATCAATGGGATGGAGAAACGGATAAATGGTATGGTCCTTATATCAAGCAAAGTGAGCAGGAATGGTTTAAGGCGTTCCAATATAACCATATACCAGTGGATGCTCTAAACTTTGATGAAAATACAAACTTATCGGATTTAACAAACTATAAATTACTAGTTTATCCACATCCCGCAATAATGACTGACCGAAAGGCAAATTTATTAAAGCAATACGTCGAAAAGGGTGGTAAGGTTGTATTTGGATGTCGCTCAGGTTATAAGGATGTCAACGGACAGCCTTATATGTTACCGTTTCCTGGAGTGTTAAGAGAGCTTGTCGGTGTAACGGTTGAAGATTTTACTAGAGTAGGAGAATATCAAGAAATTCCAGAAGCTGAATGGGCAACTGAAATATTTCAGGTAAATCAATTTAACGAAGTATTAAATAATGACAATAATACTGAAATTTTGGCTCGTTATAAAAACGCATATTACGAAAACAAACCTGCTGCAGTTAAATCTCAAGTTGGAAAGGGTACAACAATTTATTTTGGTGGAGTTTTCACTTTGGATATTGCTAATGTTATTCTTGACGAATTAGAGATAAGCAAAACCGTGGAAAGTATTGAATTATCAGAAGCAGTGGAGTTAGCCATACGGGAAAAAGATGGAGTAGAATACATTTTCTTATTAAATTACTCTGACTCTTCTCAAACGATAACCTTTAAGGAAGAATGGAATGAATTAATAACTAAGACGAAATTGAATGGAACTATTGAAATGAAGGGATTTGAAGTCTTAATCTTAGAACGTAGGAGGAAGTAATTGCATAACTGTTGTAAAGAAAAGGCCCGAGTTCCTGCTCAGAACTTGGGTCCTTTTCTTTATAAGTTTCACTACTAGTAACTACACATTCGTTACATTGCTTTTTTGCTCTAGCATAGTTTTACTAAGTGAGAGGGCAGAATGTTCACTTTTTGCATATGGCTTCAACCGAACAGAAAATTCAAACTCACTATCTGTTAGCTGGTATTTTTCTAATACATCTGGTCCACAGCTTGCTGAGCCTAGACCGTGGTGCTTATAATCAAGATTCAATGTGATAAAGTCTTGTTTTTCCAACTCATATGGATGTTCTGCCTGTTCAAGATTTTCCGTTGTATAGTAATGTGCACTGAAATCAAAAGTTGGTTTACCTACTGTTAACAGTCCCACACCATAGGTATTCGTAAAGGAAGCCCACGACACTTGATGGCGATTGCCGTTTTCCTGTGGAAACGCATACGGTGTATATAGACCATCAACAGAATTAGACCATATACCAAATTTAGTCGCTTCTTTGCTATCTACATAGGCTTCACCAGGTCCACGACCATACCAAGTCACGTGCTGTTGATGCTTAGGTAATCGCAGTTGAAGACCGATTCTAGGAAGTACCTCTGGAGCATTTCCTACTTTATGGCCTTCCACTTGAATTTCTACATCGCCACTGCCATAAATGGTATAAACATAAGTCGTTTCTATCCCCCAATTGTATTTTGGTGGAGCGACACGGGTTTTTACCGTAACCTCTACTTTTTGTTTGTTTTCGATTGTCTCCACAGTAAATCCTTGAAGACGGTGTTGTAATAAATGCAAATTGTACTGCTGCCACATTTCTTTTGAACTAACTGGTTTTGTATGGGTATTATTCCACCTGTCATTATCAATGTTTGCACGTTGAAGGTGTAATCTTGGACCTGATTCCATTACTGTTGCGTTGTTGTATTTCCATCCTTTTATTGTCCCTGAAATTTTATCAAAGGTGATGTCAAAATCAGCACCAATAATAGATAAATCCATCTCTGTTTCATGTAGTTGGATTGGGTGCTGCTGTATGGTTAATTTGTTAACACCTTGTTCTGCTGTGACAGGTAGTAAAAATTGTGTCCAAGCAACTTCATGTCCAATTGGAGCCCATTTTGTGCTCGTAGTTGTTACAAAGCGAACATTTAACCAATAATCCGTGTCTGAACTTGAAGATGGAAGTGTATAAGGCAAAGAAATGACTCGGCTATCACGAGCAGGTATAGCATCCATCTTTTGAGACCCTTCATGAATGATTTGATTGTCTGCTACAATCGACCAGTGTAATTGAAGGTGGCCTAACGAAAGAAAATCATATCGATTACTTATATCTAGTTCACCATTTTTTAAATCGATTGCTTTTACGACAACTGGTTCAATTACTTTTTTATATTGATCTAAAGCTGGGGAAGGAGTGTGATCTGCCATCACTAATCCATCCATAACAAAGTTGGAATCGTGAATTTCTTCTCCAAAATCTCCACCATAGGCAAAATATTCTTGGCCTTCTTCGGCGAATTGACGAATACCATGATCTAGCCATTCCCATACAAACCCACCTTGAAGTCGATCATACGTATAGAATAAATCCCAGTACTCCTGAAAAGCACCTGGGCCATTTCCCATCGCGTGTGCATATTCACAAAGGATGTGTGGCTTTTTTAAATCTGTTCTTTTTCCGAGTTCCTCCATCGTATTGATGTCTGTATACATTGTAGTAAACACATCCGAGGAGATAGGGTCTTCTACGGGTTTTTTCTGGTTTGAGTGATGGAGTATTTCTCTACATTCCCCTTCATAATGGACAAGTCTCGTAGGATCTTTCTCCTTTGCCCATTGATACATCGCATCATGATTTTGACCATATCCGGACTCATTGCCAAGCGACCACATAATAATAGATGGATGGTTTTTATCTCTTTCTACCATTCGACTAATCCGATCAATGTAGGCTGCTTGCCAATCTTTGTCATCACTCAACTGGTGTGGATTATCAACAAATACAAATCCATGGCACTCTAGGTCTGACTCATCGATAACATATAGACCGAATTCATCACAAAGCTTATAAAATCGAGGGTCATTAGGATAATGGGAAGTCCGAACAGCATTAATATTATGCTGTTTCATTAGCTTCATATCTTCAATCATCCAATCAACAGGTACAGTTCTTCCTAAGTCCGGATGATGATCATGTCGGTTCACACCTTTAAACTTAACAGGTATGCCATTGATCAGAATTAGCCCATCTTTTAATTCAATCGAACGAAATCCAACTTTTGCTGGAACAATTTCAACGATATCTCCTCGGTCGTTTTTTAAGGTCAATAATAAATGATACAAATACGGAGTTTCAGCCGTCCATTTTTTAGGATTTTTTACTGGTATGGAGAAAGAAAGCTTAGTGTCAAACTCTTTTATAGATGCTTTTTCCTCTACAATACTGTTATTCTGCTTATCTAACAGCTTGATATCCAAAGAATACTTGTTTAAATTCATCGATAATGTATTTTTGATAATAGTATCTAGCTGTAATGTTGCGTGCTCATAATTTGAGTCTAAGTTTGTTTTGACAAAAAAATCATAAATATGAACATTTGGTTTAGCTAGTAAGTAGACGTCTCTAAAGATTCCGCTAAGCCACCACATATCCTGATCTTCTATGTAACTACCATCAGACCATTGATAGACACGGACACCAATCGAATTTTTCCCTTTTTGAATATAAGGAGTTATGTCAAACTCTGCTGGAATTCTACTTCCTTGGCTATAGCCAACCTCTTGTCCATTGATCCATAAGTGGAAGGCACTATCAACTCCTTCAAAGCGTAAGATAAGTTGCTCAGTTAGCCATTCATCTGAAACATAAAACTCTCTCCAGTAGGTTCCTGTTGGATTTTCAGTTGGAACATGAGGTGGTTCAACTGGAAATGGATATTGAACATTCGTGTAATGAGGATAGCCGTAACCCTGCATTTGCCAGCAGGAAGGTACAGGGATATCATCCCAATCATCAACCTGATTAAAGCCAAGGCTTTCTGCTTCTTGAGGAGTTTCTGTATAGTTAAATTTCCACGTGCCATTCAACAGTTTAAATTTATCAGATTGACCTCGGTCATAAGTCAATGCTGAAGCATGGTTAGAGTAAGAAAAGAAATAAGCACGATCATCCAACCGGTTTCGTTGTAAAACAGTTTGAGTTTGCCAGTCTTGTACCGTCATTTAAACATCTCCTTTGTTTTTTAATTTAATTTATTAAACATTTCTTTATTATAAATGTATATGAAAAAGCGCTTTCGTACAATCAAAAAACATAATAAAGAATAATGTTGGTTATTACGAGGAGCTTTAAACTTGGTTTCTATATTTTTGAACTAAAAATAATTTTATAGGGTAACTCTATTTTTGTATGTGTTATACTAGTTTTAAAAAAATATTTCCATACTTGGAAAGCGTTATCATTTTTGAGTGATTTAGATTAATACTTGGTAATGAAATTACAATGATGTCACCAATGATTATTTACATAGTAGCAACTTATGAGTTAATAAATATACATAAAGGAGTATGAAGATAATGGGAGAACAAAGAAATTGGGCAGGTAATTACCAATACAGTGCTGCGAGATGGCATTTTCCTGAATCTATTGAACAAGTACAACGACAGGTCATTAACTGTAGTAGTTTAAGGGTGGTTGGTACACGCCACTCGTTCAATGGCATTGCAGATTCAACTGAAAACATGATTTCCCTTCAAAATCTCAATCAAGTAGTAAATTTAGACCGCGAAAACCATACAGTTACAGTAGAAGCTGGCATCAAGTACAGTGATTTGTGTAGATATCTCGATCGTGCTGGATATGCACTGCCAAACCTAGCTTCACTTCCACACATTTCGGTTGCAGGTGCTTGCGCAACAGCTACGCATGGTTCAGGTAATCAAAATAGCAATCTAGCAACAACTGTGCGTGCGCTAGATATTGTTACATATGATGGTAATATTGTATCTTTCAACCGTGAACAAGATAAAGAGCTTTTGGACGGTGTGGTTGTTGGGCTCGGGGGATTTGGAGTAGTCACAAAACTTACGCTTGATGTGGTTCCTGCCTTTCAAATGGTACAAGCTGTTTATAATAATTTGTCTTTGGCGCAACTTGAAGAAAATTTTGACGATATCTTCTCCAGTGCTTATAGTGTAAGTTTGTTTACCGACTGGGCGGATGAGAATTTTAATCAAGTTTGGTTAAAGCATCAACTTAGAGACCAAGACTCTTTCGATTTAAAGCCTGAGTTTTTTGGTGCATCTCTTGCCAACGAGAATCAACACCCTGTGCCAGGTTTGGGTACGGAGCATTGTACGGAACAGTTAGGTATATCAGGCCCGTGGTTGGAAAGATTACCGCATTTTCGAATGGATTTCACTCCGAGCAGCGGTAAAGAACTGCAAAGTGAGTATATTATGTCTCGGAAGCATGCATATGATGCGCTATGTGCAATAAACCAACTTAGTGAGCATATCTCACCATTGCTTCAAACTTCTGAAATTCGCACCATTGCTAAGGATGATTTATGGATGAGTCCATGTTATAAACAGGATTCAGTTGCTATCCACTTTACATGGAAAGATAATTGGGCAGATGTTCAGAAAGTATTGCCGAAAATTGAAGAGAAACTCGCGCCTTTTTATGCCCGACCACACTGGGGGAAGCTGTTCACGATGGCACCGGCGCAGTTATCGCCACTTTTTGAAAAGCTGCCAGACTTTCAACAATTGCTGGGCCACTACGATCCACATGGGAAGTTTCGTAATAAGTTTTTAAATACGTATATCTTTGGTGAGGGTTAGGTTTAGATCGGAGCTCGGTTTAAGTGTAGGTTATGTGAAAGGGGCTGTTCCAAAAGCAAAGGGGTCAGACCCCTCAACTACGAGGGAGTCAGACCCTTATGGGACATCCTCTTATCTATTATTTATTCTTCATACTCACCAAGGATTTCTACTACTTCTTCTGTAAGAGTAGTATCAACCACTTGATCAAAGTCTAATTCTGCAGAAATAGCTCCATTGTTCTGGTAAAAATCGTATTGGTTTTTGATATCCTCTATAAACATGCGCCCGTTAGGATTTAAACCAGTGACACCAACTTGCTTCCAAATTTCAGGGTCTTTTAAGGCGGTGTACTGTGTCATAATATCGATTATTTCATTTAGTTCTTCTTCATCGCCATTCCCGTTTACAAAGACATCATTATAGTCTCGAACTGCTTTCAAGTATGCTGCCATGAAACGTTTTGCTACTTCACTGCGCTCATTTAGAAAGACTGGAGACCCAAGTACCATGGCAATCTGTGCTTTAGGAGCAAAATCAGTTGCATCGCCAAAGCGCACATGAATATCTTGGTTAATACCTTGAGTAATTAATGGCTCAATTTGTAATGCTGCATCGATCTGCTTATTACCAAGTGCAGACATCATGTTCCCAAAATCCGACATTAATACGAATTCAACATCATCTCTAGTTAAACCAGCATGCTCAAGCATTTGTTGAAAAATGTAATCATCTACTGCGTTTTGAGTAGAGACAGCAATTTTCCTGCCCTCCAAATCTTCATAACTAGTAATCTCATCTTGTAAGTCCTCACGAATAACAAAAGAAAAGTAAGAGCTTCCTTCAACATTATGCCCTTTATCTGCAATAAAGCGAACATCAATTCCTTGAGCGATGGAATTAAAGAAGGATGCAGAAGAAATCCCTCCTGCTACGTCTACTTCACCAGATGCTACAGCAGGAAGCATCTCATCACTATTTCCGAACGTAGCAAATTCAACTTCGATGTTATAATCTGCAAAATATCCTTTTTCATTGGCGATATAAAAACCAGCGCCTGATGCAGAACCGTCTTCAGCAATGACAACTTTTGCAGTTTCTTCTAGTGGAGCTAATGGGTCATTGTTATTGGAATCCGATTCATTGGAATCATCTGTGTTGGTGTCGGATGATGGATCACTTTGTTGTTGATCCGAATCTCCTCCATTTGTTTGCTCCTCAGGATCCGTTGAGCCTGAACTGCAAGCTGCTAATGTTAACAAAACAATTAAAAATGGAACAGTTAAAAACAACAACCATTTTTTGTTCATTTTCATCACCTTTCTTTTCGTTTATGGAAAACGAAGTAGATTAATTATTTGTAAAAGTAGGGAGTAGGAACCCACTAACTTATCTATTTTGCTCTTGAACCTTGCACCTCTGTTTGCAGATGCTGCCAAATATCCACAAACTCGTGTGCTAATTCTTCATTGGAACGGACATCTTCCATTGTGCGTGGTCTAGGTAATTTAATATTTTTTTCTTTAACTATTTGCCCTGGCTGTGCGCTCATAAGTAGGATTCTGTCACTTAATAGCATGGCTTCATCAATACTATGGGTAATAAACAAAACGGTTTTCTTTGTTTCTTGCCAGATATTTAATAATTCCTCCTGAAGGATAAATTTATTTTGTTCATCAAGTGCAGCGAATGGTTCATCCATTAATAGAATTTCAGGATCATTCGCAAAAGCACGTGCGATACTGACTCGTTGCTTCATTCCACCAGATAGTTCCTTTGGATAAAGCTTTGCAAACTTTTCTAACCCTACTTTTTCAAGATAGTATTGTGTTCTTTCCTTCGAAATTTTCCTTGGCACATTTCTCATTTTTAGTCCAAAAGCGACATTCTCTTCTACTGTCATCCATGGTATGACTCCTCGCTCTTGGAATACCATCGATTGCAAGGGTCTGTCTGGAGATGAGGGGTGTATTTGAAACGAACCAGTACTTGGTGTTTCAAGATCTGCTAAGATTCTTAGTAATGTCGTTTTCCCACAACCACTTGGTCCAAGAATACAAACAAATTCCCCATCCTCTATTTCTAATGAGATATCCTTTAAAGCTTCGACTCGTTCACTTCGCTTAAAGAAGACTTTCGTTAAGTCTGTAATCTCAATTTTTGTATTTGGCAATCGGCCCACTCCCTTCCTTTTTGAACATCCGCTTATAAGACTTACTTCCATGGGATTAACTTACTTTGTAACCCTCGGATAATGAGAGAAAATAAGTAGCCAAAGAAAGATATTAAGACGAGTCCGACATACATTTGAGGAAGTAAGAATGCTTTATAATTCATCCAGATGACATAACCAATCCCTGAATTGGCACCGATCATCTCAGCAGCAACAATGGTTAATAACGCAATTGCTTGCCCCATTTGAATGCCTTCTAACATGACTGGAAGTGAACCTGGTAATGCAATCTTAAAAAAGAATTTTTTTGCATTTGCTCCATAATTTTTAGCGACATCTACATAAATCCTATCTATATTGGTAACACCAGCAGCAGTATTAATTACGACAGGGAAAAAAACACTGATAGCAATCGTAACCATTTTTGAAAATTCACCAATGCCAAAAATAATTAAGATAATTGGTAGCATAGCTAGTGTTGGTATTGGCATAAAAGCCATTACGAGTGGAGACAAGAAATGGCGAATTGGCGCATACATTCCCATCAGTAAACCAATGCAAATTGCTGGAATGACACCTAACAAGAAACCACAAATAATTCGGATTAAACTTACTTCGATATGATTAAATAATTCTCCACTTAATCCCATTTGATATAACGTGCTTAAAATCAATGTTGGAGGAGGAAAAAATCGATGATCGATCAATCCCGTTCTAGATAAGAATTCCCAGAGAATTAAGACCAAAATAGGAGATGATATGGTAAGAAATTGTTTGAGTTTGTCACGACGCTGTTGTTTTTTATATTCCTCTTTTTCCACCTGTATTGCGGAATGATTTATTTGTTGGTCTTCCATGTTGTCACCACCTCTCACGTTGCTATTCTATGCGTTCGCCCAGAAAGTGTGATTCTCTAATGATTAATAAGTACAAGCAGGATAAAAAAGCAAAAATATTAATTTATCCGGTACATGAAGCTTTTACATGTTGTACAATATAATTAAATCGCTTACAATAATTATTGGTAAATATAGGAGTCGTTGTTATAGTAAAATGGGATTGGATCCTTTGTTTAAAGTGTTTACTCATAAGCAACCATCGATAATGACACATGTAATAGGAAGGGTACAATCTGTTTTCAAAGGCTATAAAAATAGAAAGGATGATGAGGATGGGGAAATTAAAGGTTGGTTTGATAGGTGCAGGTGGTATTGCAACTGGGGTACATATTCCAAATTATTTAAAATTATCTGATCAGGTGGAAATCGTTGCCGTATCAGATGTGAACTTAGAGAGGGCAAAGGATGTTGCAGGCGAATATTCTATTCCGAATGCATTTTCATCCTATGAAGAAATGCTTTCTCAGGTTGAGCTAGATGCTGTTAGTGTTTGTGTTCCAAACAAGTTCCATTTGGCGGCAAGTATCGCTGCATTACAGGCTGGTTGTCATGTGTTATGTGAAAAGCCACCAGCAATGTCAGCTGATGAGGCAGAGGAAATGCTTCAAACAGCACAAAGCAATGGTAAAATTTTAACTTATGGATTTCACTACCGTCATCAACCAGAAGCGATAACTGCCAAAAGATTTATTGATGCTGGTGAACTTGGTGATATTTATTCTGCAAGGGTTCAAGCGATTCGTCGTAGAGGGATTCCAGGCTGGGGTGTGTTTACAAACAAAGAGCTTCAAGGTGGTGGACCACTAATTGATATCGGGGTTCACATGCTGGATACAGCTTTATATATGATGGGTTACCCAGAGCCAGATGTCGTATTAGGAAAAACACATCAGCAGTTAGGAACGAAAAAAGGTGTTGGTTTACTAGGAGATTGGGACTGGGAAAACTATACGGTTGAAGATATGGCTGTTGGTATGATTACTTTTAAAAATGGAGCTTCATTAGTTCTAGAAACTGCTTTTGCTGCAAACGTAGAGGAACGCGATAAAATGCAAGTTTCTTTAATGGGGAATGAAGGTGGAGCCGACATTTTTCCACTTAAAATCTATCAAGAGAAGCACGAAAGTTTAATTGATGTCACTCCAGCTTATTTACCAAAGGTTGGAGGACATGAGCGTGAAATCCAACATTTTGTTGAATGTTGCCTAAAAGGAGAGCAACCAATAAGTACACCAGAACAAGGCTTAATTATACAAAAAATAATCGATGCACTTTATCAGTCTGCAGAAACAGGTAGAGCAGTATCTTTTAATGAATAGTTATATTTATTTAGGTCAGGTCATGAATCTATGTTCATGGATCTGACCTTTTTTCGTTACTTGTTGCTCTGGTGAAGTTAACCCTTTCTTCATTCGTAATAGGTATCAAGAAACTCTACAAATAATTTCGTGCTTTTTGGATGGAAGGAGGTTTGTTGCATAACGTACGAAAAGCTTCTAACAATTGGATTGTCTTTTATTCGAAGCGCCTTGATGGTCCCTAATTCTATCTCTTTCTGGATAATCACCGTTGATACGATAGACACACCTAAACCAGCTTCAACTGACTCTTTAATAATTTGTGAACTCCCAAAATCTCTAGTTTTAATGGGAGAAAATCCTTCCTCTTTAAAAAATTGATCAATTCTTTGACGTGTACCGGACCCTCCCTCTCGAATAATCCACGTTTCATTAGCCAGATCATCAAGAGTCACTTCGTTTTTCGTTGATAAAGGATGATAGGCTGAAACGATTACTACCATCTCATCCTTTGCAAAAGGTTTAATCATGACATCAGCATGTTCCACTTCTCCTTCAATAATGGCTAAATCCAATTGCCCTCGCAAAAGCTGACTTATTACTCTACTCGTATTTCGAATTGAAATATCCGGTGTGATTTTTGGATAATATTGACCAAATTGTGCGATAAGCTTCGGTAAAATGTATTCGCCAAAGGTATAGCTTGATCCTATCCGTATTTCACCACTTGCGGAATTTGATAAATCATCAATTAATCTTTCGACTCGTTCATATTGAAAAAGAATCTCTTTTCCGTGATGATAAAGTATTTCACCAGCTCGTGTTAAATGAACAAATTTGTTCGTCCGATCAAACAATTTCACTTGGTATTGCTTTTCCAGCTTTTGGATTGCTAATGTTACTGCTGCTTGTGTTAAATGCAACGTTTCTGCTGCTCGCGTGAAGTTTTTCTTTTCAGCAACGGTGATAAAAGTCATTAAGGAATGGTCCACCAAAATCCTCCTTTCCTATCATTAATAAAACTAATGGTTATTATAATTATTATTTATTTTACTTATTATTGATTTTACTATAAGTTGAAAGTAATTCACATCCATTTGGAGGCCAGTCATGGACAATAGCGCTAAAAAGGATTATCCAAGTCCCCGGCAAAAGAAAAACCGTCTAATTTGTTTTTTTCAAGAACGGATAGGATTTGTAAGAGGTCTTATACTTACACTTGTCCTAGCTGGTCTAGCTGGGACGATAGCTAATTATCCGTTTTTCTCTGTAATGGGAGTTATGATTCTCTCCATTTTGTTAGGAATGGTGTGGAGAGCTATCATGCCAATACCTTCTGATGCACTAACTGGTGTTACTTTTAGCACGAAAATTCTCCTCCGTGTAGGGATTATTTTAATGGGGATTCGGTTGGATTTTAATGAAATCATTCATGCAGGTTTCTCTTTAATTTTTGTAGATGTTTTGGTTGTCATTTTTACAATCAGTATCGTTATATTATTAGGGCATCTTTTAGCTGTCGACAAAAAGTTTTCAGCATTGTTAGCGGTAGGTACGGCAATTTGTGGAGCTGCTGCTATTGTTGCAGTAGCACCGTTCATTCGAGCGAAAAAGGAAATCATTGCTTTAGCAGTAGCATCTATTGCGATACTTGGTACAATTGGAACAATCGTTTATATCTTTAGTTACGCATTATTTGATTTTGATAATTATTTTTATGGCATATTCGTCGGTGCTACGCTTCACGAGTTGGCTCACGTTGTTGCAGCTGCAGAACCTGGGGGAAACACAAGCAGTGATATCGCCATATTAGTAAAAATGGGTAGAGTAGCTTTACTCTTACCAGTAGCAATGGTGTTCGGTTATATTTTTCGCCCTAAGTTGGATGCCATACCAGGGCAAAGGATATCCATGAAGCAATTACCGATTCCTTGGTTTATTTTCGGCTTTCTAGGTATGAGTTTGATAAACTCAATTGGATTTCTACCAGAGCAGGTGATTCGATTATTAATCGGAATGAGTGTGTTGTTTTTATCGATGGCGATGGCAGGGTTAGGGTTAAGTGTTCGATTTAGTGATTTTAAGCAAATTGGTCTAAAAGGCGTGTTGGTTGGAATTATTGGTTCTGTTGTACTAGGTATTCTAGGTTCATTTCTTTTACTATTCGTGTAATCATTGTAAGGAAATCTATCAAATAAATATCCTGATTAGGTTTAACATGGTACTACTAGATAAGGATGAATCATAATTAGGGGGATAAGGAATTGAAGGCTTTATTAATGTTAAGAGATGCATTTTATGAGGCAAATCCAAATTTAATTCAAGATATAAGAGGATTGGGAGTTCAATTAACGAGCTTGTATACCGATAATGGAATTTCAAAAAAAGACTTGTTAAAACAGGTAGAGAATGTTGATATTATTGTTGTAGCTGTGGTCAGAATAGACAAAGAATTGATTGATCACGCACGAAACTTAAAATACATTCTTAAATTCGGAGCAGGCTATGATAATATCGATGTTGCTTATGCTCAACAGAAGGGGATTACTGTTACGAATGCACTAGGGCAAAACGCATCATCGGCGGCAGATTTAGCCTTTGGTTTAATGCTTGCTGCGGCAAGAAGCATTCCATTTAAGGATAAAGAAATAAAAGAAAAACATTGGGAGCTATCAGTAGGAAATGAAATGGAAGGAAAGCGACTTGGTATTATAGGTTTTGGTGCTATCGGTAAAGCGATCGCCAAGCGTGCAACAGGATTTGATATGAAAACTGTTGCGTTTGGGAACTACAAGGATTATGAAATTGCTGACAAACTACAGGTTCAATTTGTGGAACTTGAGGAGCTTTTAAAGACATCCGATTTCATTGTTTTATCTACTACGATTCATGATAAAAATAGACAGATGATTAATAGAGATTCGCTTCGCTTGATGAAAAAAACTGCATTTCTTATCAATGTATCACGTGGTGGGTTAGTGAATGAACACGATTTAATCGAAGCTTTAAAACAGAATGTAATTAGGGGAGCAGCATTAGACGTGTTCGAGACAGAGCCGACAACTGGTGAACTTGCCTACCTTCCGAATGTTGTAGCAACTCCACATATCGGCGGAGCAACCGTTGAGGCTGTTAGGCGTACAGGCCAAGTGACTTCTGACAATATTGCAAGATTTATAAAAGGAGAAGAGCTAAGGTATGTGATTCCGCCTACTTCAACAAAATCAACCATTTAAAAACGATAACATATAAGAATGAGAGAAACTCCGACTGTCAAGACTGTTAAAAAATAGCAGGTTAGGTAGTGATAGTCATGGGGTTTCTTTTGTTTTTATGGATTCTTTTTATCTTTATAGGAACATGTACGAAGGATGTTCATGCTTTTTTAGATAAAGGGGAAGTAGAATTTGTATTTACGTTACAACCAGAACTGGGGGGATTTGTATTATTTTATCCACCTCATCAGTTTCCTGTTATAGATATCTTCGGTCACTTTATTATGTTTTATATATTAACTGCACTTTTATTGACTGTCATGCAAAATATTAGAGTAGTGGTTTTGCTGGCGATAAGCTATGGACTTTTAACCGAATTCCTCCAATTTTATTTTGGACGAGACGGAGACATATATGATTTTATTGTCGATATAATTGGGGTAATTTCTTATGTAAGTATTTATTTGGTGGTACATAAAAGTAGTAAACATATGATTGAAATAAAAGAATAGGATAGATAGAAAGCGGCTTCTAATGTGAGAGAGGCCGCTTTTTAAAAGAACTGTCGTAAAGGAAAGGTCCTTAATAAAAAATTTTAACTGTTTCTCATATTTTTAGAAATAATACTTACAATAAAGATTAGATTAATGGAGGAGGTACATAACAAAATGGCGTTAAATGTGACTCAAAAACTAATTAAGGACCATTTACTGTCAGGTGAGATGAATCCTGGTGAAGAGATTGGTTTAAAGATAGACCAAACACTGACGCAAGATGCAACTGGAACAATGGTCATGCTTGAACTTGAAGCAATGGGACTTGATTATGCAAAAACAGAAGCGTCTGCACAATACGTTGACCACAACCTTATTCAAGTAGATAACAAAAATCCGGATGACCATTTATTCTTGCAAAGTGCCACGAGACGCTTTGGATTGTATTATAGTCGACCGGGAAATGGGGTTAGTCATCCTGTTCATATGCAGCGGCTAGCGAAACCAGGTAAAACGTTACTCGGCTCTGATAGCCATACGTGTGCAAATGGCTGTATGGGAATGCTTGCAATGGGCGCAGGTGGTATTGATGTTGCAATGGCAATTGCTGGTGAACCCTTCTATGTAAAAATGCCAAAAGTATGGGGAGTTAAGTTAACTGGTGAACTACCTGAATGGGTAAGCGCGAAGGATGTTATTTTTGAATTACTGCGAAGACATGATGTAAAAGGCGGGGTTGGACGAGTAATTGAGTATTATGGACCTGGTTTAGATTCTTTATCAGCGATGGATCGCCATGTTATTGCGAATATGGGGGCAGAGCTTGGCGCAACAGGAACTGTGTTTCCGTCTGATAATGAAATCAAGCGGTTTTTAAGCGAACAAGATCGTGAAGACGATTGGATCGAGCTGAAGGCGGATCGAGGAGCAACCTATGATTTGGAAGAAGAAATCAACTTATCAGAGCTAGAACCACTTGTTGCTAAGCCGTCTAGTCCAGGAAATGTTGTACCTGTAAAAGAAATTGCTGGTGAACCAATTTATCAATCTTATATCGGATCTTCTGCCAATCCTGGATTCCGCGATTTTGCTATTGCCGCTGAAATTGTGAAGGGCAAGCACATTGCTGACGGACTTTCCTTTGATATTAATCCTACGTCACGTCAGATGTTAACGGATTTGGTCCAAGAAGGACATATTGCTAGCTTACTTCAAGCGGGTGGAAGATTACACCAGGCTGGCTGTAATGGCTGTATTGGAATGGGGCAGGCACCAGCTACTGGTCGAAATAGCTTGCGGACAACTCCTCGTAATTTTCCCGGACGTTCGGGTACAAAAGAGGATAGTGTATTTTTATGTAGCCCGGAAACGGCAGCTGCATCAGCATTAACAGGGGTAATTACCGATCCGCGTACACTCGAAATGGATCATCCAAAGGTAAAAGAGCCTAAAAACCCAACGATTGATGTGAATTTATTAGATGAACCTCTATCTGAAGGGGATGCAAAGAAAGTAAAATTGTATAAAGGACCAAATATCGCTTCCATACCGGAAATGGATGCATTGCCAGATGAGTTAGAATTACCAATTCTACTGAAGATGGGGGACAATATTTCTACCGATGAAATATTAGCTGGTGGAGCACGAGTACTTCCTTATCGAAGTAATTTACCAGAAATTAGTAAATTCACGTTCGAAATTGTAGATGAAACCTATTATGATCGCGCAATGGAATCTCGTGAACAAGGCGGACATGCTGTTGTAGGAGGCTTTAACTATGGACAAGGGTCAAGTCGTGAGCATGCAGCCTTGGCTCCAAGATTTTTAGGCTTACGTGTTGCTATTGTGAAAGACTTTGCTCGGATTCATTGGCAGAACTTAGTGAATTTTGGGATACTACCAGTTACTTTTGTGAATGAATCAGATTACGACAAGCTTGAGCAAGGAGATGTATTATCATTTACTAATTTAAAAAATAACATTCAGCAAGGAAATGAATTTACAGTAACGATTAAAGGGAAAAATGAATCGATTAAAGTTCGTCATGCACTATCCGGAAGACAAATCGACATGATGATCAAAGGCGGGTTAATTAATTGGGTAAGAAGTCGCCAAGAAAGTAATTCGTAAAATTTCTAGCTTCATAAAACACCTTTGGAAACATATAACAGAAGGAGTGATTATATTGGTCGATCGTAACAATGTATGCAGAGCATGTGAAGGTACTGGCATGTTAGCGGATGATGAAGAATGGCAGTATCGATGTACGGTATGTAATGGAGATGGACACTTTTTTCCGGGAGATTCCCCAGAGCCGGCGAATCCAATCAATGTGGATGAGAATAATCGATTGTTGGATTAACGAAAAAAAAGACCATGCCAGTTCTCGCTGGTGTGGTCTTTTTTACGTTGGATATATAAAATTTCACTCTATTGCCCGGATCTTCTAATTCATCATTTAATGCCTTAATCTGATTTTGGTTCATTGTGTTTTAAACTCAGTTAGCTTTTCATCTAATACGTCCGTAAGCTTTCGGAAATTGCTTGATACGGTACCAGCTGATGCTCCATATTCATCTGCTACTTCTTTTTGTGTAGCTTCTGAATCTGCAAGGAACGTTACTTGTACAAGATAATCTAAAGCAGCTGCATAAGCGGATGGTTTTTTCAGATTTGGATTTTCCCTTTGACAATATAAATTCCAAAGCTTTACACCCTTAGATGTTAGCTCCTCCGAAAGCCCTTTTTTATTCATGCTTTTAGAAAATAGTGAAGCTACTTGTACGTGTGCATCATTGTCCCAGGTTAACGATTCTGTTGCTGGCTGTGGCTGCATGATTAACCCCAACAAAAAGTTTGGGTAGTGTTTATTCATTCCACCCTGTTTATTGGACAGCTGATCTAAAAGCTTTATGGCTTCTTCTTTTTGACTAGAATCTATTTCAAGTGCTGTTAAAAAGAAATTATAGTAATTTACATAAGGTACAAGAATTCCAGTTAATAGGTCACCTTTTGAGAACTCTTTTCCGCTTAGCATCGGGATATGGTAGCTCTCCTTTGTGCGAACATCTAACAATGTCACCTTTTGTTTGCTCTGTTCATTGATGGATTCTATCTCGTAAACAGATGGAATCATATTAGACCATGACGCTAATAAATCCTTTGTACGAGTATGTTTTATCTTTTCCTTTTGCTTGGCATAGAATATATCAAAAATTGTCTCATTATGATCTGTAATAGGTACGTGTAAAATCGTCCAAAGGTTTAAACACGAGTTAATTGCCTCTTTTTCAGATACAGATAAAAAAGAAACATCATATTTATTTATTTGCTGCTCTATTGCAGTTTTATATTTCGTAAATGCAAAAGAGATCAGCTCTCCATGGAATTGATCTAGTTCATCATTATATACTTGATGGTTTAGCTGAATAACGTTAGATCCACAGCACTTTTTATATTTTTTTCCACTGCCACATGGGCAAGGTTCATTTCTTTTTGGTTTGCTCATAGCATTCCACACTCCGAGTCTTTACTCCTACATTAACAGGTACGGCAGTTACCTTTGTTCCTGGTTAACTAATCCTGAAAATGTTCTATTGGTAGTTATATTATATAGACGAAACAGATTATAAATTTGTTTCACTTTTTTCCTGAATTTCTATTATGGACAGAAAAAAGGTATTTCGCAAGTGAAAATATTTTTTTTAAAGATATTTTAACAATTTTCTCTCGATGTCTATATTATATAGCATCGTCAAAAAAATACAAAGAAAGACCTATTACGACATATTTTTTGTGGGATGAAGCTGGTTTTTTGTCATGAAACAAAAATACATTTGTGGTATTCTAAGTTGTAAGCGAATACATTAAATCAAGGAAGCGATCAATTAAACCATATCTTTGCTGGGTGCTTCTCCATTGTTGGTCGTCCACTTTCGTTGTCTGATTGCATAGAGCAAGCAGAAGTCTTATTGTTTAACCAAGCGAAACGAGTGATTCACTTAATTAACTCTATCAAATCATAGTAGATTAATAATCTTTTGTTGATATTATCCGATTTTATAGTATATATTAGATATAAGTCATCATGGATTAACCTTTCATTCTTAGGTTATATCATGGGATTATCTCTAAAGCAGTAGGATAAAACCATGGTAGATAACAAACATCAAGTCATTGATGGGAGTTTAACAATAAGAATGAAAAGGAGTTAATCATGAATAAAAGAAAGTGGACAGACGAGGAAATTCAATATCTGAAGGATCATTTGGGGCGTTTGAAGATAGCTACAATTGCTGAAAATTTAAGTCGAACAGAAACCGCTGTAATCCTAAAGCTGAAACGTCTCGGGATTTCCAATACAAAATCTTCTGTTGGTCGATTAACGATGCATCAGTTAGCAGTCCTGTTGAAGGTTGATCCTACCGTAGTTAAGTTATGGATTCAAAACCATGGATTACCCTACAAAAGGAGAGTAACACGTTCAACACGTAAATTTTATTTTATTGATCAAGAAGAATTCTGGGAATGGGCGTATCATAATAAGCATCGCATTGACTTTTCAAAAGTTGAATATCAATCGATTGTGCCAGAACCTAGTTGGGTTGAACTAGAAAGAAAAAATGAGAGAAGCATCAACTATAAAAGCTGGACTACTGGTGAAATAAGGCGAATGCTGCATTTACATACTTCTGGTAGTAATTTCGAATATATTAGCAGTGAGCTTAACCGTAGTTTAGTAAGTGTAAAAAGAAAATATCAACGAATAAATATAACGAAAAATTAACATCCAGTCCTATACAAAAGGCAAAATTGTCGAAAGGCAATGACGCAAAGCCAAGGGCCTAAGGGAAGCTATGGCAGCCAGCTACTATAGAATGGAAGGTTATAATCTTTTGATGACATAAAAAAAGACGTATGGAAATACGTCTTTTTTTGCACGTTAGGAAAGCATAAAATTTTAGCGTTGAAGTTAATCGACGTAGTAAAAATTTTTAGGAACTAAGTATAAGCGCAACTAGGCGATCGCCTGCGCCTAAAGGCTTGTCGCTAGCCAAGTTTTCTATAATGCTTTGTTGAGCGTTATGATAGAAAATTCTGGACGTTTTTCTTAATTGTTTAGGTTTCCGATGGAATAAATTGTTATTAATTTAAGATAAATGGACTATTACTTTTTAGCTGAAATTACTAGATAATGGTTTGTAGAAAAAAACATAAATCGTACGAAAAGGCAAAATCATTGAAAAGTGATGACGCAAAGCTATAGGGGCTAACGTTTTTGTAACTATGCTCGCCAGCTTCCGTTACGGACTCCGTCGGTTTGTGTATACGAGGAGGTTAATCGTTTGAAAAGAATTTATTATCGGTTTAAGTATAATTGGCACTTATCTAAGTTTAAAAAACTAAAAGTACGTAAAGATGAGTGTGTTGATCAGCAGAATCAGCAATTGATTGAGAGCGAATTAAATTATCATGAACGTGCTGCTTTTCAATATATGTTTAAGTCATAGGCACCATTTTGGTGCTTTTTTCATGTTAAGATATTTAAGGTTTAATCAAGAAGCTTTTTTAGGGGGTCAAATATATTTTTCAGGGTGTTTCGTAAATCGGTTTGCATAACCAGAAGCAACGAACGATTCGGGCTTAACAACAGGCTCTAATCCTATTGATTGAATTCTAGCCATCATTTCACCTGCTAGGAAGCGAGACAATGACTTTTTCCCTAAACCTACATCAATATGCCCTTCCATTGCAAAGGAGCTTCCACGGTATAAATATGGCAAGACAATGTCAATTAATTGATTTTTTCGTTCATCATTAAACAGGAAAGCGACTTGTTCAGTTAAGGAGGTTTCCATCGAGATTTTTTCGTGTAGATTATCATACTTCCGCTTGATTTTTACAGGCATAATACATCCCCATGCACCTTTCCCCTCGCGAAAAATGACAATCCCAGTAACAAATACCGTATGCTTTTGATAAACTTGGGAATCCGTACCGACTATTAACCGATAATTCGCATTTGGCTCTTGTTTCATAAAACTTATAATATGTTGAAATACCTCATCAAAAGACATTTGACTATTAGAGAGGTTTTTGAACGGTCTACCATAGAGATTAGGAAGGAAGTGTTCCCTCATGGCTTGTTTTCTCCTTTCGAGTACCGACTTAACATTTAAGTTTATAGTTATATAAATATCCTGTTTTTCTATATTTTATTCTATGATATGAAATTTGTGTAGTCAGTTATGACATGGAGAGCTCTATAATGAAATGTTGGGCAAATATAGGAAGAATATTCTGAAAATTGCACAAAAAGTTGTTGACAGAATATTAAATAAACTGTAAGATACAGGTATTAATTAAATCATAAGTACTTTTCTTCTTATCCAGAGAGGTGGAGGGACTGACCCTTAGAAGCCTCGGCAACCAGCACTTTTTTGTGCATTGGTGCCAAATTCAGAGGAATGAATGATTCCGAAGATGAGAAGAGAGATATCGGATAATGTATGGTTGAATCCCTTCTCTCTTCTGTGAGAGAAGGGATTTTATTTTTTATAAAAAGCCCTAGCTGAAACGTATGAAGAACGGAGGAGATAGAATTGAGTAAAAGAATCTATTTAAACGCATTTGATATGAATTGTGTTGGGCATCAATCACCAGGTTTGTGGAGTCATCCAGAGGATCAATCAGAACGCTATAATGATTTGGGATATTGGGTTGAGCTTGCAAAACTATTAGAAAAGGGAAAATTCGACGGACTATTTTTGGCTGATGTTCTCGGTGTTTATGACGTGTATAACGGAAGTCGAGACAGCGCGGTGGAACAAGCGGTTCAAGTTCCTGCTAACGATCCGTTGCTGCTTGTTTCGGCAATGGCACATGCAACAAAGCATCTGGGATTCGGAATTACTTATTCGCTTACTTATGAACAGCCGTATATGTTAGCTAGAAGATTTTCTACCTTGGATCATTTAACTGATGGAAGAGTAGCGTGGAATATTGTGTCTTCTTATCTTGATAGTGCCGCTAAAAATCTTGGACTAAAACAGCAGATTGAGCATGATGATCGGTATGAAATTGCAGAAGAATTTTTGGATGTTTGCTATAAACTTTGGGAAGAAAGCTGGGAAGATGATGCTGTCCTAAGGGATAAAGAGAAAAAGGTATTTGCAAATCCAAAAAAAGTCCATGACATTAACCATAAAGGAAAATATTTTGAAGTTCCAGGAGCACATCTCTGTGAACCTTCTCCGCAACGTACACCAGTTTTATATCAAGCTGGAGCGTCCTCTAGAGGTCGCGCATTTGCTGCAAAGCATGCGGAATGTGTTTTTACTGCAGGACCAACCGCTGAAATCGTGAAAAAAGGTGTGAAGGATTTACGAGAAAAGGCTAAGGAGCAGGGGAGAAGCCCAGAAGACTTATTGGTATTCACTGTGTTTACACCAATTGTAGGTAGGACGGAAGAGGAAGCGTACCAAAAATATGAAACGTTGAAAAGCTATATTAGCTATGACGGAGCGCTCTCATTGCTTAGTGGATGGACTGGTATTGATTTTTCACAATATGAACCAGATCAAACATTGGAGTATATCGAAAGTAATGCGATTCAGTCTGCTGTAGAAGTATTTACAAAGGCGGATCCAAATAAAAAATGGACGATTCGAGAATTAGCAACATTTGTTGGCATAGGCGGTAGAGGTCCAGTTATTGTTGGATCGGCTGAACAGATTGCTGATGAAATCGAATATTGGGTCAACGAAGCAGATGTGGATGGCTTTAATATAGCTTATACACTTGCACCGGGATCGTTTGAGGATTTTGTTGAACTTGTTGTTCCAATCTTACAAGATCGTGGATTAGTTCAAAAAGAGTATCAAGAAGGAACATATCGTGAGAAATTATTTGGATCTGGAAAAAATCGGTTAACAAATGGTCAGGTAGGACTTACTGTCCAAGGCTAATAAGGGGAGGATGGCATTTTATGTTTACATTTTATTGGATTAGTATCTTAGTTTTTTGGATTGTCGGATTAACTGTGTGGAATAAGCTATACCCAAAAAGTGAAAGGAGTGAAAAGTAATGGAGGAGCAAAACATCTATATATGGCTTATTGGAGCATTATTAGTTATTTACTTTGTTTTTACAACGTGGCTTGGGAAAAAAGGAGCTATTCACAGTCGTACAATGAAAGGTTTTTCCATTGCAAAGGGAAAGGTTAATCCATGGATTGTCGGTGTAAGCTTTGGTGCTTCCTATGCAAGTGCTAACTTATTCCTTGGTGTTCCAGGATGGGCTTACACATATGGGGCCCCTACATTATGGTGGACACTTGGTTGTTTTGGAATTACGTGGCTAGGATTATTACTTTTTACAAGAACCTTTTGGCGACAAGGACAGAAAATGGGAGGCATTTTAACATTACCGCAATGGCTTGGGAAAAAGTATAATAGTAAATTACTTCAGGTAATGATTGCAGTACTTATTTTATTTAATATTTATTATATTGTTGGGCAAAACGTTGGGCTTGCAACGATGTTTGAGACGGTGATGGGTATCCCATATACATGGGGAATTGCCATTGGTGTGATTATCACTATTGTATATGTCAGTCTTGGTGGAGCATTTGCGCAATTAATAAGTGACGGCATTCAAGGGATCATTATGTCGGTAACATCAGTACTTCTATTTATTTCACTTATATGGACAATAGGTGGGGGCTGGAACTTTTTAGGTAAACTACAATCTGATCTAGCTGCTATTGATCCAAACCTAGTTCAGCCAGTAGCAACAAGCGGCCCTTTCCATAGCGGATTTGCGATTCTTACGATTCAATGGTTACTATTTTCGTTTGTCCTTTTACCTCATTTAATGAACAAAGTGTTAACATTGGATGATGAAAAGCAATTACGGCCATTTACGTTATCGGCAGGACTTACGTTATTTTTCCTTTCTGTATTATCTGTGTTTGCAGGTATGGCAGCACGCGTTTTATCGCCGGGATTAGCGGCAGCAGATGGAGCTATTCCTACTTATATCATGGAGGCATTTCCGCCAATTATTGTTGCTGTGATTGTAGCAGGATTAATTTCCGCAATTCTATCAACGACTGATAGTTTATACCTTGGTATTACGTCTAGTATTGGAAATGATCTGTATAAGACATTAGTTGTACCGTTTCTCTATAAAGATAAGCAGTTATCGAAACAAGAGATTGATAAGAAAGTGGTAAAAGCAACTAAAGTTTCCTTAGTGATTATTGGTATTGTCTCACTATATATGTCTATTGAACGTCCGGCATCACTAGCATTATTAACACAGTTCGGTATTTCTGCCATTATTAGTGGTATTATAGCTCCGATATCGTTAGGGTACTTTTGGAAATATGCCCATAAATATGGAGCGATTGCTTCGGTAATCTTCGGTTCTGGAACTTTTATGGTTTTGACTGGTTTTGAAATTGTACCAGGAGTATTTGAAGCATTGTTCTACAGTTCCATTATTGGTTTTGCTGTGATGATTGCTGTATCTTTAGTGACTGCTTATGCTATTAAGAGTACGAATAATAAGTTAGGTAATCGTACGGCATAGTAAAAGTTTACTTGTTGTCTTTGTAATCAAACGTATATGACACCCACAAATAGTCTGAAAATCCTAATGGGATGAAGACTGTTTGTGGGTGTTTTTTTATGGTTTAGATTTGTAAATTTTTACTTAGAATTATCTGTTTTTTTAGTAAAAGCAAAAAAATATTTTAAATTTAGTGAATGATTGTAGAATTTTGTCGAAAGAATATTTGAATTTAACATTGAAAGCGCTTTATTAATTTGGTATGATTTATGTATCGAGTAAATATTTAGTTAAAATAACGAAAAATAAAGAAAAAATTTACTAAATGAATTTGTGTGGGGATGATTTAAAATGGCTACCATTAAGGACATAGCCTTTCGCTCGAATGTTTCGGCATCCACTGTTTCAAGGGTGCTAAATAATGATCAGACGCTTTCTGTTTCTGAAGAAACCCGTAAACGAATTATTGAAGCAGCAGAAGCACTCAACTATAAAACGGTTAAATCACGTAAAAATGAACAAAAAAAAGAAGTAATTAAGATTGGAATTTTACTGTGTCAATCATTACAAGAGGAGTTAAGTGATCCGTACTTTTTATCAATCAGACAAGGGATTGAAAATGAGTGTAAAGATCGAGGGATTGATAGTACAGAAGTATACCGTTTATACAATCTTGAGGATGGCCAATTAAATTCTGCTTTAGATTGTTTAATTGTGGTAGGGAAGGTTAGTACAAATGTGTTAAATCGGTTTACTAAGGAAATAAAACATATTATATACATTGATTATTCTCCGGATGATGATAAATATGATTCGGTAGTCATTGACTTTGAAAAAGCGACACGGAAGGCATTAAACCATTTGTTTACGCTTGGATATAAAAAAATAGGTTACATCGGTGGTAGGCAGGCTGAGCATTTAGGGGAGATGATAACGAAATTTGATGATGAAAGACAAAAAGTGTTTATCACAGAAATGCAAAAGAAAAATTTGTTTCATGAAAAATACTTGTTCGTTGGGGAATTCCGAATGGCTGATGGATATCAATTGATGAAATCGGCGATTGAACAAGGTAATCTACCTGAAGCCTTTTTTATTGCGAGCGATCCAATGGCAGTAGGAGCCCTACGCGCACTTCAAGAAGCAAATATACAAGTACCGCAGGATGTAGCATTGGTTAGCTTTGATGATGTGGAAATGGCAAAATTTGCAAGCTGCCCTTTAACAACCGTAAGGGTACATACAGAATTAATGGGCAGAACAGGTGTCAAGTTATTACTTGATCGTAGGGAGGGGAGAGACATTCCGCTTAAGATTGTAGTTCCTACTGAATTTGTCATTAGGGATAGTTGTGGCGCCTCATTGTGAAGCCTAGCCAACCTCGTGACTTCTTGTCACGTTATATTAAAATTAACGAAATTCGAGGAGGATTAATTATGTCAAAAATTACGTTTCTAGGAGCAGGTAGTACAGTTTTTGCAAAAAATGTACTTGGGGATTGTATGACAGTTGATGCATTACAAGGATTTGAATTTGCACTATTTGATATTGATCATGAGAGATTAAAAGATTCAGAAATGATGCTACAAAATTTAAAACAGAGCCTTGGTTCTACAGTAGAAGTTGTTGCTTACACAGATCGTAAGGAAGCACTAAGAGATGCTAAATATGTCATTAACGCGATCCAAGTTGGTGGATATGATCCTAGTACAATTATTGATTTTGAAATTCCAAAAAAATATGGTTTACGCCAAACAATTGCTGATACTATTGGTATTGGCGGGATTTTCAGAAGTTTACGAACAATTCCAGTCATGATGGACTTTGCAAAAGATATGGAAGAAGTTTGTCCGGATGCTTGGTTCCTAAACTATACAAATCCTATGGCTGCTTTAACTGGAGCGATGAATCGTTATACTAGCATCAAGACTGTTGGCCTGTGCCATAGTGTTCAAGTATGTGCAGATCATTTATTAAAGTCCTTGGAGATGCCAACAGACAATGTTCAATGGAAAATCGCAGGGATTAACCACTTGGCATGGTTACTCGAAATAACTCGTAATGGCGAGGACTTATACCCGGAGATTAAAAGAAGAGCGAGAGAAAAGCAAAAAACAAAGCATGATGATATGGTTCGCTTTGAGTTAATGGAGCGTTTTGGTTATTATGTAACGGAGTCATCAGAGCATAATGCAGAATATCACCCTTATTTTATTAAAAGTCAGTACCCTGAATTAATCGATCGATTTAATATTCCGTTGGATGAATATCCACGACGCTGTGTCAATCAAATAGAAGGCTGGAAGAAAATGCGTGAGGATCTCGTTCATGACAAAAATCTGACTCATGAACGCACACATGAGTATGGTTCGTATATTATTGAAGCGATGGAAACAGATAAACCATTTAAAATTGGTGGAAACGTGTTGAATACGGGCGGCTTGATTAGTAATTTGCCAGAAAAAGCATGTGTTGAAGTACCTTGTTTAGTAGATGCAAGTGGTGTAACACCGACATATGTAGGTGAGTTGCCTGAGCAATTAGCTGCCCTAGATAGAACAAACATTAATACACAGTTACTTACAATCGAAGCAGCAATGACGAAGAAAAGAGAACATATTTATCATGCTGCGATGTTAGATCCGCACACTTCTGCTGAGTTATCGATTGATGATATTGTTGCTTTATGCGATGATCTGATTGAAGCACATGGTGATTGGTTACCGAAATATGAGAAAAATGTATCGGTATCTACCTCAAGAGTGTGATATGGTTTAATCTTATATTAGGAAAAAAGAGGCTGTCTTTTGAGGCAGCCTCTTTTCGTATTCTTTGTTTTTTTACTTGAAAACAGTCAAATTTATTTAATACCAATATTGTTATCACTTTCAATATTGGTTAACATATCTATCGTCATCTTTTCGAGATCATACTGAGGATGAAATCCCCATTCGTTTTTTGCAGCAGAAGCATCGATGGAGTTTGGCCAGCTATCTGCTATGGATTGACGAACAGGATCAATCTGATAGTGGATCGTAAAGCTAGGAATGTGCTTTTGGATTTCTTTAGCAAAGTCTTCGGGTTCCACACTCATAGCAGTTAAGTTAAATGCATTTCGGTGTCTAAGCTTAGCAGGGTCTGCTTCCATCAATTGAATGATTGCATCCATTGCATCTGGCATATACATCATATCCATGTAAGTTCCTTTTTGTATATAACAGGTATATGCTTGCTTTTTCACTGCTTCGTAATAAATTTCAACTGCATAATCGGTCGTTCCCCCACCTGGAGGAGTACCATGTGAAATTAAACCGGGAAATCGAACGCTCCGGGTATCTAGACTGAATTTGTTATAGTAATAGTCGCAAAGAAGTTCTCCTGCTACTTTGTTAATGCCGTACATTGTGTTTGGTCGTTGGATGGTATCTTGGGGAGTATTTACCTTTGGGGTTAATGGGCCAAATGATCCAATAGAACTTGGGGTAAAAAATTTTGTGTCTAAATTTCTAGCAATTTCTAAAGCATTAACAAGACCGCCCATGTTTATGTTCCAAGCATGCAGAGGAGTGTTTTCAGCCTTTGCAGATAGTATAGTTGCTAGATGAATAATGGTATCCACGTTATATTTATTCGCTATTCTGGAAAAATTCTTTGCGTCGGTGACATCTAAAATCTCAAACGGTCCAGAATGTATAATCTTAGAATCATCTGTTCTACGAATATCCGTTGCAATAACATGATCCTTTCCATATAAATCTCTTAATCTTCTAACCAACTCAGAGCCAATTTGTCCAAGAGATCCGGTAATTAATATCTTTTTCACTTCTCTCCCGTCCTTCCGAGTAGGAGTTAAATAATACCTAGCTCTTTACCAACCTTCTCATAGATAGCTAGAGCTTTATCTAGCATTTCTCTAGTATGTGCTGCAGTAGGTATGTTTCGGACGCGTCCAGCTCCTTTTGGTACAGTCGGGAAAACGATAGATTTGGCATAAACTCCTTCTTCATTCAGCTGTTTGCTAAACGCTTGGGTAACTTTTTCATCGCCAATAACACACGGGGTAATAGGTGTTTCGCTTTTTCCGATATCAAAACCTAATTCTTTCAATCCTCTTTTCAAGTAGGCACTATTTTCCCAAAGTTTGTCTTGAAGCTCTGTACTTTCCATTAACATGTCAATTGCAGTTGTACTAGCAGCCACATCTGCTGGTGTTAGGGCAGTAGAAAATAAAAATGGACGAGAACGAACCTTCAACCAATCAATCAAATCCTGTTTACCAGCAACATACCCGCCAACTGCTCCAATTGCTTTAGAAAGAGTCCCGATTTGAAAGTCAACGCGATCTTGAAGACCAAAATGTTTGACAGTTCCAGCGCCTTTACCGAGAACTCCTGAACCGTGAGCATCATCTATATAAGTTAGAAGGTCATATGCTTCTGCAATTGCTACAATCTCTGGCAATTTGGCAATATCACCATCCATCGAAAATACACCATCTGAAATAACCATTATTTTGTTAAATTGTTTAGATTCTACAGCTTCCTTTGCTTTTTGGCGTAAATCATCCATATTCGAATGTTTGAAACGAATAATCTTTGCTTTTGATAATCGACAACCATCAATAATGGATGCATGGTTTAGCTCATCCGATAAAATAGCATCCTGTTTATCCATTACAGCAGAAATGGCAGCCATATTACAGTTAAAGCCAGACTGATATGCAATTGCTGCTTCTGTTCCTTTAAATGCTGCAAGCTTTTCTTCTAATTTTAGATGCAGGTCTAATGTTCCGTTTATCGTACGAACAGCTCCTGCTCCTACGCCATGGGATTTGATTGCTTCGATAGCAACGTCTTTAACTCTGTCATCTGTTGCAAGTCCAAGATAGTTGTTGGAAGAAAGGTTTATTAATTTTTTTCCATTTACAGAAATAATAGGTCCATTGGCACCTTCTACAGGGTCAATCACATTGAATAGGCCTTGTGATTTTAATTCACCAAGATTTTGCAAAAGAAAACTGGTAAGCTTTGAACTAGCCAATGAGTATCCTCCTTTGTAATCACGCTTCAAAAAGTGTAAGCAAATGAGGGCGTACAAGGGTTTTGTAAGCGCTTATTTACTATATTATAATTAGTTATATTTATTTTGTTCGTATTAAATGAATATTTATAGTTGGGGTTGTGGATGTGGGGAGTATATACAGAAAGGTTAATCACACCCTAATCCAAAAGTAAATAGAATTAGTGAAATTGATATTTAATACAGAAAATATAGATGATTGTATGTTTTTGTTATTAAAAAGATGGATATTTACAATTTATTCGTTTATATTAGATAAAGAGATATGAATAATAGGATTTGAATAAAAGTTCATCTGAAGCAGGGGGGATTAATTTGCTAGAATTATCGATTAAAAAACCAGAGAACTTAAGGAAAGTTGCACATGCTCTATCTTCTAAAGTTCGATTGCAAATTATTGATTATTTAAACAAGGGAAATATGAATATCCATCAACTGGCAGAAAGCTTAGACATTCCTGTTTCAACAACTGCTTCACATATTAAAGTGTTGGAAGAGTCCGGTTTAATTCTTACAGAACTGCGGCCTGGAAGTAGAGGCGCGATGAAGGTTTGTACACGTAATTTTGATGATATTCACATTCAATTAAACAGTAAAAAGAGTTATACAGCGGATTATAAAGTCTTTGAATTAGACATGCCAATTGGGCAGTATGTCGATTTTGAAGTTGCACCTACTTGTGGTATGGCTAATCATGACGGATTTCTTATTCCTGAAGACGAACCAGTTCACTTTTACAGTCCAGACCGTTCGAAAGCTCAACTCATATGGACGCGGAAGGGCTATTTTGAGTACAAATTTCCGCTTGTGATACCTCCTGACTCTACTGTCAAATCGGTACAACTTTCTATGGAGATTTGTTCAGAAGCGCCAAATCATGATCACAACTGGCCATCTGATATTACGGTGTGGATAAACGGTGTCGATATTGGAACTTGGACAAGTCCTGGAGACTATGGAGATAGACCGGGTAAATTAAATCCTGAATATTGGGCAGAATCAACTAGTACTCAATATGGTTCTTTAAAGACATGGAAAATAGCAAGTGAAAAATCAATGATTGATGACTTTCACCTTTCTGATGTAACTGTTGATGATTTAGGGATATTAGATCAAAACTTTATGTCGTTCAAAATAGGCATTAAAGATGAGGCTATTCACAAGGGGGGGATAAATTTATTTGGTCGAGAATTTGGTGACCATCCACAAGATATTAAACTAAAAATTGAATTTTTATAAGTTTTTAGAAAGTTCTTCATATTATTGAAGGGCTTTTTATTTTGTACATTAAATTTGTATAAATACTAAAAAATATAAAAAATAGTATTGACATAACAAAAATGTAAGCGTATTCTTTTATTAAAGTTACAAAAAACATGTAAATATACAGGTTTTTTGTAATAATTAATTAATAAGTTCTTATTAAAAGGGAGGAATCAATGGTGAAAAGGTTGTTTGTTGGGATTTTCGGGTTAGTTTTAACAGCTTTTGTGCTATCGGCTTGTTCAGGCTCAGGAGGATCAGATAGTGCTGCAGGTGGAGAAAATGATGTTGAGATACCAGAGGGTGCAACAGAGGTTGTTATGTGGAACTTATTTGGTGGCGGTGACGCTGAATACATGCAAGACATCGTTGGAAAATTCAATGAAAGTCAGTCGGAGTATTTCGTAAACAATGTGATGCAAGAACATGAAGAATACTACACGAAACTACTTACAAGTATCGGAGCTGGAAAAGGACCAGATATCGGGATAGCTCATACACATGTTTTACCTGAGTTAGTAAACCAAGGTTTGGTAACAGGGTTAGATGACATAGCTTCTTCGGTTGGCGTCAAATGGGATGAGTTTAACCAAAACATTTTAGATGCAACGATTTATGAGGGTGTTCACTATGCAGTACCAATTGATACTCACGCACAAATTATGTATATAAATAACAAACTTGTTGGTGATGCAGGACTTTTAAATGATGATGGATCCGTTAAAATGGAGCAAACACCAGAAGGTTATGTCGACTTTTTTACTACACTTAAAGACAATCTTCCAGAAGGAAAAATTCCATTTGCATTTTCTTCCTCTGGTAATGACCCTTACTGGCTATGGTGGGGATATTACACTCAACTTGGAGGTAGAGGTATCTTAACGGAAGATAGTTTAGAAAACCCAAAATATGATATTGATCTAGATAAAGCCGTTCAAGCAGCGAATTTTCTTAAAGATTTATATCATGACAAAGAAATTATTCCATTAAATATTAGTGACTTCTACGCAGAATTTCAGTCTGAAAATGCAGCAACAATGACTTCCGGAGTATGGGCCACTGGAATTTGGGAGACTACTGAGGGACTTGATTTTACACCAATGCCTATTCCTAATGTTTTTGGTGAAAAAGGTGCTTGGGCAAGTTCACATACTTTAGTGTTACCTTATTACCAGGATGCAAATCAAGAAGTACAGAAAGGGGCTCTGGAATTCATGAAGTTTGTTGCTGATAATGGTGCAATGTGGGCACAAGCGGGGCATATTCCAGCTAAAGATTCTGTTGTTGAATCAGAAGAATTCCAAGAACTTCCTTATCGAAATGAGTATGCAGAAGTAGCTAGTTACGTAAACTTTGTCGATCGTAACATTTATGCTCGTGGGGTTGAAGAGATTGTTGTCCGTCACTTAGATACAGTATGGGCTGGTGACGCTACAGCGGAAGAAGCTTTTGCTGCGATAGAAACAGAAGTGAAAAAACTTATAGGAGAATGATTTAGTTTCAATTAAAAGTGGATGTTCCTTGTGAAATTGCATCCTTTAAGGGACATCTGCTTTATCTCTAATGAAAGGGGCCTATATATGAACAAAAAGTCATGGATTCAGGATATGAAGGCAATTCCTTTTCTTTTGCCCTTTTTTGTAGCTTATATGATTTTCACTATTCTTCCTATATTTAAAGGGTTAGAAATGAGTCTATATGATTGGACTTTAGTACGGAAAATGGAGTTCGTTGGACTTGACAACTATAAAGACATGTTTGTTGATCCTCATTTTTGGCGTACACTTTGGAATACGACATTATTTGTTATATTAACGACGCCAACTATGGTACTACTTGCCCTAGGGTTAGCTTTACTGGCTAATATAAATTCAAAATTACAAACCTTTTTTCGAGGATCGTTCTTTTTACCAAGTATCTTGTCTGTTTCGGTCATATCATTTTTAGCTATTTTTATGCTTCAACCATATAGTGGATTTGTAAATACAGTACTTCATAGTATTGGGATTGATGCAGAACCCTTTTGGATGGCAGATAAAACACTTGCATGGGTGAGTATTGTTGTTGTCACTTTATGGTGGACAGTAGGTTTTAATATGGTTTTATTCCTTGCTAGCTTACAAGACATACCAGAACAATTATATGAAGCTAGTGAAATAGATGGGGCTACTCGTTGGGAGCAGTTCCGCCATATTACTTTACCACAATTGATACCGATTGGAAGAGTAATTTTGTTGCTTCAAATTCTTGCTTCCTATAAAGTATTTGCCCAAATTTTATTAATAACAGGCGGTGGACCAGGTGGTGCAACAAGACCATTAATTCAGTACATTTATGAAGTAGGATTTACCCAGAATAATCTAGGTTATGCTGCTACCATGTCCTATGCGTTGTTCTTTATCCTATTAGTACTCTCTATCATCCAACTTCGGAGCCAAAGATCGGAGGAGAGATAAATGAATCAACCACATGTACAAAAAAAGAATCAAAGTCAACTTCCGGACGTGCAAGTGAAAAAGTCTCGCCTATTAGAGCGAAATAGAGATCCGTTTCGAAATATAAAAATTGCGGTTGGCATCTCAGTAGCAGTCTTGTTTACCTTGCCAATTATCTGGATGTTGTTCGTTTCTTTAAAGCCAAATGGATTTTCCACAACTAATCCCGTAGAGTGGTTTATTCCACCATTTACTTTTTCAAATTATGTTAATTTAATTTTTGATAGTCTAATCTTACGCTGGTTATGGAATAGTTTAATTGTTGCGCTTATTACCACAGTATTAACTTTAATTATAACGTCATTAGCCGCATTTGCTATTTCTCAAATGAAATTTCGTTACAAGAATTTTATTTTTGTATTCTTTCTACTAGGTTTAATGATTCCTGGGGAAGCAACTATTATTCCACTTTACGAGATTGTCAAAAGTTTAGATATGATAGATAGCTATGCTGGACTAATATTACCGATGATTGCTTCACCATTAGGTGTCATTATATTAAAAAGCTTTTTTGATAACGTCCCTAAAGAGGTTGTTGAAAGCGCCATCATAGATGGATGCTCTTATTTTAAGCTTTTTTATAAGATTGTTTTACCCTTGGCAAAACCTGCAATGGCAGCTATAGGTATCTTTACATTTATTGGATCTTGGAATAACTTTTTATGGCCGTATCTATCTATTTTATCTGAAACGTTATATACGTTGCCGGTAGGTCTTCCAGTATTTAATGCAACCTATTCACAAGCATATGTACTTCCAATGACAGCAAACGCTATTGCGTCAATACCTGTAATTATTGCATTCTTAATCTTTGAAAAACAAATTGTAAAAGGAATTAGTTTTACCGGAATTAAAGGCTAACAAAAGGAGAGTTATAAAATGACGACAAAAACAGTAAGCACATTTCAAAGAACAGAATATCCAAGACCACAATTTCAAAGAAAATCGTGGATAAATTTAAATGGAACTTGGAAATTTGCATTTGATGATCAAAATATTGGAGAAAAAGGATTGTGGCAAGAAAACCCATCTTTTTCTACTGATATCCAGGTACCTTTTACGTACGAAACAAAAGCTAGTGGAATTGGAGAAGAAACCTTTCATCCATATGTTTGGTATCAAAAATCGTTCGAAATTCCAAAAGAAGAAGTTGGGAAGAGAGCATTTCTAAGATTTCAAGCATCTGATTACTTAACAAAGGTATGGGTTAACGGTAGCTATATTGGTGAACATGCCGGTGGGAATGCAGCTTTCTCTTTTGATATTACCAATGCAGTTGATATTACGAAGGAAAATGAGTTGGTTGTAAAAGTAGAAGATAGTCAAAGTTGCTATCAGCCGAGAGGGAAACAGCGCTGGAGAGATGAAAATTTTGGTTGTTGGTACGTACAAAACACAGGTATTTGGCAAACGGTATGGCTGGAATTTTTAAGCGATGAAAGTATAGAGAATGTCAAGATCACGCCCAATATAGATACGAACTCAGTTGCTTTTGAATATAAGCTTAATGGTGATATTACTGAAGATTGGAACCTGGAAACAATCGTAAGCTTTGAGGGGGAAAAAGTTAAGCAATTTTCAACTGTCCCAGATCGTTCAAATATTAGCTTTGAAATGAATTTACTATCTGAAATACATGAATGGAAAATAAAGCACTGGACACCAAAGCATCCAAACTTATATGATGTGACGTTCCGCTTATCTGTGAATGGGGAAGTAGTAGATGAAGTACAATCTTATTTTGGTATGAGAAAAGTATCTATAAAAGATGGCCAAGTGCTGTTAAACAATATGCCAATTTACCAAAAGCTTCTTTTAGATCAAGGATATTGGCCAGATACGATGCTAACACCTCCTTCCGATGAGGCGATGATTGAGGATATTGAGAAAACTTTAGCGATGGGCTTTAATGGTGTACGTAAACACCAAAAGATTGAGGATGATCGATTCTTATATTGGTGTGATAAAAAAGGACTGCTCGTCTGGTCAGAAATGGCTGCAACTTATGAGTTTTCTGATGAAGCTGTTGAAAACTTTACGAAGGAATGGCTCGAGATTTTGCAACAACGTTATAATCACCCATCTATTATAACTTGGGTTCCATTTAACGAGTCATGGGGTGTGCCGCATATACTTACAGATAAAAAGCAACAAGCATTTACAGAATCTATTTATTATTTGTCTAAAACGATAGATTCAGAACGCCCAGTTATTGTGAATGACGGTTGGGAACATACAATCTCTGATATTATAGCACTTCATGATTATGAGGAGCTTGGTAAAGTTTTCTATGATCGTTATAAGAATAAGGACCAAGTACTAAACAATGAGGTTCCTCATAATAGACATAAATATGCATTTGCTGAGGGATATGAATATAAAGGGCAGCCTGTTATTCTGACGGAATATGGTGGCATTGCCTTTAATGAAGGTAAAGGCTGGGGCTATGGTAACCAAGTGGATACGGAAGAAGAATTCTTAAATAGATACCGTGACATTACAGATGCTATCAAAGCAATACCGTATATCAGTGGGTATTGTTATACACAAACGACTGATGTTCAACAAGAAATTAATGGACTATTAAAAGAAGACCGAACACCTAAGATAGCATTAGAAAAAATTAAAGCGGTTAACGACGCATAAACAAATAAGAGAGGTGTATAAAAAAGAGGTTATCCCAAATAAAGGATCTCTTTCAACTACAACAAAGAATGCTAATGTGTAGTAGTGATAAGGGGTGAATTGGGGGTAGCCTCTTTATATTTTAGCAATAATTGTAGTTTCATTGAGGAGGTGATTTCGATCAAAAGAGACCACTCTGTTGATTATTTTAAAGGATTATTGGTTATAGGCATGGTTTACACACATGTTTTACAGTTTTTTAGTGATGTTTCACTCTTTCCATCGATTCATTACAGTACTCAATTCTTTAACTTAATCACTTTTTCAGGATTTGTCTTTTGTTTTGGATATGTTTGTCAATTAGCTTATTATAGTAAACCATTCAGCATGGTATATAAAAAAATGTTTTTAACGGGATTAAAGACACTCCTTGCATTTTATATTTCTGGATTAGCTTTTCAAGTTTTTGTTGGGAATCAGCCACTTAATATTGAAACAATCATGCCTATTGTTTTACTACAAGTAATTCCAGGTTGGTCAGAATTTCTAGTCTCTTTTTCTCTTATAATATTAATTGGACTCGGTCTTTTTCCTATTCTTGTGTGGATTTCGAATCGACCAATAACCTTTTGGGTGATCACCTTACTTCTCTTAGCAACAACTTGGATTGATTATAGTCAAATTACCTCTACCTATATGGGATTATTAATTGGTACGGCTCATTTTCCTACATTTCCTGTACTTCAGTACCTACCATTTTATTTAATAGGTATTTACTTTGCCAAGTACCAGATAGGTTTAAAATGGAAGTACTTACTTGTTTCATCCCTTGGAACGATTCTATTTATATATTATTTAGTTACGACCGATTCTCAATTACCTGGAAGATTTCCGCCGAGTATTTATTGGATTGTAGGACCTACCTTTTTTCTATATATCTATTATATTTTTTCTAAATGGTTAGATAGATTTGGAAAAGGTATAGGTATTTTTAAAGTAATGGGGGAGAATGTACTTTTTTATTTACTCATAAGCAATGTGTTTATCTTTTCGTTAGATAGTGCATTAAGTCTATATGTTGTTGGACCTTGGACGGGATTGTTTTTTACAATATGCTTACTTCTGGTTATCACTTATTTTATTAATATTATGACTGTGAGAGTGAGAAAATAAAGGTTTTTAAAGAAGGAGTTGTAATAATGACAAAAGGAATAAAGAAAATTTTGTTTGTTGTATTATCCTTGGTTTTCATTTTAATGCATCTGGATTCTAGTACTTTGCTGGCATCTGACCCTATTCAAATCGATGGCAATGATCGTCCGGGAAATGAACAATTGCCAGACGAGTTGAAGAATTTAAAACAATTTAAGTTGGAATTAGACGAGTCGACATATAAAAATAAATCGTATCATAATGGAACCATTAGATTGAGCTTTCATAATAAGCAATCTTTTGATTGGAAATCCAAAATTGGAGTCAAATATGTATATGTTAAAGGCGGAGACTCTGGTAATCTTTATTCGTATAAAGAGGAGGAGACAATGGATAAAAATTTACATGCACCAAAAAACCGAGGCGGAAAACAGCCAGACATTGGCCATGTAACATTTTATTATGAAGAAGAACCTTTACAGTTATTTGAAAACCCTATCATAGGTGAAGGGGCCGATCCATGGATTGTGAGGCATTCAGACGGTTATTATTACTATACTCAAACTACAGGCAATAACATCACCATATGGAAATCAAAAACGATTACTGGCTTGAAAAGTGCCGAGAGTAAAGTAGTTTGGACACCGGAAGAAGGTGCACCTAACAGTGAACATATTTGGGCACCGGAGCTTCATTTTATCGATGGAAAATGGTATGTCTATTTTGCCGCTTCAGCCGGAGATATGGGTAAACAACGGATGTATGTTCTTGAGTCTGAATCTTCGGATCCGTTCGGTAACTACTCTTACCCTAAAGGAACAGACTACGGTAAATTAACGACACCATCTGATAAGTGGGCCATCGACGGATCGATTCTAAAATATAACGGAAATTACTATTTTGCATGGTCCGGTTGGGAAGGCGATACGAATGTACGTCAAGATATATATATTGCCCCGATGAGTAATCCATGGACAATCAGCGGGGATAGAGTCGAATTATCCAGGCCGGAATATGACTGGGAAAAGGTCGGTTTTCCCCATGTAAATGAAGGACCACAATTCTTAAAAAATAGTGAAGGGCAACTTTTTATGGTCTATTCTGCAAGTGGAAGTTGGACAGATGACTATAAATTAGGAATGTTGACTTTTACTGGTAATGATCCTATAAACCCTGATGCATGGGAAAAAAGTGCTGAACCAGTATTCGAAAAAAATCCAGAAGCTGATGTCTATGGACCGGGCCATAACGGATTTTTTAAGTCACCAGACGGTACGGAGGATTGGATTATTTATCATGCTGCCAAATTTCAGGGTGCGGGTTGGAACAGGAATGTAAGGATACAAAAGTTTAATTGGAACGAAGACGGAACACCTAATTTTGGTACTCCGGTGTCAACTGGAACGCTGTTGGAAGTACCTTCGGTAGAACGGGCTGGTACATTAACTCCAGGATTGCCTGTTGGCTACAAGTTTGAAGCTGAAGAGGCTAAGGTGAATCATGCCAAAATAGTAACGAATACATCAGCTTCTAATGGAAAAAAGGTTGGGTATATAGATTATGAGGATAGTTACGTGGAGTTTAGTGTAGATGATCTTCCTGCAGGTGATTATATTTTAAAAATTAGATATTCAAATGGAATGGGACAAACGGCAACCCACCATATTTCAGTTAATGGGGCTTCCGTTGGAGAAGTTTCCTATGAAAGTTTTGGCTGGGACAGCTGGCGCTTTGCAGAGAAAACTATCAATCTAAGTAACGGAGAAAATAAGATTAAGATTTCAAAAGGTGACTTGTTCACAGAGATGGATTTTATTGAACTTGTTCCAGAGCAGCCTGAACTAAGATATGAGGCGGAGCATGCTTCCTTAAATAAGGTGAAAGCTATTAATCATCCTACAGCTTCCAACGGACAAAAAGTTGGATATATTGATAACGATCATAGCTATATTGATTATAGAATTAATGTTGAAGAATCAGGAACATATAACCTGAATGTAACTTATGGCAATGGAACAAAGATTGATAGCAGTCACACAGTTACAGTTAATGGTAATAAGACTGGAATGGTGGAATATGTACCTACAGGCTGGGACAACTGGGGTAACACCTCATTGCCGATTGACTTAGAAAAGGGGATAAATACGATCAAGTTATCTAAAAATATTGGATATGCAGAAGTGGATTATATAACTATATCAAAATAAAATTATCAGACTTATTTTGAAGATGCTTTTACTAACCGTGATTAATTCAATTCATTGTTCTGATGGGAGGGTATGAAATTGTGATACAGGGAGGAGTAAGCAAATGAATAACAATTTTTATGGTATTGGAAATTTATCCCGAATTGTTAATGCAGAAACAAGATCGATCAGTGCAGAAAATTTTACCGGAGAAAAGGGGAAAGGAGGAATGGCTACTACAGGTACAGGTGAGTGGCAAGCTAGGCGTTTGGGTCAAGGATGGAAGGTGTCACCTTCAATAAAAATTCAACCAAAAACCACGGTTAAGTTAGCGGATATTAATGGTCCAGGAATGATCAATCATATCTGGATGACGTGCTTTCCAGATTATTGGCGACATTTAATTATCAGAGCTTATTGGGATAACGAAAAAGAGCCATCAATTGAAGTACCATTTGGTGATTTCTTTTGTAATGGCTGGGGTGAGAGAAGCAATGTCAATTCGTTGCCAGTAGCAGTTAATCCAGCAGGTGGGATGAATTGTTATTGGGAGATGCCTTTCCAAAAACAAGCGGTTATTACAATTGAAAACCTTAGTGATAGGGAAGCTGTTTTATACTATCAAATAGATTACGCACTAATGGAAGTTCCAAGTGATGTTGCTTATCTACATGCTCAATGGAGAAGAAGTAATCCGGTGAAATATTTGGAAAACCATACTCTATTAGACAATGTTTTCGGTACAGGACATTATGTCGGGACATATCTTGCTTGGGGTGTAAACAACAATGGATGGTGGGGAGAAGGAGAGTTTAAGTTTTATATAGATGGTGATGAAAAATTCCCTACTATATGTGGTACAGGTACAGAAGATTATTTTGGAGGAGCATGGAATTTTGAACAACCTAAAGGTGAGTATGGTGTTTATTCCACTTCGTTTTTAGGTTTACATCAAGTAATCATACCGGATGGCCTTTATAAGAGTCAGCAAAGGTTTGGTATGTACAGGTGGCATGTAATGGATCCAATTCGGTTTAAGAAAGACTTAAAAGTAACGATTCAGCCGTTAGGTTGGAGAGTAGAGGGAGATACGTATTTACCACTTCAGGATGATATAGCTTCCGTATCATTTTGGTATCAGAAAGAGCCGCATGGTCCTTTCCCTGACTTTCCTGAAAGAGATAAATTAGATGTTATTTAAAAGGTATTGAGTAACAAAAATTTAAGTCTTTTATAATAAGAGTTATTTCTACGCTAATAAGATAGGAGGGGTGCAAATGAAACAAAAGAACCCAAACATTTTATTGATACTAGCAGATGACTTAGGTTTTTCGGATTTAGGAAGTTTTGGGGGCGAGATTAACACACCAAATCTAGATCAGCTTGCTAATGATGGATTACGATTTACACAATACTATAATTCTGCACGTTGCTGTCCAAGCAGAGCTTCCTTGTTAAGTGGATTATATCCGCATCAAGCTGATGTAGGGGAAATGACAGCAGACCTTGAAACCCCTGGATACCGTGGTTATCTGAAAGATCAGTGTGTCACACTTGCTGAAGTATTGAAGGAAGATGGATATCATACTTATTTATCGGGGAAATGGCATGTTGGGGAAAAGGGACCAATAGAACGTGGATTTGATGAATTTTATGGCATATTAGGCGGCTGAACGAACGGATGTTTATCCTCGTAAGATAAAAAGTAATTAATCATGTCATAGACATTGTAGGTTTTGATATAAGGAGGAATCTATTAGAATGAGGAACTGATCCCTCCTTATATTAATAGTAAAAAACTACTTAAATAATTCTCAAGAGAGGAGAACAAAAATGAGTACTAATTTACGACCACCTGCTGTACCACTAGTCACCGTGGATCCTTATTTTAATATTTGGTCGAAAAGTGATCATCTATATGACAGTGAGACAACTCATTGGACTGGTCATACACACGGTATGGTGGGGTTAGTAGTTATCGATGGAACTGTTTGGCGGTTTATGGGGGGGAAAGATCGTCGTAGTGATTACAAATCTTTAGATGCACCAGCTTTAGAACAAACGAACTTAGTAGTAAAACCGTTGTCTAGTATTTATACATTTGAGGGTGCTGGAATAACTCTAACGGTCAATTTTACAACTCCGCTTCTACTTGATGATCTTGATGTTATGTCAAGACCAGTAACTTATGTGACGATAAATGTTGTCTCAAATGATGGCAAATTGCATAATGTACAAATTTATTATGATATTACTGGAGAATTAGCAGTTGATGTTCCCATTCAGGAAGTAGTTGCCTCTCGAAAAAAGCTGAATGACGGGAGTGAAATGCTTCAAATTGGAACAGAAAAGCAAGATGTACTCAAACGTAGAGGGGATAATATTCGAATTGACTGGGGATATGCTTGCTTAGTCACTCCTGTTTCAACAGCTGCTAATACCGTTATTGGTTCAGACAAGATCCGCGATCAATTTTTGGAAAGTAAAAAACTACCAAAAAAAGATGACTCAAAATTCCCACGATCCTTAGAAGACGAGTTACCTGTACTGGCTAGTGTAATAGACTATGGTTCTGTTAATGGAGAAGAAAAATCTCATCATTTAGTATTGGCTTATGATGACAAAATTTCAGTCGAATATTTCCGTAAACAATTACCTGGTTATTGGGCGAGAGAAGGAAAAACTTTTGAAGAAATGTTACTTACATCGATATCGGAATATTCACAAATAATGGAGAAATGTAATCAATATAATGAACAGTTGGTGAATGATGCCAAAAAATCCGGTGGAGATAAGTACGCGGATATTTTAGCATTAGCCTACCGACAAGCAATTGCAGCACATAAATTAGTTGCTGATGAAAATGGAGATGCATTGTTTTTCTCAAAGGAAAATTTCAGTAATGGATGTATGGCAACAGTAGACGTCAGCTACCCATCCATTCCATTGTTCCTAATGGAGAACCATGAGTTAGTAAAAGGAATGTTAAGGCCTGTCTTCCATTATGCAGCATCAGATGATTGGCCGTATGATTTCGCGCCGCATGATGTGGGCAGGTATCCAAAAGCTAACGGTCAGGCTTATGGCATGGCTATGGAAAGACAAATGCCAATTGAGGAATGCGGGAATATGTTGATTATGACAGCCGCAGTTTGCATCGTTGACGGAAAAGCTAATTTTGCAAAAGAGCATCTTGATTTATTGGCTCAATGGGCTGATTATTTAATCCAAAACGGGATGGATCCGGGAAATCAGTTGTGTACAGATGATTTTGGTGGGCATCTTGCTCATAATGCCAATTTATCGATTAAAGCAATTATTGGTATTGCAAGTTATGGAAAACTTTCCTTAATGCTAGGTAATGAAGAAGCAGGTAAGAAATATTTAGAAACAGCAAAACAAATGGCTTCTCGATGGGAAGAGATGGCTCGTGAAGAGGATCATTATAGATTGGCATTCGATTCGCCGGATACATGGAGTTTAAAATACAATTTGGTTTGGGATGAACTTTTTGATCTGCATCTATTTGACCCTCAAATTAAGAAAAAGGAAGTTGCTTATTATATACAGAAAAGTAATCAGTATGGAACTCCGCTAGATAATCGAAAGACGTATACGAAAGCTGATTGGCTCGTATGGGCAGCTACGTTAGCAGGTACGAAAGCAGACTTTGAAAAATTAGTTAATCCGTTGTGGGATTTTCTAAATGAAACATCATCACGTGTTCCATTTACTGATTGGTACTACACTATCGATGGGAAACTATCAGGTTTTGTCAACCGTTCTGTCGTTGGAGGCTTATTTATTAAACTGTTAGCTGAACGCGTGAAAAGTGACAAGTGGGAGTCTAACTCATCAAGTGTTGAAGTTTAACCACCTGCATAGTTAAGTACAATTTAAAAGAAACAGTCCGACTTTTTGTCGAGATTAACGTCGTACAGTTAACCTAAAGACACTGTGTTGAAAGATTCAGTGTCTCTTTTTATTAGGAATATTTGAACTTCCTTTTTAAAGCCTGGTTATCCTTTAGGCTAAGGTTTGTATTTTCTATTTTAGTTTGTAATGGTTCTGTTCTAAGAGCAACAGGATTTACAACAGCAACCATAGTCAGAAATAATACAAAAACCGTTAATATTATTCCTTTTAAAACCGAGATAAATTCTATCATTTGTTATACAATGGAATGTAAGCGGATTCTAATGAGGATCTTAGCCAGCCAAACGAACCAGCAGAAATTGTTTAGATAGGAAAGGGGATTTGGATGAACAAGTTCAAGGTTTATGTAACGGATTGGGAATATAAAGATTTAAGCTACGAAAAGAAAGTATTAACTGACGACAACATAGAATTTATACCGACGCAATGCCGAACGGAAGAAGAGGTTATTAGCGCTTGTAAGGATGCCGATGCCCTTATTAATCAATATGCTCCAATTAGTAGAAAGGTAATAGAAGCAATGCCTTATTTGAAGGTTATTTCAAGATATGGCGTCGGTGTTAATACTATCGATTTGGACGCTGCAACAGAAAAGGGGATTAGTGTCGCAAATGTTCCAGATTATTGTATGGATGAAGTTTCTGATCATGCCTTAGCTTTAATCATGGGTTGTACGAGAAAGGTTGTACTTTTAAATAACCAAGTAAAACAGAAGAACTGGGATTTTAAAGTTAGTAAGCCAATTTTTCGTTTGCGAGATCGTACAGTCGGATTAGTAGGGTATGGTAAAATCCCACAAGCTTTGGCAAAAAAAGTGAAAGCATTAGGTATGAATGTTATTGCGTTTGACCCGTACTTCCCTCCATCCATTGCAGAGGCACAAGGCGTTAAACTCGTCTCGTTGGAACAATTATGTGAACAATCCGATATTATTTCCGTACATGCTCCATTAACGAAAGGTACGGAAGGTATGATTGGAGAAGCGGAATTTAAGCTAATGAACCAAGAAACAGTCATCATTAATACTTCAAGAGGGCCTGTTATTGATGAAAAGGCAATGATTAATGCTTTACAAGATGGATTAATTGCGGCTGCTGGACTTGATGTTTTGGAGACAGAACCAATAGATCCGTCAAACCCATTACTAACGATGGATAATGTGATTTTAACCCCTCATGTCGCATGGTATTCAGAAGAATCAGAGGAGGAAATGCGGACAAAAGTAGCCAAGAATGTCACCCAAGTACTGCTCAATGAAGAATATCCTCCGTATCTCGTGAATAAAGAAGTAAAGGAACAAAAACAAACTTAATTTACCTTAATAGATACCATGCATAACGAACATTTGAATCAGTTTTTCCAACGTGTTCTTCAATAAGGGATTTTTAGATAAATCAGCCAAAAAGAATAGCCCATCTCCAACTTAAGACGTATGACAGATGTTTACAAAATTGGTATAACTATTGATGTAGATAAGCAAACAAGTAGCATACTTATTTGCCAGTATTAAACGCATGGGCTATTGGACGAACGACCTCCCCAAGGTATTTGTCAATCCCATGCGTTTTTTCTATTTTATAGGATGGTTGAGGTGAAGAGGTTGGGGGAAAAAACAATGGTAAGGCCAGAATTAGTGACAAATTTAACTGCAGACGATCAGCTTCTATATTTTACATCAACTAGTCTATTAAAAAAGGAAGAAAAACTTATTTTCATTCGTACCCAAAATGGTAATCCAAATCTTTTTTCGAGAGATTTGATTTCTGGTCATGAACGGCAACTAACCCATAACAAAGATGGATACTTGAAATCTTACGTCTATTTTGACGGGCATGAGAACACAGGATTTGGTAAAGCAAGTGTTAGTTTAGACCCAGAGAGAGGAATCGTTTATTACATTCAAGGCAGTAAAATTTGCTCAGTAGATCAGTCTGGTAAAGGAAAAACATTAAATACAATACCAACTGATCAAGTTACTGCGTTTACTCATGTCAGTGCAGATGGTTCAAAGTTATGTGTACCAACAACGGATGCCAGAGCACTTGACTATGATTTTCTCAAAAATGGAAGACCTGTTTATGACATTGATCGAAGGGTACGTGAAGAAAAGTTAAACTCATATTTGCGGATTTATTGTACGGATACGGGGGAAGAAATCATAACCGAAAAGGTACCGGAAGCTTGGATTACACATGTCCAATTTAGTCCAATAGATTCCAACAAAATTCTCTATAATCATGAATGGCCATCAGATTGTGGTATTCGAAGAGTATGGCTATGGAATGGTCAACAACATCTACAGCTCAGAACAGAAAGTGAGGAGAGAACCAGGGACGACTGGACGTGTCATGAAATGTGGCAAAGCGATGGAAAGAGTGTTATTTACCATGGCTCCTATAATGATTCGGGTATTTGCTATATTGGTAGGGTTGATGTGGAGAGTGGGGATATCGTAGAGGTTTCCCTTCCTGAAAGTTATAAGAAGTACGGTCATTTCACAGTTGCTAACACGCAAAACGATTTACTAGTTTCGGATGGATATTTTCACACAAATGCAGAGCAAGATAATAACAACCACGGTGGAGCTTGGATTAGCACGCAAAGTGTTGACTGGAAAAACAAAAAGATTGAATGGGTACCGCTATGTAAACACGGATCAAACTGGGATTCTCAGGATAGCCATCCCCACCCAATCTATGATCATGATGATTCATATATTTATTTTACATCTAATAAAGAAGGATTACGTGGAATCTATCGTGTTAAAGCAAATACGTAAGCTTGTATGAGCAACGAAAGAAACGTTGATTGATTATGTGAGCAATGAAAACTGTTGCTATATAAGTTCGTGTTCAAAAAGGAAAGGTATGAAAATAATCGAAAAGGGTGAGAAGCAATGAAATTATCTTTTACTACGTTAGGTTGTCCGAACTGGGACCTTGATACGATTCTTTCAAAAGCCGTGGCGTATGGATACGATGCCGTTGATTTTCGTGGTTATTTAGGGGAAATGGACATTTTTAAATTACCGGAATTTTCATCAGATTTAGAAAAAACGAAGCAAAAGTTTAAGGAAGCTTCATTGAAAGTATCTTGTTTTTCGAGTTCTGTACGCCTGTTTACGAATACAGATCAGGAACTGCGTAATCATTTAGAGGAGCTCGAGCAATATGGCCAGTTATGCAAAGCTTTTCATACTCCTTATATTCGTGTTTTCGGTGGAAAGATTGGCGATTCAAGTCGGGAAGCTGCATTGGAGACAGTTACGAACAATTTACATCAAATGCTTCCGATTGCAGAGACATATGATGTTGTCCTGCTTTTAGAGACGCATGATGACTGGACAAATTGTGAGTATGTCGAAGCTGTTCTGAATCATGTTGATTCTAGTCACCTCCAAGTGTTGTGGGATGTCCATCACCCGTATCGAACAGTTGGAGAAAATCCGGAATTAACGTGGGAAACGTTAGGCGAGAAAATTACATACACACATTGGAAGGATTCATACGTAAAAGAAAATACACCAAGAGGCTATCAGCTTTGTTTATTAGGTAAAGGGGATATTCCACTGCAACAAATTTATGATCTATTACAAGAAAAGGGCTATGATGGCTACTATACGCTTGAATGGGAAAAGGTTTGGTGCCCTGAGATAGAAGAACCTGAGGTAGCATTTGAGCAATATGTGAATTATATGAAACAACTTGCTAAAAAGCATGAAATAACAAAGTAAGGCTTTTTTCACTGATGAGGAGGGACAAATGGATGGAAAAATTAAATGTAATTCAAGTTGGTGTTGGTGGCTTCGGTTTATCATGGCTGGAAATATTAAGGGATTTTGATCAAATTGACCTAGTTGGAGTTGTCGATTTAGATGAAAAAAATTTAGAGAAGGCAAGTGAACGTTTAGTGTCTTCCTCTGTTTCTTTTTATCAAAATCATTTGCAAGCGTTTAGAGAATTGGAAGCGGATATAGCGGTTATCGTTACACCGCCACAAACCCATAAAAAATTAGCGATAGATGCACTAGAAGCAGGGATGTATGTGTTTATGGAAAAACCGATTACACAGGAATACAAGGATGCTGTTGCTTTATTAGAGATTTCAAGAAGCTATGAGAAATTTGTGATGATTAGTCAAAATTACCGCTGGAGACCAGAAATAGAAGCTATTCGACAAGCGGTTCAAAACGGAGAAATAGGTACTGTGGAATATGGGGAATGGAATTTTAGGAGAGCTACTAAGTTTGGTGGCTGGCGTGATCAGTATAATGAGATTTTAATTGAAGATATGAGCATTCATCACTTTGATATGCTCCGGCATATTTTAAGGAAAGACCCGACTTCTATTTATGCGAAGAGTATGCGACCTTCCTGGAGCTGGTTTGGTGGAAATCCCGTTGCAAGTGCCATCATTACTTTTGACGACGATGTATTTATTAACTATTTTGGAAGCTGGGTAACCCAAGGCAAGGAAACCTCTTGGAATGGAGAAGTACGTCTTGTTGGTAGTAAGGGAATGATTGAGTTAAGTGATGATCTCCCAACGATAACAGTAGGCGGCGAAGCCCCAGAACGATTAGAGTTGCCAGACATGCCATTTACAGATCGTGAATATTCAATCTATGAATTGGTGCAGGCAATACGCGAGAACCGTAAACCAATTACTAGTATTGAAGATAATATCAAAAGCTTTTCAATGGTTGGTACAGCTCTAGAATCCATTGAACAAGGAAAAGAACTACGTTTTTGAACAGATGCTGTAGAAAGGGGTCTGACCCCTTTTTCCACATTATTCCATAAAACTTTGCTTTATTTTGCAAATTTTTATTCATTTTGAAAAAATTTAATAAATGTGTAAATTGGTAGAACGTTGACATGGAAGGGGTCAACGTTTTTTTAGTATAAAAATTGACGAAAAAAAGTGTTAAAAAATCTTACAAAATTCACACAATTTAAAATATTTGTGATATATTATTATACATATCAGACAGGTAGGACAAGGAGGGTGAGAAAAGCATTTTTATACTTACACATCAGACAGGTATGACAACAGTTAATGATAATTAGGTGATAATGATGGCGAAAAAAGTGAGTACGATTGTAACAGAGTACATTGTGAAGGAAATCAAGCAAGGAAAATACCAGCTAGGAGACAAATTACCTTCCGAACGTGAGCTAATGGAATTTTTAAATGTCGGAAGATCATCTGTAAGAGAGGCGCTTAGCACGTTAGTTGACATGGATGTGCTGGAAAAAAGAATGGGAATTGGTGTTTTTGTAAAAAAGATCGAATTAAATCACTTGGTTGATTCCTATGTTGTTTCAGCTTTATTAGATACAGAGGTTTCTAGGGATTTACTAGAATTCCGTTTACTGCTTGAAGTAGAGATGGCTGGAAGAGCAGCGACAATGGCAAAGGATAAGGATTTGGAAATGATGGAAGAGGCATTAACGTTACACGTTGATGCGATAGAATCAAACAAGCCTACCCTAGAGTCTGATGAAAAGTTTCATAAATCCATCGCATTGGCTACAGGGAATAGTGTTTTGTTAAAGGTTTATAACTTCATTTCTGATCTAATTAACTCTTTTAAACAAGATTTATTAAAGGTAGAAAGCAAGCATAGTAGCTTGCACTATCATCAAAGAATTTATCAAGCGATCAGAAGTGGCGATGAGGCAATTGCCAGAGAAGCAATGCGAGAACATATATTAGACGTTACCGAAAGATTTGAAAAGATGAATCTTTTCAAACAGGATACAACAAATAGCTAATTGGTGATAAGGAAGTGAAAAACTTCTTTTCATATATTTATAAAAAAAAAACAGGGGGCTAAAATTTTATGCGTAAACTATTTTTATTTGCATTGCTATTAGCATTTTCCTTCCTAATGGTAGCTTGTTCGTCAGCGAGCAGTTCAACTGATGGGAATGATGCTAGCGAAGGAGATTCCGACAATCAATCAGAAGACAGTAGTAGTTCAAATAGCGAATCCAAAGATACATTGGTGATTGGCTTAGATGATGACCCACCACAGTTGGACCCGCATCGTTCGTCTGCAGCTGTTGACCGACAAACGTTCCAAAGCTTGTACAACAAATTAATTGATATTAATGAAAATTTAGAATTAGAGCCTGAATTAGCAACGGATTGGAACATCTCTGATGATGGCTTAACGTACACGCTAACGTTACAAGAAGGAGTAACGTTCCATGATGGCACAGATTTCAATGCAGAAGCCGTTAAATTTAACTTTGAAAGAATGCTAGATCCTGATTTTGCTTCACCTCGTGCATCAGAAGTGAATTTGATTGAAGAAGTGAATGTACTTGGTGACTATGAAGTGGAAATCGTATTATCCGAGCCGTTTGCTCCATTCTTGTCTGTACTTACAGATAGAGCAGGTATGATGGTTTCACCGACTGCAGTGGAAGAGCTTGGTGATGATTTCGCAAACCAGCCAGTTGGTACTGGACCTTACGAGTTTGTGGAGCGTGTAGCACAAAGTAAAATTGAATTAACCCGTTATGAAGGTTACTGGAGAGAAAAGCCTGCAATTGCAAATGTGGAAATTCGTCCATTCCCAGATGCTAACGTCCGAGTTACAAACCTAGTTTCTGGTGAGTTAGATTTATTAAATAAAATTGCATTTAAAGATATTGAAAAATTAAAAGAAGATCCAAGCATTACGTTGTTAGAAAAAGACGCACTTGGTTATCAAGGAATTCACTTGAATACCGAAGTAGAACCATTTACAAACAAGAATATTCGCCAAGCTATTAATCTAGCTATTGATCGTGAAGCAATTACACGAGTGGTGTTCCACGGTGGTGCCGTACCAGCAGTTAGTGCATTCGCACCATCTAGTTGGGCAGCACCAGACTTTGAACAGCCAAACGCTGATGTAGAAGCAGCAAAGGCTTTAGTTGAAGAATCTGGTTTAACTGATGTAAGTTTCACATTAAAAATTAATCCGAAGCCAGAAGAAGAGCAAATGGCTCAAATGATGCAGGCTATGCTAAGCGAAGTTGGTATTACAATGGAAATCGAAATGGTTGAATTCGGTACGATGTTAGACCAATTAAGTACTGGTGATTTCGAAGCAGTCCGACTAGGCTGGAGCGGTCGTACTGATCCAGATGGTAATGCTTATCGATTCTTCTATACGGATGCTCCAAATAACTATACGAATTATTCCAATCCTGAAGTAGATGGATTGTTAGATGAAGCTCGTACGGTTAGTGTTCAAGAAGAACGTAAAGCAATGTATGACCAATTATCAGAAATCCTATGGGATGATGCGCCATACATCTTCTTGTATCACGAGCGTGATTACAAAGCGATGAAAAATTATGTAAAAGGCTTTGAGCATGTAGCTGACACAATGGTAAGAACTGAATCTGTTTACTTTGAGTAAATCTTGACAATTGGATGTCCTTGCAGGCTTTCCCGTAATTTTTTCAAAAAGGGAAGCCTTATGGACATCCTCTCTATATTTTAAGCAACGGGGGTGTAGAAGTGGTCTCATTTATACTTCGAAGACTTGGCTTGATGATTGTTATCTTGTTTTTAGTAAGTATTATCATATTTTCTTTGGTAAATGTTTTACCTGGTGATCCGGCATTACTCGTTTTAGGACAGGAAGCGACACCAGACCAAATAGAAGCATTGCGTGATGAAATGGGATTAAATGACCCATTAATAGTACAGTATTTCAATTGGGTAGTGGATGTTTTACAAGGTGATTTTGGTAATTCCATTCGAGATAACACAGCTGTAACAACCATTTTAATGCAAAAAATACCAGTTACATTGGAACTAACTGTATTATCATTTTTCTTTGCTATATTAATAGCTATTCCTGCTGGGATTATTAGCGCGAGCCGTAAAGGTACAGCTTGGGATTACTCCAGTACTTTATTTGCACTTTCAGGTGTATCAGTACCACCGTTTTTCTTAGGAATTTTATTCATTTTCATATTTGCAGTGACTTTAGGTTGGCTGCCACCGTCAGGTTATGTTCCACTAACGGAAGATTTTGGTCGAAGTTTACTGTTAATGTTAATGCCTGCACTAACGATTGGTATCCGTTTATCCGCGGAATTAACTCGGATGCTTCGTTCTAGCTTACTAGAGGTGCTTCAATCGGATTATATACGGACAGGATATGCCAAAGGGCTGTTAGAAAAAAGTGTCGTTTTCGGCCATGCTTTAAGAAATGCATTAATTCCAGTTATTACAGTAAGTGGATTACAAATGGCTACATTTCTTGGAGGGGCTGTTATTACTGAAACCATTTTCTCTGTACCAGGATTAGGACAACTCGTTGTCACATCAATCCTTACTCGCGATTTTCCTGTTGTACAAGGTGCAGTAATGTTTATGGCTTTTGCCGTTATTCTCATTAACTTTTTTGTAGATATTCTTTATAGTGTATTAGATCCACGTATTAAACTATCAGGAGGGACGAAATAATGGAACAAGCAACAGAAGCAAATGTTAAACAAAAAATTCCTAACCCTCGAGTGGAAATGTTTAAAGCAATGATGGGACGTTTTTTTCAAAACAAATTAGCTGTCCTTGGTGGTTTTTTTACCTTTTTATTAATCTTTATGGCTATCTTTGCCAGTGTCATCGTTCCACATGATCCTATTGAACAAAATTATTCTGAGATTATGATGAGTCCCAGCGCAGACCATTGGTTTGGAACAGATGAAATCGGTCGAGATATCTTTAGTCGAGTTATTTATGGAGCACAGGTTTCTTTACAAGCTGGTTTGATTTCCGTTGGTATTGCGTTAGCAGTTGGGGTACCAATTGGTTTAATTTCAGGATATTATCGAGGCTTTTGGGATGAATTTGTTATTATGCGATTCACCGATGCTATGCTTTCCTTCCCTCCATTAGTATTAGCATTGGCTCTTGCGGCAGTATTGGGAGCTGGATTGGAGAACGCAATGATTGCGATTGGAATTGTATTGACTCCAAACTTTATTCGGCTAATTCGAGCAGAAGTAATTGCTCACCGTGAAAGAGAATATGTTGAAGCAGGTAAAGCCTCCGGGTTAAGAGACTGGAGAATTATTTTAATTCATATCTTGCCAAACACATTGGCGCCAATTATGGTACAGGCAACACTTGCGATTGCATCTGCGATAATTTCTGAAGCATCCTTGAGTTATCTTGGTCTCGGAACACAACCGCCTGATCCTAGTTGGGGAGCAATGTTAGCCGATGGACAAGGTTATTTAAGTGATGCACCATGGATTGCACTATTTCCAGGAATATTTATTTTTATCACTGTGTTATCTATTAATCTATTTGGTGATGGAATTAGAGATATGCTTGATCCGAAACTTAAATAATCATACAACCATTTTATATGGAGGTTTATCATGAACGGACTTGAGTTAAATACATTTTCGATAACAGCAAGATGTAAAAAAACGGGGATGCTTGGTGTAGCAATTAGTACTGCCAGACCTGCTGTTGGTGGATTAGCTCCTTACGTAAAGGCTGGTGTTGGTGCTATTTCTACACAAGCATTAGTGAATCCTTATTACGGAATTGATGGCTTGAAGCTACTTGGAGAGGGGTTGTCTCCAGAAGAAGTGTTAAGCCAAGTAACGAGTAAAGATGAAGAAAAAGAACGAAGACAGCTCGCGATTGTTGATCATACCGGTAACACAGCCGGATTTACAGGAAATGATACAGTTCCATGGGCAGGTCATTATGTAGGAGATCAATTTGTTGTTGCAGGTAACATGTTAGTCGGAGAAGCGACAATAGCTGCTATGGCAGAAGCATTTGAAGCCTGCTTCGATAAATATTTTCCTGAGCAGTTACTGGGGGCTCTTCAAGCAGGGCAAAATGCTGGTGGAGACAAGCGAGGAAAACAGTCTGCCGCCCTTTATGTTGTGCATGAACAAGAATATCCAATTGTTGATATACGAGTAGATGAACATGCAACTCCAGTTGAAGAATTACACCGAGTTTTTGAAGTTTGTCAAACAGATTTATTTCCTTATTTAAATAAAATGCCAACTAGATCGAAGAAGGCAGGTGAACAAGATTGAGTGAGCATAGTCAATTAGAAGTGAAAAACTTACATGTTGGATTTCAAAAGAAAAAAACCTTTACGACCATTTTAAATGGGGTTGATTTTTCAGTTGAAAAAGGTGAAACGCTTTGTATTGTTGGTGAATCCGGTTGTGGTAAAAGTTTGACGTCCCTGTCTGTTATGGGGTTATTGCCTAAAACAGGAAAAGTGACAGAAGGACAAATCCTGTTTGATGGAGAGGACTTAACGGAGAAATCACAAAAACAAATGAGTAAAATTCGCGGAAATGACATATCTATGATTTTTCAGGAGCCAATGACTTCGTTAAATCCAGTTCACACTGTGGGAAAGCAAATTGCCGAAGTAGTACAGCTTCACGAAAAAATTAGTAAAAAAAAGGCAATGGAAAAAGCGGTTGATATGTTAAAACTAGTTGGAATTCCTTCTCCTGAGCAACGCGTTTACAGCTATCCACATGAATTAAGCGGGGGGATGCGTCAACGTGTAATGATAGCGATGGCTCTTGCTTGTAACCCGAAGCTTCTTATTGCGGATGAGCCAACAACTGCTTTAGATGTGACGATTCAAGCGCAAATTCTGGATTTAATGAACAGCCTGAAAAATGATTTTGACATGTCAATTGTGATGATTACCCACGATTTAGGTGTGGTTTCTGAAGTTGCTGATAAAGTATTAGTCATGTACGCAGGGAAAGTAGTGGAATATAGTGATGTGAAGTCACTGTTTAACAATCCACAACACCCATATACAAAAGGCTTAATTGAATCGATACCAAAATTGACGGAAGAAACAGAAGAATTACCAATTATTCCAGGCTCTGTGCCTAATCCAGATAACATGCCAAGAGGTTGCCGTTTCGCAACTCGTTGCCCACATGCACAACCAACATGCTTTAATGAGGTTCCTCCTTTAATAGAGACAGAAAGCAACCATAAAGCTAGTTGTTGGATGTTTGATCAACGATGGGAAGAAATAAAAAAGGAGGGAGAAGCCTATGCAAGCCGAAAAGAAACCGCAGCAACAACAGAACCTGTTAGAAATTAAAGGGTTAAAGAAGTACTTTCCAGTAGGCGGTGGAAGCTTTTTTAAAAAAGATAACACGTATGTTAAAGCGGTTGATGATGTATCCTTCTATGTGAAACAAGGAGAAACGTTAGGGATTGTTGGAGAATCAGGTTGTGGTAAGTCTACGATGGGTAGAGCAATCCTACAGCTGCAGACGCCTACAGAAGGAGAAGTTTTGTTCGAGGGTCAGGATATTAGTAAGTTTAAGCCCAAGCAACTAAGAGAGCTTCGAAAAGATATCCAAATTATCTTCCAAGATCCTTTTGGTTCCTTAAACCAACGTATGACAGTCGGAGCGATGTTAAGTGAGATTGTACGTGTCCATCGGATTGTTCCAAGGTCAGAAGAATTAACATATGTACAAAAGCTTTTGAAGGATGTTGGTCTTAATCCAGAACATTACTGGAGATATCCACATGAATTCAGTGGTGGGCAAAGACAGCGGGTAAGTATTGCCCGGGCATTAGCAGTACAACCAAAGTTGATCATATGCGATGAAGCAGTATCTGCTCTTGATGTATCTGTCCAAGCACAGGTACTTAATCTACTACAAAAATTAAAACGTAAATACAATTTAACTTACATTTTTATCTCTCATGACCTATCTGTGGTAAAGCACATTAGTGATCGTGTTGGTGTCATGTATTTAGGGAAATTGGTGGAGTTATCCGACAAACATGGGATTTATAAAGAGCCACAACACCCTTATACCCAAGCATTATTTTCGGCCATTCCCGATGTTAGCGTTCAGGAGAAAAAAGAGCGAATGATGTTAAAGGGAGATGTTCCGAGTCCTTTAAATGTTCCTTCAGGCTGTCGTTTTCATACACGTTGTCCATTGGCAACTGAACAGTGTAAGCAAGAAATTCCAGAATTTAGAGAAACAAAAGACGGGCATAAAGTTGCTTGTCACTTAGTATAAAATAAATATTATCTCATGGGAGTGGTTTTATGTCCTACTCATTAGCACGTTCTCGACCTATTTATGCAATGAGTAAAACAAATGATCCTATTTTACGCGTAGCTGCTGGGTCTCAAGTAGAAATTGAGACCTTTGATTGTTTTGAAAACCAAATTAGTTCTGACGATTCTTCTTATGACGATATGGATTGGAATAAAGTAAATCCTGCTACTGGTCCTGTTTATGTGGAAGATGCTGCTGTCGGTGATGTATTAGTAGTAACAATTGATAACATCGAATTGTCTGATCAAGCGGTTATGGCAGTTAGTCCAGGAAAAGGTGTGCTGGGAGATCAGGTTGATCAATTTGAAGCGAAAATTATTCCAATTCAAGGCGGAAAAGCAATTTTTGATGAAAATTTAGAAATACCACTTAATCCAATGATTGGTGTGATCGGCGTTGCGCCTGAAGGGGATCCTGTATCAAATGGAACTCCAGGCTCTCACGGAGGAAACATGGATAATAAAATGATTACGACTGGTACAACGCTGTATTTCCCTGTTCGAACGGATGGGGCATTGTTTGCTCTCGGTGACTTGCATGCTGCTATGGGAGATGGGGAGGTCTGTGTCACTGGATTAGAAATTGCAGGTAAAGTGACGGTGTCATTAAATGTAATCAAACAGACGGAATTAACTAACCCTGTTCTAGAAACAGATGAATATTTTGGGACAATTGCATCTGCCGAAACTTTAGATGATGCAGTGAAAATGTCAGTTTCTGATATGGCAAAATTATTAGAGGACAAAGTTGGTTTATCATTCAGTCATTTGAATATGCTGTTTAGTGCAGTTGGACAAACCCAAATTTGTCAAGTTGTAGATCCGCTATTAACAGCTCGTTTTCTTATTCCAAAATGGGTACTAAAGAAATATAACATTACATCTATTGTTTAACCAGCTGTTAAAACAGGCATTGAATGTTTTGGAGATCTTTGTACTACTTAAACAAGAAGTAAGCTAGTGACATCTAAATAAGCTAGGAGCGTGTGAATCTATGAAACATAATTTTTTAAATCATCCTTATCCATCTCAGCGAATGACGACTTTTGCTAAAAAAGGGATGGTAGCAACTTCACAGCCACTTGCTGCAGAAGCGGGGCTTCAAATATTAAAACAAGGCGGAAATGCTATTGATGCTGCGATAGCAACTGCTGCTTGCTTAACTGTAGTAGAACCAACATCAAATGGTATTGGTAGTGATGCTTTTGCTCTTGTATGGACAAAAGGAGAACTTCATGGCTTGAATGCAAGTGGACTGTCTCCAGAAAACATATCAATCGATGGAGTGAAAGAAAAGGGGTATGAAGAGGTTCCGAAGTATGGTTGGATACCGGTAACTGTGCCAGGAGCACCTGGAGCATGGGCTGAATTGTCCGAGCGCTTTGGAAAATTACCTTTAACAGAAGTTTTGAAACCGGCAATTGATTATGCGGAAAATGGTTATCCAGTGTCCCCAATTCTAGGGAAGATGTGGAACCAGGCATACGATAAATTCAAGGAAGAATTAACAGGTGATGAGTTTGCTTCCTGGTTTGAAACCTTTACACCCGGAGGTAAGCCTCCACAAATTGGTGAAATGTGGCGTTCCCCAGGTCATGCAGCGACGTTACGTTCCATTGCCGAAACAAAAGCAGAAAGTTTTTATCGTGGAGAACTAGCAGATAAAATTGTCGCTTATTCTGATAAATTCAATGGCTTTTTGACAAAAGAAGATTTAGCAGCTTATAAGCCTGAATGGGTAAATCCAATTAAGGTAAATTATCGTGGCTATGATGTTTGGGAAATTCCACCAAATGGTCAGGGATTAGTGGCACTTTTAGCTTTAAATACTTTAAAGGGCTATGACATGCCAGATAGTAGTTCTGTTGATCGTTACCATAAGCAAATTGAAGCAATGAAGTTAGCGTATGTTGATGGTCAAAAATACATTACAGATCCAGATAAAATGTCAGTGACGGTGGATGCCTTATTATCAGAAGCATATGCAGATGAGAGAAGAGAGTTAATTGGTGAAGAAGCAATAACACCTGAGCCTGGTACACCGCCAAAAGGTGGAACTGTTTATCTTGCAGCTGCAGATGAAGAAGGGAATATGGTTTCCTTTATTCAAAGTAATTATATGGGATTTGGTTCAGGGATAGTTATTCCAGGTACAGGAATATCCATGCAAAATCGTGGGCACAATTTTTCGATGGATCCTACGCATGACAATCGATTAGAAGGTGGGAAACGTACCTATCATACGATTATTCCAGGATTCTTAACAAAGGATGATCAAGCGGTTGGGCCTTTTGGCGTAATGGGTGGATTTATGCAACCACAAGGACATACGCAAGTAATCATGAATACAATTGATTTTCATTTAAATCCACAAGCAGCACTCGATGCTCCGAGGTGGCAATGGATGGAAGGAAAGAAAGTGACGTTAGAACCAAACTTCCCACTTCACATTGCACAAGAATTAGAGCGAAGAGGTCATGAAGTCAATATAGCCTTAGACTCTAGCAGCTTTGGTCGTGGTCAGATTATCTGGAGAGACCCAGAAACAGGAGTACTACAAGGAGGAACAGAGTCTCGCACGGACGGGGCTGTTGCTGCCTGGTAAATACGCAATTAGGAATCGACATAATATAACATAAATCGGGTGGTGCCAGGCACCACCCGATTTAATCCTGTACGTCATTTGAAACAGATTGTGCTTCCGTTTGTTTTCGTTCAAGTTTAGTGAATGCGAGATAACTTGACCACATAAGTACATATGCTAAGAGGCTTATTCCAAAAAACGGGATTAGTCCTGGTAAAACGCTCATAAGAAAGTAAACAGCAATAACACCAATAGCCATTGTAATTGTGTTAAATGGACGCATTAGTGTAAATAGCAGGGCGTTTTTTAACAGGTGCAGTATGTTAACTTCATAATGCACGAAAACAGGAAAAACATATAAAAGCATTAATAAATAGATTAGTATGATTAGCATTACAGGGAAGTAAGCTAATTGTAGCAAGCTATTCGGTGTTTGAACAACTAACTGAAAGTCCAGGTACAAAACATATCCAATAACAGCAAGGATAAGGCCAAGTATGTTACTCTTTATAAACTCCTGTTTGTATGTTTTCCAAAATGTTTTAAAAACAGGAATATCAGTACTTCCCTGGATCCACTTGCGCGTAACTGAAAATAGAGCCACTGTTGCAGGTGAGAATCCAAATAGTATTAGCCCCATAAGTGTAAATGTTATCCACAAAATGTTTACATAAGCTAACCTCATAATCCACTCGGAAATTCTATAAAATCCTCCCATTACACCTGTGTACATAAAAACGGCCCCCTCACCTTATTTCGTCTCAAACTAGATTGTAAATATATTTTATGTAAGCCTTTGCATAAAGTGGTAAAACATGTAATTATGAATGAATATAATAGATTTCATCAAGATAATGTGCATGGAATATCAAAGGTTTTATTTCATTGTTCTTTTAATATAACATACTGTAGCTACTAACTCACCTATAATTTTAATGAGAAAGGATGTATGCAGTTGAAATTCACAAACGGAAATTGGCTAGTAAGAGAAGGGGGGGTGGTATTCACTATCCTTGTATTGTTCATGATCTAGAATCAACAACTGAGGATATAACGAAATTCACCTTTCTCTTAAGTTATATAGATGAATTTCAAGCCACTCCTAATAAGACGTGCAATGTCGATTTTTTCTAAAAAAAGTGAATGAGATAGGAAGAATAGAAGAAATGACCTTGTAGATAAATTAGTAGTAATATATAATGATAATAAAACGCTAACAAAAATAACAAAAGAATGAGATAGGAAGTGGCAAAGTGGCTAACAAAGTTACAATGCAGATGATAGCTGATGCATCAGGCTATTCCAAATATGCCGTGTCTAAAACACTAAATAATCAACCAGGTGTAAAAGAAAGTACTCGTCAAAAAATATTATTTGTAGCTAAGCAATTAGGTTATTTTAAAAATAATGCTACACATAGTGTAAGTGTTCACAGTCATCATAAAGAGGCATTTAATGACGGATTTGTTCTAGTAGTAATGCCCAACCACCGTTACCAAAATGAGGAATCATCTTATTGGAGTAAGGTTTTCAATGGAATAGTTAATTACCTTGAAGAGCTTGATATTGGTACAATGATTATATCAAGTCAAAATAATCTATCGAAGCATATTAAATCTGATTCGTTACTAGGTATTATTACGGTTGGTTTGGTTTCAAGTGATATGTTATTAATGCTAAGTGAGCTAAATGCACCATTTATCATGGTTGACCATGAAGATCATATTGTAAAAGCGGATATGATTTTCATGGATAATTTTGATGGGGTGTATCAGCTAACTAGTCATCTTTTTGGCCTAGGCCATAAGAATTTATGTTTTATAGGCGATATTACATATTCGCGTAGCTTTTACGATCGGTGGTTAGGTTTTAGAAGCGTCTTAGAGAAGAATCACCTGTTTACGAATACAGATCAATGCTTATTTAACATGAACTATTATGAACCTGTTGAAGAACAATTTCTTACATTTTTTGATAAATTAAAATCTAATAATAGTCTACCTACTGCTTTTGTTTGTGCAAATGATGAAATTGCGACAACTATTATGGAACTATTGATTAATAGAGGTTATGATATTCCTAAAGATTTTTCTTTCACAGGTTTTGATAATATCGATTACCATTCAAAAGTTTCCCCTCCTTTAACATCCATTCAGGTATTAAAAGAAACAATTGGCAGACGTGCAGTTAGTATGCTATTATGGCGTCTAGAAAACATGCAGTTTCCTCCTGAGAGAGTCCAACTATCAACTGAATTGATCATTAGGAAATCAATTAGTTCACCTAATAAATAGATAAGCTTGTAATCATTCTCGTTGTCTTTAAAATGAAGGATTTGTTTAAGAATAGTGTTGATATTTAGTATATTTTTGACTCTTGATTTCACACGATGAGTCAAAAATCAACACCGAACTTTAACACAGCCAAAATGAAAGTGAATGAAAAGAAGGTTAGCATTTGCGTTAACCTTCTTTGAGACCGTTTAAATTAGAATTGGTTTAAATAGTAATTACTCATTTTTCTCAGATAAACCAAGCTTATTAATGATAGGTTTTATCGTTAACCCTTGAATTATTAAAGAAAAAAGCACAACAGTAAAGGTTAGTATTAATAATGTATCTCTGCCTTCAAAAGTTTGGGGTAAGCTTAATGCTAACGCTATAGATAAGCTTCCTTTTAATCCTCCCCAGTTTAATATGACCTTCCACTTACTTGGTACTTTTTTAGATAAAGAAGTACTTACATAAACGGAAATGGTTCTTGCGATGAGTACAATCAATATACCTGAAAATATCATGTTCCATTTGTTTTCCATATCAATATTTTGGATCTCTAGTCCGACCATTAGAAATATAAGACTGTTAGCAAGTTCAGTGATTGTATCCATAAAAACATTTATATTCTGCTTTGTCGTTTCAGTCATCCCGACTTTAGATCCATAACTACCAAAAATTAATCCACCTATTACTACAGCTATAACCCCTGAAAAATGAAAGTGTTCAGCAATAAAATAGCACCCAAAATATAATAGTAGTGCAAAGGCTATTTCGAGCGGGTAATCATCATAAATGCGAATAATCTGGGAGAAAGCATATCCAAGAATTGCACCGACAATGATTCCACCGATAGTAAATTTTAAAAATAGTAACGCACCACTACCAAGTCCAACTAACCCCATTTCAATATAAGTCAATAAATAAACAGAAGCTATTTTAAATAGTACTACTGCAATCCCATCGTTAAATAATGATTCAGTTTCCATTAGTGTAGAAAGCCCTTTGTTAACTCCAAGTGATTTAAAAATTGAAATAACACTGATTGGATCAGTAGCACTCATCAAAGCTGCAAAAGTAAATGCGATAGGAATAGGTAATCCTAATAAAAAATAGGTGGAAAAGCCTATGATTAAAAAGGTGAAAAATGTACCGACAAAAGCTAATGTGAGCGATACACGTCTAAATTCCATAAAATGTTCCATAGGCATTTTTAATGTAGCATCAGCAAGTAAAATGGGTAAAAACAAGGATACGATAATCGCGTGAAAAACATTTGACTGCGTAATAAATTGTTCAGATGCTTCAAAAAATGGAATCTCTGTTAAGCCCAGAATTAAACCTACTATTACAAGTGCTATAGAGTATGGTATTTTAATGAGCTTAGCAAACCCAATAACAAAGATAGACACAGCTAGTAACATTAATATTTCAATAAAAACATCATGAAAATCCATTATTATCACCAGTTTCTTTATGTGTATTAAAGTAGAAAAGCAATACCTGATAAGCTAATTTACTTATAGACTGTTCTATTTTTATAAATTGTAAACATACTAAATGAGTTAATTCATATGTATAAAAATTGACATAAAAAAAGAGGCTGTCCCAAAAGCAAAGGGTCAGCCTCTTTTCTCAATTGTTTCTTCAGGTTTTGTTAAAATTTGAATCAGCCTGTGTTGCGTAGACCAGCAGCTACACCGTTTATCGTTAACAACACTTCTGTTAATAGTTCATCGGTGTTATCACTTTCACTTTCTTTACGGAGATCTGTAATCAGGTCTACTTGGAATAGGTTTAATGGATCAACCAATGGATTACGAAGTTTAACTGATTCGCGAATATTTGGTTTGTGATCCATCAATTCTGTTTGACCAGTAATCTGTAATACCATTTCTTTTGTTAAATTGTATTCTTCTTTTATTTTATGGAAAATACGTTTTCCGATTTCTTGATCTTCCAGCATTTCTGCATACTCTTTAGCAGTAGTAAGGTCTGCCTTGGTTAAAGCCATTTGCAAATTGTTAATGGTAGCTTGGAAAAATGGCCATGTATTATACATATGTTGTAAAAGCTCTAGCTTATTTGTTTTATCAATAAATTGCTTCAAACCAGTCCCTGCTGCAAACCATGCTGGTAATAACTGACGACTTTGTGTCCAAGCAAATACCCATGGGATTGCACGTAAATCTTCAAATCGATTACTACCCTTACGTTTCATTGGTCTTGAACCAATGTTCAGTTCACCTAGCTCATTTAAAGGTGTTGCTTGATTGAAGTAAGTTAAGAATCCATCATCTTCAAATACTAGGGAACCATACTTCTTCAACGCAATTTCTGAGATTTCGCTCATCGTTTCGAAAGCTTCTGGTGTTGGCATTTGTTTTTGTTTCGAATCATTTAGTCCCATTATTGCTGTCATCATGGTAGAAGTAGCTTGCTCTAAACTACGGTAAGCAATATCTGGAAGCAAGTATCTAGAGGAAAGTACTTCTCCTTGCTCCGTAATTTTTACTCCATCACCTAATGTAACAGGAGGTTGTGACAATAGACTCGCATTCAATGGACCGCCACCACGTCCTAAAGAACCGCCACGGCCATGGAAGTATTTCAGCTTAACGCCATATCTAGATGCTATATCATGAATATCTTGTTGCGCCTTATATAATTCCCAGTTAGCTGTTAATGTTCCACCATCTTTTGAACTATCCGAATACCCAAGCATTATTTCTTGTAAATCATTCCTAGCGTTCAAATGGTCACGATACAATGGGATATCGAATAATTGCTTAATCATTCCCGGCCCATTCTGTAAATCCTCAATGGTTTCTAGTAATGGAGCCACATGAAGTTTACTTTTTACAGTTCCATCTGGATAAACTCTGTATAATCCAGCTTCTTTTGCAAGAACAAGAACCTCAAGTAAATCACTCACAGATTGTGTCATACTAATAAGGTATACTTCAATCGCACGATCACCAAACGTATCATGGGCACGTTTAATCATTCGGAATGTATTGATTACTTCTTGAGTTGATTCCGTAAACGTGTCATAAATTGAAATCATTGGTCTAGGGTCTTGTAATACTTTTGTAAGTACATCCACTTTTTCTTCTTCGGAAAGCCCTTTATAATCTTCCGTAATGTTAACTAAGTGTAAAACCTCAGCAAGTGCAGATTCATGCTCACCACTGTGATTTCGAATGTCCAACGATGCTAAGTGGAAGCCGAATAATTCTACTTGTCTAATTACCTTCTCAAGTAATTTGATAGGCGGGTTTTGTGGATGGTGATTATATAAGCTGTCTTGAATAATTTTTAAATCCGCCAATAAATCTTCCGCATGCTGGTATCCATGTTCATGATCCTCGGCAGTATATTGTAATTTTTGAATAATCATGGATATTTTTACACGGTAAATCTCGTCTCGATTATTAAATTTATATTTATCTAAATAGGATTCATCTCGTTCTATTGATTCCACTAACTCAGTACTTACATTAACTTTCTTTGCTGAATGACTAAGTAATTCACTTAACTTAGATACTGACTCGATATATTTTCTAAGTACTAGTGCGCGATGTGTTTTTAATGTTTCGAATGTAGTTGTTGCTTTTACATTTGGATTTCCATCTCTATCGCCACCAATCCAAGAACCAAAACGTAGGAAGGAAGGAACATGAAAACGCTGTTGATATTTTTCATATAAAAGATCTTCCAAATCTTGATGAATTCTTGGTAGAACATCAAATAGAACTTTATCAAAGTAATATAACCCATTCGATACTTCCTTCATAACAGAAGGTTTTTTCTCTCTAATTTCTGCAGTTTGCCATAAAATTGTAATCTCGTTCATAATTGTCTCTTCAATTACTTTTTTCTCATAGCGTGTATACGCGTAATCCCAGGCTTTCAGTAAGTCTGCAATTCGCTTATGAATTTGTAAAATTGTTCGTCTCGTTGCCTCTGTTGGGTGAGCAGTAATAATTAATTCTAAAGATAATGTTTCCAATAAATTAGAAACCATTTCCGGAGAAACTTTATTTTCTAATAGCTTGTTTACTCCGTCCTCTAGAGAGCCTGGTTGTATAATATCTGTATCCTGCGCTTGATATTCTCTTCTACGGCGACTTCTGTAATTTTGTTCAGCAATATTAAATAGGTGCAGGTTTACAGAAAATGCGCGAATAACATTTTGTCTTAAAGGTGGCTCAAGACCGCTAATTTCTTGTTTGATTTGATCCTCTATTTTTGGGTCTTGGGTTTCCCGTAACGTTTTAGCTAGCGTACGAATCTTATTAACTTTCTCTAATAATTCTTCCCCACCTTCATGGAGTAGGACATCGTCCAGTAATTCACTTAAGTAATCTACGTCTCTATGTAGTGAGACCGTACCTCTTTCGTCGATTTTTGTCTCCATTTTTTCACTTCCTTTCGAATACTTAATAGGGGTTGTTCAAAAAGTTCGGAAAAGAAATAAGAATGCATTCTTATTCAGATGTATCAAACATGCTTCCCCAAACAATGGTCCTTCTATCCCTCTTTTTGAACACACGCTTATAGATTTATAGATGAGAATTTTAGGAGGAGTAATGCTTAAGGACCGCTATTTGTAGTAGTTTCTAATGAATAATTCGAAGAGACATACATTCATCATAACATGTTTTTCAGAAAAAAATAAAATTTTTAACTTTTTTCGACTTGTTAAAACATCTTACACACTTTTTACACCTATTCTTAGTTCTTTGTCGTTGATCCCAAGATTAGAACTATGTACGAATCGATAAAAATTTATTGTACACAACTTTCGTAGAAAAAATAATCGTTATCTGTATTGTGAGTAAAAAATTAATTTATATTCGATTGTTAGGTTAAAATGAAATTAAAACAAGCTTCTTAAAAATAGAAAAAGAAAAGTAACGTTACATTACTTTTCTTTTTAAAGACAATTTATACGACTGATTTAATAACTGGTCTAATTGTTGGGAAATTTTGAGTACTTCTTCACTATGATTATCATTTTGATAACATTGATACATTTTCATTCTTAATACTTCAATTTGTTTTTCTAACTCTTGCTTTTTCATCGCATTAAACAGCCCCAATCTTGGTTAGTATGGATAAGTCCAATGAATTAGGAGTATTTGCTTATTATACTACAAAATTTGACAAAAATGCTAGAAAATTTGAAAAAAAGTCCATTTTTTGGTAATTTTTGTGGATAATTAGGAGTGATTAATAGGAATTGTATCGAAATGAGTTAATCGTTGGTGAAAAATGTCTAGGAGGAGAGAGTGTGTGGGAACTTTAAATGAAAAAGTCGCTGTATTAACTGGTGGTGCTAGAGGTATGGGGCATGCTATTACTAACTTATCGACGAAGGGGCAACGATAATCGTTACTGATATTGTAGAAGAATAACCGTATGATCATTATTTTCAAGTAGATGTGACAAAAAGTAATGAAGTTGCATGGTCGAGTTGCTAATTAATGAAGTTTTCTAAATTGTTCTGGTGGCATTCCCACATGTTTTCTAAATGTAGCAACAAAATGACTAGGTGAACGAAACCCAACATGCTTAGCAACGGCTTTAATTGTTTGATTTTTTGATTCAACAAGTAGTTGCTTTGCTGTTCGTAAACGAAGATCGATAAAGTATGCATAGGGAGACATGGAAAATGTTTCGCGAAATAAATTATTTAGATTTCTTGGAGACAAATGTAAGTACGCTGCAAAGTCATTCAATCCAACATTCGGATTAGATATATTACCGTGCATCCACTGAATTAAAGCATGGATTTTTTCTAAATGCTCTGATGCGATAGGTTTTTGTGATCGAGCGTAATTGTTTAATGTTAATAAAAAATGATACATATATGTAGAAGCTTGCAGACCAAATACATCTGTCGTTTTTTCTGTTTGATTGATAAAAGTTATGATGTCATTTGTAAGTGGACTTTCGCTTTCCCATTGATAAAAGGCATCTAATTTTATCCCGGCATGAGCTAGCATGTCCCCGATGATTTTTCCATTAAATGTCACATATGCAGTTTCCCATTTGCCAGATACGGATTGATACGAGTGACTAATATTCGGTCGTATTAACATCCCGCTATGTTGATGTAAAATATAGCTTTGATTGTTAATGGAAAAACGTCCTTTTCCATTAATTGTTTGAAGCCAGTGAAAATGCGGATAACCATTCGGGCGAACAATTTTTTCTTGGTTCGGATTTAAACCAATTGTTTCTATATATACAGGAAGTGGTTTTCCTTGCATCGGCGTTAATACAATTCTATTTTCTTTCATTCCAATCATCCCCTCAACTATGCCAGATTATTATATTCCTCACAAAAATCTTATATTTAAAAGCGGTTTGTAAACGGATACAATGATAATATATTATATCACAAAGGTGGGGAAAAAGTTGATTAATGAAAATCTACCTAAAATCTGGTATGGAGGAGATTATAATCCTGAACAGTGGGAGGATCCAGCTGTTTGGGAGGACGATGTGCGCATGTTTAAGTTAGCAGGGATAGATATTGCTACATTAAATGTTTTTTCATGGGCATTAAATCAACCGAATGAAAACACATATAACTTTGAATGGTTAGATGAGACGATTAATAGACTTTACGAGAATGGAATTTATACCTGTTTGGCAACTAGTACAGCAGCACATCCGGCGTGGATGGCAAAGAAATACCCTGATGTTTTGCGCGTGGATTTTTATGGAAGAAAAAGAAAGTTTGGTGCAAGGCATAATTCCTGTCCAAATAGTCCTACATATCGAAAGTATTCGGAGAGAATGGCGCATAAGCTAGCAGAGCGATACAAGGATCACCCTGCTGTCCTAATTTGGCATGTGTCGAATGAATATGGTGGATATTGTTATTGTGAACAGTGTGAGGAAGCGTTTCGTGAGTGGCTTCGAAACAGATACGGAACATTGGAAGCGGTTAATAAAGCGTGGAATACTCGATTTTGGGGACACACCTTTTACGATTGGAGTGAAATTGTTGCTCCCAATGATTTGAGTGAAGAACGCCCTGGAGACGTAAGCTTTTTCCAAGGAATTTCCCTTGATTATCGTCGTTTTATGTCTGATAGCCTGTTAGATTGCTATCAATTAGAATACGACGCGATACGTAAGCATGATTCTGAAACGGCTATTACGACAAATTTAATGGGAACTTTTTTAGACTTGGATTATTTTAAGTGGGCAAAACAGTTGGATGTAGTGTCTTGGGATAATTACCCTCGGATCGATACGCCAATCAGTCGAACAGCGATGAACCATGATTTGATGCGAGGATTGAAAAGCGGCCAACCCTTTATGTTGATGGAGCAAACGCCAAGTCAACAAAATTGGCAAGCATATAATTCCTTGAAAAGACCTGGTGTCATGCGGCTATGGAGTTACCAAGCAGTTGCCCGTGGCGCTGATACAGTCATGTTTTTCCAATTGAGGCGTTCCGTTGGTGCTACTGAAAAATATCATGGAGCAGTGATTGAGCATGTTGGACACGAGCATACAAGAGTATTTCAAGAAACTGCCAAAGTAGGAAAGGAATTGCAACAATTGGCCGATCAACTTGTTGATGCCCGTGTGGAAGCCAAGGTTGGTATTGTTTTCGATTGGGAAAATCGTTGGGCAATTAATTTATCTAGTGGTCCTTCTGTTGCTTTGGATTATGTAGCGGAGGTTCACAAATATTATGACGCGTTTTACCAGCAAAACATCCAAGTTGATATGATAGGAGTAGATGGAGACCTAAGTAAATATGACATTGTCGTTGCACCGGTACTTTACATGGTCAAAGAAGGCTATGCGAATAGATTAGAAGAATTTGTGGCTAATGGTGGAACCTTTGTAACTACTTTCTTTAGTGGATTAGTGAATGAAAATGATTTAGTTACATTAGGCGGGTATCCAGGAGAATTAAGAAGCTTGTTAGGGATATGGGCGGAAGAAATAGATGCCTTACATCCGGATAAGAAAAACAAAATTGTAACAAATGATAGTACGGGTAGCTTGTCAGGAGAATACACTTGCAATCTATTGTTTGACTTGATTCATAGTGAAGGTGCGGAAGTCATCGCTGAATATGGGGAAGATTTTTATCAAGGGATGCCAGTTGTAACAAAAAATCAATATGGAAGCGGGCAGGCGTGGTATCTTGCCTCTAGTCCAGATCAGGCATTTTTAAATGATTTTGTAACAACGATCTGTGAAGAAAAAGGGATACGTTCTTTATTAAAGGCTGGTCCTGGAGTAGAAGTATCCGAGCGAGTCAAAAATGGCAAGTCCTATTTATTTGTCATGAATCATAATGACCATGATAGTACGTTTGATTTAGGAGAGGAACGGAAAGAAAATTTATTTTCGGGAGATGTTATTTCCGGAAAAGTAACGATTGAAGCAAAGGATGTAGTGATTTTAAGAAACGAACATTTAGGAGATTTATAATAGAGGTTGTCCCAACTTTGGGACGCCTCTTTTTTTCTTTGTTTATTTGTCTACCATTAATTACTAGGCTAATAACCTCTATTTATATTGCTTTTTTCGTTATACTAGTATTAGGTGATGTTAAATGGAAAATGAAAAGCGATTAATGAGTTTAATAAATGCAGTAAAGGTGTTAAATTCAACTCGAGATCTGGATGAAGTGCTGCACCAATTAATTAAAGAGGTTCTTAATGTTATAGAAGGTGCAAACGCAAGTGTTTTATTTTTATATGATAAACGAATAGATAAATTATATGCCAAGAGTGCTATTGGCTTTAATATGGATTATTTGAAACAGATTTTGATGGATCCTGGTGAGGGAATGAGTGGTAGAACGTTTTTATCTAAGAAAGGAAAAATTTTTTCATCAAAGTCAGATACTACGAGTGGAATGTCTAATATATCAGATGAAACGAAACGGTTATATACGAAAGCCATGGGGGCAATGGAGTATCCGATGAGTGCCATTAGTGTACCGCTTATATCTAAAGGGGAATGCATTGGGGTCTTAACCGTTGATATCTATAAAGAAAAAGTACAGTTTGATGAGACGGACTTACGTTTATTGGAGACATTTGGTGTGCAGGCGTCGATAGCAATCGAAAATGCAACTTTGTTTTCTCAAAATGAACGAACAAAACGTATTCATGAAGAGTTATCCAAGGTTTCCTTATCTAAAGGTGGTTTAAGCGATATTACGGAAGCGTTGGCAGGATTATTAAATAAGAGAGTTGTCGTATTCAATGAATTTATGGACCCTATGGCAGTGTCAGACCAAGATGCCAAAGCCCTTTCCAATGAAGTAGTTGAAAAGCATCCAATGACGTTAACGGAAGCAATTAAACAACACAGTATATCGCATTATCGTATGGCTTTGTTAAATGGTAATTATCAGGTCTATTTCTTTCCTATTCAAACAGACAAATTGAACCTAGGTGTGCTTACTATATTTGTAGATGACCAGTATGAGTTAGATCCATTAGATCGATTTGCGGTTGAACAGGCTAGTACAATTTTTGCGATGGAAATGAATCGTCGTGATCGATTAATTGCTGACGATTTTAGTTATTCCGGTTATGTGTTGGAACAGCTCATTCATTCCCCATATGAAGAACTTTCATCTAATTATTTAGCCAAAATTAATTTTCCTGAAAAAGAAAACCATCAATATGTCATTGCGCATCTATATATGAAAGATCCGCTCGTTTCATTTCAGGAAGTAAGTGAAAAGAAACAACAATTCTTTCGATTACTTTGTAGAGAGATATCTCGTCTTCCTTATAAGACATTAATCCATGATCATAATATGGAAATAACGATGATGTTTACGATGTCTTCCATGTTAAATGAAGAACAAGTGTTTAATCAGCTAACAGAGCTTTTTGAAAAAATAATTAAGTTATCAAATGAATATTACCAGTTATCTATATTAGTAGGGTTAGGCCAAGTAGTTGATAAGCTTAAACGTATTCGACTATCTTATCGGGATGCAAAGCGTTGTGTTCAATTTTTACAATCGACGAATCAAGAAGAAACCATTTTAACTTATCCGAAATTAGGGTCATATCGTCTTTTTTTAAAAACAGATCGAAGCGAATTGAAAGAGTATGTAGATTCTGTTATTGGAACGATAATAGCTCACGATCAAACGCATGATACGGAATTATTAAAGACATTAAAGGTTTATTTGGAATCAAATCAGAATATGACCGAAAGTGCCAAGGCATTATTTGTTCATACGAACACAATTAAATATCGGTTAAAATCAATTAAAGAAATTTTGAAAGTAGATAAAGTTAATGGGAGAAAGGCCTTTGAATTACAGTTAGGTTTGTATATTTTGGAATATCTAGGAATGAAAGATTAGCCCTTTTGTTGGTAACCGATAAAAACCAACTTGTAGATTTGTCTGCATTAGACATTTGATAACTGTTGGAATTGTCATATAATTTAAAATATTAATTTACTAAAAGTTGAAGGAGGGGTTCCATGACAACAAAGCAAAGGCTAAACCAGCTCCTTTTTGATAGATTAAGGAATGATTATGAAGTTTCTATTGATCACTCGGGGGTTAGTGGAAATCGACTAGCATCGAGGTTAGCTGAATTAGCTAATATCGGTTTAACAGAGGATGATGGGTGTAACCGCATTTCTTTTTCTAAAGAAGAGAGACAGGCAAAAGAGTTAGTAAAAACTTGGATGAAAGAAGCTGGCTTAACGGTAGTAGAAGACGGTGCAGGTAATGTATTTGGCAGATTGGAAGGAAAAGAAGAGCTGCCAGCTGTCTTGTCTGGTTCACATGTCGATAGTGTGCCGAATGGCGGCCACTTTGATGGTCCGTTAGGCGTGTTAGCTGCTTTAGAAGTAGCTGAAGCTTGGAAGGAGACCAATTTTCAGCCGAAGAAGCCTTTTGAAGTCGTTATTTTTACGGACGAAGAAGGTGCAAGGTTTAATGGAGGGCTCACTGGCAGCCGTGCTTTTACAGGAGAATTTGATCTGGAGCAGCAGGTGAAGCTAAATGATTTTGATGGCAGATCTTTTCAAGAGGTAGTTGAAGCAGATGGATTATCCGCGGAGGGCTTTTTAGAAGCAAAAAGAGATTTTTCAACGGTTGATTCGTTTGTAGAAGTGCATATCGAACAGGGAAAACGATTAGAAAAACAGGATCTTCCAGTCGGTGTGGTAACTGGTATTGCTGGTCCTTGCTGGTTAAACGTTACGTTTAAAGGGAAGGCAGGCCATGCTGGAAATACACCAATGAATGATCGTAATGATGCCTTGACTGCTGCAAGTGAATTTGTTTTACAAGTGCAGAAGCTTCCATCGACTGTTAGTTCTTCTGCAGTTGCTACCGTCGGAAAATTACAGGTTTCTCCAAATGGTGTTAACGTTATCCCTGGAGAGGTCCGACTAACCGTTGATATACGAGATATTCACGAAGATACAAGGAATCAATTAACAGAACTTGTTATTCAAGCTGCTGAGCGCATTTCTGATAATAATGATATCGAGTTATCAATTGAGGAGACTCTTAAGGTATCACCGGTACCAATAGATGAAACCATGCAAGCAAAAGCTGGACAAGCTGCGCAAGAAATATTAGGTAAAGAGGCTTTTTATTTACCTAGTGGTGCAGGACATGATGCAATGGTTGTTGGTAGATATGTTCCAACGGCTATGTTGTTTACAAGAAGTAAAGATGGTGTTAGTCATAATCCAGCTGAATGGTCATCTTTGTATGATTGTGTTCAAACTGTTCACGTATTAAAGAAATTCTTAGAGAAACTTGTAGAGTAAAATAAGAGGGGGAAATGAAATGAGAAACATTAAATGGATTACGTTTATTGCAATAGCTGCTATTTTGACAATTGTAGCAGGATGTAGTGGTAATGAAACATCTTCTAAAGAAAACGGAGAAGATGCTGCAGGTGAAACTTATGAATGGAAGCTAGGATGGAACTCCGGTTTAGATGGTACAGCACGTGGGGAAGCAGCAAAAGCCTTTGCTGAATACGTAGAGGACAATTCTGATGGTCGTATTAGCATCGAGTTTTTCCCGAATGAAACGTATGGAACAGCACAAGAGATGATTGAAGCAGTTCAAATTGGTGCATTAGACATGCAAATCGCTGGATCAAACATGATGGCAAATATTGTACCACAGTATGCTGCACTTTCTTTACCATTTTTAACGAAAGGCACAGATGAAGCTTATGCAGTACTAGATGGTGAAATTGGAGATCACTTAAAAGAGCTTGGTGAAGAAGAAGGATTTAAAGTGCTTGGTGATGTTGACTTAGGCTTTGCGCAAATTACAAATAATGTTCGACCGATTCATACACCAGAAGATTTAGCAGGGGTGAAAATGAGATCTCCAAATGATAAGAGTTTAATTGAAACATTTAAAGCTTTCGATAGCTCTGTTTCTACGATGGCTTATACTGAAATTTATAATGGACTGTCTCAAGGTGTTATTGATGGTCAATTCAATCCGCTACTTCATATCTTTGACCAAAACATGGACGAGGTACAGGATTACTTGGCAATTACAAATCACACGTATTATTATGCGTATTTCATTATGAATAACGATCTTTTTAACAACTTAGATGAAGAATTACAACAAGTTGTTTTAGAGGGTGGACAAAAAGCAACAGAAGCAGCACGTCAATTTGGTGCGGAGAACGAAGAGAAGTATTTGGAAATGGCACAGGATGCATTTAAAGAAATTACAGAGCCAGAACTTGCACCGTTCCAAGAAGCAGTACAGCCAGTGTATGAAACAATGGCTGATGTAATGGGGGAAGATATCATTAATGACATGCAATCCTTCCTTGAAGAATACCGTGCGAATAAGTAAAATAAGCTACCGTTTAAAAGGAAATTTTTTATAATTTTTTAGTAATGGTAGAAACTAAATCTGGTAAAGCATAATCGGAGGCCTATATCAGGCCTCCTTGCTTTTATCAGTAATCTATTCCTTATTGGAGGTGGGAATAATGACACAACAGGAAAAAGGCAAATACAGCAAAATAATAGATAGTTGGATTAAAGGTATCGACTTATTTTCAAGTTTTTTAATGGTATTATTAACGATTGTTGTTTTTGGTGAAGTACTTAGTCGTTATGTATTCAATTTTCCTTTAGTATTTTCAACCGAATTAACACAGTTGCTATTTCCTTGGATCATCTTTATAACTGCAATATCTGTAACGAAAAACGAAGATCATTTATCCATTAACTTTTTCAGAGAATTAATGCCGAAATTTGCGCAAAAGATAGCTTTCCTAATTGCAAAATTAGTCATGCTTTATTTCTCGTTTTTTATGTTTATTTCAAGTTATGAAATTGCTCAGGCAGTAAATTCTCAAATATTACCTGTTTTAAGGATTCCAAAATCATGGTTATATTACTCTGTAACTGTTTCATTTGTTGGAGTTATCATCGTTCTCCTCATACAAATTATGCTTATACTCATGAATAAATTAGAGCCACCAAGAGAGGAGGATATGTTAAATGATTACAGTAATGATCGTTAGTTTTTTTCTATTAATTATCCTAGGGGTTCCAATTGCCTTTTCAATGGGAGCATCAGCGTTGATGTATATCATGGTAGAAGGTATTCCGATTGAAATGGTAGCTCAACGATTCTTTTCTAATACACAGTCTTTTGCATTTTTAGCGATTCCTTTTTTTATCTTGGCAGGAAACTTAATGATTCATGGAAATATTGCAAAACGGATTATTAATGTCGCAGATTCAATGGTTCGTCAGTTACCAGGTGGATTGGGCTGTGTGTCTGTAGTTACCAGTATGGGGATGGCTGGTGTTTCGGGATCATCAGTTGCCGATGCTGCTTCTACAGGTAGTGTACTAATTCCAGAAATGAAAAGAAAAGGATATTCGTCCTCTTTTTCAGCAGCTATCAACGCATCCAGTTCCGTGGTTGGAATTATTATACCGCCATCAAGTACAATGATTATTATTGCTTGGCTAGCGGATCAATCTGTAGCAAAAATGTTCTTAGCTGGTGTTATTCCTGGAATTTTGGTCGGATTATTTTATTTAATTACAACAGTAATTATTGCGATTAGAAGAGACTACCCTAGTGAAGATAAGCCAACATTAGGTGAATTATTTACGAACTTACGAAAAGCTTCATGGGCATTATTACTACCGGTTATTTTAATTGGATCCATTGTGTTTGGAATTGCGACTGCCACAGAAGCGGCTGCAATTGCTGTTGTCTATGCATTTTTAGTTGGTATTTTCATTTACCGGAGTCTTAACTGGAAAAATATTCTTGTATCACTTCGAGAAACGGTGTATGGAACAAGTGTAGTTATGGTAACTGTTTGTACATCCATGATTTTTACTTGGGTTCTTATATCAGAAGGAATTCCAAGAATGATTGCTCAGGCATTGCTTTCATTCGGATTAGCAGATTGGTTATTGATGCTAGTACTAGTAGCGATTATGCTTGTTGCTGGTATGATTATGGAATTAGTACCTAACTTGTTTTTATTTATTCCGATTTTCTTTCCAATTGCAACTGATTTAGGGATGGATCCGATTCAATTCTCTATTGTTATGCTCGTTTCTTTAGCATTAGGACTATTCACTCCACCAGTTGGGTCTACCTTATTTATCTCTTGTTACATTGCAAAAATAGGAATAGAAAAAACAATTAAGGATGTACTCCCATACTTTGCAGTAGGTATTCTCGTTGCGTTATTAATTACCTATGTACCTAGCTTAACGTTATGGCTTCCTTCATTATTTGAATAAAGTAAAGGCTGTTATCTAAAAGAACAACAAAGAATAGGAAGAGAGTCTAAGGAAAGAGGCTGTCCCAAAAGCAAAAGGGCAGCCCCTTTCCTTATGTTTGATGAAAAGCAGTTAAGAAAAGACTAATTTATTTTCGATGGTCTTTCCTTTTTTGCTCCATTCCACACCAATATCACTAGGTAACGTCCAATTGTTATAGCAATTTGTAAGAATGTCCCCAAGGCCATCTATCCAATAAAGCTTTTGATCTTTTTCATAGTTTACTAGATGCTGTGGAAATGTAGGGACATCAGGTACGGATTGATGCATTGCCTGAACAAAGGCTACGTGAGAAGAGGCAGCTTCTGCGCCACATAAAATAGCATGATTTCCTTTCTGAATTGCTTCGATACAAACGCTTAATTTTGCTAATTTATCAAGCATGGGATCCTCGTAAAGCTTCTTTGTACCGTCGGCCAAATAGGCAATTACATTATCATTACCACTTCCAGGTGCATACGATATTGTTGCATGTTCAAATTCAAGCTCGAATCTTGGATGTACTTCTTCTTTTATCGCGTGAGATGCATAGTAATAAATATCAAGGTTTTGTGTCGTTTGGACATGTACTGCACATGTATCAAATGTTTCGATATCATTAGTTAAATAGAGCTCAGCTGTTACTTGTTTAATCGTAGAACTTTTTTCTATTGATGGTCCTGTTAGGTAAAAAAGATGATGAATAAAATGTGCCGTTGCATTATTTGCAACACTATCGAAGATCATTTCTCCACTTGGGCTATACTTTTTACCTGCCCAGCCTGATCGAGCAAAGTAATCGAGATTTCGTGGCCATAGTACTAAGCTTTTCAATCGTTTTGGTTTTCCAAATGTACCATTTAAGATATCCTTTTTCAATGCCTGGACTGATGGGGCAAAGGACCAGTTAAAGCCTATCGCAAGGAATTTTCCTGTGCGATCACGAGTTTCTATCATTTCCGTTATATCATCTGGATTTGCGGTCATTGGTTTCTCGCAAAGGACATGGCTGCCGTTATTCATGGCACAACAGGCTTGCTGTTTATGAAGATGAATAGGCGTAGATATGATAGCAAGATCTGCTTTATTATCGTCATAAAATGCTTCTAGGTTTTCATAAATTGGAATCTTTCTGTCTATGATTTCGTTGTAATAATCGGATCTTTTAGGGTTAATATCTACAACACCTGATAAGTATGCGTTTTCATAGTTGTCGCCAAATAATTCTTTTAAATAGGAATGACCATATCCGCTTATACCTATTAGTACGATAGACACATTTTTATTCAACAATGATTCCTCCCTTTATTATGTAATGTTTATTATTTTTCACTCTGAAGTATAAGTACTTTACTTGTGGTAATATATGCAATATATCATACATTATTTTAAAATTGAGTCAAGCGATGCTCCGTAGGCAGTTTTTATTTTACTATTTAAAAAGTACCATGTCATCATCACATTTGGGGGTTCGGAGGTTATGCGTAGTAGAGAAATAGATTTATCATCGGTGGGAATACGTCTGTATGAAAGTAAACATACGGATGGAGATGCGATTCATGAACATGATCATGAAGTTCATCAAATCTTGTATGCACTTGAAGGAGAAGGGAAGCTGATATTAAATGGATCTAGCCATTCCTTCACGCAGGATACAGTAGCCGTCATCACTCCATTCACCTCTCATGCAATTATTTCCGATTCCAAGTTAACGGTTTTGGTGCTTGCATTTGATCAATCTATTCTGGAATCATCGGTAAAAAATGATTTGTTAGAACACTTTTTTGCAAAGACGGAATTTATTGAGCTTAATCCCTTTGATGGGAGTAATGTTAGGCAGCTTTTAAGAAAAATGTTATATGAGCAGTCACATGGTGATTCAATCAATTACGTGGCATTGAAAATTTATTTATCTGAGCTACTGTTAAAGCTTGCACGATCGAACGAACAGCCAGAATCCTTTGATGCAAATGTATTGCGTGCAGAAAGACTACGCAAATACATGGACACCCATTATTTTGAAATGATTAGCGCGGAGGACTTAGCATCTAAACTAGGAGTCAGCACGCGGCATTTAAATAACATTTTTAAAGAAAGATATCAGATTACTCCAATTCAGTATTTAACGGAAATACGGATTGGGTTGGCTAAAAAAATGTTAGTCGAAACAGACAAGGATATCGCGACGATTTGCTTCGAGGTTGGTTTTGAATCCTTATCTACCTTTTATCGGACCTTTAAAAATTCTACGGATACATCACCGAACAAATATCGTACCGCATACAAGCATGAAGTATGACCAGACAGTAATTTAAAAAGTGAAGTGGTCAAACATTCCATACGTCGCAGCCCGGTTTCTCTCCGCTTTTCTAAATTCATTTCCGATTTTAAGAAATCCGTTCTTAGATTAATAAGACGGATTTTTTTATTGTCGTTAAGATAGAATTAACAAATAGCGAAAGGGGAAACACAAATGGCACAGCAAAAAATCGGGATTATAATGAATGGTGTTACTGGTCGAATGGGGACAAACCAACACTTAATTCGTTCGATCGTTGCAATTAGAAAGCAAGGAGGAGTCGAGCTGGCAAATGGAGACATGCTTATGCCAGATCCGATATTAGTTGGACGTAATGAGAATAAGTTAAAAGCGTTAGCAGACGCACACGGTATCGAGCGTTGGTCTACAAACTTAGATGAGGCACTGGCTGATTCCTATAACCAAATTTATTTTGATTCACAAACGACAGTAAGACGTGCAGATGGGATTCGAAAAGCAGTCGAGGCTGGTAAGCATATTTATTGTGAAAAGCCTACAGCAACTAGTTTAGAAGAGTCAATCGAGTTAGCAAAGCTTGTAAGGGAAGCAGGATTAAAAAATGGTGTCGTACAAGACAAACTATTTTTACCAGGGCTATTAAAGCTAAAAAGATTAGTGGATTCGGGCTTCTTCGGAAAAATGTTATCTGTTCGTATGGAGTTTGGCTATTGGGTATTTGAAGGTGACTGGCAAGAAGGTCAACGTCCATCGTGGAACTATCGTGAAGAAGATGGCGGTGGTATCATCGTTGATATGTTTGCCCACTGGCGTTACGTGATTGATAACTTATTTGGTGAAGTAAAAACTGTTTCATGCTTAGGAGCAACTCATATTCCAGAACGTGTGGATGAGAATGGAAATAAGTATAAAGCGACTGCAGATGATGCAGCTTATGCCACGTTTGAATTAGATAACGGTGTTGTTGTTCAGGCAAACTCATCTTGGGCTGTTCGAGTAAACCGCGACGACCTGTTAACGATTCAAGTTGATGGAACAGAGGGAAGTGCCGTTGCAGGTTTACGTAATTGTAAATCACAGCATCGTGTTAATACACCAAAGCCTGTCTGGAATCCAGATATTGAAAACCCGCATGACTTTTTATCTCAGTGGGAAGAGGTTCCAGGTAATCAAGAATTCGACAATGGTTTCAAAATACAGTGGGAATTGTTCCTAAAGCATGTTGTAGAAGATACGGAATTCCCATGGGATTTATTAGAAGGAGCAAAAGGTACACAGTTATCTGAATTAGGATTGAAGTCTTGGGGAGAAAGACGCTGGTTAGATGTACCGGAACTAAAGGTATAAGGAGGAGATTACATGAGTCATACACTAACATTACCAGGGAAGGATCGCAGCCTTTATCCTTATCAACCACAAGGAAATGACCTTTCTTTTGATTTACCACAAGGAAAGGCGTTCGAAAGTCGAATTGCATTTTCTGCTGCCCATGTTGTTGCTGATCCGCTAGCAGATACGGATCCGTTATCAAACGCACAAATCGATTGGGATGCAACGATGAAATACCGACATCATTTATGGTCGCTAGGTCTTTCCGTAGCGGAAGCAATGGACACAGCTCAACGAGGGATGGGATTGAATTGGGAGCATGCGAAAGAATTAATTAGTCGTTCGGTGAAAGAAGCGCGTTCCGTAAATGGGAAAATTGCTAGTGGTACCGGTACCGACCATCTTGCTCCTGGCCCTGATGTAACGATTGAAGACGTCGAGGCCGCTTATGAAGAGCAATGTTCTTTTGTAGAAGGAGAAGGAAGTCAAATTATTTTAATGGCAAGTCGTGCTTTAGCAGCTTGTGCAAAAGGTCCTGAGGATTACGAACGGGTTTATCGAAAGATTTTAACGAATGTATCGCAGCCAGTTATTTTACATTGGCTTGGAGACATGTTTGATCCAGCCCTAAAAGGATATTGGGGATATGAGAATCTTGATGATGCAATGGACGTTTGTTTACGAATTATTCGTGAAAATGAAGATAAAGTGGATGGAATTAAGATTTCGTTATTAGATGATCAAAAAGAAATCAAGATGCGCCGTTTGTTGCCGGATAGTGTAAAAATGTACACTGGGGACGATTTTAATTATCCATCGTTAATTAAGGGAGACGACCAAGGATACAGCCATGCGTTATTAGGAATTTTTGATGTGATTGCCCCTGCTGCAGCTGCAGCAATGCATGCGTTAGATAAAGGGGACCTGAAAACTTATGATGCGTTATTGGTAAAAACAGTTCCGCTATCAAGACATATTTTTCAAAAGCCAACCTTCTCTTATAAAACGGGTGTAGTTTTTATGGCTTATTTAAATGGACATCAAGAGCATTTTCGAATGATTGGTGGATCAGAAAGTGCAAGGTCTATTACGCATTTATCTGATTTATTCGTTATGGCTGATGAAGCGGGTTTATTGATGAATCCAGACCTTGCAGTTGAGCGTATGAAGCTTGTGCTCGAGCAGGCTGGTATACGACAGGAGGGAAGGTAATGGGAGATCATCCATTATTGGATAGATTAAGTTTAAACCAGATAACTACGGAAAAATGGAATTTACGTGAAGCTGTAGAGGGCTGTGTACGTGCAGAGGTTCCATGGATTTCCATATGGAGACATAAGATTGAAGAAATTGGTTTGGCTCAGAGTAAGAAAATCATTCAAGATTCCGGCTTGAAGGTTTCCAGTCTGTGCCGTGGCGGGATGTTTCCAGCTCCGACAGCTAAAGAACGAGAAGAACGATTAGATGATAACCGTCGAGCAATTGAGGAAGCGGCTGAGCTTGGCACAAATACACTAGTACTTGTTTGCGGCTCCGCACCGGACCGTGATATTGACACAGCTAGAAAATGGGTAGTAGAAGGTATTGAAAAATTGATACCATTTGCTGAATCTCACGGAGTAAAACTAGGAATCGAGCCATTACATCCGATGTATGCTGGTGACCGTTCTGTTGTTAACACATTAGGTCAAGCTAATACAATGGCTGAAGCAGTAGGTAAATCACAGGTAGGTGTAGTGGTGGACGTGTTTCATGTTTGGTGGGATCCAGATTTATATAAGGAAATAGAACGAGCAAATGGAAATATATTAGGTTTCCATGTGTCTGATTGGATTGTCCCAGTCCCAGATATTTTTAAAGGTCGAGGGATGATGGGCGATGGTTTAATTGAAATACGGAGAATACGAAATGCTGTAGAAAAAGCTGGTTATCATGGCCCGATTGAAGTGGAGATTATTAATCAAGCGATATGGGATCGTCCAGGGGATGATGTGTTACAAGAAATGAAGGAACGTTATCTGGAGCATGTGTAAAACGTAATTAAAATAGTACACTGTCCGTCTAAGGCTAGTGTGCTATTTTGTGAAATGCGAAAATAAGTAATCGATGGGGATAGCCCCATCGATTACTTACTTCTCCCAATCATCATATAGTCCGCTTCCATTACATCCAGCACATTGGAATGAACTATCAAAAAAGTGTTCATATGGCATGATTTCGATACCTCTACCACCACAGTCAGGACATACCCCATCAGCTTTCGCTTTAGAAACTTTTTTTTGATAGCGGCTATTGGACCAATTGGATAACGCATTGAAAAGCCCCATAGAAATCACCTCACACATAATGTTTTTTGTTAATATGTGACATTATCTTAAAATTATTCAGATACTAGTTGTTAATTATTCTATGTTGAAGTGCTTGGATACGAGATTCTGATGTGTTATTTTGTCAATATAAAATCTAATTGTTCATATTTTTGTCATACAGCTTTTACGACAATGTGAATGACTGAGCAAACTTATTTATAAACATAAAAAACATGTTATTATAAAAATGTAATAAAAAAACAAGAATTCTTGTAAGATAATATGTGAAAAGGTGAACAATGTGAACAGCAAGAAAATATCACAAAAATCAAAAATTAAAGAAAGGGGCAGACAAAATGTTTGTTGAATGACAAACGGGTACAACGAATCAATAATAAAACAGTAGAGGTTTAATTTTACAGATTTATGTGAAGTTTTGAACAAACAATAATAAGTAAAAATAAGGAGCGAATGAAAATGTTTGTACAATTATTAAGAAAAAACAATGTTGTTGCTGGAGTATTAGCAGTCATTCGGATTTATATAGGTTATGCGTGGTTAACAGCAGGATGGGGGAAAGTAACTGGCGGATTTGATGCCACAGGATTTATCCAAGGATCTATCGGGAAAGCAACCGGAGATCACCCAGCCGTACAAGGATGGTGGGCAGCATTTTTAGAAAACGTCGCATTACCTGGTGCCACCGTATTTAGTTTCTTAGTTGCATGGGGAGAGTTACTTGTAGGCATAGCACTAATCTTAGGGTTATTTACAAACTTCGCCGCGTTAATGGGGATAGTCATGAACTTCGCTTTCATATTTAGTGGAACAATCAGCACCAATGGACAAATGATCTTGTTAACAATCTTCCTATTAGTAGCTGGTTACAATGCAGGAAGATATGGTTTAGACAGATACGTGATTCCGTTCATACGTAATTATAGGAAAGTGCATAAACCAGGTCGAACAAGAAGATTTGATGAAACCGCAGAAGCAAATTAAAAATAAAAATTTAAAGGATGTACAGGTGAAATTTATTCACTGTACGTCCTTTTCTTAGTGAATAAAAAAAGGAGCACCCGTTTCCGGATGCTCAATAGGGGGACAATCTATTTTGAAAAATACTGCACATGTACTTCTTACATAACCAATTGGCATATTGATTATGTAAAGAAACAGTATATGTACACAAACCATATGATTTGTAACCGTTTTCAGTATATAACACATATAAAGCGTTTTCATCAGACTAAAGTCCTAATTTTTGAATTTTTTTAAAAAATTATTCCATTACCCACTGGTTCGTGCTAGTTAACAAAGTAGTTCTTTAACGTGGCGAAATAATAAATGGACATGTATTTGAATAATTTTATTAATAAAGGTTGTTCAAAAGTCACCACAATCAAGTTAGTGGCTAAAGGGGACGGTTATGTGTATAAAAGACAGGTGTTTGCATGCTTTATTTTCGTTTTAGTTATTGGATTAACTTCGTGTATTTTTGTTCAATTGTCTCCAAAGCATCAGGCAAAAGAAACGATTGATCTTTTTTATAGCTTTGAACAAGAAGGTAGGTTCAACGACTCGTGGGAGCTTTTTCACAGTCAGATGAAGGATAGGTTTGGTAAAGGACACTATATACAAGATAGAGCACATGTATTTATGAACCATTTTGGAGTTTCTACATTTACGTATGAGTTGAGTGGGGCTGATAAGGTTAATAATTGGAAGATGGAAGAGGAATCGAAGGTAATGGATACTGCATATAAAGTAATTGTAACGCAAACATTTAAAGGTAAATATGGTAATTTTTCAATTGTTCAAGATGTATATGCTACAAAGGAAGATGGAGACTGGAAAATATTGTGGAACTATAAGAAATAAAAGAATGACGTGGTAGATACATGAAAAAAGACTAAAGTTGTTCTATCTTTAGTCAGCTTGTAGAGAAACCCCTTGTTTTTCTACAAGCTTTTTTTATATTAGCCCCGCGGGGGCGAAAACCACTCGCTTTCCGCGGACGAACGCCCAAGCCTCCTCGCGAAAACCCGCGCTGCGGGGTCTTGGCTCGCTCGTTTTTCCGCAGGAGTCTCGTGGTTTTCGCCCCCGCAGTTTGCACTTTAACGAAAAAGATTCTCCTCCACCTAACTTCCCCGAGATAGGTGGAGGGCAATCTTCTTCATGTTCTGACATGCTGCCGTCAGTAACGCTTGTTCACTAACGTTTTGTAATCCGCGCAAGCGACAGTAACGTAGTCCATGCAGTTCTTTTGAATCTGCAAAACTACGCTCAATTTTCTCTTTTCTCATTCGATAAATCCATTTTCCTTCATTGGATAATCGGTTCAATCGAACCTGCTCTTTAGCACCCTCCCATACATGTCTAGTTATTGCTTTACTTTTCGTACACTTAGCTAATAATGGACAGTTCATGCATTTTTCAGAATCTGATTTATAGTGGCGGTATCCTTGTCGATCTGTAGTTGCATAGTGAAGTGTTTGTCCTTCTGGACAAACATAGGAATCCTGTTCAGCATTATATATATATTTCCATTTTGGAAGAAATCCTTTTTCGATTGATAACGACGGTGAGCAATTACCCCAAAGATTTTCCGTTTTTCTAAACCATGGCAAATAGGAGTAGTTAAATAACCAGCATCTAAGCCCACAGCTTCCACTTCAAAATCGAATCGATTCATTTGACGATCAAGGCGATCTAAGTACGGTTTGGAATTCATGAACATTTCCTGGAGTGACATGGACATCCGTAATAATATTGTACTTAAGGTCCGTTGTCCGATGATCAAGGTAAAAGAAACCTTCTGGTTTGTTTTCTCGATATAAGTAACCACTTTCTGGATCAGTATCACTAACTTTGATTTCTTTTGATTCACCCACCACCTTCCTAGATTTTAGAGGCTTTTTTCCATGATTTACTCTGTCCTTTTCCACTGCTTCATTCAATTCTTCTATGTAGTCTGCTGTTTCCACATTTATCTCTTGTTTCGTTAGTTTTTTCTTATTTGCATTCGCTTTTAAATGGGTGGAGTCTGTATATAATACACGTCCACCCACCATGCGGTGGCTCATAGCTTGAAGTACAATTTCATCGAAAACTTCCTGAAATATATCAGTGTCCTTGAATCGAGTACGTCGATTCCAACTAATAGTTGAGTGATGTGGTACTGGATCTGTAAGCTTCAATCCAAGAAACCATCTATGGGCTACATTGGTTTGAATTTGTCGTTCGAGCTCTCTTTCTGAACGAATACCATAAATGTAACCAATAAACATCATTTTAAATAATACGAGGGGATTAAGTGATGGACGTCCGTTGTCTTCTGAATAGAATGAACGCACTTTATCTGGGATAAAGGAAAAATCAATATATTTGTCAATCTTACGCAGTAAGTGGTCTTCTGGCACAAGCTCATCAATCATTACCATTTCTATTTCGTTTTGCCTATCTTTTTGAGTTTGAAACATCAAATCACCGCCTAAATCAAATCTACCAATATTGTATCAAACCGCTGTCCCAGTTGAAATACACGAAGACTCCTGCGGGAAAAGCAAAAGGTTTTCGGTGGGACGAGTAATCGCAGTCCCAAGCCAGGTGAGACCCCGCAGAACGGAACGATAGTGGAGTTCGAGGAGGCTCGCGGATTGCCCGCGGAAAGCGAAGTGTATTTCAACTGGGACAACTTTAGGAACACATAGTTTTCCAATCGAAAAAAAGGCTGTCGAGATACTTTCTCGACAGCCTGACTAAAGTTGTTCTATCTTTAGTCTTTTTTGTTATATATTGCTTACTTTTATCCATATTGCAACATTCAACAAAATATATAGTATAATTTTAAGAAACGATAGCTATGTCAAAAGTTACTGGGGGAGGCCATTTAGATGGTTAGCTTTGGTATTGTTGGATGTGGAAGGGTGGCAGAAGTTCATGCCGCAGCCATTAGTGAAGAAAAAGATGCAAATTTACTTGCTTTGTGTGACATCAATGATAATAGATTGGAAAAAATGGCTAAGGATTATCATGTGTCTGACACATACACAAGTTATCAAGACATGTTGAATAATCCTCGAATTGAAGTAATTAACATTTGTACACCGAATGGACTTCATGCAGAAATGGCTATTCAAGCAATGGAAAAAGGAAAACATGTGATGATTGAAAAGCCATTAGCAACAACGATAGAAGATGCGAATCGTATCATTGAAACGGCTAAAAAGTTCAATGTCAAAGCTACTGTAGTACATCAAAATCGATTTAACGAAGCAGTTCAAACGACTAAAGCAGCATTGAATGATGGCAGATTTGGGAAGCTTTGTTATGGTACAGCAAGTGTTCGGTGGAATCGAGAGCAAGCATATTATGATCAGGACGCCTGGCGTGGTACAAAACAAATGGTAGATGGTGTCCTAATGAATCAAGCCATCCATACCATTGATCTTTTCTTATGGATGATGGGTCCCGTGAAAAGCGTTTATGGAAAAACAACTACACAACTAAGAGATATCGAGATGGAAGATGTAGGTACGGCAATTATAGAATTCGAAAGCGGTACCACAGGTGTACTTGATGGAACAGGCATCATTTATCCAGTAGATCTCGGTGCCGGTATCAATTTATTTGGTGAAAAGGGTACCGTAAGTATCGGAGGAAGTGCTGTTAACCAGATTAAACATTGGCGATTTTCAAGAACGTTTGAAAAAGAAGAACAGGAAATGCTCATGACGCAAAAAGAAAATCCTCCAAGTGTTTATGGAGATGGGCACAAGACAATTATTGCTGATTTTGTTCAGTCGATTCAACAGGATTTAGCTCCATACGTACCATTAGAAGCAGGGCTTGATGCTGTAAAGGTTATATTGGCTATCTATGAATCTTCAAAAACGGGTAAAACCATTTATTTTAATCATAATAAAGCCATATCTCTCCTTTGAGATTAGCTAATACCATACTTAAATAAGTTAATTTAAAAACTATTATACTTTTTATACAAAGAGGTGGAATGAAAATGGAAGAAGTTAGAATTGGAATTATTGGAGTCGGAAATATGGGAGGATCTCATGCGAATTACATTCAGGAAAAGGCAATTAATGGTGCGAGACTTACTGCTGTATTGGACAGCAGTAAAGAACGAGGGGTCCAACTTGAGAAAACGTTAAACAATGATGTGAAAGTTTTTACCGACGAAGATGCCTTTTTTGAATCAGGCTTAGTGGATGCAGTTCTTATTGCTACACCACACTATGATCATCCACAGCTTGCAATTAAAGCCTTTGAGCATGGACTTCATGTACTTTGTGAAAAGCCAGCTGGTGTTTATACGAAACAGGTACGAGAAATGAATGAAGCAGCTGAAGAAAGTGGAAAAGTATTCTCGATGATGTACAACCAAAGAACAAATCCCCTGTATCAAAAGCTACGCGATTTGATTCAATCGGGTGAACTTGGTGAAATTCGCCGAATTAATTGGCTTATTACAAATTGGTACCGTTCTCAAAGCTATTATGATTCAGGTGGCTGGCGTGCAACTTGGGCCGGAGAAGGTGGTGGAGTACTAATCAATCAATGTCCACACCAATTGGATTTATGGCAATGGATGACTGGTATGATGCCAACACGAATGAGGGCTTTTTGTAATTTCGGTAAGTACCGGGATATTGAAGTGGAAGATGATGTAACTGCTTATGCAGAATATGAAAATGGTGCTACTGCGGTTTTTATCACAACAACAGGTGAAGCGCCTGGAACCAATCGACTTGAAATTGCCGGTGATCGTGGAAAAGTAGTTGTGGAAAATGGAAAGATGGACTTTTGGAGACTTCGAGTACCAGAACCGGAATTTAATCGGGAATACAAAGGTGGATTTGGATCACCAGAGTGCTGGAAGGTTGAGGTTCCTATTCAAGGACAGGAAACAGCACACCAAGGAATTACACAAAACTTCGTTGATGCCATTTTAAAAGGAACATCCTTATTAGCTCCAGGAGCAGAAGGGATTAAAGGTCTGACCTTATCCAATGCGATGCAATTGTCTGCATGGCTAGATGATTGGGTGGCATTCCCAATTGACGAGGATCTTTATTATAAGCATTTACAAGAGAAAATTGCTTCATCTACTGTTAAAAAGGAAAGCAATAGCGTTACTTTGAACGTAGAAGGAACCTATTAGTCTAGTGAAAGAAAGGAAAGTTTAACATGGGAAACCAGGACGGTATGAACTATGCACCGAAAGGAAAAGTAAATAAAGTTGTCGCAGATGGGGAATTTCCTTTTGCGGCAATTGCACTCGACCATGGCCATATCTATGGGATGTGTAATGGTCTTTTAGAAGCAGGGGCTCAACTAAAGTGGGTCTATGATCCTGATCCCGAAAAAATAAAAGCTTTTAAGGAAAAATTTCCAGAAGTACAGGTTGCTACGTCTGAAGAAGAAATTTTAAATGATAAGGAAGTTCGGTTAGTAGCTGCTGCAGCAATACCCTCAAAGCGCTGCGATTTGGGACTGCGTGTAATGGATTATGGAAAAGATTATTTTACCGATAAAACACCATTTACATCACTAGAGCAATTAGAGAAAGCAAGGCAAAAAACAGCTGAAACCGATAAAAAGTATATGGTTTACTATAGTGAACGTCTCCATGTGGAAAGTGCTGTGTTTGCTGGTCAATTAATTGATGAAGGTGCCATCGGGAGAGTAATCCAAATTACCGGATTTGGCCCGCACCGTTTAAATGCACCTTCTAGACCGAATTGGTTTTTTGAGAAGGAATATTACGGTGGAATTTTATGTGACATTGGTAGCCACCAAATTGAGCAGTTCTTGTTTTATACAAAAAATAAGGACGCCAAAGTTGCATCAAGTAAAGTAGCAAACTATAACAATCCCGATCATCCGGAACTTGAAGATTATGGTGATGCAACTTTAGTTGGTGACAATGGAGCTACCCAATATTTCCGAGTTGATTGGTTCACTCCAGACGGGTTAGGAACTTGGGGAGATGGCAGAACCTTTATTCTTGGTACAGAAGGTTACATTGAAATCCGGAAGTATATTGACGTTGCAAGAGAGGACTCGAAAGACCATTTATACCTTGTTACGCAAGAGGGAGAAAAGCATTTTCACTTAACAGGAAAAGTAGGATTTCCGTTCTTTGGTGAACTGATTTTAGATTGTATCAATCGAACGGAACATGCAATGACACAGGAGCATGCATTTAAAGCAGCAGAGCTTTGTTTAATTGCTCAAAAAGAAGCAATGAAAGTAGAATAGAAGAATTATAGGAAAGGTGGAGACTAATAATGAAATTCTCAGTTTTTACTGTTATGGCACCAGATACAACACCGAAACAATTGGTTGATTATTTGAAAGATTGTGGATATGAAGGAGTAGAATGGCGCTTTAAAGAAATATCAGATGAATTGAAACAACAAGAACCTAGCTTTTGGGGTAATAATTTATGTACGATTTCTCCGGATAGCTCAGAACAAGATTTGGAAGCATTATCTTCTTATACAAAAGAAAAAGGCATTGAAGTTACTAGTGTTACCCCGTATTTGACTTCCGGTGACCTAGTTTCGACAGAACATGTATTACAGGTTGCACAAAAGTTAGGAGCATCAACGATACGGGTTGGTGTACCTAGGTATGACCGTTCTAAAAATTATAATGACCTATATAAAGGTGCAGTTAACTATTTAAAAGAAGTAGAACAAATGTGTAAGCAGTATAAAGTGAAGGGATTGGTAGAAACACACCATATGACGATTACACCTAGTGCTAGTCTTGCACACCGATTAGTTAGTCAGTTCGATCCGGAACATATCGGGGTTCTATATGACCCAGGTAATATGGTTCATGAAGGCTATGAAAATTATCGAATGGGATTGGAATTGCTCGGTCCATATTTGGCTCACGTCCATGTGAAAAACGCAGAATGGCAAGTGAAGAATCAACAGGATGATGGTACAATTAATTGGGAAGTTAAATGGGCTGCGATTGAGAAAGGTGTCGTTGACTGGCAACAAGTTTTTGAAGATTTAAAAGCTGTTGGCTATGACGGTTATATCGGAATGGAAGATTTTAGTAATGCGTACGGAACGAAAGATTCATTAAAGCACAACATTGAATGGGTAAAAAAACTATTAAATGAAGAGCTGGTGTAGTATCCAATATTGATAGGAGTGGTGTTCCCACTCCTATCAAATAGTTTCATAGAAAAGGAAGTGTAGCCATGAAATTTGGAATTTGTCCAGATATCGACAAGGCAGCAGTCGTTAAAGAAGCTGGATACGATTTTATCGAATGTAATGTCATTTCCTTGGTACCAGAGAAGTTTTTACAACGTCAATTTTCTAAATAAAAATGTGAGTTTGGTAAGAGAAAGAGAAAAATGCACGCGCGAAGATTCATACTATATTCCTGTTTTGTCAATTAGTTGAAGGAGAATACCATTAGATAGAGAATAAAAGTCTTAACCCATATTAATCTAGCCACTCAGATGAGTAGTCTAAGGGGAAGAGGAGGATAAATAGATTGTCTGAGAAAATCCAAACACACTATCGGATGACGGATAAGGTTCATTCACAAGGTGATTTTGAGTATCACTCGCATGACAGGTTTGAAATTTATTATTTTCATAGTGGAAGCTGTAGGTACTTAATTTCAGATAGTATTTATGATTTGCAACAAGACGACATTATTATTATGAATGGTTTAACACTGCATCGTGCAAATCCTGAACCGGGTACAACCTATGAGAGAAGTGTCATTGAATTTTCAGCTGAGTGGGTAAGTCCCATATTAAAAAGCTTAAATGTTCCAGAGCTATTGACTCCATTTACAAAACTAAGTAATACCCTTTTTCGAGGGGTAGACAATGATATGTTAAACGAAATAAAAGAATTAATCAGAAAAATATCTCTAGTAAATGATAAGCATATCAAAGATGAACAAAATGAAAAAAGATTAAAAGAAGGTGAAATTTCTTCCTTACTTATTCAACTGCTGTTTAAAATTTATGAACTTAGCAAAATAAGACTGGTAAGGCTGCCACCCAATAAATCGGAAAAAACAATTCATGTAAATCGTGTTGTCTCTTGGATCGATAAAAACTTTGATAAAGATATAACATTGGATAATATTGCGGATAATTTAAACATTAGCAAATACTATATGTCTAGGATATTTAAAGATATTACTGGCTATACAATTATGCAATACTTAATGAGTTGTCGAATCAATCGAGCAAAGTATTTACTTGAAATCTATCCCGAAAAAACTATTTTAGACGTTGCTTTAGAGTCAGGTTTCGAAAACTCTTCACATTTCAGTCGTTTTTTTCGTAAACAAATGAACATTACTCCATCTGAATATAGAAACAGAAGATCTGTGAAGTATAAGTCCGTATCAAAATACTAATGTAGGAAATTACCTCACAGAACTATTTGAAAAGAGCAATAAAAGACAAATAGTAAACAAAAGAACACAATCCTAATCATGAGTTACTAAATAAGTTCTTTTATAATAAAGTTAACACTTAATAAGGTAATAACCAAACCGATCACTGAGATCATTGGGAGTCCAAACACGAAATAAAACAAAAGCATCCTATGGGAGCTCCTTTATTTTTAACTTGTTGTGAAAGCGTTATCAAAGTTGTGTTTTTTCATAAAGAAGAGTGTCGATATTTTTTGGATTACTGACAAATTGGTTGTCTTTTAACGAAAGGAGAATATTATGGCGAAAAACAGTGTGGAAATCAATGCTAGTTCAAATCCTAGCACAGATACTAGTATAGGATTTGAAACAATGAGACAGAAAAAAAGAAAATCACAACTAACTTGGTATGTTTTTCTCCTTCCAAGTTTTCTAGGGATCTTACTTTTTATGGTCTACCCTATTGTTGAGTCATTTCGATTGAGCTTTTTCCAATCCAATGGAACGATCGAAAACTTTATCGGACTTGCAAACTTTAAACTTGTTTTAACGTCCGCAACATTTTGGAATTCGGTATGGAATACCTTCTTCATCGGGATATTCCAAATTCTCATTACAATTCCTTTAGGCTTCATTTTCGCTTCATTAATCAACTCTACACCTAGAGGTCAAAACTTTTTTAAAGTTGTTTATTTTTTACCAAACGTTACATCGATCGTAGCGGCAGCGATGATTTTCCAATTTGTTTTACACCCAGAGATGGGGATTGTAAACTTTGCGCTAGAAGCAGTAGGTTTACCATCACCTGGTTGGTTCTCAGATCCTTCTACTTCTAAATGGGGTGTTATCTTTCTAGCAGTTTGGCACTGGATAGGCTTTGTAATTATTATCTGTCTTGCAAACTTACAAGCTATATCTCCTGAAATGTATGAAGCGGCTAAAATTGATGGTGCTAGTGGCATTCAGCAATGGTTTTTTATTACTATTCCTAATATGGCTGGCACGTTCGCATTCCTACTTATTACAGGGTGGATTGGAGCGCTTCAACGTTTTAATGAAGTTTACGTATTGGGTGGACCAAATGGTAGTCCTGCTCGTTCAATCCAAACAATGGGTGCATTCATTTATGAACGAGGTTTTACAGGTTTTGAATTCGGTGTTGCATCAGCAGCAACATATATCATGTTTATCATTATATTAATATTTACATTTATCAACCTTAAAGTCTCAAAAATGAAGCTATAACAAGAGAGGAGGAGACTAGATGAGTGCAATGTCTAATAAACAAGCGGAACGTTTAACAACCTCATTCAAGTTTATTATTTTATTAATCTTTGGTGTACTGCTTATGTCTCCATTCATTTGGATGGTAAGTGTCGGGTTTGACAGAACAGCCAATATAACAATGCCATTTCCACCAAGATTGATACCGGAGGAAGTGTCAGGCTTTAACTATGGAATTGTATTTGAGAATGGAAGACTAATAGCTTCGTATATTAATTCAGCGATTGTTACGACAAGTTCAGTCTTTATCGGTGTATCGGCATCACTACTTGCTGGTTATGCTTTCTCAAAAGGAAGGTTTAAAGGAAAGAAACTACTGTTTATTGTTGTATTATGTACACTAATGATTCCGATGGAGCCGCGTCTAATCCCTTTATATACAATGTTTAACAGTGTAGGATTATTGAATACTTTTTGGCCATTAATACTTCCTCCTTTGATTAATGGGATGCTAATCTTTCTTTGTAAGCAGTTTTTTGACCAGCTACCAGATACATTAAGAGAGGCTGCACAAATTGATGGGGCTGGTGAGTTCAGGATTTTCTTCCGTGTTTATTTTCCGTTGTCTGGACCAATTGCAGCAACGATGGTCATTTTGGCATTTATCTGGAGTTGGAACGACTTTATGTGGCCATTAGTAGTACTAAACAATCAAGATCTTCATACCGTACCACTTTATTTAGCTAGTTTCTCACTAGAGAATGGTACAAGTTTAGGAGGACTAACCATGGCTCTAGCAACTGTAAGTGTCATCCCTATAGTAATACTGTATCTGTTTTTACAACGATACATTATTCAAAGTATTGCCCTAAGTGGAGTGAAGGGGGAATAACTTGTAGATTTAACAAGAAAGCGATTGCAGTATTAAGAATTATCAAAAAAATGGGGGTAAAAAATGATGTTAAAACGTTTTTTCTCAAAAGGTTCTCTCTTAGCACTAGCATTTATGTTCATTCTAGTTGCAGCGTTAGTCGGTTGTAGTTCAGATTCAGGTGGTTCTAGTTCAGATGGAGGTTCTTCAAATTCAGGTGGTTCATCATCTGAAGGAAGTTCTTCTGGTGGAGATGGTGAATGGGCTGGTCAAACTGTTAAAGTACAATTAATTGGTGACTTTAGTATGGAAGATTCAACAGATCCAATCACTGGAGTGAAGACACCTGGTTTACATGTTTTAAAAGAAGAATTTGAATCACAGCATCCTGGTGCAACAGTAGAGTTTATTATTATGCCATGGGAAGGTTATACAGAAAAAACACAAGCAATGTTAACTTCTAAAGAAGCGGATGTATACCAAATGCCAGGTATAGCAGACTTTGCTGCACAAGGATTATTAGAACCATTACAGCCATATATTGATGCTGATGATGAATTCAGTTTAGATATTTTTATTGATAATCAAGTGGATGGTTGGAAAGCATTACCACCTGAAAGCAGCGAATTGGATATTTTTGGATTACCATTTTTAGGCGATGCACGTTTCATCACATATGATAAGCAGTTATTTGATGAGTGGGGTGTAGAATATCTTTCTGAATACCCAACAATGGAAGAAATTACGGAAAAAGCGCAAAAAATGACTGGTACGAATCCAGTAACAGGTGAACAAAACTACGGTATTTGGTTCCGTGGAGACTGGTCTTCTGCCTTTACATTAATTAACGCTGCAGAAGGTTTAGGTGGAAAATGGGGAACTGGATTTGCTTGGGATGAAATTGAATTTCAATTTAACTCTCCTGAAATGTTACAAGGGTTAAACTGGTTACTAGATATGCAGGAATTAGCACCAGAAGGAATTGTTAGTAACCAAGGTAGTGAAAAATGGTTAACAAAAGATAACAATATTGCAATTATGCTTAACCAAGGTCCTGGGGATCTAGTTGAACAGACGTATGCTCAAGGTTTAGAAGACCGTATTGCAATTGCTCAAGAGTTTAAAGACGACAGCGGTAAGGGTGGATTGTTTGCAGGTAGCCCAATCACCATTGCAAAAGACAGTGAAAACAAAGATTTAGCTTGGGAATGGTTGAAATTTGCTACAAGTGACTTTGCCCAAAAATATGTTTATGAGACAGGCGCAATGCCAGCTGTAAAATCAGCTGCTGAATGGGATAATGTCAAAGAGGTTTCAGAGTTAATGAACCCAGTATTTGAAGCGATGAGTACTCCTTACACGCCTCGCTATCCTTGGGGTTCTGCTCAGCCGCGATTTATCTTAACTTCTGAAATAGAGGCTGCATTAACTGGAGAAAGATCAGCGGAAGAAGCACTTCAAAAAGCACAAAAAGAAAGTACGGAATGGTTAGAAAATAGATAATATAATGTTAATGATAGAGAAGGAGGAGGGTCCTCCTTCTCTATTGTTCTATGTTAATAAAATATAAAATTTTAGAAGAGAAGTAATTTGACGTAGTAAGAATTTTTAGGAATGAAGTCTAAAAATAGCGATTCTATTCATTCCAATATATTATATAGTTTTTCAAAAATCTTATATTTAAAGAAACTAACGCAAAGAATAAAATAAAAGAAACAACCTATTTGTAAGGAAAGGTTTTTAATTAGAAATGCAATCGAAGTTCTATCATGGCTGTCGGTGGCGTTTCATTAAATAATGCAGAAGAATATTTGCGTACAGGGTGGGATGCTTTAGGACTTGGTGGGTCGTTAATCAATCAACAACTCGTATCGGAACAAAAATTTGATGAAATGGAAGAAAAAGCCAAGCAATTTATTGAATTGAGAAATCAGTTGAAGGAGTAGATAACATGAAGATAACTAATTATGAATTATTTCTTGTCCCGCCAAGGTGGCTATTTTTAAAAATAGAAACAGATGAGGGTATAACTGGTTGGGGTGAACCAATCGTTGAAGGAAGAGCTGCCACAATAAAGGCTGCAGTCGATGAACTAATGGAGTATCTGGTTGACAAAAATCCACTCCGAATTGAAGACCACTGGAATAAATTATATCGATCTGGTTTTTACAGGGGCGGGCCGATATTGATGAGTGCGATTGCTGGAATAGACCAAGCACTTTGGGATATTAAAGGAAAGTATTATAATGCTCCAATCTATGAACTTATGGGTGGAGCATGTAGAGATTCGATTCGCGTATACTCATGGATTGCCGGGGATCGACCTTCTGATGTTGGACAGGAAGCGAAAAAAGTAGTGGAAGCAGGCTTTACGGCGGTTAAAATGAATGGAACAGAAGAACTGCAATATATAGACTCCTTTACCAAAGTGGAAGAAGCAGTTCATCGTTTAGCTGCAGTAAGAGAAGCTGTTGGAAATGATGTTGGAATTGGGATTGATTTCCATGGAAGAGTACATAAACCAATGGCGAAGGTATTAGCGAAAGAATTAGAGCCTTATCATCCGATGTTCATTGAAGAACCTGTTTTGCCGGAAAATAATGAAAGCTTAAAGGAGATTGCTAACCATACGAGTATTCCAATTGCAACAGGAGAAAGAATGTTCTCAAGATGGGATTTTAAAAAGATTTTGGCAGAAGGCTATGTAGACATTATACAACCTGATTTGTCTCATGCCGGCGGGATTACCGAAACGAAAAAAATTGCGTCGATGGCGGAAGCTTACGATGTAGCTTTAGCTCCCCATTGTCCACTTGGTCCAATCGCGTTAGCAGCATGTTTACAGGTAGATGCAACTTCACATAACGCTTTTATCCAAGAACAAAGCTTGGGAATCCATTATAACAAAAGTAATGATTTACTTGATTATATTAAAGAAAAAAGTGTGTTTGAATACAAAGATGGTTATGTGAAGATTCCACAAGGTCCAGGTTTAGGAATTGAGATAGATGAGACATACGTAAAAGAAAAAGCAGGGGAAGGACATAATTGGAAAAATCCAGTTTGGCGCCATCAAGATGGTAGTATCGCAGAATGGTAGAAAAGACTGTTCTATTGATAGAGTCTAAGAGGAGTTAATCATATGGATGGGAATTATACAGGTGGAATCTATAAAATTTGTATGTGGTTGATGCGGTTTGCTTATTTAAACTTACTGTGGTTGGTTTTCACCCTAATTGGTCTAGTATTTTTAGGGTTTTTTCCTGCAACTTCTGCTATGTTTTCAATCGAAAGAAAATGGATTCATGGGCAGGATGATACGCCAATTTTTGCTGCGTTTTGGAAAGAATATAAACATAGGTTTATTCAAGTAAATTGTATTGGTTTTTTACTAAGCTTCTTTGGATTGTTGATTTATATTAATTATCAAATGATTTCATCAGTCAAGCATTTATTGGCTGATGTTATTTCCTTATTATTGCTAGGTTTGGCTTTTCTTTATGTTATTGTTGTCATTTATATTTTTCCTGTTTATTCCCACTATAACGTGAAGTTTTTTGATTATTTTAAGCATGCTTTTTTTGTCGGAATTTCTTCTCCATTGATGACTTTGTTAATAGGCGTAAGTGTTATGTTTTTTCTCTATTTTTCTAACATTTTCCCGGGCATAATTCCGGTATTTACAGGAAGCTGTTTAAGCTTTATTACGATGTGGTTTGCACATTGTGCGTTTATGAGAATTGAGCAAAAGCATTTAAATCAATCGAACAAAACAGAAAAGGGAACAAATAGTACCTTATAAGAGGTGTAATGAAATGGATGTAAAAATACAAAATGACCGGCAGTATTGGATCGATACGATGATTAAAATAGCTAGTCCAGTTTTGAACGCTTTGGAGCAGAAGCAATTAAAAGAAGTGATGCCGGTAGAAGAGAAGGAAGGAGCCAGTCGAGAAAAATTTTCTCACTTAGAAGCTATGTCCCGCTTATTAGTAGGGATTGCACCATGGTTAGAAAAGAAATCAGTAAATGAGAAGGAAGAAAAGTTGCGTCTGCATTTTTGCAACTTGGCTAGAGCAGCAATGGATGCTGGAACAGATCCAGCTTCACCAGATTATATGAATTTTAAAGATGATTTTCAGCCAATTGTGGATACAGCCTTCCTGGCCCAAGCTATTCTACGAGCACCCAATGAACTATGGGAGAAGCTTGGTGCCAAAGTACAACAGAACGTGATTGAAGCGCTTAAGGGAACTAGGTCGAGAAAACCTGTTTTTTCAAATTGGTTATTATTTTCCGCAATCATAGAAGCTACTTTGTATAAAATTGGTGAAGACGACTGGGATCCGATGAGAATAGACTATGCCTTGAAGCAATTTAGTCAGTGGTATGTTGGGGATGGTGTATATAGTGATGGTCCAGAGTTTCATTATGATTACTACAATGCCTTTGTTATACATCCAATGCTAGTCGATTTAATTGAAACGGTTGAAAACGAGTATAGGGATTGGGGAGCAATCAAGAGTGATATCGTAAAGAGATCACAGCGTTACGCTGTTATTCAGGAAAGGTTAATTTCACCTGAAGGAACGTTTCCTCCAGTTGGTCGTTCACTAGCCTACCGCTGTGGTGCACTACAAAGCCTGTCTTTACATGCTTTACGAAGTGATTTGCCGGAAAATGTCCGCCCAGCACAGATACGGTCTGCATTAACCGCTGTTATTAGAAAATCACTGGAAGCTATTGGAACCTTCACTCCAGAAGGATGGTTAACAATAGGGGTTTGTGGTCATCAGCCGGGTATTGGGGAGGGGTATATTTCAACTGGTAGCACTTATCTGTGTTCAACAATATTCCTACCACTTGGTTTGTCAGAACTGGATCCTTTTTGGAGCGATCCACCAATGGATTGGACAGCAAAAAGCGTTTGGTCTGGGCAAGATGTTCCCATAGATCATGCCTTATAGTGCGTGTCAGGTTGGGTGGCAAAGCTTCCGAGGGACGGGAGAACGAGCCAACGAAGAGATGCGCCGTTTATCATTTGGTGAAATTTTTACAACCTCTTTAAAATAATGGCGCCTGCTAAATAGTAGGCGCGTAAAGTAGGACGTTTGTTACATTTTAGTATTCAATTTTTGATTCTAGTTCTGCCCATTTTTCAAATGGAAGGTTTTTATCCTTCAGTGAAATGGAATAAAAAGGGATTGATCTTTCATTATGTTTCTTATTAATTTCTTCATAAATGAAAGCATCATCAAATCCACCTGCTGCTGCTAGCTTTTGATCAGCTGCGAAGTATATTTTTTCCAATCTAGCCCAATAAATTGCGCCTAAGCACATGGGACATGGTTCACAGCTTGTATAAAGTACACAATCAGTTAATTGAAAAGAATGTAGATTTTGACAGGCATCTCGAATAGCCTGTACCTCTGCATGAGCCGTTGGGTCATTGGTATCTGTTACTCTATTCTGTCCTTTTCCAACAATCTCTCCTTTTTTATCAACGATGATGGCTGCAAAGGGTCCTCCGTTATTCTCGACATTTTTTACTGCAAGCTGTACGGCTTTATTTAGAAAGTGTTCGTGATTTAGCATATACAGAGCTCCTCCTATAGTAATGGTTTCAACCAGTGAAAATAGTATGTATATGTTTACCATATCATATTAGTGAATTTTCTACTATATGTGCGTGTTTAAGAAGCCGGAGAATCAGAAACAAGAAGGTGCGGCGTAGTTTAGAGGATCGGAAAAACAAGCAAAAAGTGACATTTACCGTTGATCATTTGGTCACTTTTTTTAACAATCTCTATATAAAAGTGTTTGAATATTTGAAACTCTGTTTTATATAGTGTAATATAATGTTATGTATAGGCTTACATTTTTGGGTGAATTAAAGGGGTAAAGTTGCATGCCAATTATACAATCATTAGACAGAGCGTTAAAAATATTGGAATTATTCGATGAACAAAACAAAGAATTAAAAATTTCAGAAATAAGCAGTAAGTTGAACTTGAATAAGAGTACCGCACACTCGTTATTAAAAACTTTAAAACAACACGATTACATTAAACAAAATTCGGATAGTGGAAAATACAGCCTAGGATTAAAGCTTCTCGAACGTGGTCAATTTGTTCTAAATAGTATGGATATTCGAACACTGTCTAGGGAGTATTTGGTGAACTTGTCAGCCACAACTGCTCAAACTGCGCACTTAGTTGTTCTAGAAGGTAAATCTGGCGTGTACATTGATAAAGTTGAAGGATCTTCAACCATTGTATTTTCTAGGGTTGGAAGAAGAGTACCTATTCACTCAAGTGCAGTTGGTAAAGTTTTAGTAGCTTTTAAATCAGACAAAGAAATTGAACATTTGCTAGAAAACTATGATTTTTATAAACAAACAAATAATACGATTACTTCCAAACAAGCATATCTAGAGGAATTAAGAATAGTTGTCAATTCCGGGCTGGCTGTTGATAACGAAGAAAATGAACCCGGTGTATGTTGTTTTGCAGTGCCACTTTTTAATCACACAGGAACTGTTATCGCAGCGATTAGTGTTTCGACTACTGTCTTTAAACTTACCCCAGAAATGAGAGAGTTAATTATGAAAAAACTAAAAGAAACGGCACTTGAAATTTCCCATCAACTAGGTTATCAAAAGTCATCTTTATCAGGTTAAGCTGATATACTTTTGTTAATATACCAAAACTTAATTTTATAATATAAAACGAAAGAGGGATGGTTACATGAAAATTATTTGTTATCAAACGGGAGCTAATCAGAAGCAGTTAGCAGCACTTACAGAAGGTGAGAGGGTTTATAATCTGCCGTACACTGATTTTTTGGACTTGTTAGAAAAGGCTGAAGAAACGAATCAAACCTGTTTAAAATTGGTAGAACAAGCAATAGAAGATAGTTTGCCGATACAGGAAAAAGTCCAGGATTTATCTTTATTAGTTCCTGTTAGTTCTTATGAAGTATGGGCCTCCGGTGTTACGTATTCGAAAAGCAGGGATGCTCGTAATGTAGAAGCTAAAGTAACCACTGGATCTTATTACGACAAAGTTTACGATGCTAAAAGACCTGAGATATTCTTGAAGTCTACTGAAAGAAGAACAATTGGACCAAATACCTCTCTTTATATTAGAAGTGACTCTGATTGGCAAATTCCAGAGCCTGAATTGGGGTTAGTACTTAGTAAAACTGGAAAAATTGTTGGTTATACAATAGGGAATGATTTAAGTAGCCGTGACATTGAAGGAGAAAACCCACTTTATTTGCCTCAGGCTAAAATATGGAAGCATTCTTGTTCGATAGGTCCAGCGATTCGCTTGGCGGAAACAGTACAGGATCCTTACGATTTTACAATCACTTGTCGTATTTTTAGGGATGGGAAAAAGGTTTTTGATGATCATGCAAGTACGTCATTATTAAAAAGATCTTATGACGAATTAGTTTCTTATTTAATGCAGGATAATGAAGTTTTTGATGGAACTGTATTATTAACAGGAACTTGTGTTATTCCGGATGACGATTTTACGCTACAGGATGGAGATAAAGTGGAAATTGAAATACCAGGAATAGGTGTACTTTCTAATCCGGTTAAGCAACTAAGTGCTATTCATCAATGAAACTATGAAATAAATTAATTTTAAGGAGGATAATTATGTCTACAAATGTAGCAGCAAAGACGTATATGAACTATGTAAATGGAGTGTGGAAAGAATCTACATCAAATGAAACAATTGCTAGCTATAATCCAGCTAATAAGCATGAAGTTGTCGGAAATGTTCAAAATTCTACTCGAGAGGATTTGGAGGAAGCAATCCAGGCTGCAAAGCAAGCGGAAAAGTCATGGAAAAAGCTTTCTGGTGCTGAAAGAGGAAACATTTTGTTTAGTGTTGCAAACATTTTAGAAAATAACTTAGATGAGATTGCAGAAACGATGACCAATGAAATGGGAAAAACACTTCCTGAAGCAAAAGGAGAGACAGCTAGAGGAGTTGCCATTTTACGTTATTATGCTGGAGAGGGAATGCGTAAGGTTGGCGATGTCATTCCATCGACTGATAGCTCAGCTCTTATGTTTAGTAAGCGGGTACCATTAGGTGTCGTTGGCGTCATTACTCCTTGGAATTTTCCAGTAGCAATTCCGATTTGGAAAATGGCTCCTGCATTAATTTATGGTAATACCGTTGTATTTAAGCCTGCTACAGAAGCAGCAGTGACAGCAGCTAAGGTTGTAGAATGCTTTGAAAAGGCAGGAGTTCCTGAGGGTGTCATCAATCTAGTAACTGGTAAAGGTTCCGTTATAGGTCAAGGTCTTGCTGATCACTCTGACGTAAATGCGGTTACTTTTACTGGTTCTAACCAAGTTGGTAAAAACATCGGAAGCTCTGTAGCTGCACGAGGTGGCAAGTACCAACTAGAAATGGGCGGAAAAAATCCAATCATCGTTGCGGAAGATTGTGATATTGACCTGGCGGTAGATGCTGCCATTAGCGGAGGTTTAAAATCAACTGGACAAAAGTGTACGTGCAGTAGTCGTGTCATTGTACAAAGCAGTATCTATGACACGTTTAAAGAAAGACTGTTACAGAAAGTAGCAGAAATAAAAGTTGGAAATGGACTTGACTCTGATACATGGATGGGACCTTGTGCTAGCGAAGGACAGTATAATACAGTACGTAAATACGTCCAAATAGGTATTGAAGAAGGTGCACAACTTATCTATGGTGGAGATGAACCACAATCAGATGGGTTAAGAAATGGATATTTCGTAAATCCTACTATTTTTGAAGGTGTAACATCATCGATGACGATTGCACAAGAAGAAATTTTTGGTCCAGTTTTAGCTTTAATGAAGGTTGACACGGTTGAAGAAGCAATTGACCTTGCGAACGATGTAGAGTATGGTTTAAGTGCGTCCATTTTCTCTAAAAATATTGATAGTATCTTATCATTTATCGATGATATTGAGGCTGGACTTGTTCGAATTAACTCAGAGACAGCTGGAGTAGAACTTCAAGCACCATTTGGAGGGATGAAAGCATCAAGCTCTCATTCACGTGAACAGGGTGAGGCCGCAAAAGAGTTCTTTACTACAGTAAAAACAGTATTTGTGAAGGGTTAAGAAACTAGTATTGAGGCTGTCCCAAAGCAAAGGGTCAGACCCCTTAACTACACACTTTGAAAAATTAATCTTAGTATCTATGATCAGCATGATTAATTGCTACTATATATTAATCATGCTGATTTTTCTAATGGTTCCCACAAATGTTGAATGAAAATTACAGAATGTGAATAAATTTATTTTAGAGGTTGTTCAAAAAGTGGTCAAATTTATAAACGGTGAATCTCACCGTTTTTTGAACACGCACTTTAAGCAATAAATGGTAGTTCCGATAAAAGTGAAGTATTTAAAACAAGTGTATGTAAGCGAATACAATGTGGTGGGGGATGTTGGAATATGCAGGAAAAGGAATATAAATATGTATTGTTAGGTGAGTTGGATAGTGTAGCTGTTGCCTTAGATAACATTCCAAGTGGTGCTGATGTTAACATAGCCTATAAATCTATCAAAAAAACAATTAAAATGATAGATTCAATTGAATTTGGTGATAAATTTGCAGTAAGGTACATGAATCAAGGAGATCCAATTATAAAATATGGTGAAATTATTGGAACCGCTACTCGTCCTATTAAACAAGGAGAGCATGTTCATGGTCAAAATTTTGAGGGCACTCGTGGAAGGGTAAGCTAATCCCGATGTTTACGGTGAGGTTTTGGTTGGATCAGGATGTGAAACTCATCCATTGAAATTGTCTCAGGAAGTGAATCAAAGTGTTCCAATAGCCAATATAAAGGACCCGGGTGGGGTTTTAAAAACGGTGTTGGCGGACATCTGGATTGTTATTTATATAAAATGGAGGTTTGGTAGATGAAATATATTCCGATTCATGGTCTAGAAAAATCAATTTCACAGGTGATTTTAGGAACGATGTCATTTTCACCATCAAGGATGGACTATGTTACTGAAATGTTAGGTGTTTTTTTTGAATGTGGTGGAAATACAGTCGATACAGCACACGTTTATAACAGAGGTGAAAGCGAAAAAGCAATTGGTCTATGGTTACAAGAGACTGGGAAAAGGGAAGATATGATTATTATTGATAAGGGAGCACATCCCGATGAGAACGGTCCTCGTGTGACTCCAGAAGCTATTTCTGAAGATTTAGAAGAAAGTTTATCGCGGTTACAAACAGATTACATTGATATTTATATGCTCCATCGTGATAACCCAGATGTTCCAGTTGGAGTTATTATAGAATCACTAAATGAACATTATAAAGCAGGACGTATTTGCGCTTTAGGTGTATCTAATTGGACGAATGAACGAATTGATGAAGCTAACAAATACGCCCAGGATAATGGTTTGGTTGGCTTTACCGTGAATAGTCCCAATTTAAGTCTTGCAAAACCAAATGAACCAATGTGGCCAGGATGCATCTCGGTTGATGAGCAGAGCCTTAACTGGCATATAAGCAATCAGATGCCTTTATTATCCTGGTCTTCACAAGCAGGTGGATTTTTTACAGGAAGGTTCTCGCAGGACAAACCTGTAAATAAGGATATGGTTCGAGTTTACTACAGTGATGAAAACTGGGAGAGATACCATCGGGCGGAAATGCTTGCACAAGAAAAAGGTGTGGATACTAACCAAATCGCATTAGCGTATGTATTAAATCAGCCATTTCCTACATGTGCATTGATTGGGCCGCAACGCATAAGTGAGTTACACTCGAGCTTAAAGGCTTTAGATATTGAACTAAGTGATGAACAGATTCGATGGCTGGATCTTCGTAAATAACAGGAGAAGCGTATGACATTACATTAACGAAAGGGGTTTAGCTTAATGAATAGAAGAGGTATTATTAATAATATTGAAACAGATTGTAAAACTGTGGCTATTACATTTGATGACGGACCTAATCCAGTTTACACACCACAAGTGTTAGAAATATTCCAGGAGGTTTCAGGAAATGTAACCTTCTACATGATTGGAGAACAAATGGAAAAACATCCAGAAATATTTGAAGCAGTTGTTGAGCATGGGCATGAAGTTGGAAACCATACATATACACATCCAAAATTAACCGAATTAAGTGATAACGACTGCTATAGTGAAATTGACCGTACCGATCGATTAATTCGGGAAATGACCGGTAACAAACCGTTAACGTTTCGTCCACCGTATCTTGATTATAATGAACAGGTCCAATCCATTGTCGAGCGTTTTGGGTATAGTGTAGCTGGTGCGGTCAATATGGATGCACAGGATTGGGAGCAGCCTGGAGTCGAGCATATTTATTCGAAGTCTCTTGAAAATGTAAGCAATGGAAGTATCCTTTTGTTTCATGATGGATTTGGTGATCGGTCACAAACGATTGAAGCACTAAGAAAGTTAGTTGCTGAGCTCGATGATCAAGGGTATCAGTTCGTTACACTAACTGAATTATTGAATCTACCAACTAATCTATCAGTGAAAGAAAAATAGGTTTGCAGGTGCTGCAAACCTATTTTTTCTTTATGTTCTTTGGCTCTTTTCTTATTCATTGTTGTTTTTTTAATACACAGTTGACACATAATGCGCAACAAAAGGTGATTTATCATAAATCTAACGAAAAAAAGAGTGCATAACCGCCGCTGTGGAAAAACACTCGCTTTCCGTGGGCAACGCCTCAGCCTCCCCGGAAGAAAACCGCTTCCTGCGGGGTCTTCACCTGTTGCTTTTCCCACAGGAGTCTCGCATTTTTCCACAGCTTGGATTTGTTTTTTAATAAGTGAGACCTATCCAATTGCTGTAACGAAGCTTTGATACCATTTCTTTAATTAAAATTAGTTATTTAATGAAACTTCCACGATCAAGCGGTGGAAGCACATGTAGAGTAATCGAAAAGATAAACCAATTTCCTATGTGAGATGTAATGGAGTCGGTGCTTGCCTGAGGAGAAGACATCCACGTAATGTGAATTCCAGTACTTACACATATGATTAATCGAAGAATCGCTTTTAGCGTAGGCAGAATACGCAGACTCCTGCGGGAACAGCACGTGTCCGAAGACCCCGCAAGAAGCGTTCTTTGCTTCTGAGGAGGCTGAGGCCGTGCCCGTGGAAAGCGAAGTATTCTGCCGAAGCGATATCCCAGCACTCATTTTAATTTCACTGTATTGCGCATTAATCTTATATTACGCATTATAGAAATAGCCTTCTTTTTTAACGATTTTTCTCCTCAATTTTATAACTAAGTGAATAAATGAGACATGGTCAAGGAAATATAAAGGTATGAAAAATTTAATTACATTACTATCCTTATATGTATCGATTATCGTGTTTCCACAAATAGTTAGTGCAGATGATATGATGCGTGTTCAATTAGTCAATCATGTTGGTCAAACATCCACCCTCGAGTTCGAGCTTGAAGGAAAGTATTTTACACTCGATCCTACCATGTCGCTTGAAGAAGACGTGACCTATACGTTAACTTTACATAAAGATAAACTTGTTTTAAAAGGAAAAGAAGAAACTTATACCATCCAGGAATCTTTCATGCTTATTCCAAAAAGCTATGATGAACAACACATCATCCGCGTAAACGACCGTCCTTATCTAGGTGCAATCGAAATGAAATTAGAAGGAAAGGAGTATATTCGACCAGTTAATCAATTACCTTTAGAGGACTACCTGAAGGGCGTTGTTCCATTTGAAGTTTTCCCTAGCTGGGGATTAGAAACGCTGAAGGCACAAGCTTTAGCTGCTAGAACATATGCAGCTTCCCATATGGATAAAGTAATAGATGATACGATAAGTTATCAGGTGTATGGAGGTTATACCTGGAGTGAACAAACGACTAAAGCAGTGAATGAAACAAAGGGTGAGGTTATCACCTATAATGACAACCTGATTGATGCCTATTATTCTGCTAGTAATGGTGGGATGACTGAAACGAACGCTCATGTATGGGGAGGAAAGCCCTTAAACTACTTTCCAATAAAAAAAGATCCTTATGATCCGATTCATCCATGGGAATTTTCTTTAGAAGAAACCCAAATAGAATTAGAGAAGATAAACTTTGATGCCTCTAATTGGTGGGAACAAATCGAAGAAAAAGATAAACAGATTACAGCTTCCATGAAAAGGTGGTTGAATCGGAATGGTTATCCCGGTGATATTAAAATTTTATCCATTCCACAGTTTGAATTGTCGAAAACAAAGCTTGATTCGCAGCGAAGAGTGAAGGGTTCAATTACGATTGAATTTTTACAGCGGTTATTTGATGGAACCATTTTATTTCAACAGATGAAAGCAGAGGGTATCAAGCTTAACCGCATTCGTCCGATGATTGGTGGAGATGTATTTAAAAGTTATTTAATCGATTCATTGGATTTTGAAGGTAATACTTATACGATGAAAGGACGAGGCTATGGCCATGGTGTAGGGATGAGTCAATGGGGTGCCTATGTTATGGGAGATAAAGGAAAAACATATAAGGAAATCATTGAATTTTATTACCCTAAAACGACGATATCCAAGTTGGGGAAGGATAATTAAGCGGTTCAAAGAGTAAAGGCCGGGCGAAATTTGCCCGGTCCTTTGCTCTTATATTACTCATTTTTTAACGCCTTTTCTCCGGCTTCCAATACTTCTATAATTCGATCGACATCATAGACGCTTCCTTTCCAAATGCCTCCGCTTACTGTTTGTAAAGCTGCCCATAGTCGTGTATCATCTGGAAGCTCTGGATGTGATTGAATTTGTTCACTTTGCCTCCGTTGCTCTAACACACTGCTTCCTTCTTCAGGCGATATTTCATTTTCAGTTGTTCCAACAAAATTTAATTTTCCTTCTAGATTAATAGTATCAATTGAAACTTCTATTAAATCACCAGACTGTACTTTTCCGATAGGTCCGCCAGCAAGACCCTCAGGACCAATGTGACCGACACAAGCACCAGTAGATACACCAGAAAATCTAGCATCTGTAATTAAGGTTACATACTTTCCATAGGATAAATGTTTCAATGCTGAAGTAAGCTGATACGTTTCCTCCATACCTGTCCCTAATGGACCACAACCGGAAACGACCATGATATCACCTTTTTTAATGACACCGCTTTTAATCGCTTGAATGGCTTCACTTTCACTTGTGAAAACTTTTGCTTCGCTTTTATGATAATAGATACCATTTTCGTCCAATCTACTTGGGTCAATGGACGTTGACTTAATAATAGATCCTTCCGGAGCAATATTACCCGTCGGAAAAGTAATCGTAGGGGTGAGTCCACGCTCTTGTGCTTGTTCTGGTGACATAATTACCTGATCAGCATCGAGGTTATCGGCTTCCTTTAATCTATCTTTCATTTTCTGTCTGCGCTCCGACTGCTCCCACCAATCTAAGTTCTCCTTGAGCGTTTTTCCAGTTACGGTTAACACGCTTTCATCAAGAAGTCCCAATTTCCTAAGATGTAGCATTACTTCTGGCACACCGCCAGCTAAATAGGCACGAATAGTAGGATGATGGTCTGGACCATTAGGAAGTACACTTACAAGTCTAGGTGTCAACCTATTAACTTCCTTCCAGTCCTCTACTGTCGGAGTATCACAGCCAGCAGCGTGTGCAATCGCAGGAATGTGTAATAGTAGATTCGTAGACCCGCCAAATGCAGCATGAATAATCATCGCATTTCGAATCGATGCATTTGTTACAATGTCTTTTGTCGTAATGTTTGCATTCTCCATTTCAATGACTGCACGAGAAGATTGTCTAGCCATCTCCTTCCAAACATCTTGCCCTGATGGAGCTAATGCAGCATGTGGAACAGATAGTCCAAGTGCTTCACCAACCACTTGTGCTGTTGCAGCTGTTCCAAGGAATTGACATCCTCCACCAGGAGTGGCACATGCTCTACACCCTAATTCTGCTGCTTCTTCTAAGCTTAACTCATCGTTTGAGTAACGTGCACCAATGGTTTGAACCTTCCCGGCATCTTCACCATAGTAAGGAGGAAGAGTAACTCCACCTGGAATAACGACGGTAGGTAAATCATGCATAGAGGCAAGTGCTATTAGCATCGCCGGCAATCCTTTATCACAGGTAGCGATACCAATAACAGCATCACGAGTTGGAAGGGAGCGAATTAAACGACGATACACCATAGCCGCATCATTTCGATAAGGGAAAGAATCAAACATACCAGTTGTTCCTTGCGATCTACCATCACAAGGGTCACTGACATAAGCTGCAAATGGAATTCCATGATGAGTACTTATTTCGTTAGCAGCTTCTTTCATTAAAATGTCAACTTCCCAATGCCCCGTGTGATATCCTAGTGCAATTGGATTCCCGTCTTCGTCCTTTAGTCCTCCTTGTGTACTCAATAATAATACTTGCTTTCCATCTAAGGCATTAGCCTTCCACCCCATACCAACATTTTGTGATAATCCGAATAAATTCCCACTTGGGGAATGGCGTAGCATTTTATCTGTAAGGGGTAGTTTTCCTTGAGGTCCTGGTGCCTTCGTTTTTATCTCATAAATCTTAGCGGGTGCTTGCATAAGGTTATCTAGCGAATGCATACAAACTCTCCTTTTTTGGAATATTTGTTCCATAATTTGTTTATAATAGGTATCAATTAATCCCGAATAATATAACAGCGCTTTCATTTTCGTTGTTGACAATTATAGATTTTTCTAGGTATAATGTCAATATAATCAAATCTGGTTTTATATTATAGAACAAAATATGTTTATCGATTGACTAAACAAACAATTCACAACTTCACCAGTTAAAACCACATAATTCATATCTCATATAAAGTATAATATCCTCTTAGTTAAAATGTAAGCAAAAACTACCATCAGACTTTACATCAACCCTATATTTGTTTGTATTAATTTACGTAAATAACAATTTTAATTAAATTGTTATATTTAAAAATGCTTTTTAATACAGGAAGGAAGTGATAATATCACTAGCTAATTATTTTAGTCACCTTTTGTAAGCGTTAACAAAAATTGAAAAGGGGAGATGGTTTTGTGTTAAAAAAGAGACAGTTTCTTGTTTCATTTATGTTTTTTGTTTTATTATTCGGCGTAGTGGCGTGTAATTCCTCTACTGAAACAGGTTCAGACGACAATTCGCAAGATACTAGTTCAGAAGAAACAGGAAGTAATACTGAAACTGATAATAGTGATGAGGAAAATAGTGATGGAACCAATGAAGAAGTAACAATTTCATTATGGCATATTGAGACTGGTCCATCTGGGGATGCAATTATGCAAGCAGTAGAACGATTTGAAGAGAAAAATCCAGGTGTGACGGTAGAAGTATCACAACAAGAAAATGATCCATATAAATCGAAATTAAGTGTAGCAATGGGAGGTGGAAATCCACCTGATGTTTTCTCATCATGGGGTGGTGGCTGGTTAGAGCAATTTGTTAATGCAGGGCAAGTAAAAGAAATAACAAATGAACTAGATACAGATATTTATGTAGAAGCAGCTTTATCAGCAGCCACTTATGATGACAAAGTATATGGTGCACCGATAGGGATGGCTGTAGTGCCAGTATTTTATAATAAAGATATATTTAATGAATATGGAATTGAAGAACCAGATACCTTTGAAGAACTAAAAGAAATCATACAAACACTAGATTCCAATGGGATTATACCGTTTACTTTAGCGAACCAAACAAAATGGACAGGATCGTTTTATTTAATGTATCTCGCTGAACGGATTGGTGGACCAGATTTATTTAGTGAAGCATTTAATCGCACTGGCAGAGGGTTTGATGATGAAGCATATGTGGAAGCGGGGCATAAGATTCAAGAATTGGTGGAATTGAATGCGTTTCCAGATGGGTTTAATGGTATGAACTATGATACTGGTCAATCCAGACAATTACTTTATTCTGGTAAAGCTGGAATGCAGATAATGGGTAACTGGTTAGTGAATAACGTACGAGATGAAATGCCAGAATTCGAAGAAAAGCTAGACTTCTTCTTATTCCCAGCTGTTGAAGGTGGAGAAGGAGAGAAAAATCACGTCGTTGGTGGAGTTGCTCCTGTGTTTTCTGTTGCAGAAACAAGTGAACATCCAGATATTGCAGCTGAACTAGTGAAAGAACTAGCTAGTATAGAAACATCAACCTATATGGCAAATAATGCTGGAGATATTTCAGCTATTAAGGGCGTAACTTATGAAGATCCATATACGCAAAAAATTAGTGAAGTATTAGAGAGTTCTGAGTTTATGCAAACCTATTATGACCAGACACTACCTCCTGAATTAGCACAAGTCCATTTAGATACAACCCAGGCAATCTTTGGTTTGTCCATGACACCAGAAGAAGCAATGGCTAAAGTAGAAGAAAAAGCCAAAGAGTTATTAGATTAATAGTAGTAAAATGAAAAAAATGGCGGAAAGCTACATGAAGGAATAATTCCTTTATGTAGCTTTCCCATTAAAATTGAGGTGAGATTTTTGCTAGAAAAAGTTGAGAAGTTATCAAAACCAAAAGTAGCAACAAGCACCGATGTAAAGAAAGCTCGGAAAAGAAAAGAAATCCTAGCGATTATAGCTTTTATTGCACCGGCTCTTCTTGTCTATGGTGTGTACGTCGTTTATTCCATTTTCATGACTTTTTATTATAGTTTATTTGACTGGTCTGGTATTGACAATAATCTCGTTTTTTTAGGGTTAAGTAATTATATCGAGCTTTTTCAGGATGGAGTTTTTTGGAAGTCACTTCAAAATAACTTTTTACTAGTAGCGGCATCTTTATTGACACAATTACCTCTTGGCCTAATTATGGCACTTTTGTTGTTTAGCCCAATTAAAGGAATTCGGTTTTTTCGTTCCATTTTCTTTATGCCATTCTTAATGTCTACAGTTGCCATTGGTATTTTATTTATTTTTATTTACGATGGAAATTTTGGGTTATTAAATGATTTACTGCGAATGGTAGGTTTAGAGTCATGGCAACGAGCTTGGATTGGTACAGAAAGCACGGCAATTTGGGCGGTTATTGCTACCGTTTGTTGGCAATTTGCTCCATTTTATATGATTTTATTTAGAGCAGCAATTGTTGGAATACCAGAAGAGTTGTATGAAGCAGCCGATATAGATGGTGCTAATTCGTTACAGCGTTTTAAAAATATAACCTTTCCATTATTAATGCCGATTATTACAACCTCAGCCATTTTGTCTATTATCGGTTCACTAAAATATTTTGATTTGATTTATGTAATGACTGGAGGGGGTCCAAGTAATTCGACTGAATTAATGGCCACTTACATGTATAAACAAACGTTTACAAATTTTAATATGGGTTATGGAAGTAGTGTATCATTTTCTATGTTAATTATTGCTTTTATAGTCACAATTGTGATTCTTTTTGGGGAAAGAAGAAGGAGAGGTGAGGAGTAATGATTAGAAAGATTAGTCAAATGCCAATTTACTTGCTTGCAATAATTTTATTATTGTTTACAGGTTTACCTTTTTTTATCATGGTAAATACCTCGTTTAAGCAGCAATTGGAATTTATGACATCACCATGGTCTTTACCAGAGAGTATATCCTTTTCTAATTATGCTCTGTTATTAGAGCTGGATTTCACACGCTATTTCTTGAATAGTTTATTTTTGTCAGTAGCTTCCGTTATATTAGTGATTGTATTGGGAGCAATGGCTAGTTATCCATTAGCAAGGCTAAAGTTTCGTTTAAATAAGCCTGTCTTTCTGTTATTCATGATTGGTATGATGATCCCTATCCATACAACTTTAATCCCTATCTATATATTAACATCTAAAATGGGGCTATATGATACACTTTGGGGCTTAATCGGTCCGTATGTGGCATTTGCCTTACCGATTTCAGTTATTATTTTCACACAATTTATGCGAGATATTCCAAGGGAATTAGAAGAATCAGCAAAAATTGATGGATGTGGGCATTTTCGTCTGTTTTGGAGGATTATTTTTCCTTTATTAACACCAGCAGTTGCTACTGTAGCTATTTACAACTTTATTCACATTTGGAATGAGTTTATTTTTGCTTTAGTTTTAACGAGCTCTTCAGACGTTGCTACGCTGCCATTAGGGTTAAGAGAATTTTACGGAGAATTCTCTGTAAATGTCCCAGGAATTATGGCGGCATTAACTTTAGGAAGCCTGCCGTTATTACTCGTCTATTTTGTTGCACAAGAAAAAATAGTGAAAGGGCTTGCAGCTGGGTCTGTAAAAGGATAATCTAGTAGACAAGTTGTTTCATTCAAAAATACGATTTAAAGGAGTTGTGCTATTTTGAGCAAAATTCAAAATCCAGTCTTACCAGGATACCATCCAGATCCATCGATACTAAGAGTAGGCGATGACTATTATATAGCCGTCTCTACATTTGAGTGGTTTCCAGGTGTTCAAATCTATCACTCTAGGGATTTCATTCATTGGAACTTATTAACGTACCCTTTAACAAGAGAATCTCAACTAAATATGATAGGTAATGTCAATTCTGGAGGGGTTTGGGCACCGTGTTTATCTTATCACGACGGTATCTTTTACCTAATCTATACAGATGTAAAAAGTAGAATGGGTGCTTTTAAGGATACACATAATTATTTAGTTACCGCTGAAAATATTGAAGGTCCTTGGTCGGATCCTGTTTATTTAAATAGTAGTGGTTTTGATCCATCATTGTTTCATGATGATGATGGTAAAAAATGGTTGGTGAACATGATTTGGGATCATCGCAAAGGAACGAACTCGTTTGCAGGCATTGCATTACAAGAATATTCCGTTAATGAGAAAAAATTGGTGGGTCCGATAAGAAATATATTCAAAGGTACAGACCTTGGATTAACCGAGGCGCCACATTTATATAAACGAAATGGCTATTATTATTTGCTAACAGCTGAGGGAGGAACATGGTACACCCATGCAGCTACAATGGCACGGTCCAAATCACTTTTTGGCCCATATGAAGTGGATCCTACCAATCCAATTTTGACTTCTGATCAAGATAATCTGGATCAGCTTCAAAAAGCCGGGCATGGTAGTTTAGTAGAAACACAAAATGGTGAATGGTACATGGCTCATTTATGTGGTCGTCCGGTTATCGATAAAAAGTGTATTTTGGGAAGAGAAACAGCTATTCAAAAATGTTATTGGACAGAAGATGATTGGCTCAGAATTGAGGGAGGAAATCATCCTAAGACAGTTGTTGATGCACCAAATCTTGAACCTTATATTGTTGAGCCAGAAAGTAATAAAGACAATTTTGATGGAGTAGAACTTAAAAAATATTGGAATTCATTACGAAGAACTTTTTCCAATGATTGGCTATCTTTGTCCGATCGTCCTGGATATTTAAGGCTCAAGGGTGGCGAATCAATGAGCTCTTTTCACCACCAAAGTATACTGGCACGCCGATTAGAGCACTTTCATGTTGATTTAGAAACCAAAATAGAATTTAATCCGGTTAATTTTCAACAAATGGCTGGTCTGATTCTTTACTATGACACAGATGATCACGTGTATCTTCGTGTGACCTATCATGAAGATTTAGGAAAATGCTTAGGAATTATAGAAACAAAGTACGGAAAATATGATGAGTTACTCGATCAAGATATTTCTATTCCTGATGATGGACCTTGTTATTTAAAGGCCACAGTTGATAGACATTGGTTGAGATTCTTTTATTCATTGAATAGTAAAGAATGGCATCCTGTTGGTGATCGGATTGATATTGGCCATCTTTCTGATGATGACGCTGACTATATTCGTTTTACAGGTACGTTCGTAGGTGTTTGTACACAGGATTTAAGTGGACAAAGATTGCATGCTGATTTTGATTATTTTGACTATAGAGATTTAAATGAATAGACAGTTAGAGAACTTTGTTTATCATCTATACAAACAAAAAAAACATTGCTATAATTAGTTACGGAAAGCGTTATCATTATTTTGAATATTTAGTCTCATATAACACTAACAAACTATAATAAAATTTCATAGAAAGGAGCGATTATTATGAAAAAAGCATTAATTTTTCAAGGGGGATGGCAAGGTCATGAGCCGGAGGAGGTTGCTGAAATCTTATCTGGCATTCTTCAGGAAGAAGGATTTGACGTAAAAGTAACAGATACGCTAGCAACATTAGTAGAGGATGACTTAACTGCCTATGATTTGATTGTTCCTAATTGGACACAGGGCACCATTGAAAAGGAAGCCTTACAAAAGTTAATGAAAGCGGTTGAAGAGGGAACTGGCTTGGCAGGATTACACGGGGGAATGGGTGATTCCTTCCGTTGGGAAACCGATTATCAGTTTATGGTCGGTGGACAATGGGTTGCACACCCTGGTAATGATGGTATTACATATAACGTGCATATTTCAGATTCCGATCATCCACTTACAGAAGGGATGAGTGATTTTACTGTCGTTTCTGAGCAATATTATATGCACGTTGATCCTGTCGTGAAGGTTCATGCAACAACAAGATTTCCGGTTGCAGATGGACCATATAAAAGCAATGGAGAAGTAGATATGCCTGTCATTTGGACAAAAATGTGGGGGAAGGGAAAAGTGTATTATAACTCCCTAGGACATGTTGCAGAAATTGTTCGGATGCCAGAAGTAATGGAATTAATGAGAAAAGGAATGACTTGGGCAAGTAGGTAATATAATTCTTTTAATGAGGTGGAATCATGGCAAGCTTAAATGTAGGATTAATAGGTTGTGGGAATATAAGCGGGATATATTTTAAAAATGCAAAGAAATTTGATGTGTTAGATATCGTTGCATGTGCGGATATTGATATGGAGCGTGCAAAGCTACAGGCAGAAGAGTATGATATACCAAAAGTATATACACCCGAAGAGTTACTAGATGATCCGGAAATTGATTTGGTGATAAATCTGACTATTCCAGCTGTTCATGCTGAAATAGCTTTGTCTTGTTTAGAGGCTGGAAAACATGTGTATGGAGAAAAGCCACTTGCTGTTAGCAGGGAAGATGGAAAAAAAGTGTTAGAGGTAGCCAGGGAAAAGCAGTTATTCGTTGCCAATGCTCCGGATACCTTCTTGGGAGGAGGTATCCAGACTTGTCGAAAATTAATTGATGACGGTTGGATTGGAAAACCTATTTCTGCAACCGCATTCATGATGAATCATGGTCATGAGAGCTGGCACCCTGACGCTACGTTCTATTACCAACAGGGTGGCGGCCCGATGTTTGACATGGGTCCGTACTATTTAACAGCACTAATTAATTTAATGGGTCCAATAAAGCGAGTAACAGGATCAACTGCCACTACATTTTCTGAGCGAACGATTACTAGCCAGCAGAATTATGGGAAGAAAATTCAAGTAAATACACCAACACAGATTAATGGAGTAATAGATTTTGAAAATGGAGCAGTAGGTTCAATTATTACTAGTTTTGATACATGGCATCATCATTTACCTAATATAGAGATCCATGGAACAGAAGGGAGTATGGTTGTTCCTGATCCAAATAATTTTGGTGGTCCAGTATATGTTCGCAGGCATGATCATAAAGAATGGTCAGAAATTCCGCTCACACATGGATTTACCGAGAATAGCCGTGGGCTAGGAGTAGCAGATATGGCTCATGCTATTTTAACGAATAAAACAGCAAGAGCTAATGGTGATTTAGCTTACCATGTCTTAGATGTTATGCATGGGTTCCATGATGCTTCGAATTCAGGAAACCATTATGTGCTTGCAAGTACTTGCGAACAGCCAGAAGCAATGCCTGTAGGAATTAATAAGCACAATTTTGATTCATTTTATCAGTATAAAGAGGTTGTTCAAAAATAGGAATCCAAACCTTCTTGCTTCTGAACATCGACTTTGAACACGCTCTTAAAAGATAATATAAAAGGAGTGGAAAGTTATGAAATTAGGTGTTTTTGCTGTGTTATTTGGTGATCAATCATTGGAAGATGCGTTGGACAAAATTGCTGGTGCCGGGTTGGAAGCTGTTGAAATAGGTACCGGTGGATATCCAGGAAACAGCCATTGCAACCCAGTTGAATTACTTCATGACGAAGAGAAATTAGAAGCATTTAAGCAGGCGATTGATAAACGAAATTTAGAAATTAGTGCATTAAGCTGTCATGGCAACCCGCTTCACCCGAACCAAGAAATTGCCGAGAAGCATCATGAAGACTTTAAAAATACAGTCTTATTGGCAGAAAGACTTGGGGTGGATACGGTTGTAACTTTTTCTGGATGTCCAGGAGAATCCGAGAATTCTCGTTTTCCAGTTTGGGTAACGTGTGCATGGCCTGAAGACCACGCAGAAGTTGTGGATTGGCAGTGGAAAGAAAAAGTAATCCCATATTGGAAGGAACAAAATGAATTTTTAAAACAACATGGCGTCCGAGTTGCGATTGAACCGCACCCTGGTTTTGTTGTGTATAACAATGAAACAGCCCTCCGTTTACGTCAAGATTGTGGAGATGCAATCGGGGTTAATTTTGATCCAAGTCACTTGTTTTGGCAGAATATGGACCCAGTTGCTAGTATTAAAGAATTAGCAAAACACGATGCATTATACCATTTTCATGCCAAGGATACGGCAATTGACCAACAAAATGTGGCGGGAAACGGCGTATTAGATACGAAGCCATACAGTGATGAACTTAACCGTTCTTGGATCTTTAGAACAATTGGATATGGACATGGAGAAGAAACATGGAAGGGTATTGTTAGTGCCTTACAATTAGTAGGATACCAAGGTGCAGTAAGTATCGAACATGAAGATAGCTTAATGTCTGTTGATGAAGGGTTCCAAAAGGCAGTAGCTTTGTTAAAGAATGCGCTTATTAAAGAAAAAGTAGGTGAAATGTGGTGGGCGTAAGTAAAAAAGAAATTAGAATTGGTATGATCGGCTACCAATTTATGGGGAAAGCACACAGCCACGCTTATCGTGATTTACCATTTTATTTTGATCCGAAATTAAAACCTGTGTTGAAGGTTGTTTCTGGCCGCAACGAGTCAGCGGTGTCAGAGGCTGCTGAAAAAATGGGCTGGGAGTCGTATGAACTGGATTGGCGAAAAGTGATTGAACGAGATGATATCGATGTGGTTGACATTGTAACTCCGAATCATACACATGCAGAAATAGCGATTGCTGCTGCAGAAGCGGGGAAGCATATCATTACAGAAAAGCCCCTTGCTTTAACTTTAGACGAAGCAAGACAAATGTATGAAGCAGTTAAGAAGAACAAGGTTAAGCATATGATTTGTCACAATTATCGTTTTGCCCCAGCTGTACAAGTAGCAAAAAAATTAATAGAAGATGGCAGAATCGGCAAAATCTATCATTTCCGTGCCAATTATTTACAGGATTTTATCATGGATCCAGAATTTCCGTTAGTGTGGAGACTCAAAAAAGAGGTTTCTGGCTCCGGTTCACTCGGTGATATTGGTGCGCATAGTATTGACTTAGCACGATTTTTAGTCGGAGAATTTGACGAAGTTGTAGGTACGATGGAAACGTTCATTAAAGAGCGGCCAATCGGAGAGATGGCTGGTGGCTTAAGTGCGAAATCGGATAAAAGCACACTCGGAGAGGTCACGGTTGATGATGCGGTTACTTTTATTGCTCGTTTTGAAAGCGGAACACTTGGTACATTTGAGGCCACTCGCTTTGCAGGAGGAAACCGGAATAAAAATAAGTTTGAAATCAATGGAGAAAAAGGTTCCATTCGTTGGGATATGGAAAATATGAATAACCTCGAGGTGTATATTGCTGATGATGAACCTGGTTTACAAGGTTTCCGTTTAATCAATTGTACAGAAGAGGTACATCCATATGCTGGTGCATACTGGCCTCCTGGTCATATTATTGGTTATGAGCATACGTTTATCCATCTCATTTACGAATTCTTCAATGGTATTGCTGATAATCAACAACCAGCTCCAAATTTTGAAGACGGTGTAAAAAATCAGCAAGTGTTAACAGCTATTGAGGAATCATCCAAGTCAAAACGTTGGGTAAAAGTTTCAGATTTTTAGAAGTTTGGAAAAAACAGAGGGTAGCACCTCTGTTTTTTTTGATTGAGGCGAAGAATAGTGGCTGAGTCTTTGTATTACCATCACCAAAATCTAAAATCTATAAAACTTAAATTATTTAGTTTTTTCAGTTCTTTAATTTAGTAATTTAATGTATTATTTAGTTATAACGCTTTCATTTAAGGGGAACTTAATTATTGCAAATAAAAGAGGGTTCGAATAAATAATGAAAAAAGCACATTTATTTTTCTTAGCATTTATTGTAATAATTTTATTATCAGCGTGTGGTTTACAAGAAATAGATAAAAAAGGACCATTTCGAGTGATTATTTTATCTGATATTCCACTAAGGTTTGATTCCGATTTTGATCCATATATTTTGGAAAAGTTAGCTCAAGAAGAAGAAGAATTAGAGGATGATTTTGATGTACGAGTTGACCTTTTCCCAATATCTCATGAAAAATTAACGATAGAAATATTAACAAAGGAAGTTGATGTCTTTATTGTAGATGAATCACTTAAGCATATATTACTAGATCCATACGGTTTACATCCTTTAGATAGATTGAAAGAAAAATTACCATCAGAATTATACAAAGAATATATAATGACGGATGAAGAGTCTGGTGAATCACATTTGTATGCGATACCACTTAAAAATGATTCCAGGCTTCTGCAGGATTTGGGAATTGAAATCCCATCATCGTTAATTGCTGTAGTTACAAGCCACAGTACTTATAAAGAACGTGGAATCCAATTGTTAGAGCAATTAAAGTAACAGATAATTTAGAAAATATCTTTGAAAGGGTGATGAGAATGCAACCAGGTTGGATGGGGAGTAAATTTTATCGTACATGTGATTGGGTTTGGAAATTAGCTTATGTGAATTTACTTTGGCTTATGTTTACGTTTCTTGGTTTAATTGTGTTTGGTTTTTTACCAGCAACGGTAGCAATGTTTGCAGTTATAAGGAAGTGGTTAATGAAAGAAACAGATGTACCTATTTTTTTAACCTTTATTCAAATGTTAAAGAAGGATTTTTTGAGGATAAATTTATTAGGGAGTGCTTTTCTAATAGTAGGGTACATTTTATATTTTAATTATCACTATTTGGGGTCTATTGATGGGATTATGCATTCGATATTAGCGTTGGGATGGTACATTGGTTGTTTTATTTTTGCCGTTACTTTTTTATTTATTTTTCCCGTTTATGTGCATTATGACTTAAAACTATCTCAATATTTTAAGACAGCCCTAATTGTTGGAATCGTTAATCCGTTAGCATTGCTGACACTTTTTATTAGTTTAGGATTAGCGCTTTATCTTTTCTATCTTATTCCAGGTTTAATTCCTTTCTTTAGTGCAAGTATGCTAGGGCTGCTAGTTACGTGGTGTGCACATATGTCTTTTCAAAGAACTGAAAGAAAAAAAGAAAAACTGGCCTCTTGAATTACTATGCTATGGATAAATCACTATATTTTTTAGGGAAAGTTCTATAGAAAATAGGGTTTAAATAAATGAAAGCGTTTTATATAATGGGATAGTGGGAAATTATAACAATCATGTATTTTCATCATTTTATTAAAAATAACAAAATGAAGAGGAGGTATGCATAAAGAAAAAGTACCTAGATAAGGGAACTCAGCTTTCGTGAGCACCCTTATTTTTCAAAAAAAGTATATGTAAGCGGTTACTTATTTGGTATAATAATAATTATAGCTTTTCTTAAGCTATCTAAAGTAATTACTTCTGTTAACAGGGGTGATAGGATGAATAAAGTTTTATTGGTAGATGACGAAGTATTCGTCTGTAAAGGATTAAGGGGTTTAATTGATTGGGAAGAAATAGGTTTTGAAATTTGCGGGGAGGCAAACAATGGGGAGGATGCCTTTTCTCTTATCATGGAAATCAAGCCTGATGTGGTAATTACTGATATAAAAATGCCGGCAATTGATGGATTACAGCTTATAAAAAGTGTCAAGCAAAACTTAGATAAAGATATAATATTTATTATTATTAGTGGTTATAATGACTTTTCTTACGCACAGCAAGCAGTTAGATACGGTGTCTTCGACTTTATATTAAAACCAATTGATAACACGGAACTGGAAGTCATTATGGAAAAATTACGGAAAAAGTTAGAAGCTGATCATATAGAAAATTCTAGAAAAGAGAAAATGGTATTTGAACAATTGATGGTTCAATTACTGGATGGGAGTATGAAAGAAAGTGAAGCAAGGGAGTTATCGCAAAAATTAAAAATAGACACTAATGATTATTTTTATTATGTCATTTTGGAAATGAATAATATCTATACGATGGAGAATACAAGTACTTCGAAAGAAAATAGTCACTTTTTTAAGAAAATAATTAACGATACACTTTTAAGCTTGACTAAAACAAGTCAACCAATTCATATATATGAACAACAAGACCATGCCATAGGATTACTTATTACATCTAATTATTTAGATTCGTTTAATGGAGATATAGAGGTTTTTGTTGATGAGTTAAAAAGGAAATTAAAACAAAAAACAGACAGACAAATAACCATTTGTGTTGGTGCGAAAGTCTTGGAAGTATTGTCGCTTAAGCAGTCTTATGAAACTGCAAATAGTGTACGTGGTTATAAATATATTAGAGCCAAGCAGGAAACGATTCTATATAGTGAAGTAGAAAATATTCCAGTTACATACAACGAACTTGATAAGTCAATTTATCTCTCATTAATGGAACATATTGAAGAAAAAAATATACCTAAAATCAAACAATTAATTAGTGACATCTTCTATGAATTTGAAACGAATAAATTCAAACCGGCTGTTATATATACGACGATTAATCGTTTTGTTCACAATGTAATTCAAACCATTAACAAAATGGGTGGGAACGAGGGTCAAATTCCATCACTTCCTGTCATGATTAAATGGGAAAGATATAATCTAACGAAAGAAGAATTAAAAAACTTATTTTCTATCTTTATACTTGAAGGAGCTACTATTATTCAAGATTTAAGAAAAGAAAATATTAAAGGTGATATCTATAAAATTAAAGATTACGTAGATAAAAACTTTCACAAGAATATTAGTTTAAAGAGTATTGCAAATGAATTTTATATGAATCCTGTTTACATGGGGCAACTTTTTAAAAAAACATTTGGGATTTATTTCAAGGAATATTTATTGAAACTAAGAATTACAGAATCTAAAAAACTTTTACGTCAAACGGATGCCCGAATTTATGAAGTTGCTGAGAAAGTTGGATTTGGCAGTACAGACTACTTCATTACACAATTTGAAAAAATCACCAATGCAACACCAACGGAATACCGAAACAAATTATTAAAAAAATAAAAGAGAAGGAATTTGCAACGATGAAACCTTCTAAATATCATTTCAATAATATTAAGCTAAGAAATAAATTACTCATTTTATACTTTTTCTGTGTGTTTATTCCAATTGTTATGACAAATATTATTTTTTATCATGTGACTACCAATAATATAAAAAAGCAAAAGATGCATGATGTTGAATTAGTATTAAACCAGATTACTAACGAGTTTATTTCGGTTATTGATCAAGGGGTAGGGATATCAAGTAACTTCTATTCAGATTCGAATTTATATGAGTATTTCGATGAAGAATACAATAGAATAATTGATTATATTGAAGCTTATGACTCTACTTTAAGAGAATTTAATCGCTATAGCCCCATATACTATTCGATACAATCCATTTCGTTTTATTCGGATAACCCAACAATTATATACGCTGGAGGAGTACATCCCATTACTGAATCAACAAAGAACGAGTACTGGTATAACAAATTAAAAAGTGTAAGTCATCCCATTGTTACAAAACTATCTCCAACACAGGAAAGTGAATTGTTTAGTATTTTAAGAGAATTAGATTATTATCGAGATAAAGATCTTACAGAAAAAATAATCAGGATTGATATTAATCCCACTACAATAAGGCAAATTTTTAATAACGTTACTTTTCAAGGCAATGTTTATCTAATTAACAAAGATAGAAACATTCAATATTCTAATGATATGGAAATACCGTGGGAAAAAGAGGTTGTTAACTACGATTCCATACCGATGCCAGAGGATATTATCTTGTTGGAAGAGAAATATTTACCATATAATTTTTTTGAAGGGTGGAAAATAGTTGGAACCATATCTGAAAGTCAAATATTAGAAGAACTATTCAACTCAAAAAGGTTTATTATTATACTAGCTATTATAAATATTCTAATTCCTACTCTGATTATTATGTTAATTTCACGGTCACTTCATGTAAGAATTTTACAGGTTCTTAAATATATGAAAAAAATGAAAAAACAAAACTTTGAAACAATTGAATTTGCTGGGGATAAAGATGAGATTGGTGAGTTAACAAATGAATTTAACAAAATGTCTCAAACCATTAAACAATTAATCAATGAGGTTTATGTAGCAAATCTTCAAAAGAAGGATTTGCAACTAAAAGAAAAACAAGCGCAGCTTAGTGCTTTGCAAAGTCAAATTAATCCACACTTTTTATTCAATGTCTTAGAGACGATTCGAATGAGAAGTTTAATAAAAGGGGAAAAGGAGACTGCAAAAATAATCCAAAATATGGCGAAAATCTTTCGAAATTCCTTAACGTGGGAGAAAGACAGGGTTACGGTTTGTGAAGAAATGAAACTAATCCTATGCTTTCTTGAAATTCAAAAATATCGATTCGATGATAAATTAGAATACCACTTTGACATCGATGAAGAAGCCTATGATTACTTAATCCCTAATATGACGTTTCTTCCATTTGTAGAAAATGCAAGTATTCATGGAATTGAATCTGTTAAGGAAAAAGGTATTATTCATCTTTCCATTCGAATCAATAAAAACGAGCTGATTTATACGATCACCGATAATGGTGTAGGAATGACAAAAGATCAATTGGACCAATTGTTCGAAAGTCTATTTAATGAAGAAAGTATGGGAGATAGGGTAGGTATTAAAAATGTGTATTATCGACTAAAACTTCATTATAAGGATTGCTTTGACTTTTCTATTGATAGTACTCCTGGAAAAGGAACTACCGTTCAAATTAGGCTGCCTTCTGAAAAAAGCCACTGACATATGTACTGTTTATCATATGATTTGTATATTTCATAGGAAGAAGACCGTAAGACTGTCGTAAAAGGATGAAATGTATGCTTTTGCGAGAGTCTTTCTTTTTGGGTCAAATCATGTCTTCACGACCAACTTTGGGTAAGGGTGATCGTAACTGATTTAAACAGAAAATTCAGAAACTATAGTTTTTAAAGTCTAAACTATAGTTTAGTGGGTCACCTAAAAACCTTATTCGGGCTATAATGAAAGTGCTTTCATAAAGAAAGTAAATTTAAAAAATGAGAGGGGCTGTCACATGTTAAGAAGAAGTATTCTTTTATTCATCTCGTTACTATTTCTATTCTTTTTTGTTGCCTGTTCGAATGCGGAAGACACATCTACAAACGATGACCAAGAAGATACAACAAGTGATAATGATTCAGAAAGTGATGAATCAGTAGAAATGGATAAAACACCTGTGACGTTTCATTACTTTAATGCAGGAAGTCCAGGAAATGACATTGACACAAATGAAACAAGAATCGGTAAGTTATTGGAAGAAGAAACAGGAGTTAATTTTAAAATTGAGCATTTAGTTGGTGATTTAAACACAAAAATCGGGGTTATGGTTGCGAGTGGAGACTACCCAGATGTAATTGTACCTGACTCAGCCATTGACATTTTGCTAGATGCGGAAGCGTTTATTCCTCTGAATGACCTTCTTGAAGAGCATGGACCAAATATTTTAGAAATGTATGGCGATTACCTTCATATGTTTACACATGATGATGGGAATATTTATTATATCCCGTTCGGTCCTACCATAAATGAGTTTGTACCTGATCCAAACATCAACCAAGGTGCTTTCTGGATTCAACGTGGAATTCTAAAAGAAAATGGTTATCCTGAAGTCAAAACTTTAGAAGAATATTTGGCACTTATTGAAGAATATGCTGAAGATAATCCACAAATCGATGGAATGGATGTTATTCCATTTACAGGATTAACATATGATTGGAGATTCTTTACATTCTCTAATATTCCGAACCATTTAGCAGGTTATCCAAACGATGGTGGCGTGATGGTAGATATGGATACCCATGAAGCATCTGTCTATGCGGATTCTGAGCATGCGAAGAGGTACTTAAAGGAATTGAATGATCTTAATGCAAAAGGGTTATTGGATCAAGAGCTTTTCATTGCTAACTATGATGAGTACTTAGCGAAGCTTTCTTCCGGACGTGTTTTAGGTTTCTTTGATTATGGTTGGCAGTTTGGTCAAGCCCGTACTGCTTTAAGAGAGGCTGGTAACCCAGATCGTGAGTATGTACCTTTACCAATCGTATTTGATGGAGTGGAAAAAGATCAATACCTTGACCCACCAACATTCACCTCTAACCGTGGTGTAGGTATTACGGTAAATGCTGAAAATCCAGAGCGTATTATCCAATATTGGGATAAATTAATAACCGAAGAATACCAGAAGTTAGTGATGTGGGGCTTTGAAGGTGAGCATTTTGAAGTGGGTGATGATGGTCGCTATTATCGTACGGATGAACAAATTGAGCTTTTAAACAAGGAAGAAGTTAGAGAAGAAGTTGGTATGAAATATTTTGAGTGGTACTGGCCACGTCTTAACGGATCATTCTCTGATGGAAATGCTGTTGAACCTGGAAGACAGCCTGAGGTTGCACTTGCAGCTTATACAGATTCTGATAAAGAGTATTTAGATGCTTATGGAATTAATACATTCTCCGAACTATTTGCTCGACCAGATGACCGCCCGTGGTATCCAACATGGTCTGCTAATATTGATCAAGGTTCTGATGTGCAGATCTTCCAGCAACGTACAGACGAATTATTAAGACGACATTATCCACGAATTACTTTAGCTGACCCGGCTGACTTTGAAAAAGAGTGGGAAGATTTTGTAACAGAATATAGAAAGCTAGATGTAGAAGCTTATGAAAATTTCTTTACAGAAGTTGTTAAGGACCGTATTAATGGAGAATGGTAGTTCTTACTGAAAAGTGGTAAAGAAAGGGGCTGTGGCAAACCGAATACACGGATTGTCGCGGCTTCTTTTTTAAAAAAGGTAGTGAAAATGTACAACGGGGAGGGAGACTATTGTCTTTACAACAATCGCCAATTGAACCGAGTCCAATGAAACAAACAGGCAAACCAACTGGCATAAAGTATTTTCTGAAAAAATGTACGGAACAAAAAGCATTACTTTTAATGAGTATTCCCTTTGTGATTTGGTTAATTGTTTTCAAATATATCCCATTATATGGTTGGACAATGGCATTTCAAGATTTTAAACCTGCCCGACCTATATTAGAGCAAGAGTGGGCAGGCTTTGAACATTTTACATTTCTATTTACAGATGCAAGGTTTTTTGAAGTGTTACGGAACACATTAGCGATGAGTATCATTAACCTTGTATTAGGATTTGTGACGGCTATTACTCTGGCTGTTCTCTTAAATGAATTACGTAATTTAACATTTAAACGGATCGTTCAAACGATTAGTTATATGCCACACTTTTTGTCGTGGGTTGTTGCGGCAAGTATTGTTTCTTACGCGTTATCGATGGAACATGGTATTGTTAACATCCTTTTGGTGAATTTAGGAATTATTAATGAACCAATTATATGGTTAGGGGTTGGGGAATATTTTTGGGGAATCATCGGAGCATCCGATGTTTGGAAAAACGTTGGTTGGAATTCGATTATTTACCTGGCAGCAATTGCGATGATTGATACGGAACAATATGAAGCAGCAGAAATTGATGGAGCTTCTCGATTACAACGTATTTGGCATATTACACTTCCTGGTATGAAACCAGTTATTGTTATTTTATTAATTATGAATCTAGGATATATTTTAGAGTCTGGCTTTGAAGCGCAGTACTTGTTAATGAATCCAATGAATATGGATTTTGCAGAAAACCTAGATATATTCGTATTAAGATATGGTATTTCGATGGGGAACTTCTCCTTAGCAACAGCAGCTGGAATATTTAAAACAGTAGTCAGCTTTATCTTCTTATTCTCGGCAAATGCCATTGCTAAAAAACTCGGCGAAGCAAGATTATTTTAAGGAGGTGCACCATGAATTTATTATCGAAAGTTGCAAGAAAACATCGTTCACTAGATGACCTTGTATTTGATTCAATAAATTTAGTATTTATGCTTTTACTTTGTACGGTTATGTTATATCCGATGCTTAATACTTTGGCAGTATCAATAAATGATGCTACGGATTCCATTCGTGGTGGCATTTATCTTTGGCCTAGAGAATTCACTTTTTTTAACTATGAACATGTATTTGGTCAGGCTGAATTACTACATGCAGGTATGATTTCCGTTTTAAGAACAGTTATTGGTACAGCACTTTCTGTATTTTGTACTGCGATGGTTGCGTACACGATTAGCCGTCAATACTTTGTATTGCGTAAGTTTGTGACACTTGCATTCGTGCTAACAATGTACTTAAATGGGGGGCTTATTCCAACCTACATGTTGATGAGAGAACTTCATTTAATTGGTACATTTTGGATTTACATTTTTCCGGGGATTATTGGTGTTTTTAATTTAATTGTTGTCCGTTCATTCATTGAAGGTCTACCTGAAACAATTTTTGAATCGGCACGTATTGATGGTGCTGGGGAATTTATTATGTTTTTCAAAATTGCTTTACCTCTATCTTTACCTGTTATTGCAACGGTTTCTCTTTTCGTTGCAGTAGGACAGTGGAATCAGTGGTTTGACGTGTTTTTATATAACTCGTCAAAGGAGCATTTAAGTACACTTCAATATGAGTTAATGAAAATATTACAAAACTCTAATGCGTCTATGTCTTCAAAGACGGCAGCAGATGCATTTGCTGGTTCCCAAAGTACTGAAAATAATGTGGTTACACCAACATCCATCCGTGCTGCAATGACAATTATAGTAAGTGTGCCAATCATTTGTGTCTATCCATTTCTGCAAAAGTACTTTGTTAAAGGGTTAACATTGGGCGGTGTAAAAGGTTAATTTTCCGAAAGAAATGTGCTATCTAGGTGAACGTAAAGAAACTAAGTATTGTCCGTGCAGAAAATGAGTATGTTTTGTTAGAAAATAGCAGATAAAACCATCTGAAAAATTGGAGGCGGAAAAATGAAACAAGCAACGGAACTGATTCCATCACTCTATTCAGTTTATCAGGATTATTTTCTGATTGGAGCTGCAGTTAACTCAAGAACGTTACATTCCGAAAAGGACTTATTAATAAAACACTATAACAGCTTAACTGCTGAAAATGAAATGAAATTTGAAAGAATTCACCCGAGTGAAGATGTTTTTACGTTTGAAAAAGCTGATGAAATAATGGCTTTTGCTAAGAAAAATGGACTTAATGTCCGTGGCCATACTCTCGTCTGGCATAATCAAACTCCTGATTGGGTATTTATTGAAGAAGATGGTTCTCCTGTTAGTCAGGAGAAACTCCTTTCGCGAATGGAAAATCATATATCAACAGTTGCAGGCCGTTACAAAGGCCAAATTTATAGTTGGGATGTCGTAAATGAAGCAGTTTCAGACAATAAAGGTGAATTTTTAAGAAAATCAAAATGGCTTGATATTCTTGGAGAGGATTTTATTGCAAAGGCATTTGAAATTGCACATGAAATTGATCCAAATGCTTCTTTATTTTATAACGATTACAATGAATCCGATCCAGAGAAACGAGAAAAAATTTATCGTCTTGTTAAATCATTAAAAGAACAAGGTGTACCAATCCATGGTATAGGATTACAGGCTCACTGGAATTTACATCAGCCAAATATTAAAGACATTCGTGAATCTATGGAAAGGTATGCTTCTTTAGGGTTACAAATCCAAATTACAGAAATGGATGTATCGCTTTACGGCTGGGGTGATCGACGGACAGATTTAAAGGAACCTACCAAAGAGATGATTGAATTACAGGAGCAACGATATGAACAGTATTTTCAAATTTTCCGGGAGTTTCATGATGTAATTACTAGTGTGACATTCTGGGGAGTGAGTGACAGCTATACTTGGCTGAACAATTTTCCAGTAAAAGGTAGAAAAAATTGGCCGTTTTTATTTAATGAAAAGCAACAGCCAAAAGATGCATTCTGGAAAGTGGTTCATTTTAAGTGATTTCTAACAATCTCCATTAACTTGTTGTTAGGTTTCTATACTCCTTTCAAACAGTTTTTTTATCTATAGCTAACAAGCTATTTCCTCTAGTTTTCCTTTTCATATTAATCTACGAAAAGGATTCACGGGAAATAGCTGTTTTTTTCTTTAATTATGTTTTTTCTAAATAATTTCACAGATTTAAATAAAAAACAAACGTTGTAATTTCTTTCTATTAATTCTTTCAAAGGATTGTATTACATAAGTTAAAAGCATATAATGGAATTACAGCTACCATACTAGTATGATTGACGCCCGTTTTGAAAGTAGTATGCTAAATGTGAAATGAAGAGGTGAAAGAATGTCTACTGCAAACACCAGAATAAACGGATCAACCAGGGATTACGTTTATGAAACCGTTAAAAAACAAATTATTAATTGGGAGTTGAATCCTGGAACTAAGATATCAGAAAAAGATGTGGCTGAAAAACTTAAAGTTAGTCGTACTCCTGTAAGAGAAGCATTTTTGAAATTAGCTCAAGAAGAGTTGATTGGGGTATATCCTCAAAGTGGAACGATCGTATCACAAATTGATATGGAATTAGTAGAAGAAGGTCGCTTTGTTCGAGAAAATATTGAAAAAGCGATTGTGCGAGAAGCTGTGGAGACCTTTAACAACGACCAATTGTTTCAGTTGGAAACAAATATTACAATGCAAGAACTTTGTATAGAAAAAGGTTCTCATCACAGGCTTTTTGAATTGGATGAAGAATTCCACCGATTATTATTCGAAGGCTGTAATAAAGCGCGAACGTGGAAGATTATTAGACAAATGAACAGTCATTTTGATCGGCTCCGAATGCTGCGCTTGGCATCAAATACGGATTGGAAGGTAGTTGTTACACAGCACAAAAGTATTTTTGAAAAAATCTCTGACAAAGAACCGGATAATGCGGAAAAATTGATGGGAGAACATCTAAGACTAGTTATTTTTGAAAAAGAAGAGTTAAAGAAACAGTACCCTAGTTATTTTAAATAGGTAACAATTAATGTGCAGAATAGAAGGATTTAGGACATATTTTTGTTTCTGTTCTAAATAGATTTTGAAAACGCTACCAATAGATCAATTGGAAAGAATTTTGTTTAAGCATGAACTGATGAAAAAAATAGGAAGATATATTGATAGCTCCATTATTATTTCATTGAATAGTAACTGAATGGAGGAATAGAACATGGAAATGGTTTTTCGCTGGTTTGGCAGCGGGAATGATGCCGTCCAACTCGACCAAATTAAGCAGATTCCTGGTGTGGAGGGAATTGTTTGGGCGCTTCATGATATACCGGTTGGCGATGAATGGCCGATCAATCGAATTGCTGAGGTAAAACAACAAGCAGATGAGCATGGATTTCATATCGACGTAGTAGAAAGCGTCAATATCCATGAAGACATTAAGTTAGGTCTCCCTACTAGGGATAAGTATATTGCTAATTATAAAGCAACGATAAAAAACCTAGCGAGTGTTGGTGTAAAAGTAATCTGTTATAATTTTATGCCTGTGTTTGATTGGACGAGAACAGAGTTATATAAAAAATTAGATGACGGATCTACAGCGATGTTTTATGAAAAAGCAAAAGTTGAAAACATGGATCCAATGGAGTTAGTGGATGAAATATCTAATAACCCTGATTTTACCATTCCCGGCTGGGAACCGGAGCGCTTGAAATCACTAGCCAATTTATTTGGGGCTTATCAAAAAGTAAGTGAAGAAGACTTATGGAATAATTTAAAATATTTTCTTGAAGAAATTATACCAGTTGCTGAGGCTAATGGGATTAAGATGGCTATTCATCCAGACGATCCACCTTGGAAAATATTTGGCTTACCTAGAATCATTACTAGTCAACCAAATATTCGAAGGTTTTTGCAACTGGTTGATAGTCCAAGTAACGGGATAACTCTATGTAGTGGATCATTAGGTACAGATCCTAACAACGATATTCCTGACATGGTCCATGAGTTTATTGATCGTATTCCATTTGCTCATATTCGCAACCTCAAACGCTATGATAATGGCGATTTTATCGAAACTTCTCACCGTACTAAGGATGGATCTGTTGATATCTATGAAATTTTAAAAGCCTACTATGACAATGGATTTACTGGTTATGTTCGTCCAGACCACGGAAGACATCTATGGAATGAAAAATGCCGACCGGGTTATGGTCTCTATGATCGTGCGATGGGAATTATGTATTTATGGGGAATATGGGATTCCTTGGAGCGCTCAGTAAATGAGAAGGAATTAGCGGTATTAGATAAGAAGCTAGATTACTAGAGGTAGGAAAGGAGTTTTCGCAATGAATGCTATTCATGAAAGCTTAAATGGAAAAGTAGCTGTCGTTACTGGCGGTGGAGGTATTCTATGTGGGGAAATGGCTAAGGAGTTAGCTAGACAAGGGATGAAAGTAGCAATCTTAAATAGGGGTTATGAAAAGGCAGAGAAGGTAGCAAATGATATTAAGAAAAGCGGCGGAGAAGCACTACCGATCCAATGCGATGTGTTAGATCGCGATAGTGTACATAAGGCGGATGAAGAAATTCACAAAGCCTATGGTCGTTGTGACGTTCTAATTAATGGAGCAGGTGGAAATCATCCAAAGGGAAGTACAACAAATGAATACCTTCATGTTGAAGATATAGCAAATGACGAGATAACTTCCTTTTTTGACCTCACGACAGAGGGTTTTGAATATGTACTCAATCTCAATTTTATAGGGACATTTATCCCAACACAGGTTTTTACGAAGCGAATGGTAGGAAATAAGGGAAATGTAATTAATATATCGTCGATGAGTGCTCCAAGTCCGATGACAAAGGTTCCTGCATACAGTGCTGCGAAGGCATCTGTGAACAACTTTACGCAATGGTTGTCGGTACATATGGCCGAGTCGGGGGTTAGAGTAAACGCAATTGCACCAGGATTTTTCTTAACAGATCAAAACAGAGGGTTGTTAACAAACGAAGATGGATCACCGACACCGCGGATGGAAAAGATTCTTTCCCAAACACCAATGAACCGTTTAGGCTCTCCAGAAGATCTGCTTGGTACTTTGTTATGGTTGGTTGATGATGAGGCTAGTGGCTTTGTCACTGGGACTACAATACCAGTTGATGGCGGCTTTATGGCTTATTCTGGGGTGTAATATTCACCCTCTTGCACTGGGAGGATTTAGGAAGGGAAGCGTTAGGAGAGATAAAACAAACTGGAGTAGTAACAGTCATTCGCGTTGAGTAAGCACAATGCTTAGATAATACACAAAACTTAAAGCGGTTTCACAAACATGATATAATAAAATAAAAGGAGAGGAATATTATGTTAAAGGTTGCAATTATTGGTGCTGGGGCTATATCACAGGCCCATGTTAAGGCATATTTGGCGTTTGAAGATCGGTGTGAAATTGTAGCAATTAGTGATATATATGCAGATAAAGCACAAAAAAAAGCAGAGGAAAATGATTTAAACATAGCTATTTATGAAGATTATCAAAAGTTGTTGGAGCAAGAAGACGTCGATTTAATTTCCGTATGTACACCACCATACACACATGCCCAAATTGCAATTGATGCTTTAAACGCTGGTAAGCATGTACTGGTTGAAAAACCAATGGCATCCTCATTAGAGGAATGTGATGCAATGAATGAAGCAGCGGAAAAGAATAATAAGATATTGTCTATTATCGCTCAAAACCGATTCACAACACCGATGATGAAGCTGAAGCACGTACTTGAAACGCAGTTAATGGGACCTATTGTACATACACAAGTAGATTCCTTTTGGTGGAGAGGCCATAGCTATTATGACTTATGGTGGAGAGGCACTTGGGAGAAAGAAGGTGGCGGTTGTACGTTAAATCATGCGGTACACCACATTGATATTTTCCAATGGATGAATGGGATGCCTTCCGAGATAACTGCTGTGACGAGCAATACCTCTCATGATAATGCTGAAGTGGAGGACTTATCGGTAGCTATTGCAAAATATGATACTGGGGCCTTGGCGCAGATTACTAGTTCTGTAGTTCATCACGGAGAAGAGCAACAATTAATTTTTCAAGGGAAAAAAGCAAGGGTTTCTGTGCCTTGGAAATTAAAAGCATCAAATGCGAAAGAAAATGGATTTCCAGTTGAAAATAAAGAATTGGAAGAAGAGCTTCAACAAGTGTATGAATCTCAAAAAGATTTAACATATGAAGGGCATGCTGGACAAATTAATGATGTATTAACTTCGATTGAAGAAGGTCGAGAAGTGCTGGTTGATGGTAAACAAGGCCGTCAAACTCTGGAATTAATCACTGCAATCTACGAATCTTCAAGTTTCGGAAAAACGGTGAAACTTCCACTTGATGAGAATAGTCCTTTTTATACAAGAGAAGGTGTATTGAAAAATGCTACTTATTTCTATGAAAAAACGAAAACGGTTGAGAACTTTGGTAATGATGAAATTACTACTGGTGGAAAGTACGAATAATCAAGATTGGTATGCAAAGTATTAGTAAAATAGAAAGGGGATAGAAAACATGAGTAAAAATGATGGAATGAACTATGCTCCAGAAGGAAAGCCGAACAAAGTAGTTGGTGAAGGAGAATTTAAATTTGCTGCGATTGGACTTGACCATGGGCATATTTACGGCATGTGCAATGGCTTAATTGAAGCTGGTGCACAATTAGTGGCAGTTTATGATCCAGATCCAAACAAAACAAAAGGCTTTAGTGAAAAGTTCCCTGGTGTTCAAGTTGTAGATTCAGAGGAAGAGATTTTGAATGATCCTTCTATTAATCTTGTGGCTAGTGCTAATATTCCTTGTGATCGCGGTCCTTTAGGATTAAAGGTATTAGATCATGGTAAGCATTATTTTACAGATAAACCTGCATTTACTACCCAAGAACAAGTCGAAGCGGCTCGTGAAAAGGTGGAGGAAACAGGACTTAAGTGGGGAATTTACTATAGTGAACGATTACATGTGGAAAGCGCCATTTTTGCAGGACAATTAATCGAGGAAGGTGCGATTGGTCGTGTAATTCAAGTGATTGGAACAGGACCACATCGTGCGAATGCTAAGAACAGACCGGAATGGTTCTTTGACCCGAAATACTATGGAGGGATTCTATGTGATATTGGTAGCCACCAAATTGAGCAATTCCTACATTATACTGGGGCGAAGGATGCGGAAGTTCTCCATAGTAAGGTTGCAAATTACAATTTTAAAGATTACCCTAAATTTGAAGATTTTGGTGATGCGACGCTTGTTGCCGATAATGGGGCAACATTTTACTTCCGTGTCGACTGGTTCACACCAGATGGACTAGGAACATGGGGTGACGGGAGAGCATTTATTTTAGGAACAGATGGCTATATTGAAATTCGTAAGTATATTGATATTGGAAGAGATAGTTCCTCTAACCACTTATATTTAGTGAACCAAGAAGGGGAAAAGCATTTTGAGTTATCAGGCAAAGTAGGCTTTCCATTCTTTGGAGCATTTATCTTAGATTGCCTGAACGGTACAGAGAATGCCATGACTCAGGAGCATGCGTTTAAGGCTGCTTCCTTGTGTATTGAGGCACAGGAAAAGTCAGTGCAAATTGAATCAGCAGAATCATCTTACTCGCTATCTTAATGGGACAGAGGGACAGGTTTCCTGTCCCTCTGATGTTTTAAAAAGGGGAGGGATTTCCGTGCAAAGAGTAGAAATTGAAAAAGCTCAGCAGAAAATGATTGACTATCTTGACACTGCAGGCATAGTTTTGACGGAACAAGAGAAAGAGAATATTGAGATTGCAGACTTTGGATTAGGTCAATTGGAAGAGCAAGGATTAGAGCTGATCACTTATATTAACAACGAACATTACTGTGCAAAGGAATTGGTGTTATTCTCGAATCAAACATGTCCAGAGCATAAACATCCTCCGGTTTTAGGTAGTGAAGGAAAAACGGAAACCTTCCGTTGTCGATGGGGGAAAGTTTGGTTGTATGTTGAAGGTGAACCAACACCATCAATAAAAGCTACTGTTCCTCAGGGGAGTGAAGCGCATTATACTGTATATCATGAAATTGAGTTAAAAGCTGGTGATCAATATACGATTCCACCAAATACGTTGCATTGGTTTCAAGCGGCAGAGAATGGTGCAATCGTATCTGAGTTTTCAACTACGAGTCGAGACGAATATGATATTTTTACTGACCCGCGTATTAAACGAGTGCCAGAAACAAATGGTTAACGAAGAGAAAGCCCATTCCTTTAGGTTTGGGCTTTCCTTTTTGTGGTATAGGGAATTATAAAATTTTAGCGCTGAAGTTAATCGATGAAGTAAAAATTTTTAGGTACTAAGTATAAGCGAAACAAAGCGATCTCTTAGTTTCGCTTAAAGGCTTGGCGCTAGCCAAGTTTGTTTTCTTTGGGACAAGGAACCTGTCCCCTCGTCCCATTTATTTGTTTTCAACCAGTTCGATTTTTAAAAAGTTCTCGATTGAAAATGCGACAACTCCTAATGCAGCGGAATAGATAGAGAGCTGGGAGAAGTTAATACATAAATCTTTTTGTTGGTAATCAAGCAAGGATTTTTGTGTTCTTGATTCAATTGGCTCGATGATCCAGTCTTTTAAAGAGGCAATTCGGTTCCCGATAATAACTTGTTCGGGGTTAAACGTGTTAATGATATTGTTAATCCCTACCCCTAAGTAGTCGCCAATTTCTTCAAATAATCTTATTGTTCCTTTATCTCCTTGTATTGCTAGAGAATTGAGTGCATCTAATGAAAGTTCTTGATTTGAAGATAAGAATATTTGCTGTTCGGCTTTTCTTAAAACAGCTTTTTCAGATGCATATAATTCCCAGCACCCCTGATTACCACAGCTACATGGTAACCCATTCACTTCAATCGTCATATGTCCCATCTCACCTGATGATCCGTTTTTCCCTTTGTATAAAGAACCGTCCAAAATAAATCCAACACCTATTCCAATTCCAACACTGACATAAATGATGTTTTCAAATTTTTCTCCTGCACCAAATTTTTTCTCCCCGTACGCACCTGCATTTGCTTCGTTTTCAATTACGACAGGTATGTGATACTTGTCTTCAATAATTGTTTTTAAATGAATTTGCTTCCAACCAAGGTTTGGTGCTATTAATATTTCTCCATCATTGTTAACAATCCCAGGAACACCGACACCAATCCCAATAATTCCATAGGGACTTGATGGGGCAGCATTCTGTAAGAACTCAATGATTTCAAATAAAAAACCTTCAATTTTTTGGTAGTTTTCATCTTTAAACTTAATCGTTTTTTCATTGATGATATTTCCATTTAAATCTGTTAATATCCCTAACAAATAATTAACGCCTAAATCAATTCCAATTGAATATCCAGCGACTTCATTAAAGTAAAGCATTACCGGTCGTCTTCCACCACTAGATTTCCCAGGTCCAGACTCATAAATTAATTTCTCATCGATTAATTCACTAACTAGAGATGAGACAGTACCTTTATTTAAGCCAGTGAATTGAGCGATGTCTGCTCTTGACAAAGGACTTTTGGATTTAACTGTTTCAAGTACGAGCGTTTTATTTTCTTTTTTGACAACAAATTGATTCCATGTCTGGCTCATTTCATATACTCCCTTTTATGGTTATTATATATTTCAACACTATACATTATTGTTAAGGGTAAAAGTTTTTATATAAAGAAAAGACCAATTGCTTAAAAAACTTAAGCTTTGTTTTATACAAATGATGATATAATTGCTATAATAAACTCATAATAAGTTAATTAATTTACTTTATTATAAGTCAAATGGAGGTAAAATTAAATGGTTTGTTTTGAAAGCGTTAACAAAAATTTTATTGGAATGGAATAAAATGTGTTGGAATGCTAGGAAACCTCTCTTGTAGTTCTATTTTTACTTTAATTTTAAAACTTAGTTTAACCACTAGACAAACTTGTGTACCGTTGATATAATAGGTTCATAGCAAGTGAACTAATTATTTATTATAATTCAAAATAAAATTGGAGGTAAAAGTAAATGGCTTACTTTGAAAACGTTAACAAGATTCAGTATGAGGGTCAAAATTCAGACAATCCTTTTGCATTTAAGTTTTACAACCCTGAGGAAAAAATTAATGGTCAAACAATGGAAGAGTTTTTGCGTTTTGGTGTTGCGTACTGGCACACATTTACACAAGACTTAATCGACCCTTTTGGTGTTGGTACAGCTATTCGTCCATGGCATCAATATACAGGAATGGATTTAGCAAAAGCTCGTGTTGAGGCAGCATTTGAGTTCTTTGAAAAATTAGGGGTACCATATTTCTGTTTCCATGACGTAGATATTGCACCTGAAGGAAGCACATTACGCGAATCCAATCAAAATTTAGATACGATTGTTGCTATGATTAAGGATTACATGAAGGATAGCAATGTAAAATTACTATGGAATACAGCGAATAATTTTACACATCCTCGCTTTGTTCATGGTGCAGCTTCATCTAGTAATGCGGATGTGTTTGCATATGCAGCAGCCAAAGTTAAGAAGCAATTAGAAATTGGGAAAGAACTTGGTGGAGAAAACTATGTATTCTGGGGTGGCCGTGAAGGTTACGAGTCTCTACTAACAACTGACTTAAAGCTAGAACAGGATAACTTAGGTAAGTTCTTCCATATGGCAGTAGACTATGCGAAGGAAATTGGCTTTGATGCACAGTTCTTAATTGAACCAAAACCGAAAGAACCAACGACACACCAATATGATTTTGATTCTGCCACTGCGCATGCGTTCTTACAAAGCTATGGTCTAGACAAGGACTTTAAACTTAATATTGAAGCAAACCATGCTACCCTTGCAGGACATACATTTGAGCATGAATTACGCTATGCAAGAATTAACGGTATGTTAGGCTCTGTTGATGCTAACCAAGGTGATACATTATTGGGCTGGGATACGGATGAATTTCCAACAGATTTATACTCTACTACTTTAGCAATGTATGAAATTATTAAAAATGGCGGACTTGGATCAGGTGGTCTAAACTTTGATGCAAAGGTAAGAAGAGGTTCGTTTGAAGCAGATGATTTATTCTTAGCACATATTGCTGGTATGGATAGCTTTGCTGTTGGATATAAAGTAGCGAATAAATTAATCGAAGACAAAGTACTAGATAAGTATATTGATGATCGTTATGACAGCTTCAAATCAGGTATTGGTTTGGATATTGTTGAAGGTAAGACAGATTTCCATAAGCTAGAAGATCACGCTTTAAGCTTAACAGAAATTAAAAACAAGTCTGGTCGCTTAGAGCAAGTGAAAGCAACGATTAATAAGTATCTATTAACTACTTTTGCTGAGAAGTAATATAGTAAACTTATAATGAGGTGGTTGGATGAAGTACGTAATTGGGGTTGATTTGGGAACGAGTGCTGTTAAATTGCTACTTGTAAACCAAAATGGAAATGTAACACAAGAAGTATCGAAGTCCTATCCACTAATTCAAGAAAAAACCGGATATAGTGAACAAGATCCAGAACAATGGGTGGAGCAGACAGTCGCAGGGCTGTCTGAACTGCTCCAGGAGTTTGAAGGCGATGCACAAGATATTGAAGGCATTAGCTTTTCCGGTCAAATGCATGGATTAGTGCTATTAGATGATGAAAACCAAGTGTTACGAAATGCCATTTTGTGGAATGACACACGAACAACACCACAGTGTAAAGAGATTTATGAAAAAGTTGGTAGAGAACGTTTCATTGATATTACGAAAAATATGGCTTTAGAAGGGTTTACTTTGCCGAAAATCTTGTGGGTGAAGGAAAATGAGCCAGAAGTTTTCAATCAAGCTCGACTCTTCTTACTTCCCAAAGACTATTTACGCTATCGATTAACTGGCCAATTGCACATGGATTATTCCGATGCGGCTGGAACTAGTTTGCTAGATGTTAGCGCAAAACAATGGAGTAAAGAAATTTGTGATCTGCTTGATTTAGATATTTCGATTTGTCCTGACCTCGTAAATTCTTATGACGATGTCGGTTCACTTTTACCAGATATTGTTCAGGAAACAGGTTTAGCACCAACAACAATGGTATTTGCCGGTGGTGCAGATAATGCATGCGGTGCAGTAGGGTCAGGTATTTTGTCACCAGGTAAAACATTTTGTAGTATAGGTACTTCAGGGGTAGTTCTCTCCTATGAAGAAACTGGTGATAAAGACTATGAAGGAAAGGTTCATTATTTTAATCATGGGGCTCCAGATGCTTATTACACAATGGGAGTAACTTTATCTGCAGGACATAGCTTAACATGGTTTAAAGATGTGTTCGCTGAAAAAGAGGATTTTGATACGTTGTTAAGCGAAGTTAGCACCGTACCTGTAGGATCGAATGGATTATTATTCACTCCATACTTAGTCGGTGAAAGAACACCACACGCCGATGCAACGATTCGAGCAAGCTTTATTGGAATGGATAGTTCCCATCGTAGAAAACATTTTGTGAGAGCGGTTTTAGAAGGGATTACGTTTTCACTAAATGAATCCATTGATATTCTTAGAAAGAATGACAAACAAATTGATACGATTTATTCCATTGGTGGCGGAGCAAAAAACAAAGAATGGTTACAAATTCAAGCAGATATTTTTGATGCTAATATTGTAAAACTTGCAAGTGAGCAAGGACCAGGCATGGGCGCTGCAATGCTTGCGGCCTTTGGCTCTGGTTGGTTCGATTCACTTCAGGATTGTGCCAATGAATTTTTAGAAGAAGCAGAAGTGTATGAACCAATTAAGGAAAACGTTGAAAAATATAAGCAGTTATTCGAAAGCTATAAGAAAGTTTATCGAGATACAAGTGAAATAAATAGTGATCTTATGAACTATCGTAGCTAATGTAAGAACTGCAGAATAAGTAAATGGAAAATGGATATAGATGTTTCGAAAACTTACTTTCGGAGTACATCTCATATCCATCTTTCCTGTTTATAGAAATCGATTCGTTGGTACTATATCAGTTGTTTCTATTCAGTTTGTTTAGAGGATGAACAAAGGGGGATATGTAGATGCCGAAAAATATTTTTTTTAATGCACACCATTCACCAATTGGGGCTTTTTCAAGTTTTACATTAGGCTTTCCAGGTAGTGGTGGGGGTCTTGATTTGGAGTTGGGTCGTTCACCAAAGAAAAATGTTTATATTGGTGTAGAATCTAATGAAAAAGAAGGGTTATATGAAGCGCTTCCGTTTTTTGATACTGGGGAAGATGAAAGTAAGCGCTACGATGTAGAAAATCCTGATCCAGAACCTGATAAGCCCAAAATCATTTTGACTTATGCAAAGGATGAGGTGAAGCGTGACTTCCAGTTGGGCACGGATACATGGAAGGCAGGAGATATCGAATTTACGATTCATTCACAGGCTTCAGAAGTGCCAGAGCCTGGAACTGCTTCTGATGAGGAAATGAAGCTGACAATTGTACCATCTGTTTTAGCAGAATTAACGGTCGATAATACAAAAGGTAAGAGAACACGTAGAGCTTTTTTTGGTTATGAAGGCAGTGATGTTTATAGTTCCATGCGTCGTTTAGACGATACACTTGAAAATGTTGCTGGTGTGGGTCAAGGTCGATTAACCGCAATTACTTCAAAGGATCCTGATGTGAAATCAGCGCTACATTTTAGTTTGGAAAATATTTTAACAACACCACAAGAAGAGAACTGGACATTTGGTTTAGGTCCACTTGGTGCTTTGATTATGGATGTGCCTGCAGGTGAACGTCGGACATATCAGTTTGCAATTAGTTTTTATCGAGATGGCTTGGTTACAGCAGGATTAGATACATCCTACTATTATACGCGTTATTTCTCAAATATTGAGGATGTAGCTACTTATACGTTAGCTAACTTTGATGAATTAGCTTCACGTGCAAAACAAGCAAATAAGATGGTAGCAGACGCTAATCATTTAACAGAAGATCAGAAATTCATGATGGCTCATTCGATTCGTAGCTACTATGGTTCAACTCAGTTGTTAGATAATGACGGAGAACCATTCTGGGTTGTTAATGAAGGCGAGTACCGGATGATGAACACGTTTGATTTAACGGTTGACCAGCTCTTTTTCGAACTGAAAATGAATCCATGGACTGTCAAAAATGAACTGGATATGTTTGTGCAACGCTTTAGTTATGAGGACCGGGTTCGTTTTCCAAATGATGAGGAAGAATATCCTGGTGGACTAAGTTTTACGCATGACATGGGAGTTGCCAATACAATTTCCCGTCCCCGCTATTCCTCTTATGAGTTGTACGGAATCGATGGATGCTTTTCCCACATGACACATGAGCAATTAGTGAATTGGGTGTTAACGGCTTCTGTTTATGTGGAGCAAACAGGAGATAAGCAATGGCTATCGTCTAATTTTGAGATTTTCGAAAAGTGTTTGGACAGCATGTTGAACCGTGATCATCCAGATCCAGAAAAACGAAATGGTATCATGGGTCTTGATTCATCTAGAGTTATGGGTGGAGCTGAAATAACTACGTATGACAGCTTAGATGTCTCACTTGGCCAAGCTAGGAATAATATTTATTTAGCTGGTAAGTCATGGGCTTCTTATGTTTCGTTAGAAAAAATCTTCTTTGATAATGGTAAGGAAGATTTAGCTAGTGTAGCAGGTGAACAAGCAGAAAAATGTGCGGACACGATTGTTAGTAATGTTACACCTGGAGGCTATGTTCCAGCTGTTATTGGGGAAGGTAATGATTCTAGAATTATACCAGCTATCGAAGGCTTAATTTTCCCTTATTATACGAACAACAAGGAAGCGCTTGATCCTGAGGGGCGTTTTGGTGAATACATTCAAGTATTATCCAAACACTTTGAGACTGTTCTAACTGATGGTGTCTGCCTATTTGAGGATGGCGGATGGAAAATTTCTTCAACGAGTAATAACTCTTGGTTAAGTAAAATTTATTTGAGTCAATTTATTGCTCGTGAAATCCTAGGTTGGACTTGGGATGAAAAAGGAAAGAAAGCTGATGAAGCTCATGTTGAATGGCTTACACACCCAACATTATCGGTTTGGAGTTGGAGTGACCAAATCCTCTCTGGTGAAATTATCGGTAGTAAATATTATCCACGTGGGGTAACTAGTATTTTGTGGTTGGAAGAAGGAAAATCTTAATTTAACGTGTACTAGATTGAGCTTCCGTAATTCTCGTATTTAGGATTACGGAGGCTAATACATCCATGGTGCTTACGATATATAGTTATTTAAAAAAGCTGTCTTGAAACTCCTCCAAGACAGTTTTTTTAAACAACTGTTTCATCAACAAGAATGAACAATCATCAGAAAGGTTGGTTAAGCCATTGATGCAAATATTAAAAAAGTGGAATACGTTGCGAAATCAAATATTATTTGTCTTTTTATTTGTCATGATTATTGTCTTATTAATTGTAGGAGCTATGACATTTAACCGAGTATCCATGCTACTAGAATCGAATGCAAAAGAACAATTACAACAAGTAGCAATAGAAACAAATGGACGTATGGATACCTTGTATGACAAATTAAATATGAACACCAAGCAAGTAGTCACAGATGATGAGGTACAACGAGTTTTGTCGAATAATCTAGGAGGTCATCCGCCAACCTTTATGCAGAGACAAATGCTTATGCAAATAGCAAATAAGTACCAAGTAACCGTTGATGGGATAAACTCTTCTGAATTATATACGAAAGGGTATCAAAGAATTTATCCATTAGATGGAGAAGTTCTTTCCAACCGTGTTGATGAACAATGGATAGAAGCAGCAGATCAAGCGAAGGGAGGCCTAGTGTGGATTGGACAAGATCCAGAAGATCGTAATTTATTTTTAGCCATTAGGCAAGTAAGTATAATGGATCGTGCTTTTACAGGAGGAGGTTATCTAGTTGTTCGTGTAAATAAAAACTATTTCCGGTTAAAACAACATGAGCAAAATGATGCGTTGCATGAATATACTATTTTGGTTGATCAAAATTCAGAGCTAATCGCAACCAATTTCGATGGAGAACTTGAGCACATCGTTAAAAATAAGCAACAAACGATTGATTTGAATAATCACAAATATATGTTTACAAAGCAAACCTCAGACATGACTGGTTGGACGGTAATTATCTTAACACCTGTTGATGCATTGACTGAAGGGATTTCGGTACTTAGAACGGGTATTGTTATCTCTGGGTTAGTAGGATTTGTCATTTTCTTTGTTTGTTCTTTCTTTTTATCGACAATTATTACCCGGCCAATTTCTAAATTAACGGAAACAATGAGACAAGCTGGGAGTGGAACTTTACATATGAACCCAGAGGTATCTTCCACCAATGAAATCAATGAATTAAATCAAACCTATAACCTGTTAGTAAAGGAAACGAATCATTTAATTCAGATGGTATATGAAAAGGAATTAATAAGAAGTAAAACAGAATTAAAAGCATTACAAGCGCAAATTAACCCGCATTTTTTATTTAACACACTGGATGCCCTTTATTGGTCTTTGGAGGAAAGTGATGAGGAAGAGCTTGCTGACCTCGTATTGGCAATGTCCGACTTATTCCGATATACGATTACGAAAAACAACCAGGCAGAGTGGGTAACGATTAAACAAGAGATGGAACACATCGAACGCTATGTTCAAATTATGAAATTCCGTTTTGGAGAACGTCTAAAATGGAACGCTAATGTCCCTTCCGCTTTTGATTATGTGAAAATACCAAAACTATTAATTCAGCCCCTCGTAGAGAATGCAATTTTACATGGAGCCGAGAACAAAGTGGGGAATACGGAGATAATGGTTTCTGTTGAACAAATAGAAAAACAGAACAGATTATTAATAAAAGTAGCAGACGATGGTCCGGGAATAGCTCAAGAAACGATTGAAAATATCTATCAATCCATCAAGCTTTCGGATGTTCCTTCTCGTAAAGGAAACGGAATTGCACTTTCAAATGTACAAAAGCGTCTTGATCTTTATTATAGAAATGATCGATTAAGCGGGCTGAAAATAGAAAGTACTGAAGGTAAGGGTACGAGTGTTTTCTTTGAAATTCCATTGAACGGGGGAGAAAACAATGCATAAACGAACTATCTTAATTGTCGATGATGAAGAAAGAACTAGAAAAGGTTTAACTAAAACATTAACTAAATGGGCAAATGAGGATTATGAGATTTTAGGTGCATCAGACGGAGAAGAGGCAATTGAAATCATAGAACATCAACCAATCAGTCTTTTAATCACAGATATTCGTATGCCCAAAATAACTGGCTTGCAGTTGCTTCAGAAAATGAAGGAACAGCTGAAAAACCCGGTAGTCATTGTTATTTCTGCTTATTCTGAATTTGATTATGCACAGCAGGCACTTCGGTTCGGCGCTATTAATTATTTGTTAAAGCCATTAAGTAAAACCAAACTAATTGAAGCAGTTGAAAATGCGCTGGAAGTTAACGAAAAACGAGAGCGTATTGGAATGATAGAAAAAGTAATGGATAAAAAGTTAATTGAAATTAGTGGAAATGAAGAGAATGTCAATAAATCAGTTATGGAAGCGTTAAAATTTGTAGACAACAATTATCACCAAGATATCGGTTTAAAGGATGTGGCTGATCATGTTCATTTGAATCCTAGTTATTTTAGTGTTTTGTTTAAAGAGGAAATGAACATGACTTTCAGTGAGTATTTGAAAAGAACTAGGATCCAACATGCAAAAAAATTATTAATTACTACCAATTTAACAATCATAGAAATAGCAGAAAAAGTTGGCTATCACACATCAAAATATTTCATTAAATTATTTAAAGAATATGAAGACATAACTCCAAGTAAATATCGCCGGGAAAACAAAGACTAAGGGGTCTGACCCCACCTGTGGACATTTGTCCGCGAGTGGTGGACAGGTCCCTTGTTTTTTTGGTCCGCACGATGCGGGTGGCATGCAGTTGTCTTTAGAGAATGACAATCTTAATCAAAATAGGAGCTATATCTAAAAATAGTAGTATTTTCTCCAATCATCGTTACCTTACAGTAATGGACTCCCAATGATAGAATTTAATATGTAAACAAACATTGGAATGCAAAATACTAAAGGGGGAAAATAAACATGAAAAAGAAAGCGTTTGCTTACGGATTGATTTTATCCACGATTGTGATGCTAGTTCTAGCTGGATGTGGTGGAGGTCAAGCTAATGGGGCTGGAGATGAAAGCGGTTCAGATGGAGAAACAAAAACGATTGAATTCATGCACTTATGGCCTGAAGGAAGCTCTAAGCAGCACAATGAAATTGTAAACGGAATCATTGAAGAATTTGAAAGCAACAACCCAGGAGTAACAGTAGATGTAGAAATTTTAGGTAACGAGCAGTACAAGGAAAAATTAAAAGTATTATCTGCATCTAATGAGTTACCAGACGTTGGTATGACATGGGCAGCTGGTTTCTTACAACCATACGTTAAAGGTGAAAAGTTTGCTGAACTGGATGGTGTAATTGATGAAAACCTTTCAGACAGCTTTGTACCTGGTACAACAGAAGCTTATGCAATTGATGGTGCGACTTATGGCTTACCACTTGAGTTAAATATAACTCCAGTTTATTATAACAAAGCAATTTTTGATGAGTATGGATTAGAAGCACCAGAAACAATGGATGAATTTAAGCAAGTGGTTCAAACACTTGTTGATAATGGTGTAACTCCAATTACACTTGGTAATAAGGATAGCTGGACTGGATCTATGTGGTACATGTATTTAGCTGACCGTATCGGTGGTCCGGAAACGCTAACTAATGCAATTAACCGAACTGGAAGCTTTGAAGACCCAGCGCTAGTTCAAGCTGCGGCTGAAATTCAAGAATTAGTAGATATGGGTGCATTTGTAAAAGGATATAACGGCTTAGGTAATGATGAAGCAAAAGGTTACTTTAAAAATGAACAAGCAGCTATGTACCTAATGGCTACATGGGATCTTCCAGAATGGACTACTAACGAAGATAATCCACAAGAATTTAGAGATTCTGTTGGATACTTCAAGTTCCCAACTGTTGAAGGTGGAGAAGGCGACATCAATAGTTATGTAGGTGGACCTGGAGTTGGATTGTTTGTAGCTGAAGATTCTGATGTTAAAGAAGAAGCAAAAGATTTTGTATCATTCTTTGTTCAAAAATGGGGCGAGCAATCTGTAACTAAAGCAGGTGTAATTCCAGCAACGAAAGTAGATACAGAAGGCATTGAGCTTCCACAAATGTACATTGACGTCTTGAACGATCTTAATGATGCATCTAACCTTACACTTTATGCGGATGTACAAATGAGTGCTAGTGCTGCACAAGTTCACTTAGACATGATTCAAGCATTGTTTGGTGGCGAAGTAACTCCAGAAGAGTTTGCAAAAGCACACGAAGAAGCACTTGCGGCTGAAGAAGAATAAATGTTAAGAGGTTGAAGATTGGAAAGGACATATCTTCTATTACCGATATGTCCTTTCACCTTTTAAGGTGAAGCTTCCATGTTTCCCACTTTTCCCTGAAAAGTATGTGTTCAAAAAGTCGACGAATTAGAAACTAGTCAACGAAGAGATTCGCCTTTTTTTCTTTTGACGATTTTTGAACAACCTCTAATAGTAAAGGTGGGAAACATGGAAGTTTAAATCATAGATAGAGATAACAAAAAAGTAAATAGCAATATTATTATTGCAAGGGACAATCTATTTTATAGGAAGGAGAGGGAATGTATGAAACAAGTTATGTCAAACAAGCTAGTAATTGCACTGTACACTCTACCTGCTCTAGTTTTAATTCTTGCTCTCGTTTATGTACCGATTATCTTAACTGGTTATTATGGATTAATGGACTGGGATGGAATTGGTGCAATGACATTTATAGGATTAGAAAACTACATCGAACTATTACAGGATGGAAAGTTCTGGGAGAGTGCATATCATTCCTTTTTATTGGCAGCATTTTCAACCTTAAGCTTAGCGGGATATCTAATCATTTCTCTCGTATTGGCAAACAAATTAAAAGGTTCAGAGTTATTAAGAAAGATCTATTTAATTCCAATGCTATTATCTTCTGTTGCTATTGCGCAATTATGGTTAAAAATTTACGATCCTAACAATGGGATGTTAAATAGTTTCCTTGAATTACTAGGTGTAGAAAACACGCCTGTATGGTTAGCAGATTCAAAACTAGTATTATACGCTATCTTTATTGCAATTATCTGGCAGTATGCAGGATTTTACATTATTATCTACTCTGCCGCCCTAAAAGGGATTCCTGAATCACTAGTAGAGGCAGCTAGAATTGATGGTGCCAATCCAATTCAAATTGCCTACAAAATTAAAGTTCCATTGATTGCTGGTGTTATTAAAGTAACGGTTATTCTTGCTATTGTTGGTTCATTAAAATACTTTGATTTAATTTATGTCATGACTGGTGGAGGACCAAACGGTGCAAGTGAAGTGATTGCATCTTACATGTATAAAGAGGCGTTTGGTTCCTATAACTTTGGTTATGGTAGTGCGGTTGGTTTCGCATTGCTAGTAATCTGTTTAGTTATTACATGGTTGATCCGTAAACTAACAGCTGATGATGAAGAAATTCAATACTAAAAGGAGGCGCTAATAAGATGAGTAATGTTAATACACAATTTAAAAAATCTAATTTATCGGTAAATAAATTGGAAAAATCATTAGGAAATCGAATTGGACTAGGCCTCCTCTATTTAGTATTAATAGTCGTGGCTGTATTCCAAATTTATCCACTCGTTTGGCTGTTTTTCTTCTCTTTGAAAACAAATACAGAAGTTTTTGGTGCATCACCTTTTGCCTTACCGACAGATCCACAATGGGGAAATTACGCGAAAGCATGGGTCGATGGTGGTGTAGGTTCGTACTTCTTTAATAGTGTGTGGATTACTGTAACATCTGTTATTCTCACTGTACTGTTGGCTAGCTTTGTAACATTTGCTATCACACGGATGGAGTGGAAATTAAATAAATTAGCACTTGGTTTGTTCATGGTTGGATTAATGATTCCAATTCACTCGACACTCATTCCGTTATTCGACTTTTTCCTAAAAGTAAATCTAGTTGACAATCCGCTGTCAATTATTCTAACGTACACAGCATTTAATTTACCATTAACGATTATGATTTTATTAGGGTTCTATTACACGTTACCACGTGAAGTAGAAGAAGCAGCAGTAATGGATGGTTGTTCCATCCACCGTATCTTTTTCCAAATTACTTTGCCAATGACAACACCTGTAATCTCTACAACAGCGATTATTAACATGATTTACAACTGGAACGAATTTGTGTTTGTAAACACGTTTATAAGTTCCGATAAATACAAAACATTAACAGTTGGAATACAAAACTTTATCGGTCAATATTTAACAGACTGGGGTGCGATTGGTGCAACGTTGATGATTAGTATCATTCCAGTATTAATCGCCTTCTTTATCTTAAGTAACCGCATTGTAGAAGGTATTGCTGCAGGTTCTGTTAAAGGATAAACTAGAAAAAGGCATTTATCTTTGGCTTATAGGCTGTCCCAAAAGTAAGGGGGCAGCCTCTATTTTTTTCCTCTCTAGTTCAAACACTGAAGTTTTGTCTAGGATATAAAATTTTATTCATCCTTATTCTTTTTATTTTCAACCTTTTCAAATGCCCGATTTGCCGGCCACATAAGACAATAAGTTAGAAAGCTACCACCAAAGAAAAATGCTAACCCTGGTATGGCTGTCATAGCAAAATATGTTGCAACCATTCCAATTATCATAAGAAAATTAGATAGTGGATTGATGACCATAATTAAAAAAGCATTTTTAAATATTTGATATAGCTTAATATCGAAATGAACATATACAGGAAATAAGTATAACAGGGTAAATAAAAACGCAAGGATAAACAAATAGATTGGGATGTGAGTAACTACCCAGAAGCTGTTATTATTTACTTGCAAAAATTGTAGGTCAACATAGATAATAAGAAAGAAAAGAACCAAAATTAGCCCAAGTATGTTACCTTTAATAAATTCTTTCTTATAATGGAACCAAAAGGTCTTGAATACCGGTATTTCACTTTCGCCCCTAATCCATTTCCTCACTATTGCAAACATTGCTATTGTTGCTGGAAAGAAGCCAAGCAAGATTAAACCAACAAATGAAAAAGCAATCCATAGTATGTTGACAAAAGCAAACCTTGAAATCCATTCCGTAATTGAATATAAAGTTCCCATTGAGTTTTTTGCCACGTTGTATGCCTCCTGACTTGTACCCTATTCTGTTGAAAGGATAGTTTTATTTTAACATAGGCTTTGTTTTGAGTCTTTTTTAAAATGTTTATTTTGACAACGTTTTCATAGTTTTCTATACTTATTTCAAATTGGTACTTGCTGATTAGAAGTTCGTACATCCTAATGAAAAAAGCTAAAAAGTAGAGGTGAAGAGTGTGAAAGCATTATATATTATGAAGCAAGATGTCTTTGATTTGGTATATCCAGCAGAGGTTCGTCAGGGTATTGAAGAAAAAGCAGAGGTCTATGCCCCGCCATTAACAACGGATGATGTGCTGAAGAATCCTTCTATTTTAAAGGATGTCGAGGTTATTTTTTCCGGTTGGGGAGCTCCCAAATTGGACAAAGCATTCCTGGATGCTGCACCTAATTTGAAAGCGTTGTTTTATGCAGCTGGTTCAATTAAACAAGTTGCAACAGATGAGTCTTGGGATCGTAATATTATTATTACGAATGCTGCTGATGCGAATGCGATCCCTGTCGCAGAATTTACAATATCCCAAATTTTATTTTGTTTGAAAAATGGGTGGCAGTTTGTCCGAGGAATTCAACAGGCGAAAAGTTTTCCACCAAAGCCTTTTGATATAGTCGGGGGATATGGAAGTACAGTTGGTATTATTTCGTTAAGCATGGTTGGTCGTCATGTGATTCGGTTATTAAAAGCCTATGACATGAAGGTGCTTACGTACGATCCGTTTGTTACAGAAGAAGATGCCAATCAATTAGGTGTCACCCTTTGTTCGCTGGAGGATATTTTTAAGCAGTCTGATCTTGTCTCTCTTCATACTCCGCTACTTAAGGAAACGGTCGGTATGATAACTGGAGAGCATTTTGACTTGATGAAACAAAACGCAAGCTTTATCAATACGGCAAGAGGTGCAATTGTTCGAGAACAAGAAATGGTAGATGTCTTGAAGCGTCGAGACGATATTACCGCTGTGTTAGATGTAACTGATCCAGAACCACCTGAAAAAGATTCACCTCTATATACACTTTCAAATGTCGTGTTAACACCGCATTTAGCAGGAAGTGAAGGAACTGAATGTGGCAGAATGGGTGCTTATATGTTGGCGGAGTATGAACGATTTTTGAAAAGTGAACCGCTTCAATGGCAGGTCACAAGAGAGCAGTTTAAAGTGATGGCATAAGTGAAAAGGAATGATGATTGATTACAAGAAGAAAGTAATGGTTCGTGAAAGGAAAACCGGGAGAAGTTTCCCCGGTTTTTTTTATAATATTATAGCTTCAACCCCGTGCGACTTTTGAAACGACGAAGCAATATATGACTTTCAACACGAGAAATCCCTTTTAAAGCGTAAAGCTCCTCATTTATAAAGGTCTCTAATTGGTTGAAATCATTCACGAGTACATGCATGTGTAGGGTGCTTGGCCCGGTCATTTGGTAACAGCTAGCGACGGCAGGATGATTGACTAAATTCTCTGCGACTTCCACTAGAAATGCAGGCTCACAATCCACTTCAAAAAAAGCAGATACCTCTTTACCGACTTTTTCACTATTTACGACACATGTGAATTTTTCAATAATACCTTCTTCCATTAATTGATTCACACGCGAACGAACCGCAACTCTTGATAAATTTAATTCCTTTCCAATATCTGTGTAGGATAGCCTACCATCTTCTACAAGTAATTCAATAATTTTTTTATCTGTGTAATCTAATTTCATTATCTTATCCCTCCTTTCCTTTTATGAAAAATTAAAATATTATGAATACTATGTTTATTCTTTATTTTAACTCACTTTTCGTATATAATCATTAAAAGAATACAATTGTTAATGAAAAATAATCAAATAATTAACAAAAGTAATTATATTTAATATTTTTAAATAGTTAATTATATTAAAAGTGAATTTTTTCTAATTTTTGGTTGTTGGTAGATGGAACTGCGCATGTGAAGGTACTAAGATGTATAAGATAGCTATCAACGTGTATGGATGTACAATCGACTATATAATAAAGGGATGAATGGAATGAAAGAACATTGGCATATTTTTTTAGCCTTCTTCCGAGTAGGCATGCTGGGGTATGGTGGCGGTCCGTCGTCCATCCCATTGGTTAAAAAAGAAGTAGTAGAAAAGTATAAGTGGATGGATGATGAAGAATTTGCAAACATCCTCGCATTAGGTAACTCGTTACCAGGCCCGATTGCAACAAAGATGGCAGGTTATATCGGGTATCGAGTTTCAGGAATTGTCGGTATGATTAATGCAGTGTTAGCTACAATTGTTCCAACGATTGTTATTATGATTATTTTATTATCTTTTCTATCATCTATGAGTGAAGTAGCCTGGGTCAAAGGAATGACGTTAGCTGTTGTTCCTGTTGTTGGAGTGATGCTTGCAGTATTAACCTATGACTTCTTAAAAAAATCTAAAGGTGGCCTTGGTTGGACGGTTACGATTATCTTGGCAGTAGCTTCTTTACTACTTATTGAGTGGGCGGGAATGCATCCGGGAATATTAATTGCAGCTTTACTTATCTATGCGATAGCTAAACCGGATAAATCAGAGAAATCGGATAATCAAAATAACCAATCTCATGTTCCACAGAAAGAGGGGCAATCATCATGACTTATTGGGAAATTTTTCTTGCATTTTTTATACCTGGGATAGTAGGCTATGGCGGTGGTCCTGCTTCGATTCCGTTAGTGGAAAAGGAAGTAGTCGATCGATATGGATGGCTGACAGTTAACGACTTTAGTGAAATGCTGGCAATGGCGAATGCATTACCAGGGCCAATAGCGACCAAAATGGCTGGATTTATTGGATACCAACAAGGTGGTATATTAGGTGCTGGTGTTGGCGTTTTTGCAACGGTTGCTCCTTCACTAATTTTAATGGTTGTTTTATTAAGTATTCTACTTAAATTTAAAGATTCACCACGAGTGAAAAATATGAGTATGTTAATTAGACCAACGATAGCTATTTTATTAGGAGTTATGGCTTTTGATTTTTTCCATACTTCTTACCTAGATGCTGGAGCTTGGCAGATGATAGGTATTGCGCTCGTCAGCTTTTTATTGATGGAAAGATTAAAGGTTCACCCGGCGTTTGTGATTATTGGAGCATTAGTATATGGTGGGATTTTTCTAGGGTGATGAATAGCGAATACGTATTTAAAAAGCAGGGAAACCTGCTTTTTTTGTTGCAAAACTTTTTTGTAAATCTCATCAGGCTCCTGTTTATTGTGTCACCGAACTGTAAATGAAATGTAAAATACATGGTTTAAGCCTAGAATAAGTGTGATTGTAGCTGATTACCTTTATTTGCTCGATTTGAAATGAAAGGACGAGCATGTTTAAATGTAGGGACAACAATCGAGAAAAGAGGGTTAACATGAAAAAACTTACAATCTTATTCATTGCAATTACATTAAGTTTGTTGCTTACTGCCTGTGGAGGCGAAGAAGAACAAGAACAGACAACTGATCCAGGTACGGAAGAAAGTCCTGAGCAAGGAACAGATGAAGGAGCAGAAGAACCCGCACCTGCGGTTGATGATAGCGAAACAGTAGATGAAAATGAAGTAGTTGCAACAGTTAATGGTGAAGAAATTAGTGGACAAGAGTACAACATGATGTACGCACAAACGAAAATGATGCTACAGCAATATGGACAAACAGAAAGTGATTCAGAACAATTAAAGGAACAAACATTAAATGAATTAATTAATCAAAAATTAATTCAACAAGATGCTAAAGAAAAAGGAATTGAAGTTCCAACAGAAGAAGTAGATTCGAATATTGAACAAATCAAGTCCCAGTATGAAACTGATGAGCAGTTTGAAGAAACGTTAGCAAGCCTTCAACTTACTGAGGATTCATTACGCGCACAAATTTCATTCGAAGTACTTTTACAAGAATATTTAGAACAAACAGTGACAGACGTGGAAGTAACAGATCAAGAAGTAGAAGAATATTACGAACAAATTGCTAGTCAAGGTGGAGAAGACGTACCAGAACTAGATGAAGTTAGAGATCAAATCGAAGAGGAGCTATTGAATCAGCAAAAGCAAAGTAAGATAGGTGAAATTGCTGAACAATTAAGAGAAGAAGGCTCTGTTGAAACATTAATTTAATTTTATAAAATAAGTAAATGGCCAGGATCTGAAAAAGGTCCTGGCTTTAATATCCTATAATAAGAGATGTGCTCCTTTTTTAATGCGAGTCCTGGATACATATAACATGTTAAGGTGGTAAAAAAAAGAAGTTGAAGCGTTGCCCGCGGAAAGCGAGTGTTTTTCCACAGCGGTGGTCAACCACTCTTATCGTCCGTCAATAAACTTCAAAGTATTGCGCATTAATCGTATACTGCGTATTATAGCTTTTTGCAATTGGAACAAGGTGCTAGTTTTCTTATGAAAACCGAAGCCGATAGATGGTTGTTGGGTGGACATATAGGCCATGAAGTAAGGAATTATAGTAACCGGAAATAAGGGTGAATTGAAGATAAGAAAGTCTTTTATTAACAGCTAGCTCGTAATAATGAAGTTTCTCTGCTTTGGGAATTTCTGGGTGTAAGTAGATACTGTTTATTAAACGACTACTGTTTGATTTAATCGCTCTTTCTTTATAATAATCTGGAATCTCTTGATAAATCATATAGTTTAAAATATATGCTTTATTAACGTGTACATGAGTTGCTATCACATCGATATCGATCCCATAAGTTTTGGTTAATGTATGAATATAATAATACTTAAATCTCCAATTCGTCTTTTCTTTATGAATTCCTTGATCAAGAATCTTAAGCATTCGATTTATGTTAGAAACAGATGGTCTTGGATGAAGAAAACAGGGGACAGGATGATGGTAGTTTGTTCTGATAAGCTGATTAAATCGTTTAAATCCACCAATTAAGTAATAGACGCCATTATAATATTCAACTGTTAGGAAAGATGGCTGCTGATCTGGCTTATGATATTGTTGTATTTCATCAATAAAATAGGAGGTGATTTGATTTACTGTTAAGAATTTTAAGTTAATCATAAAAGAAACACATCCTAATATACCCACAAATAGTATTTTTCTACCTATTAATAATTATGTAGTGTATGGGTTGTCCTATGTTTGAAAGTGCGGCAGCTGTTCCTCTTCATATAAAAATAACGGTTGACTGAGCGGAGATCAGTCAACCGTGTTTCCGCCCAAGGAGATTGTATAAACCCTTTGGATTACGGATACCCCACAATATAATCTATGAAAAAGGTGAACAAGGGTATCAACACTTGTCTTGTATTGATAAAAATGATTGTTTTGTCTATCAGCAAAACAACTAGAGAGGAAGGAACACCATAAGGCGGTCGACACTATGATAGATTCCCTAATTTAATTCCTGAAGAAATAAAGTGTTGATAAAGCTGCTTTGCGAAACCAACTGCTTTAGGGTTATCACCGTGAATACAGATTGTGTCCGCTTTTAACGGGATGGTTTTACCGTCCACTGTTGTTACCGTTTGATGCTTAATCATTTGATCAATTTGCGTCATTGCAGCTTCCTCGCTCGTCAAAACAGCATTCGGCTCGCTCCTTGGTGTCAAGGATCCATCTGCCTGATAAGTTCGGTCCGCAAATACTTCATGTGCAACAGGAATTCCAAGTTTTTCCCCTGCTTTTGTTAATTCACTGTTTGATAGACCAAACAAGGTTAAACTAGTATCTAAATGATAGATAGCTTCGGCGATAGCATTAGCAATTGTTTTATCCTTTGCTGCCATATTGTATAGTGCACCATGCGGTTTTACGTGATTCAATTTAGCCCCATTTGCCTGCACGAACCCGTTAAGTGCGCCGACCTGATAAACGATTAATTGGTAGACCTCACTTGGAGTCAATTTCATCTCTCTTCGCCCAAAACCATTCAAATCTGGTAAACCAGGATGTGCTCCTATTCGAACGTTATGTTTGATTGCCAGTTGAACAGTGGTGTCCATTGTTGCTGGATCACCTGCATGATATCCGCACGCAATATTAACAGATGACACATACTTGATTACTTCTTGGTCATTTCCTAATGAGTAGCTGCCATAGCTTTCTCCCATGTCACAATTTAGATCTGTTTGGATCATGAATCGATTGCCTCCCATCGTAATTTAGTAGCAGACCTTATTTGGTTAAGTTCTGTTTCCGTAGCGAGTAGACGACGATAAGCATCTGATAAGCTGCACTTTTTAAAAGTGAAGGCTTTACTTGGACGCAGTTGACTGAATAGAGGAAGGTCTGCTTGTATTACTTGTCCAATTTTCGGATAGCCTCCTGTTGGTTGACGATCTGCCATTAAAACAATCGGATGACCACTTGAAGGAACTTGAATGGTACCAAAGCTTACTCCTTCTGTAATAAGCTCTTGCTGTTTTTTAAAATGTAAGGATGGTCCAGTTAAACGATAGCCCATTCGATCTGACTGCGTCGATAATTGAAATAGTTCGTTTTCGAAGGTTTGTTTGCTTTCTTCGGTAAACCAGTCATACTGTTTTCCTTCAATAAAGTGGATAACCGTTGGATTTTGATCTAGATAGCTAAACAATTTCTTCGATAAATACCAGTTGAATGGACGTGATTTCATCGGTTGATGGATTGGAATGACATCTCCAGTTTGAAGCTTTCTCCCTTGAAACCCACCCAGTTCCACTTTCATGTCGGTACTTTTACTATGTAAAACCTCCGGAATTTTAAGTCCACCCTTGACCGCTAAGTAACAGTGAATCCCTGTTTTAGCTGTCCGCAATTGAAGCGTATCTCCTTGGTTCACAGTAAGTGGTTTCCCGTTTGTAACAGGCTTTTCGTTTATAGAAGGTGACATATCTGCTCCTGAGAGGCAGATAATCATATCTTCTTCAAATTCAATACTAGGTCCAAGAAAGCTCATTTCCAATACCGCTTCCGTTTCATGGTTGTTCAATGCGATATTAGCCAGACGCATTGCCCAATTATCCATTACACCATTCACAGAAAAACCGAATGATTGATAACCATATCTGCCTAAATCTTGAATGGTTGTAATAAAGCCTTCCTCTATGATTCGTAATCCCATGTGACATCCTCCTGTTTCTGGTTAAAAAAGTCTTCTCTAGAAATGGAGTAAAACTGAACACGATCCCCTGGCTGCAGTAAGGTAGGGGATGGATTTTCTAATTGTAATAGCTTCACGGGCGTTCGCCCTATGATTTGCCAACCGCCTGGTGTGGTGCTTGGATAAACCCCTGTCTGTGACCCTGCAATACCAACAGATCCTGCCGGTAGTTGAAGGCGTGGTGTTTTTTTTCTGGGTGTTGCGATACGGGGGTCCATTCCACCTAGAAAAGGAAAGCCAGGTGAAAATCCTAAAAAGTAAACATCATAGATTTTCGCTGTATGTATGTCAATCACTTGCTCTCTTGTAAGCTGATTGTGCGAGGCCACTATGTCTAGATCGAGGCCAAATTCCTCCTCGTAGCAAACTGGGATTTTAACCGTTTTTTTCCGACGTACATCCTTGGTTGACCTAGTTAAATAATGATCGATTACCGAAATGATTTGATCATAGGGATTCTCTTTCATTTTAACTGGATCAAAATGAATGGTGATAGTCGTATAGGCAGGTACAGCCTCAATGAAACCAGGGAAAGGGTTGTTAACTAGATTCTTTGAAAGTTGCAATATTCTGTTATTTAAATGCAGATCGATGGTATCACTGAATTCAACGATAAGTGCTGATTCACTGATCGGGATATAGCGAACAGACTGCATGATTTCACCCTCTTTATTCATGTCTTTTCTTCATTCTAACCTAATTCCTTCCGTACAGTCACGGATTAATGCTATCAAACAAGTAAAAGTGGGTGTTCAAAAAGTCTTAAATAATTATGATTTTATGTATAAAAAATAGTTGCTAGTAATAGACTAGTAGAAAAGAAAATCTAATAGAGGTGTTCAGATAGTACGGTAAAATGACACGAATTGGAACAAGCGCGAATAGAAATTATTCATCTATGCTTAGATTGGAGGAATCCGATGTTTAAATATTCTTTCTTTGTTATTGTAGCTTGCTTGGTTTTATTAACTGCATGTGGAATGAGTATTAATGGTTTTAATAATGATGATGGTCAGTTAAAAGAAATGGAACAGTTATCTCTGAGTACAAAGAAGCTTCAATCCGAGACCGCCCCGAACAAAAAACAAATAAAGAGCTCTCAGGTCCAAGCTTCTGCTGTGAACGAAAGTACAGTTTCGCAGCAACAATTGGTGAAATTGTTAGAACAGATTGGGACTGTAGAACGTGACGTTATCGATACAATTGAGGCAAATGGCTGGTATGAATCAATAGAGGAAATCGAACCATCTGTCGAGCAATTTGAAAAAGCAATTTATCCAATTGTAAAAGACTATTTCACAGAAGAATTTATAGCTAGAGAAATCATGGACAAGATGGAGGCTTTTTTCTGTTTTTGTGATGCACCAAGTCCTTTAGTAGGGAAGATGCATTTGGATATACATGAAGAAATAAGACAATCAGATGATCAAATAACAATAGTGGCTTACCAACCAGCAAATCAAATTAATAGCGGATCAAAATTTAATGTTATGTTGAAAGAGGTAGATGGCACGTGGAAAATTGCCTCTTTGGAGCAGCTATTTGGCTCACATGAAGAATCCTTCGAATTGACAGTGAACGATGTCATAGCGTTTTATAACCAGAAGGAAATGCAATTAAACTATCTTGATACAAGGAAAGAACCAGCTTCTGGTACCAATGTACATCTTTTTGAAATAGAAAATAGTGGGGAGTGGATTGCTGTAAACGCTAGTAACTGGTACACGATAGAAGGAAAACAATACATTGAGCAAGTATATGAGGGATAGGATGAAAAAATAGAATCAGAGGAATACGATCCAACTGATTCTATTTTTTCGCATCTATTAAAAGTGATTCTACTAAATTATAAATCGATAAAAGTTCATATAAAATAATAATTTCCGCAGAGAACAGGTTACTATTTTGGGTTGTTTCCTGTTTTGTTTCTGCTACATTTTTACTGGCCCAAAACTGATCCATCAGTTCATGCACCTGTTCGCGATGCTTATTTAATCGGAAATGGCTAGGCTGCTTCATTGTATCAGCCAGTGAGGATACAGCCTGAATCAACTTATTACACTGATCTTGTTCCCATGATACTGTATGTAAAGGCGTACCAATTAAATTACCAATATGATAATGGATCAGACGAAGCTTAGAAAGCTGATCTTGTTCCGTGTTATATACCTTTTGTTCCTCTTCATCAAAACGATGATATTTCGATTCCTCTTTTTGAAACTGGAGCAGCATTTCCGTATGATCTAACTCTTTTTTTAGCAGGGAAAAGGTTTGACGAATACGATCATGATTCTTTTTCTTCCCTTCACTAATAAAGATTTCTTTTGTAAGTGTGTCTAATTCTTCTCCCGTCATTTTTAATAACGATTGAATATTCGACATGATCGTTTTGGAATAATTCGGCGGCAACACAAACATATTTACTAATGTCGATACAAGTAAACCAATAGATGTTGTACCAAGTCGAATAAAGAAAGCAATAAAATAATTGCTGTGAATTACTTCTATCATCGCAACCGAAGTAAGTGTTGCAACGAGCAATCCATCGCGTAAGTTCAATTTAAAGCAAGTAATAATTGTGCATAGTGCAGCCGCTGTATAGGTGAAAGGGGAGTTGCCAAATAAAAAGATAAATAAAACGGCATAGGCAGACCCAATAGCAGTAGCCGGAAACCGTACAAGCCCTTTTTTGATGGAATCGGAAACGGTTGGCTCAATCGTAACAATTGCAGTGATAACCGCAAAAACGGCGGGCCAGTTCAGCCATTGGCAAATAATTGATGTTAAGAAGACAGCAATCCCTGTTTTAACTACTCGACCACCTACAAATTTGATTGGAAAACTTTTCACGTCTAGTCACCTTCAGATTTCATTCTATTACGAGTATAACGGATATAAGCTTAGGAAAACAGGATAATTTCATAACATTGCCAAATCATGAAAAATATTTTCATAAATATGGGTGTATTAATTATGTAAACGCTATCATAATCTGTTATTATAGGAACATAATATATTTTCAGTTATTTTAGAAAATATATTAACTTATGGGGAAGTCCCATCATATAATACATTAAATCAAAAAACTCGTTCCTACAGTCACCAGGAAAACAGGTAATTTATCATTCTTCCTCAAAGGGGGTGAAGGGATGCTTTCTGTTAAAATGTTAAAGCCATATTACGTGAAAGAAGAAGAAAAATGTATCCGAGTCGTATTGGCCTATCAATATTTTTCTTTATCATTAGATGATAAGGTGTACCAATTCGTTCCTTTAGAGTCAAGAGAAATTCGAATAAACAGAGAGACACAAAAGGTGGAAAACGAGCAAGATGTGTTTGTTTTTCAAAAAGGTAAAGAATACAGTCGTGTTGCATTATCTGAACTATTAAAGCTAGATGATTTTATTACTCATTTAAATTCCATCATTCATCCTTATTTAAACGGTGATACGACACCAATTAAAGAAGAACAAATTGATAAAGTAATCATGCAATTGGAAAAAGAAAATTTAAAGCGTCTAATTGATAGAGCGTTAGAAAACAATAATTACGAACAGTTTATGAAATATACAAATAAATTAAATGAGATGTAAGTAAAGGCTGGTTATGCAAAACAGCAGAAGCCTCTGGTTTCTGCTGTTTTGCATGGTCTGTTTTCGGCTTTCAGCATTGATAAGTTTGATTTATATGATGAACCAAAATTGTTAAAAGGATTTTCGTAATGGACAACGAAATAATTAAGGATCGGGAGGAGAAATTGATATAATTCTCCCTTAAAAAGTGAAGGTGGTGTAAGGATTGAGAAAAGTAAAATGGGGAGTATTAAGTACGGCTAATATTGGACTAGAACAGGTAATTCCTGCGATTGAACGATCTAATAACTGTGAAGTTGTAGCGATAGCAAGTCGAGGCGAAAAAGCAAAACAGACTGCAGAAGAGCTCGGCATTACAACTGCATACACGAGCTATGAAGGATTGTTACAGGATCCAGAAATTGAAGCCGTATACATACCTTTACCGAACAGTATGCATAAAGAATGGGTTATCAAAGCAGCGGAGCATGGAAAACATATATTGTGTGAAAAGCCTGCTGCGCTTAACCTTAGTGAATTAGAGGAAATGTTAGCGGCTTGTGAGCAACATGGCGTTACGTTTATGGAAGCATTCATGTACCAGTTTCATCCACAGCATGAAAAAGTAAAAGCACTGATTCAAGATGGTGAAATTGGAGAAGTGGCCTCCATGCGTGCGAGTTTTTCTTTTGTGTTAAACGATGGGGAAAATATTCGATTAATTCCAGAGCTTGGCGGCGGCTCCATGTATGATGTAGGCTGTTATACAATACATGTTATTCGTAATATTTTAGACGAAGAACCTGTAAACGTATATGCCAGTTCGAAAATTCACCCACAATTTAATGTTGAAACGAATACAGCAGGAGTACTTACATTTGCTAATGGTGTACAAGCAACGTTTGATTCTAGTTTTGAAGCAATGTCAAGGCAAACGTATCAAGTGGTCGGATCAAAAGGAAAGATTGATGTAAATGGCGCCTTTCGTCCGGATACGTTGGAGGGGGGAGCAGGTATCATTCAATTAACAAAGGAAAATGGCGAAGTAGAAGAATTTGCGGTGGAGGGAGATCAATATAAGCTCCAAGTTGAGCACTTTGCACAATGTGTGATAGAAAATAAACAGCCTAGCTATTCCAAGGAGAAAATTAGGAATCAAATGAAGGTATTTGATGCTTCCCTTCAATCAATGAATAATGGTTCAAATGTAGCGTTGAAATAAATTAAGTATAGCCGGGCAAATGGTGCTCCGTCCTAGTCTTTTGGTTTGTAAGCAGACATTGAATCCTGGTATTACTAAAACGAAAAAACTGCCTTGCTAGTTTGCAATGGCAGTTTTTTTAACACTATAGGAAAGTATAAAATTTTAGCAATGAAGTTAATCGACGTAGTAAAAATTTTAAGGAACTAAGTATAAGCGCAACTAGGCGATCGCCTGCGCCTTAAGGCTTGGCACTAGCCAAGTTTTCTTTATCTACGGGTTTTGCTGATATGACGTATCGATCCGGTGCATCACCAACATAGGAAAATGGATAACATGTGGTGAGTAGCATTACTTCTTCAGGTGCAGTTGATTTAATAACGGTGCGATCATCCGCATCTACAATTCGATAATCGACCATTTCATACGTGAATGTTCCATAAGGTAAATGTACGAGGAATTGATCACCAATTTGCACTTCGCCTAATTTCCGAAACACTGTATCACGATGTCCAGATAAGACAATTTGATCCTGTTGGGTCGGAAAAGCACTTCCTTTAAAGTGGCCGACGCCCTTTTCTAGCTCTTCTGGGTCAGTTCCTTCGATAATCGGTAGCTCTGCACCTATGCTAGGTATTTCTAAAATACCTATCGTCTCCCCGACCTTTGGATTAAAATTTTCTATCGTTTCAATAGGATCTTTCTTTTCTTTTGGACTGGAAGCCGGTTTTTCGATTAGTGATCGTGCTTCTGTAAGACTATTTTTTTCTGCTGCTTTGGCTTGTAAGAATTGATATCCACCAATTCCTGAAATGACTAATCCCAAAAGGATAAATCCAATGGCTAACTTATTCATGAAATCACCTAGTTCATAGCTTATTATTAAGACTATTATATTCTTGCTCAAACTATATCATGCTATCGGTGTCAACTCAATTGGAATACATGATATTTAGAGTTTTTTTACATTACCTCATGCTGAAATTTTGGCTTTGGCCTGCTTATTTAAAATCTGCATACCTATTTTATGTACAATTGCAACAATGATGATACCAAGAAACATGCCAGCTACTACATCAGCAGGATAATGATGTCCAACAAATACCCGAGAAATGACAACCAATACAGCTAACGATATAGCAAGTAATCTTAATTTAAGATCCGCAAACCTCAAACAGTAGATTGTAACAAATACTCCTGCAATCAGGGCCTGATCACTAGGAAAAGATGGAGATGGTTCCTTTGGCACAAGAATGTCTATATCGTGATCGACAAAAGGCCTTGGTCTATCAATCATCCATTTCAAAATCCGGTTAAGTCCTAAAGTTATTAGCAATGCTAGAAAACCAAGCAATCCTAGTTTTCGCTTGCTCGGAAGAAATGGAAGTACAATGATTGCTAAAATAAAAGCGATGTATCCCCAGGTTGAAAGTGTACTCATAATGAAATCTAACGTTGAGTTTAAACGAGCCAGACCATGAATTTGTTGGAAAATGTTGTAATCCATCTAAAAACCCCTCCACAGTGACGAAAAATAAGTTATGATAGAATTATAGCAAAAATTTTCACGAAAATTGCAATTAATTTAGGTTTACATAAATTGATTAAGGTGAGAGCTACTATGAAAATATTTTTATTGCGAATCCTTCCTATTATATGGATGGGGATTATTTTTTTTGCATCTTCACAACCATACCAAGAACAAGACATAAAACCATTTTTATCTAATACACTAGATTTGTCTTTTTTAATCCCTTATTTTGATTGGATTGAATTTCATTATCACCATTCAGAGGTAAGTATTACGGAATTAGGGATAAATGGTTTGATAGAATTTTTCATTCGAAAGGGTGCCCATGTAACAGTTTTTCTAGTGCTTATGGTACTCCTATACTTTGCTTGTTTAACCTTTAAGACGAAACGAAAGCCAAGTATAATAGCCCTTTTTTTAACCGTGGCTTATGCCATTTTTGATGAAATACACCAAGGGTTCACGCCCAATCGAACTCCATTTACCGGAGATGTGGTACTAGATTCTATTGGTGCTTTACTTGGATTGCTTTTCATATTAACCATTCCTGCTAAGTACAAGCAGCGTATTTAATTGCATTTACATTTTTTTCTATTAAAATATGATATAGTAATTAAATTAACGGATAAAAAATTGTTTCATAGGATATAGTGGGTTGGTTTTAGTTGACATAAATGGGGTGAAAACTTTGAAGGAACAAGAAATATATGAAACTGTGTTAAAGAAGCTAATTGACCAAACAGAACGATTACAAATAAATAATACAGAGGAACTAATCCAACAGTTGATACGAGAGTTACGCTATTATGAATTACCTAAAACGTGATGATTATTTGGGGGAAGCATGGAATATTCCATGCTTTTTCTGACTTTAGCCTATTTTATTTATATGTTAAGAACCGGCGATAAAGAATAGGACATTTGTCGAATAGGATTGAACTGTGAATTATTTTATACTATGAATATATCAAATGACAAAAATATACAAATAGTGAATTGATTTTGAAACTTTCTAAGGACAAATTAAGTCTAATAGATAGAGGCCATTTTAAAAATGGGAAGGGGATAACGAATGGACAAGTAATGAATTCAAAACGATGAAGCGACGGATGTGATTTGTAACTAGTCTAATAGCCTAATTGTAAAAAAAGAAAGGACTGTAAAAATGAAACAAAAACTTCTGAGAGTAACAGCAATTTATGGACTCGTTTTGATGTTGTTTTTTTCGTGTATTCCAATAGAAATTCATGCGCAAAATAAAAGCTTTACCGTTTCACCAGGTATCACCTATGAGCAAACAAATACTACATATGATGGGATGAAGGAACAGGTAAATGTACTTAAAATTGATTTAAATAACGAATACGCAGGGGTTGAATTAGGTATTCCAGATCCCCTCGATAAATTAATGAGGACGACTCAGCAGGCAAGGATTAATCACGAGGATGGTCATCGAATTGTAGGTGCTATCAATGCTTCTTTTTTTACATTTGACCGTAAGCTTCCTATGTATTTATTAGCGCGAAATAACCAAATCTTAAATACCGGTATCCTATCAACGAATAAAGATAGTTATGTCAGTGAACCAATTGCATTTGGTGTTGATGCAGAGGGGAAAGCGAAGATTGATCATTTTGAATTAGATATGTCTTTTTCTCATAATAACGAATCGTATGAGTTTTATAGTATTGATTATCCTAGATTTGAGCAAAAAATATATTTATATACGCCCAACTACGGTGGCGAAAAACTAGATACGAACGAATATGGTATGGAGTTCTTAATTGAAAATACGGGTCCTACTCCGTTCGATTCAATGGAGATTGGACAGCCGATTGAAGGAAAAGTAACAGATATTCGTAAGTATGGAGAATCTCGTCAGTTCACTATTCCTGATAATGGTTTTATTATTTCTGCTGGTGGTGGTGCACTAGCAAGTGAATTAACCTCTATTAAAATAGGTGATCCAATAACGATTAACACGGCTATTGATGATGGCTGGAAAAATGGCGAGTTTATGCTTGGTAGTGGACCAATGCTTGTTAATGATGGAAAGGTAGACTTATCGATAAATCCAGATAGCTCTCGGGCAAAAGAGGTTGCTCCAAGGTCCGCAGTAGCGATTGATAAAGATAAAAATCAAGTATTTTTCGTTACAGTAGATGGCCGTAGTTCGACTAGTAAAGGAATGAACTTGACTCAGTTTGCGAATTATTTAAAAAGCTTAGGTGTGGACCAGGCATTGAATTTAGACGGCGGAGGCTCAACTACAATGGCTCTTCGACCGTATGGTTATGAGTATGTAACAGTAATGAACAAGCCTTCTGATGGTTATGAACGTTCAGTATCTGCGAGTTTACAGGCTATTTCCTACGCGCCGACAGGGAGCCCGCACACATTATTAATGGAGCCTTTTGTAGCAGGTTCCGTTTTAAAGGGTGCCACCATAACATTGAACCCAGAAACTATCTATCTATTGGACAAGTATTATAATAATCTTTCCGTTGATCCAAGTAAATTTCAACTTCGGTTAACGAATGGAATTGGGAGCCTGACAAATCAAACCTATCGTGCAACTTCAGAAGGGAAAGCAACGATTGTTGTTAATTACGAAGGTGCTTCAACAACACAGACGATTCAAGTTGTTTCACAACCATCCACAGTCAAATTACTAACGGAAAGTACCGTTTATCACGAAGAGGATGTAGCAGAGTTGGATGTGCAAGCACTGGATTCAGCTGGTAAAGCAATTCAATTCAACAGTGATCAAGTAAAGTGGAGCACTCCATCAGAGCTGGAGCAAATATCTCCAGGTAAGTTCCGAGTAACGACATCTAAGAAGAAAACTGTTCAAGTATCAGCAGAGTTAGGTGGAAAAAAGGCAACGATGAAGCTTTATCTTAATCCTACCAGTCTTTTAATGGAAGACTTTGAAAATGTAAAGGATTGGGAAGCAAAAGGAACTAACGCATCAACAAGTGTTAGTGATTCTAAAGGATTTGAGCCAGCAGCAGTAGGAGATGGTTCATTGAAACTAGTTTACAACTACCATACTGGAACTGGTACGGCAGCAAACTATATTACTCCTAACAATCCAATTCCTGTACAAGGAATTCCAGAGTATATTGGTATGTGGGTATATGGAGATAGTAATAAAGGTTGGTTACGTGGTAAGTTAATCGACAGCAATGGTAAGGAGCATTATTTGAACTTTACGGAGTATAACGATCTTACTTGGCAAGGCTGGAAATATGTAAAAGCACCAGTACCTGATTCAGTAGTTGGACCACTTAAGTTAAACAGTATTTATTTGGTACAGACAGATTCAGCTTTGAAGACAAATGGAAGTATTTTTATTGATCAAGTCGAATCCATATATCAGGAAAGCTATCAGCCGACTTTACAGGTGGATCGAGTATACAAAACAGCATCGGCAAATAAGACGTGGACAGTTGAATTTAATACAAGAATTGATGAAACGACATTAACTAGTGATCATGTTTATGTTGTTGATGAAAATGGCTCGAAGGTAAAAGTGACTGTACAGCTTGATGCAACCCGACAAAAACTAATGGTAAAGCCAGCTAGTAATTATGCAAAGCATGACTTTTATAAGCTAGTAATCTCTAAAAATGTACAGTCATTATCAGGTCTTCCAATGCAGGCTGATAAAGAAATGATTTTCCAAGTAAAATAATCGTTATTGGTGATTCCTGGAAAGGGCTTTGTAGGTCGAAAATAGCATTTTAATGACTAGACTTGTCTGCTATAATTAAAAAGACAAGTCTAGTTGATGGGTTGAATGTATAATAAACTTCAACACTTGATATTGAACACATACTTTTAGGGGGAGTGTCCGAGTGAAAAAGCAAGCCTGTTTTTTCTTTATGCTTGTTATGCTCGCCTTACTGACAACTGGGTGCTTTAACAACGAAGAAAAGACTGTAACGAATGCATCTGAAAATCAAGAACCAAAATTAAGTTCTAAAACGATATCATTTACGAATGGTGATGAAAACGAAGAAACCAATGATGTTCGAAGAGAGTTATCCAGCGATAAATTAGTTGACTCGAAAGATGAAGACTCTGCTGATAGAGAATCTGTTATTTCTTCAACGGATGAAAATGAAAACAAGGATGAATCAAAAACAGATTCCGATACTACCGAAGCTGATTCAGAAAATTCATCAAACGAGATTCCTGATTACCAAGTCGATGTTCGAAATGGAATTTTGGCACAACAGCGGCTTGTAGAAGTAAAGCTATTAACTGAGAATCCACAACAATTCAACGTGTCTGTATTCAACAAATTGCTCGATTATAGGCAAGAAGTCGATTTGTTTGTTGGATTGGTAGATTCAATGGATGTTGATGAGATAGTGGGATCGATACAAGTAAAGCATAAGAAGTAAGGGAAGCGATTTTATTCTAGCTTACCCAAACTACATACCGATGGAAAGGGGCACAAAGATGAAAACACAGTGGAAGGTTGTTTGTTTCATCGTTACTATTTTTGTTACGGTTGGATTAAGTGGACAATATTCCGTCACGGCAGCAAGTGTCACGGAAGATTATGTTATAAAAGTGGATGATCAATTTTATTCTTATAACAAAGAAAAGCTAAACGAATCATTCTTAAATCATACGTATGGTGGTGGAAGTGCAAGCCTTTATCTTGATTTTAAAGATAAATTAGAATCAGGCGATTTTCATGCGATTATGAACGCAGATGGAAAATACATCAGCTATACTGCGATTGAAGATGCGTTTATAGCTGATCAAGATAATTTTTCTTTATCTGAGTATTTAAATTCAAGCGGCGCATTAAAAGCAAGTATGCCTTCAGAAATTACTGTCGTAACGACAAATTCAAGTGGATCGATAACAACAACTTCAGTTGAAATTGATAATGGATTAGTACCAGAGGTTATAAATATTTTTTAAATGATGCAAAAAAGCTATCGCAATGTGCGATAGCTTTTTATTATTGTACCGGATACACTCTCCATTTTTTTAAATCTGGATTTTCCTTTTGTAGCAATGACTGCGGGAAAATAAATGTCCAAGGCTTACTAGTATTTGCTTTCACTTCAAATTTTTCCAATTTGAAGTTACCTTGTGCAACTAAATCTCCGCTAGCATCTTCAATTTTTAACGGTATTTGTTCAAAATACACGTTCTTTTCGGAGCCATTCCTCATAAGGATGGTTACAGATAAATCTTTGTTTTCATTAAATTTAGCATCGATACCCATAAAATTCATTTCTCCAGGCTTTAAAGGAGCTGCATTTGCAACAAGCTTTTCTAGGCTTTTAACGGATTCATCTGCTAATGATTTTTTCCAAGAGTCTGCTAAATCCAATTGATTTTTGCGGCTCGTTGGTTTTAGTTCAAAGGCTAATGACCAATTGTCAGTTGCTATGTCTTCTTCCTTGATATATAAGTCTTTTGGTTTAAAAACAAATTGCCATGGTCGACTACTATTCGCTGGAATGACACCTGCCTTTGATAAATCAAACACCTTTCGTCCTAGTTTTTCATTATCAGGGCCAATTAGTAGAATTGGTGTATCTTTTAATTTGATGCTTTTACTTAATGTTTGACGAATAAAAGCTGTTACAACATAGTTTTTTCCTTGTTTTTCAATATCGATTCCAGCAAGTGATAATTGATTTGGCTTTAATAGCGAACATTCACTGTTATGGAAGGCATACACATACCTTTGTTCAGTTGGAACCTTCCAGTCAGGGTGAAAGGAAAGCTCTGTTTCTATTAATTCTCCATCTGTATCTAAGCTTTCGTTTTCTTCTTTTAGTATCTGATCTGCGTCGATAGCGTTATCTTCTCGCGCTTTATTCACTTTTTCTTTGCTTTTTCTTAAGAATGGAAACATATAACTCTCCCCTTCGTTTAACTATTGTTTCGTCATTTCACGCTCACTTTTGTTTTCTTTTTTTGATAAGCACGAATCAATTGCGAAACATTGTCACTAAACTCTCGCTCAATCTTGTTGTACATAATACTAAACAGTTCAAGTCCTTCCTTTTGATAGAGCTGAATTGGATCCTCCTGTTGATAATGACGCATGCCGACTCCTTCTTTAAGACGGTTCATCGTATCTAAGTGTGCAATCCAATTTTTATCAATCACAGATAATGTCAGTCCTTTTAGACTTTTTGCGATTTGCTCGTTATCCGAATAGGCTTGTACGTTTTCCAAATGCGCTTCTATGAGTGGTTCAATTCGTTCAAGTACATCTGCCTGGCTTTCAAAATTGGCACTCAGGTCAATCGGCTGATTCACGATCAATACCTGATTTAAATGGTTTTGCAGCATTTCAAGGTTCCAATCCTCCACAATAGAATCAGCTGGACAATATGTTTCTACTAAATTACTTGGAACATTTTTGATATGCTTGATTAATAGAGACAACACATCATCAGACTCTAAAATGGAATCTCTTAACTGATAGATTACTTGTCTTTGATCATTAATGACATTGTCTAGTTTCAAATTGAATTCTCTAATTTGGAAGTGACTACCTTCGCTAATTTTTTGTATCTTGTCAATAAACTTTTCAATATCCTTATTTTGAATGAGACCAGTGTTATCTGCCTTCAAGGAAGGAAGCTTCCGTTCAACATCTTCCTTAGCATATCGATTCATCATATCGTCTTCCATCGAAATAATAAATTGAGTCGAACCAGGATCACCTTGTCGACCAGATCTTCCTTTTAACTGATTATCGATTCGTCTACTTTCATGACGCTCTGTACCCAATACATGAAGTCCACCTAGTTCAGCTACGCCTTCTCCAAGCATAATGTCTGTTCCACGGCCAGCCATGTTCGTAGCTATCGTAATTTGATGTGGCTGACCAGCTAAGGATATTAAATTTGCTTCTTGTTCGACACTTTTTGCATTCAACAGCTGATAAGATAATTGTTCTTCATCTAAATATTCTGCAACTTGCTCCGATTGAAGAATCGATGTTGTACCAATTAGTATTGGTTGTCCTTTTGCATGTCTTTCCTTTACTTCGTTGACCATCCGCTTGTATTTTTGTTCCTTTGTTAAATACACCTGATCAGGCAAGTCTTTACGGATGATTTCTTTATTCGTCGGAATCGATACAACATCCATACCATAAATGTGTTGGAATTCACTTTCTTCTGTTTTTGCTGTACCAGTCATTCCGGATAAGATCGGATACATACGGAAATAGTTTTGAATTGTAATCGAAGCCTGTGCTTTATTTTCTTCGGTAACCTTTAGATTTTCTTTCGCTTCAATTGCCTGGTGTAAACCATCACTTAATGTACGACCTTCCATAATACGGCCTGTGTACATATCGACAAGCTTAATTTCCCCATTATCGACAATATAATCAACATCTCGTTGAAACATAACATGTGCGCGTAATGCTTGCATCATGTAGTGATTTAACGACTGATGCTCTAAATCAAACAGGTTGTCAATCCCAAATGTTTTTTCAATTTTATTGATGCCATCCTCGGATAGACTGACCGACTTAATTTCTCGATCATAGGTGTAATGGACATTTTCCTTAAACGATTTAATTACTTTCGCACATACATTATGCAGACTCTCACTCGGCATTGTTTTCCCTGCAATAATGAGAGGGGTTTTTGCTTCATCAATGAGTACACTATCGATTTCATCCACGATTGCATAATGGTAGGCACGTTGTACTTTTTGTTCAGCAGAATATGCCATGTTATCACGAAGGTAGTCAAAGCCAAATTCTGTACCAATTCCATACGTAATATCTGTTTTATAGGCTTGTTTCTTTTCAAGCGGATGAAGGTTTGGTACATTTAATCCGACTGTCAAACCTAAGAAGTGATGTATTTTTCCAATTAATTCGTGGTCACGTCGTGCTAAGTACTCGTTCACAGTGATGACATGAACACCTTTTCCTTCCAATGCACGTAAATAACTAGGCAAGGCTGCAACAAGTGTTTTTCCTTCCCCAGTAGGCATTTCGGAAATATTCCCTTCTAGAAGAACCAATCCACCAATTAACTGTACATCATACGGTCGCAGGCCTAACACACGTTTGGAGGCTTCGCGAACGACAGCAAATGCATCAACTTTTATATCGTCAATCGTTGCGCCATTTGCTAATTGGTCTTTAAAATCTATCGTTTGCATCTTTAATTCATCATCAGAATAGCTTTCATAAACTGTTTCTTTACTATTTATTTTATCAATAACCTTGGAATATTTTTTAAGAATACGATCTTCTTTTCGTTGATTCCACATTTCAACAACATTCATGTTGATTACTCCCCTTATTTCTAATGACTAACATATATAATATCTGACTACCCATTAGTATATCATGAATAAATCATACAGACACCCATATCTCGAAGGAACCATATAATAACAGTTTTTTAGACTAGAAAAACGTTAGAAAAATCGAATTTACTATCTTACAACATGAAAATGTAATAATATCAGGAAAAAAGGTTGTGTTTTCACTATCATAAAACGTGGTACAATAATATAATGGTATGATGAACAAATGGTTTATATTTCGACATGATTTGAGACAATGGTAATCCACAATTATTTTTAGTTCGTGTTTTGAAAAACCTCTTAATACATACACAATTGATGATAAAGGATTGAAGTTTATGACGATGGCGATTGGCATTGTCGGGAATTACGGAAACAACAACAAAGGTGATGAAGCTATCCTCCAAGGAATTATTTTGCAGCTTGAAAAGCAATTCCGTGTGAGTCCAAAAGACATTGTTGTGTTTTCCAATCATCCTGAGCAAACAAGGAAAATGTATGGGGTCCAGACAGCCCCTCTATACTACAAGAAAAATAATAATTATTTAACGCTAGTAACAACGATGAGAAAGAACTTTTCTGTGATTAAAAAGTTGGATTTACTTATCGTTGGTGGTGGTGGAATTTTAATGGACTTATATGGAAGAGAAGCTTTTCTTTTTGGCATGTATGGCTGGCTCGGAAAGCTGACAAATACACCAGTAGTTATTTATGGTGTTGGAGCTGGTCCGATTCTTTCAAAGCAAGGGGAAGTGTTACTGCGTTCCTTAGCTCATATTGCAAAGCTAATCACGGTGCGAGATCCAGAATCAAAAAAATTATTGCAATCGATTGGTGTAAAGTCACCGATTCATGTGATTGGGGATCCAGCGTTTCAAGTGCCAATGCCCGACAATGTGATCAAAAACAATCGTCCACTAAAAATTGGAGTGACTGCCGTTCCTTTCTACCATGGGAGTTATTGGCCAGAGGAAAATTTACAGCTCTATCATAACTATATCAATGGGATGGCCCAAAACTTAGATGCATTAATAAAGGCGTATCCAGAGGTGGAGATAAACTTTTTTGCTACGAAATATCCACAGGACTTGCAGGTAACAGAGGAAATCAGGAAACTAATGGAGCACAAAGATCGTTGTTCCATTCATGAGCAAGTCATGCAGCCCAACGAAATCGTTGCTTTTTCAGCGGAGCAGGATATTATTATTGGCACGAGGCTACATTCCCTCATTTTATCATTAGTATCGGATACACCGGTGATTGCTGTATCGTATCATCATAAAGTGCTTGACTTTATGACGATGATTGGCTGTCAGTCCTATGTCATCCCAATTGATGTACTTCATGACCAAACAGATTTATTTCTGAAATCATTTCGAGAGATGGATGAGAATTGGGAACAGACGACTGTTAGCTTTAAGCATATTGCAGACGACATGAAGAAAAAGGCTGAAAAAGGGATGGAGCTCGTTAAGCAACGGACAAGCATGGAAAAGGCAACAAAAGTTTTGGTATTGAGTAATATGTATCCATCTCAGCATTCCAAAACGTTTGGGATTTTTGTGAAAAATCAAGTGGAGCTTTTGCAGGAGAAAGGTTTGGACGTAGATGTTGTAGCTATTACCGATCCTAGAAAAGGGAAAGGAAATGTCATCCGAAAATATCTCGGCTTTTTTCTGAGAAATATGTTCCGGTTCATTAGCAAAGGGAAAAGGTATGATGCGGTTCATGCTCATTACATTTTTCCAACGGGACTTATAGGACTTTTATACAAACGAATCTTAAATAAGAAGCTGATCGTGACGTCACACGGTGGTGATATTGATCAAATGATTCGGAAGAGCTCATGGTCAAGAAAGATGACAGATACCATTTTAGATGCATCCGATCACGTTATTGCAGTAGGGGACCGACTAAAGGAAGATATACATACAGGCTTTGACATTCCAAATGAAAAAATCTCTGTTATTAATATGGGGGTTAATCGTCATGTATTTCGTCCGATTGATCAGTCCGTTGCAAGAGATCAGCTAAAAATGAACCAGACGGATAAAATGTTGTTGTTTGTCGGAAATTTAATTGAAGCAAAAGGATTATTGGATCTTGTAGAAGCGTTTCAAATCGCTAAGCAAAAAGTGCCCCATTTAACATTGCATCTAATGGGTGAAGCAAAGGATGCCGGCTTTTTTGAAAAATTGAAGCGTGCAACAGCAGCGGATGATGCGATTACTATACATGAAGCATTGTCACAATCAGATGTAGCAATCTGGATGGGTGCGGCGGATATTTTCGTATTACCGTCCCATATTGAAGGATTTGGTCTTGTGGCTTTAGAAGCAATGGCATGTGAACGCCCTGTTATCGGAACCGACATTGGTGGGCTTACCTATTTGTTGGGTGAAGAATGTGGATTAAAGGTGAAGCCACATCATCCAGCTGATTTAGCTGAAAAAATAATGGCATTGATAAATGATGAACAACAACAGCAAACCTATGTAAACAATGCGTTGAAAAAGGTAGAGCAATTCGATCAAGATGTTTTAGTTGATCATGTGATTGATCTGTACCAGAGATAGGTCTTTGCGAAGAAAGAGGAGATAGTTTGCGGATCATAAAAATAATCGGGGTAGTAGCTGCGATAAATATGCTTGCTAGGCTTCTTGGTTTTTTGAGAGAGGTTGTAATCGGGTATCAATATGGCACGAGCTACCAAGCAGATAGCATTATTACTGCGTTTACGATACCAAATTTTATCTATCTCGTAGTAGGTGGAGCGATTACCACTGCGTTTATTTCTGTATATAGTAAACTTGGTGAAGGTCGAAGTACAGCATTCATGCAAACGATCTTTAGCCTTTTATGTGTAGTAATTGGTAGTGTGACGTTATCATTTATGGTGTTTCCAGACTATTGGATGGCGGTGTTTTTCTCAGGGATGCCAGCACATTCCTTTCAATTAACGAGTAAGCTGTTTCTTTGGATGGCTCCATCGACATTTTTCCTCGTGATAGGAATGTGGTTAAGTGGAGTACTAAACGTACATGAACGGTATCAATTAACGGCTGTATCCACACTGCTATTTAATGGCATGTTTGTTGCGGCTGGTGTCGTGTTATATCCTTGGTTAGATGCTTTTTCTTATGGAATAGGAGCGACAGTTGGTTCGATTGCGATGGTTGTTTTGTTACTCGTTTCAATTTGGAGATCGAAGCTAGTATCTCTGTCTTTCAGCTACAAGAAAATGCCAGAAATGAAACGTTTCTTTAAGCTGGCCTTACCGATTTTATTTGGAGGGGCGACGATTCAGTTTTATTTCTTTATTCAGCGTATCTTTGCCACGAACTTAGAGAATGGTGCCATTGCTGCGTTAAACTATGCTTCGAAAATGACCCAGTTTCCGCAGGCGGTGCTGATGACTGCCGTTACAACGGTGATTTACCCGATGTTAGCTAAAACCGCTACGAACGATAATCCTGGAAAACTGGAAGACCATTATCAAAAGGGAATCCGGTGGCTATGCATCTTGCTATTACCAGCAACCGGGTTTGTGTACTTTTATGCAAAGGAAATTATTGCCTTTATTTTTGAATATGGAAACTTTACAGCGGATTCTACCAATTTCACGTATCCACTATTGCAAATATTTGCCTGGTCCATGTTTGGATTAGCCGTCAATATGTATGTGACTCGCTTTTTCTATGCATTAGAAAATGCTTATTTACCAGTCTTGATAAACGTATTATCTGTGTTTGGGGTAAATATCCTTGTTATCTATCTGTTTTTGGATGAGATGGGAGCACGTGCCATTGCTTTAGGGACAACGGTAAGTACTATTTTTAATATGGTCTGTATGGTCATCTTAGCTAAACAAATGTACCATTTTCGATTATTCCAGCGAAAGCAAGGCTTAAAATTGCTCAGTTATGGCATTGCTGTACTACTTGTGATTGGGCTCGTTGCTTCCATCCAGTTTGTCGACGGCCTCACTTATTTACTAATTGGCGGAATCACCACTGCACTAGCAATATTAATCGGCTTTAAAAGCTTGAAGTAAAGGCTTGATTACCAAGCCCTTTTATGTGCACATATGAGCAAGGGGTCTGACCCCTTAATGATTAGGAATAAAAAAATTGAGTCTTCCTATCTATTTTTGCCATAATTTGTAGAAATGAATAATAACTTCGTGCTATTCTATGTTTAGTAGATTTTACGGAGGTATTGCTATGGCAAATATAAAAAGTCTTGCCGGCTTTTTGTTCATGCTTTTTCTATTATTTTTGTCACCTGTTTCATTTAGTGCTGATAGCTCGAAGTCGATTGCTTCCTATGAATCTGTAGAACCAACAAAGGTATGGACCGTTGAGTTCAATACAGAGATGGACAGTGAATCGATTAATAATGAAACAATTTATGTAATAGACAGCAATGAAAACAAAGTGGCTACAAGTATCTATTTAACCGAAGATAAAAGAAAAGCAAAGGTGAACCCTCCAGCTAACGGCTATAAGCAGGAGGAAAACTATCAATTAGTCGTTACAAACGATGTTTATTCAACAAACAAGGTATTAATCAAACAAGGATATTCGATTGACTTTACGATTAAGGCCGCTGACATTGCGTCGGATAATTCAGTTGTTTTTAATGGGACAGTAACTGCTGACATTTTAAATGTAAGAAGTGGTCCTAGTACGAATACAGAAGTACTTGGTAAGCTTAAGTACGGTGACGAAGTAGCCATTTATGAGGTGGATGGTCACTGGGTTCAAATTCATCATGATGGCAAAGTTGGTTACCTACATAAAAACTATTTGAAGCTGAGAAATGTTTCTGGGAGTATCCTTGAAAATTTGCGTATCGTAATTGATGCAGGTCACGGGGATGGCGATCCAGGCGCAGTATATGGTGATGTACAAGAAAAAGAAATTGTCTTTGACGTTTCTAACAGAGTTGGGAAGAAGCTGGAGGAATTAGGTGCAGTACCAAAGCTAACTAGAACAACGGACGAATTCTTAGAGTTGTATGAGCGTGTAAAATATACGGAAGAAAACTTTGGAGATATTTTTATAAGCATTCATGCTAACGCAGCTTCATCGGACGCATACGGAACAGAAACCTATTATTATAAAGACAAAGAATCGAATGAAAAAGAAAGCTATATACTAGCTGAGAAAATCCAAGAACAAATGGTGGCGCTGACGAAGATGAAAAACCGTGGCGTAAAGCATGGCAATTTCCATGTCATTCGTGAAACAGAAGTACCAGCTGTGTTGTTGGAATTAGGCTTTATTACAAATGACGAAGACCGTGAAAAATTAATGACAGATGAATACCGTGAGTTATTTGCAAAAGCAATTACTCAAGGAATTATCAATTACTATATGGAAGAAGTAGAATAGACTGGAAGCGTTGTTCAAGAGGCAAATACAAGCTTAATTGTGTTTGCCTCTTTTTAGTTGATTCAATGCCTATTTTTCACCTAGCTTACTAAGCTAAATTTCCTGGGAAATATTTGTCGGGAAAAAATAGAGATTTGTAGAATAGTGTGGGAATATGTGAATAATTACCCTATTAAATCGAATGGAATCATACTATAATGATAGATATGAATCTTGCAAGACAGGGGGAACGAACTACATGAAAAAGCCACTACTACTTGCACTGCTACTATTCATCTTTACTACCCTTCAACTTCCAGATGCAATCGTTGGTGCAGAAGATGAAAAGAATACGAATGTAAAGCAATGGGAGAAAAAATTTGGTGTTGCTGCGGACAAAGAGTGGAACGTTGCATTTAATACAAAAATGAATGCTAGTTCTTTTACGTCTGAAAATGTCTATGTTCTAAATAATGAAACAGAAGAGAAGCATCCAATTAGCTTTCAATTGTCAGAAGATCAAAAGGTATTAACGGTCACACCGGAAGAAGCATATGAGCTTCATGAAACTTATATTTTACATATTGGTGACTCCGTTGTATCAACAGAAGAAATTCCTATGGGGAAAGTTATAGAAATGCCGTTTTTTGTATCAAAAGAATATGTCGTTGCAGATATGGAGTTCACTCCAATAAATTCATTTGATAGATTGAAAGAGGCAGTCGATTATGCAGATGAAGAGTCACATGTGGTGTTGAAGAATGGGAAAGTTACCTGGGCAAAATCTGGGATTGTTCGAACCGATCGATTTACTAACATCTATAGTACCAATTTTTTAACCAACCATTTTACATACGTTGCTGGACAATCAGAACTGGAATATATCAGCTCGACGGAGCAAGCAATAGGAATTCGTGTGGCAGGTAAGCCTGGTTATGTTTCTCCAGATGATGTTAGTATTATTCCTACACAACTAATTAATGATCAGCGCTCCTATTATAAAAACATTGATGAAGAACTCTATCATTATGTTTTCGCAAATGGATCATTTGGTACATACAAATACGGGAAAGCACCAGATGTAATCGATAATGGAGAAAAGGTTTATAGCTGGGACGGTAAGACGTTTAAAGGGGAAACCTATTCCTTTTTTAATCAAATGAACCTTCGTGAGGAATCGTCCGCAACTGCTGAACAATTGGATGCATATATTAAAGCACAAAAGCCGGATAGTCCATTAATAGGCCTTGGTGAAACATTTGTAGCTATGCAGGAAAAACATCAGGTAAATGCGGTTTATTTAATGGCACATGCGATTCACGAAAGTGCCTGGGGAATGAGTGAAATTGCTCAAGATAAAAACAATTTATATGGGATTAATGCTACAGACAGCAATCCATATGGGAATGCTGATACGTATAAATCCTATGAGGCGTCGGTTCAATATGCAGCTGATTTTATCTCGAGTTATTATTTAACAGAAGGAAATTGGCGTTATCATGGCATGTATTTAGGAAACAAAAATACTGGTATGAATGTTCGATATGCTAGTGATCCGTTTTGGGGACAAAAAATTGCAGGACATATGTACCGAGCAGAGGAATGGATGAAAAACAATAGTGTGGTAGAAGAAAAATAGATAAAAATGGGCTACTCCTTGTCTGGTGTGGCCCATTTTTTGTTTTCTAATACGAAAGCATTATTCTTCCGTTACGTCCAATTCCATATATTTTTGCTCACCTTTTTCAATCGACACTTGGTCACTTGTTAAATCTACCATCCAATTGGTGAAGCGCTCCTCTTGACCATTTTCAACAGCTACTGTCAAAGTAACTTGCTCTAAATAATCGATGTTTTCTAATATATAGTCTTTGTTGTTTCGTAGTTCATTTTCTAGTTTGCCAAGTAAGGAATAATCAGCGGTCACTGTCATTTCCTGCATTAGCTGCCGTTTTACGATTCCTGTCGTTTGAATGGCCTGTGAGGTCGTACTCGCGTAGGCCCGAATCAATCCACCTGCACCGAGTTTTATCCCTCCAAAGTAACGTGTAATAACAACTGCTGTATCCTTTAGCTCTTTTTTCTTTACCACCTCAAGAATCGGCACACCAGCAGTTCCGCTAGGTTCACCATCGTCATTTGCCTTTTGAATTTGGTCATGCTCTCCAATCATATAAGCAGAGCAATTGTGCGTCGCATCATGATGCTTTTTCTTTATATTATGAATGAAGGCTTGTGCCTCATCTTCTGTTTCGACTCGCTTCACATAACCAATAAAACGCGATTTTTGGATGATTTGTTCATCAGATCCTTCTAGTTTTACAGTATAATAGTTATTAATCATAGTAGAACTTACCTCCTAAAATTTAATTATATAGAGTATCTATAATGACCGCAAATGTATTATACTAGTAGAGGATGTTCAAAAAGTCACCAAATGATAAGTGGCGCACCTCTTCGTTGGCCGCTCAGAAGCTTCGCCGCCTCGATCTGCTTGCTTCTAATTTACCGACAGTTTGAACACACACTAGTAGTGACATATAAATACGCACCTAAATTGATAAATTAAACTTTTCATATAATTAGAAGTTGCTCTTTTATTAATAGATTTGTTTTCCGTTTCCATAACTATTGCCTTTTACTAGGTATTATGACCCCCGGACTCTAGTTCTAGAGAAATCAGAAGGCAGGATGAAACAATTTTGACAGCTCCTTTTTAAGTTTCTTTTTCTATTCTAAAAAAAATCTAGGAAAAATTGATGGTGACCCCCAAGTTACATTGTGGGTAATACGAATGATATTTAGTAGAAAGACAGGTGGTGGATAAATGCCAAAAAAAACTGGTGAAAAAACCCTTGATCTCATTATTAATGAAATGGTTGATACGGTAGAGAATAGCAAGGATGAAATTTTCTACATCGGTGAAGAATCTCGTAAGGAATATGAAAACCTTCAAAGTGAATTAAACGAAATCAAATACGAAGTGATTCAAGTCATAGAAGAAGGTGACCAACTAGAAAAGAAGGTCCGAATGTCTCGTATTCGCTTGTCCGAGGTGAGCAAACATTTCAACGATTATTCGGAGGAAGAGATTCGTGCTGTCTATGATCAAACACATCGACTCCAGACAGAGCTCGCTATGAAGCAGGAAAAGGAAAAAACACTCCGTGAGAAACGAGACGAAATTGAACGTCGGTTGTTAGCCCTTGAACAAACGGTAGAACGTGCAGAAGGTCTTGTTGCCAAAGTATCGATTGTGCTAAATTATTTAAATGAAGATTTTAGACAAGTATCCGAACTAATTCAAGATGCACAGGAGAAGCAGGAGTTTGGACTTAGAATTATTGAGGCACAAGAGGAAGAACGGCGGCGTTTATCCAGGGAAATGCATGACGGTCCAGCGCAAATGCTTGCAAATATTTTACTCCGATCCGAGTTAGTCGATCGTACAATTAAGGAACGCAGCGTACAGGAAGCAATCACTGAAATAAAAAATGTAAGAACGATGGTACGTTCATCCCTTTACGAGGTTCGTCGAATTATATATGACCTTCGTCCAATGGCCTTAGATGACCTTGGCTTGATTCCAACAATTAAAAAATATTTAGCAACCACGGAAGAGTACAATCAAATTACCATTAATTTCGTCCATTTTGGTGTTGAAAAACGTCTGAATTCTAAATATGAAGTGGCATTATTTCGACTCGTACAAGAGTCTGTTCAAAATGCAGTCAAACATGCAGAGCCATCCAATATATCTGTGAAACTAGAGCAAAAGTCAGATAAAGTCATGATTGTTATAAAGGATGATGGAAAGGGCTTTGATGTCCAACAGAAAAAAGAAGATTCGTTTGGGCTTCTTGGAATGCGTGAACGTATCGAAATGCTCGATGGTGATTGGACGTTAGAATCATCGATTAGAAAAGGCACTACCATTTTCATTCAGGTTCCGTTAAACGGAGTAAAATAGCAATACAAAAAATGGATATTTTTAGTATAATAAAAAAAGTTTGACCGTTAGAAATAGAGAAATGCACATGTGCAATTTTTAATAGGGAAATAGGAGGTCAGAGGATGACAACGAAAATAGTTTTGATTGATGATCATAAACTTTTCCGAGAAGGGGTAAAAAGAATTTTAGAGTTTGAACCTTCATTTAGTGTCGTTGCAGAAGGGGACGATGGTTCAGCTGCTCTGCAATTAGTAGAGCAATACCAACCGAATGTGGTATTAATGGATATTAATATGCCAAATATCAATGGGGTAGAAGCAACTTCAGAATTAATCGAAAATTTCCCTGACATGAAAGTGATTATTTTATCTATTCATGATGATGAAAACTATGTGACACACGCGTTAAAGTCTGGTGCACAAGGATATTTACTTAAGGAAATGGACTCTAATGCACTAATTGAAGCCATTAAGGTAGTAGGTGATGGTGGCTCTTATTTACATCCAAAGGTCACGCATAACTTAGTCAAAGAATATCGTCGCTTAGTAGATGAGACCTCAAATAAATTAACGGATAAAATGATTGATTATCGTAAACCACTACACTTGCTAACACGACGAGAGTGTGAAGTGTTACAGCTATTGGCAGATGGAAAAAGTAATCGCGGCGTTGCAGAAGCCTTATATATTAGTGAAAAAACAGTAAAAAACCATGTAAGTAATATTTTGCAAAAAATGAATGTCAACGATCGAACACAAGCGGTTGTCTTAGCAATCCGCAATGGTTGGGTAGAAGTTTTATAATAAATACCGCATAAGACCACACATTGGGCAGTTATTAGTATAACTATTACGGTTTGACATCATTGTGTTGCACCCTTTTTTCGTGCAACACAATGCGGTAGCCCATCTATTTTTTACCTCAAGTAACTCCTTATTACCAATCTATTAAACTCTCATTACTATATTCTGTTCGATTATCCAAGCTTTTGGTTAAAGCCTTTTCATTTGACTATTCATTTCGTTCTTTATTCGGTAAAATAAAGGTAACATGAAACTAGAAAAGAATTTAGAAAAGAAAGGGTACGATTGAAATGAAGGTTGCTATTGTGACTGATAGTACTGCCTATATTCCTGCCGCTGTCCGGGAAGAATGGAAGATACATATGGTACCACTAAATGTGGTGTTTGGCGATGAATCCTACCGTGAAGAAATAGACATCGAAACAGGTGAATTTTACAACATGGTAAAACAAACAGAGGAGTTGCCAAAGACATCACAACCGGCTATCGGTGATGTATTAGAGACGTACGAATCACTTGCAAAAGAAGATTATGATGCGATTGTTTCGATTCATTTGTCTAGTGGCATTAGTGGTACGTATCAAGCAGCGGTTTCTGCAGGGAGTATGGTGGAAGGAATCAACGTACATTGCTTTGATTCAGAAATTAGTGCAAGAATTCAAGGATTTTATGTGATGGAAGCGGCAGAAATGGCTCAAAAAGGTGCATCAGTTGAGGAAATTTTAGATCGGCTACAAGAAATGAAGCAAACGATGCGAGCCTATTTCATGGTCGATGACTTAAGCCATTTACGTCGTGGAGGTCGGTTAAGTGGTGCACAGGCGATGGTTGGCAGTATGCTTCAAGTCAAACCTGTGTTGCATTTTGTGGAAGGTAAAATCGTTCCGTTTGAAAAAGTTCGCACCCGTAAAAAGGCGATGAAGCGGATCATAAGCTTGTTCGAGGAAGATGCAGCATCAGGCAAGCCGATTCGTGCTGTTGCTATTCATGCGAACCAGGAGCAAGAAGCGATCACGGTCAAAGAAGATTTAGAAAAGCGTTTTGATAATGTAGAGGTGTTAACTAGTTATATTGGTCCAGTAATCGGTACACATCTCGGAGAAGGCTCGTTTGGGTTTGGATGGTATGTTAAATAATACAATGACATTTTAACGAGCGGGCTGTCCCAAAAGTATGGTTCAGCCCCTTGTTTTGATCCATTAAAGGAGATGGTACTATTTGTTTCAAAAAGTCTTTTCTTCGTTTCAGTCACTTTTTAATTCCTCTTATGACTGGATACCTACTTATACTAGTCAAACCTCTCATCAACTAGATCCGTCAACCTCCCAGCTATTTGCAGGAAAATTACTTCTACGTCAAGATATTCCCCTCGATGAACAGGACTTTCAAGCGCTTTGCACAATGGATTACTTTCAACCCGTTCAGGCGATTGTTAAGCACCAGTTTAGGTTCACGTGTCGTAGGTGTGGAAACAACAAAAAAACTTTATTTAGTGAAATTCCTTGCAGCCGATGTCATCAACGCCATGTTTACTGTCGAAAATGTATCGAGATGGGACGTGTGCTAGCTTGTGAGCCGCTTTATGTTTGGACAGGACCAACAGCTGAATGGGAAAGACAAGAAACTCCATGTACATGGCAAGGCTCCCTTACAAACTCACAACAGCAGGCCTCTGACCGAATTACGAAAGCAATGGTAAATGGTAACGAAGAGCTGATGGTCTGGGCTGTTTGTGGTGCAGGAAAAACGGAGATGTTATTTGAAGGAATCGCTGCAGCTATTGCACAAGGGAAGCGGGTTTGTTTAGCAACACCACGCGCCGATGTCGTAAGAGAGTTATTGCCACGGTTTCAAGCCAGTTTTCCAGAAACGACAATGGATGGATTATATGGTGGCAGTGAAGATAAAAGAGGAACTGCCCAATTAATCCTTGCTACCACTCACCAATTGATTCGTTATGCGCATGCCTTTGATGTAGTTATTATTGATGAAATCGATGCTTTCCCTTACCATGGAGATCCTTCCTTACCCTTCGTCACCAATAGAGCCGCAAAAAGAGATGCGTCAATGATTTACTTAACGGCAACCCCAAGAAAACAGCAAAAAAGCAGGGTTCAAGCCAACAAACTAGCTACTGTGTTTGTACCCGTCCGCTTCCATGGGCATCCACTTCCTGCTCCAAAGCTCCACCTTTGTTTTTCCCTACAAAAGCAATTGAAAGCTGCTCAACTTCCAGAGGCATTGTTGAAATGGTATCGTAAGCGGGTTAATCCTAAGCGCCAGCTTCTCATTTTTGTCCCTACAATTGAACTAGCAGAAAAAATAGTACCAACGCTTGCAGAAAAACTGTCTATTTCATCGATTACCTCCGTCCATTCCTCTGATCCAGAACGTGAAACAAAAGTACAGCAGTTACGTCATAAAGAAATTTTTGTGCTTGTTACTACAACGATATTGGAGCGAGGGGTTACGTTTCCTTCTGTAGATGTCGTTGTATTGGATGCAGGTCACCGTGTTTTTGATGAAGCGGCACTCGTTCAAATAGCGGGCAGAGCTGGGAGAAGTCCTGATGATCCGACTGGAGAGGTGATCTTTTTCCATGACGGCAGAACGAACGCAATGGTGGAAGCAGTTCAATCGATAAAAGCGATGAACAAAAAAGGGAGGACGGTTAAATGAAATGTTTATGGTGTGAGGATGAAATTTCAATGGATATTACGTGGGTAAACGTGTTTTTTCCGGAACCGCCGAAAAAACTTTGTCCAAGCTGTGAACCAGACCTCGAACCGTTAAAAGACTCCTTGTGTCATCGATGTAGCAGGAAATCGGATACTTCCGTCTGTCCGGATTGTGAGCGCTGGGAACATCACCCAATGTGGAAGGGTGTACTTAGCTTTAATCGTTCTGTTTTTTCGTATAATTCGACACTGCAAGGCATGATTGCCAAATGGAAATATCGAGGTGATTATGTGCTCCGTGAAGCTTTTCAAGAGGTTAGTCGTACAACCTTCAAGCAAACATTTCAACAAATTGCGAAGGAAGCTATCCTTGTGCCAATCCCACTTAGCGAGGAACGACTATATGAAAGAGGATTCAACCAAGCAGAAGCTATTGCGGATTTACTTGGACATCCTTTTCAACAAAAGCTTGAGCGGATAGATGGTGGAAAACAGTCAAAGAAATCAAGAAAGGATCGAATAACGAGTGAGAATCCATTTCGGGTGGAAGGTTCCATCAATAAGCCGGTGATTCTAATTGACGATATTTATACGACAGGAATCACTGTCCGGCACGCAGCAATTCGATTGAAGGAAGTGGGCTGTCCAACCGTTTACTCTTTTACATTAGCAAGGTAACAAGTGATTAGTGCTCTATCAACTCTCTCTTAAACTATAAAATAGAGTATAGATGATAGTGCGGCTATGCTATAATGGACGAAAAAAGGGTTGCGGAGGGATAAGAAGTGGGAGAACTAGAAAACTGTCCCAAGTGCGGTACGTTATTTGTGAAAGCGAATCGGAATATCTGTCCTGATTGCTTTAAAGAAGAAGAAGCGGCGTTTCGTACCGTCTATGATTTTATGAAAAAACGAGTCAATCGACAAGCTACGATTCTTCAAATCGTTGAGGCAACAGGTGTCAAAGAAGAGTTGATTATAAAGTTCGTAAAAGAAAATCGCTTGCGTACATCAAATTTCCCGAATTTAACGTATGCTTGTGAACGTTGTGGCAATTCCATCAATTCCGGAAGACTATGTGGTGATTGTTCGGATGAAATCATTTCCGACTTAAAAACACAGGAAGAAATCGATCAGCTAGGGAAAAGAAAAGAAAGAAGAGCAGGTAATACATATTTTTCAATAGATAAAAAAAATCGCTAAACATTTATAGTTTTCTGCCGATATTATGAGTAAAGCATGTGTAATGACGGAAAGAGGTGATCGATCTTGAAAATTCAAGGTCCAAACCATACAAATTTTAATCCATATCAAAAACAACTGCAAAAGCAAGCACAGATAAGTAAAGAAACAAACAAAGAGGATCAGCTGCAAATTTCCGACCAAGCGAAAAAGCTGCAAGAAAAGGATCAGCCTGAAGCAGCTAGAAAAGCGCATGTCGATGAAATAAAGCAAGCCGTTCAGTCTGGAAATTATCGTGTTGATGCTAAAGAAACGGCAGAAAAAATGATTAATTTTTGGAATAAACAATCGTAGAGGGAGACATTGGTTATGTCTGTAAAACCAATCGTAGAAGCATTAGATAAATTAACACAGCTACATCAAAGCTTATTAAAGCTGTCGAAGGATAAAACAGAAAGCCTGAAGAAAGGTAGTATAGACCAGTTACAGGCTTTATTGGTTCAAGAGCGAAAACATGTACAAGCAATTAATCAGCTGGAAGAAAAGCGGATGAAGCTGGTTGAAAATTGGGCAATCACGAATCAATTAGATCCAGCAGCGATCAATGTTTCCAGTATGCTAGAAATATTGAAACAGGATTCTGATAAAGAGTTACTAAAAAACGCAACAACTCAATTAGCGGAAATAATGGTTGAACTAAAACAACAAGAAAAGTTGAACCAAGAATTAACCCAGCAATCGTTACAATTTGTTCAGCTAACGATGGACATGATTTCACCGACTTTACGAAACATGAATTATGGGAATAGTGCGAAACAACAATCAAACAATCGATCTGTTTTTGATTCGAAAGCATAGGGAGAGGAGATTCTGGTATGTCATCATTTCATGGTTTAGAGGTAGCTAAAAGAGCCTTGTTTACCCAACAATCTGCTTTACATACAACGAGCCATAATATTGCTAATGCAAATACAGAAGGGTATTCGCGTCAACGGGTTAATTTTGAGCAAACCTCTCCTTATCCTCCTGCATCTAGAAATCGCCCGCAAATTCCAGGTCAAGTAGGAAGCGGAGTCGAAGCTGGATCAATCGAACGTGTTCGGGATTTATTTTTAGATGTTCAATTTCGAGATGAAAATAGCAAACTCGGATACTACGAATCAAAAGCGGATGCGATGAAGCAAATGGAAGGGATTATGAATGAGCCCTCAGAAGAAGGATTATCTAATACGCTAGACCAATTTTGGCAATCGTTACAGGACTTATCTGTTAATCCTGAAGATTCCGGCGCCCGCTCTGTTGTACGGCAGCGAGGGATTGCAGTCGCGGAAACGTTCAATTATTTGTCGGATTCATTAGAGGGTGTTCGTTCAGATTTACATAATGAAATGGATGTCACAAAGAAAGAAGTCAATTCGTTAGTTAACCAAATTAATAATGTAAACCAGCAAATTGGTGAAATTGAGCCACATGGTTATTTGCCAAACGATTTGTATGACGAACGAGATCGATTGGTTGATCAATTGTCATCGATTGTCAATGTTAATGTATCCTATACAAAAAGTAATGGGAATCCGGATGCCTCAGCGGTGGGGAAAGCATCGATTGAATTAGCGGATCGTGAAGGAAAAGGTACTGGTGTAAAGTTAGTCGATGTTAAACAAAATGATGTCGACGTTATTAATGAAATGCATATCAGTTATGATGATAACAATAATGTAGAGAACGTTATGTTTTATAATCCGAATGATTTACAGGATTTAAATGATCGTACAGGTTCAGAAAACACTGCCGAGGAATTAGCTGATAGTGATTCATCACTTGTGACTGCTGTTTCAGGAAGTGATTTTAACTCTAGAGGTAAATTGACAGCTTTGATTGAAACAAATGGATATACCGAGGATGGCGAGGCAAAAGGTGTATTTAATGAAATGCTCGGTAATTTGGATGAAATGGCCGCTAATCTTGCAACTGAATTTAATGAAGTTCATGCACAAGGTACGAATTTGAAGGGTGAGACTGATTTAGATTATGACTTTTTCGTAGGTAATACGGCGCGTTCACTGGGTGTGTCTGATGAAATAAAAGAAAGTGGCGACAATATTGCAGCTAGTAAAAATGGCGATAGCGGGGACGGTACCAATGCGGAAGAGCTTGCTGATGTACTTCGAAAAAGCGATGTTGGTCTAGGTGAGGAAACGTCATTTAAAAGCTACTATGAATCTGTTATTGGTGAAATGGGAGTCGTTTCACAAGAATCGAAACGAATGGTAGAAAATGCAACAACTTTAAGACAGCAGGTAGAAGAAAATAGAGAATCGGTTAGTGGTGTTTCTTTGGATGAGGAAATGTCGAATATGATTAAGTTTCAGCATGCGTATAATGCCGCAGCTCGTAGTATGACAACCGTAGATGAAATGCTTGATCGGATTATTAACAATATGGGATTAGTAGGAAGGTAGGTGGCTAACAATGCGAGTGACACAAAGTATGTTATCAAACAATATGCTGCGTAATTTAAGCAATAGCTATAATAACCTAGGAAAGTATATGGACCAGCTTTCTACTGGAAAAAAAGTAAATCGACCTTCTGATGATCCGGTTGTAGCAATGAAGGGAATGAACTATCGCACACAGGTAGAGGATATTGAACAATATCAACGAAACATAACCGAAGTAAATACTTGGATGGATAATTCAGATGCAGCATTGGATGAGGCTACTCAGGCATTGCAACGGCTTCGCGAACTTGCTGTACAAGGGAGTAATGGAACCTATGAGGAAGGCCAACGTGACAATATTGCATCTGAAATTGACCAACTGAAAGAACACTTAGTAGATATTGCTAATACGAAGGTAAATAACAAATATGTTTTTAATGGAACGAAAACGACGGGAACTCCTGACACTAATGGCGATTTAGTTCCACCAGTAACTGTTGGTGAGGATGGAATGGTTACCCGGACTGCTTCAAGTGAAGGTCCAGTAAATATCGAGGTGTCAGATGGAGTAAGGATGAAGGTAAACATTAACCCTAATGAGGTGTTTGGAGAAAAGCTGTTTAAAGATATTGAAGCATTTTCTAGCGCACTGAAGAACGATGACCAGCAAGGAATACAGGAAGCTATTGCTAACATCGATAAGAATATTGACAACGTTGTCGATGAGCGAGCTGATCTTGGTGCACGTATGAATCGGGTAGAGTTAATCGAAAACCGAATTGCCGGTCAGGAAATTACGGCAAATGAAATGATGTCTGATAATGAAGACGCTGATATGGAAAAGGTGATTATGAATTTAACGAATCAAGAGACCGTTCATCGTGCAGCATTAGGAGCAGGTTCCAGAGTCATTCAACCAACCTTATTAGACTTTTTACGATAAGACTATAAGCACTTGTCACCAATAAGTGGCAAGGTTTTTTATTAGCCTTAATGAAAAGAAGGTGATGAAAAAATGCAATTGCCTCAAATTAGGCTGCAATCACAGATGGCTAACATTCAAATTAATCAAACACCTGCCCAGCAATCAATTCAACAAAATAACGCTATTCAAACGATTAAACAACCAAAGGCAGATTTGGATATCCAACGAACCCCATCTAAATTAACGATTGATCAAACACAGGCATGGGAAGACATGGATTTAAAGCCTATTTCAAGGAGAATAGAAGAAGCAGCACAGCTAGGTAAGCAAGCTGTTTTGAAAGGGATTGCTAGAAGAGCACGCCAAGGTGATGAATTAATGAAAATTGAAAATAACGGAAACCCAATCGCGAGACAGGCGAAGGAAAATGGCTTTGACGAACCAAAGCAGTTTAATATTGGTTGGATTCCGTCGGCAGGTGCAGTGAAAATAGATTATCAACCAAGTAGTGTAGAGGTTAATATCCAACCAAGAAAACCAATCATTGAATCAACGGTCCAAAAGCCTAACATTGACTATAAGCCAGGCGAGGTAGATATCAGTTTAAAACAAAGAAATGAGCTACATATTGATTTTATTAATCTTGATCTGGGCGGGGCTAATTTTGAAACAACAATTTAAGGATGGATGACTATGAATATTAATACGAAATATTTTGGAGAGATATCGATTAAGGATGAAGACGTTATTCATTTTCCACACGGAATACCTGGGTTCTTAGATGAGAAAGAATTTGCTTTGTTAGATTTAGAAGATAATCCAGTGTTTCAGGTGCTTCAGTCGATTTCAAATGTAAGTCTAGCGTTTATTGTTACGAATCCTTATCATTTTCTAAAAGAATATGAGTTCGAACTTGATCAAAATACAATGGAATTGTTACATATTGAATCGGAAAAAGATGTGGTCGTTTTATCGATTGTTTCTTTGAAAGACCCTTTTGAAGAAAGTACCGTAAATTTACAGGCACCAATAATTATTAATAATACTAAAAAAAGAGGAAAACAATATATTACGAATATAAATGAATTTTCTACAAAAGTAGCAATTTTTTCTCAAAATAAATCCTTCCAGGTAAAGGAGGATTAACAATGCTTGTTCTGACAAGAAGAATAAACGAGGCCATTAAAATTGGTGATGAAATTGAAGTAAAGGTATTGGGAATTGATGGTGATCAAATTAAGTTAGGCATTTCTGCACCAAAGCATGTTGATATTCACCGAATGGAAGTATACTTGGATATACAAGAGCAAAATAGTGAAGCAGCCTCGGTTTCGACAGATTTATTACATTTATTGAAAAATAATACAAAAAATGATTAAACATCTCATTATTCCTTCCGATATTATAAGTGTAAAGCTAAATGGTACTATCGGCGGCCGACTTTAGTACGTTAGTGATAACCACAAGGATGTGGGCAATTTATATAATCAGGGAGGAATTTTTAAATGAGAATTAATCACAACATTGCAGCACTTAACACATATCGTCAGTTAGGCGCAGCAAACAATGCACAAAGTAATTCAATGGAGAAATTATCTTCAGGTCTTCGTATTAATAAGGCTGGAGATGATGCAGCGGGTCTTGCAATCTCTGAAAAAATGCGTGGACAAATTCGTGGTTTGGATCAGGCGCAAAGTAACGCCCAAGACGGTAAACTAGAAATGCCGCTCTAAGCAGTAATGTTTAGATGAAAACTCCGTGAATTCGGTAGAACCCCAAACCAATCTCAGAGATGGATGGTGGGCAATACCGAGCCAAGCCTAATGAATTGGCGAAAAGTAATTAGGAAGGTGTAACGATCAGGTGATGAGGAGCCGTACCAATAAACCACCCACGAGCGCGGGGCATCCAAATTGGATGAAGATATGATCTGAACTTTATGGAAACGTAAAGAAGCAATGGTTAAAATCCACTGCGATAACAAAATTGATTTCTATGATTCAAACAGCTGAAGGTGCACTTAATGAAACTCACAGTATCCTACAACGTATGCGTGAACTTTCTGTTCAAGCATCAAATGATACATTAAACGACTCAGACCGTGGAGAAATACAGAAGGAAGTAAATCAATTAGTTGATGAAATAGATAGAATTGGTAATAATACTGAGTTTAATACTAAATCTCTATTAGATGGAACTCAAGGTCAGAGTGTGGCTCTAGACAATACCAATACTTCAGTATTAAAAGCTGAAGTTATGACAGATACAGAGGTTGGAACTTACGATTTAACTACTGCTTCCACTTCTATAGAAGCTGATAATGTTTCTGGTAACGGAACAGGTCTAACTGCTGCTGCTATAGATTTAACTGGTGGAGCTAACTTTGATGTGAATGAATCATATCAAATTAAGGTAGAAAATGGCTCAAACTCAGATAAAAAAGTTACACTAATGAAAAGTGACGGTTCTGTTATTGATACACTAGACGATCAAGCTGTTGGTTCTGACTTTGTTTTGGACAGTGGAAATGGAAACGAAATTACTATTTCAGGTGGAGCTATTACCGGTAACGGTACTACAGTATTCGAATCGGGAGTAAAGTCAACTTATTCTTTAACTAATAATGTTACAGGTGAAGTGACTAACAAGACTGTAACTTCAACAGACGGAAAAGTTGATCTTGGAGCTTTTCAATTATCAGTAGATAATACTTTATCTGATGGTACTGATAGTGCTGCATTTACAGTTTCTGGTGAAGCTTTAAAAATGCAAATAGGAGCTAACGAAGATCAATCAATGACAATTGCTATGAGAGATATGAGAGCTCAGGCTCTTGGAGTTGAGTCCATTGATTTATCTGATCATGAAAAAGCAAATGATGCTATTACTGACATACAAAATGCTATTGAATCAGTATCTGCGGAACGTTCTAAACTGGGTGCTTATCAAAACCGTTTAGATCACACAATCAATAACTTAGGTACATCTTCTGAAAACTTAACTGCTGCGGAATCGCGTGTCCGTGACGTAGATTATGACTTAGCTGCTGCATAAGCAGGAATAGTCACAGTCGTCCTAGCTGGTAACGGCTAGAGATTATAATCGGGTGAATTGCTGGAAACTCCTAAAGTTTTTCTTACCACAACGTAGTTGGAAACGACAGGCGTGATGGTTAAAAAAAGAAAAGATTGGGCAATCAGCAGCCAAGCTCCTGTGAGGAAACTCTGGAGAAGGTTCAACGACTAGGATAAACCATCTAAGGCGAAAGCTATGATGATGAAATCCATAGGTGAAAGCAATGTAGGTTCAACATTGTGAAGCCGAAGTGCCCGACCCCTACTAGAGTGCTAGAGGGTGAAGATATAGTCTAGTCATTTATGAAAATAAATGTTCGCACGATGGCGAAAGAAATGATGAACCAAACAAAGAATTCAATTCTTGGCCAAGCAGCACAAGCAATGTTGGCTCAAGCGAATAGTGCGCCCCAAGGCATATTGCAACTACTACAATAACTATTCGCAGGGCGTCTTATCTAGTAATGGATAAGAGCATAACTAGGTGAATTGCTGGAACTTCCTAAAACTCTATCCACCACAACGTAGTTGGAAAACAGCAAGCGTGATGGTTCAAAAAGGAAAGAGATACATGGATAATCAGCAGCCAAGCTCCTGTGCAGAAATGCTGGAGAAGGTTCAACGACTAGAGAACACGGTCTAAGGTGAAAACTATGACTATGAATCTCGTAGGGTGGCAAAAGCCATTCGAAGTGCCTAGCCCCACAAATGCAATGGTTGTGGGTGAAGATATAGTCTATTCTATGATCGAAAGACATAGCGGCAAAGCAAGCCAATCAACAACCACAAGGAGTACTTCAGTTACTTCAATAAAATTATTATAAAAAAAGATCATCTGAATTTTCAGGTGATCTTTTTTTGAATTATGGAAAGCTGTTTAAAGAATAAAGCATAATAAAGTAAGTTCACTATAAGTTAATCCTGTATATTTTTTTAGTAAATAAAGTAATTGAAAGTTGGATTTAGTAATTATAATTTGATAGGGAGAAACATGAATATTTACATTCTCATTATGATTGTCAATTAATTTGAAATAGACTTTTGGATAGAAGAGATCTTGTTTATATAAATCCCAAATATGTTGAAGTTTTTCTAATTTATGATTTATTTCTTTAGTGGGACTAATTACACGAATTTCTGAAGGTAAGTAAATTGTAGTTCTTTTTTTATCTATTTGGCTAGGACTAGTATCAGCAACTTTTATTTTTAGTTTTTTACGAATCATGCAAGGCTGTATAAAAGGCTTTACTAGGTATAAAAAATAAAATATTTCAGAAGCAGAATACAAAACTAACCGATTTTGATTATCTATCGAAAATTTAATTTTATACATGTTCAGTAAAAAATCTATTAACTGTAAATTTTCTGTTTTAGTAAAGCTATCCGTTGAAAGGATAATTTTTCTTGGAACACCGTTATCTATTTTTAGTGAACCATCATCCTGATACCACCATGCTAGTGAGACTGTATTAAAGTGTACATCTAATAAATCAAAAGGTATAACTTTATTTCTATTTTTGTACCATATTTTTTCTAATAGTGTAATAACATTATGTGTTTTTGACTGTACAATATATGATTCTGAGTATCCTTGTTTTATTCTTGAATCAGTTATTCTTCTGTACTTAGGTTTGTTTAGTGGTAAATAATATTTGAGTTCATTATAACAATGAATTGTCCAATCTAAATCAGTAATAGTGTGGCTGAATTGAAATCTTGGTTTTCTGCTTTGTTGAACTGTTATAGATCCATCTCCGAGTAACTTTCCGATTATTTTTGAAATCATGACTGGTTGATAATTTTCAAAATAACCCATTATAATAACACCTCCTTTAATAAGAATGTATGTTCTTATTTTAAAATAAAACAAGATAAATAGCTATTATTTTACTACGATGTGAACATGTCATTTATAATTTCCAAATGCAAAGGATTACACAGAGTGAAAAAAATTGATACAATCCCCTTTAAATTCCCCTCAAACCTTCCGATATAAAAAGAAACTATATTTTGAGGAGTTGCTTTTGCCATGAACGTTGGGAAAATAATCTCTGGATCCCAACTCCTGCAAAGAGCTGAAAACATCGAGTTTCCTACATCTGCAAGAGATAGATCCATAACTGAGAACCAAGTTATGAAAATACGTGAGGAGAATCTACAAGGAAATTATTCGGAAGAACTAAATCATGAAGAGGCTAAAACATTAGTAGAAAGCTTGAATAAATTTTTAGAACCAACATATACAGACTTGAAATTTGAATTTCATGAAAAGCTGGAGAAATATTATGTAACTGTCGTAGATCCCGAATCAGAAGAAGTAATTAAAGAGATACCACCGAGAAAGCTATTAGACGTTTATGCTTCGATGGCGGAGTTAATGGGATTTATCGTGGATGAAAAGGTGTAATTGAAAGGTGTGGTGATATGGCATATAGCGTGAATACCTCAAATCGTATTTCAGGTCTCGCTTCGGGAATTGATACCGAATCTATGGTCAAGGAACTGATGACTGCTGAACGAATGCCATTAAATAAAATGCAGCAGGATAAAACATGGATGACTTGGCAACGTGATGCATATCGTGAGATGAACAAGCTATTTTTTGACCTGGATTCGAAAATATTAGATATGAAGCTGCAAAAAACATATAATTCAAAATCAACAACTTCGACACAGTCAAATGCGGTTACAGCAACAGCTACCGCTTCATCATCGAATGGAACGTATGATATCAATGTAACACAGCTTGCTTCAAAAGCAGTTAATTTTAGCCAAACGGCAATATCTGCTGACTCTGAAAATAAAGTCGATCTAAATGGTGCGTTAAAGGATCAGAATTTTGCTAATGGTGATATTACAGATGGAGACCATTCCTTTGAATTTTCGACCTTTGATAAAAATGGGAATGAAACGGTCCATACCGTTAATTTTACTGGTGATAATACCCTTAATGAAGTATTTGATATGATTTCAACAGAATCTGACGGTAAGGTTCGTGCTTTTTATGATGACGAAATGGATAAAGTGATTATAGAAAGAACAGAAACTGGTAACTTTAATCAGTCGGATACATATTTAGGAGCAGAAATTGGTTTTAACGGTCAAACTAATTCTGCATTTTTAACTGAAACCTTACAGATTAAAAATGGAGAACAAGTTGAACAAGACGATGGCACATTCGAGTGGGAAAAAGTTGAAACTGGTGGTACGAATGCAAAGTTTACGTACAATGATGGTTATGATGTAGAAACGTTTAATAATTCCTATACACTTGATGGGGTTACCTTTCAGTTTAAAGATACGACTGATGGGAACGCGACCATTTCGGTTAACAACGATGTAGATGCGTCTGTTGAAAAAATAGTCGATTTTGTTGATCAATACAACAAATTGATTGAAGAGGTTAATGGAAAATTAAGAGAAGAACGCTTTCGGGATTACAAACCATTGACAGATGAACAAAAAGATGAAATGTCAGAAAATGAAATTGAACTATGGGAAGAAAAAGCAAAAAGTGGATTACTTCGAAGTGATAATATCCTTTCGTCTGGGATGTTTGATATGAGACAAAACTGGTATGGGCAAGTAGATAATTCTAGTGAGTTTAGCCATCTTGCTGAGATTGGTATTGAAACTTCATCAAACTATCTAGACAGTGGCAAATTGATTGTAAATGAAGATGAATTACGTCAAGCGCTCCGTGAAGACCCGGAATCTGTATACAAACTTTTTTCCAATGATGAGGAAGGGGCAAGTAGAGGTATCGTTAACCGCCTAGAGGACTCGTTGGAAGCTACAATCGGTAGAATTGAAGAACGTGCTGGAAAGAGTACCCATACATTGGAGCAATATACACTAGGAAAACGATTGAGAAATTTAGATAGTCGAATCGACTCCTTTGAAGACCGTTTAGTACAAATCGAGGATCGTTACTGGCGACAATTTACACAAATGGAAAAAGCAATCCAACAGATGAATCAGCAATCCAATTACTTAATGCAACAATTTAGTGGAGGAATGTATTAAAATTTACGGTAATTACATTCAAAGGGAGCCCCTCATCATAGAGAGGCTCCTTCCCTTTTTTCCGCCGAAGGTTTCAATCATTCTTCTTGTGTATCGTAGCAGAAGTGATATAGTAGTACATAGCAATCTTCTGTTTCTTCTGAATTTTTCCGCTCTTTCCCACATATGTTCCACAATAACAAAAAAATAGTAAGTTTTGCGACAACGAGATGGTGGTGTAATGATGACGAAAAAAGCTTTTTTTGAAAGGGTTTACTATGGCTGGGTGATTGTTTTTATCGCAGCATTAGGTGCCTTCTTCTCAGGACCTGGGCAAACCTATTCTAATTCTGCGTTTGTTGATGAATACATAAGGGATTTTGGCTGGTCACGGTCAGAAGTTTCTGGGCTATATTCGATCGCTACGTTAATTGCTGGATTTACAATGATGCTCGTTGGTCGGTTTATCGATCGATTTGGTCAGCGCTTGATGATGATTGTGGTAGGATCTTTATTGGCAGCAGCATGTTTTTATAACAGTATTATCACGTCGATGTGGATGTTTGTTGTTGGTATTTTTCTCATTCGTTTATTAGGGCAAGGAAGTATGATGCTAATTCCAAATACGTTGGTTGCTCAATGGTTTGTTAAAAAGAGAGGAAGAGCATTTAGCTTCATGTCGTTAGGGGGGTTCGCTAGTGCAACAACATTCCCGATTATCAATACGTGGTTGATTCAAACATGGGATTGGCAGTTTGCCTGGAGATTTTGGGGGATTATGCTACTGGTGCTTTTTGTGCCCATTGCTTTTTTTGGTGTGCGAAATCGACCAGAAGATGTTGGACTAGTTCCTGATGGTAACGTTGATACGAAGACGAAGGATTCAGATGAAAAGAAAGATGACTTTAAGCCTGAGGCGGAAGTGAATTGGCAATTAAATGAAGCCATAAAAACAAGAGCGTTTTGGATGATCTTAATCTGTGTTGGGATTCCTGCCATGATTAATACTGGTATTACGTTTCACATTATATCCATTTTTGGTACCAATGAGCTTTCCCCTGAAGTTGCAGCCATGGTGTTAAGCTTAATGGCGGTGATTGGTATCCCGATGTCGCTTGTATCTGGGTTTATTACGGAAAAAGTAAAAACAAAATATTTAATGCTTTTCGTTTTTGTTCTTGAAAGTACGATCCTTCTATTATTACTCGTGATGACCAATGTTTTCATGGCAATCCTAGTTGGTGTCCTATGGGGAATGTCTAATGGATTTGGTCGGATTGCATTTAGCGTGATTTGGCCTGACTATTTTGGTCGCAGATATATCGGAAGTATTACAGGGGTAGCAGCAACAATGGGGGTTATGTCCTCTGCATTTGGTCCGCTTCCGTTTGGTATAGGTTTTGATATTTTCCATAGCTATACGCCGGTATTGTTAATCTCGTTAATTTTTCCAGTGATTGGCATTGTTTGTTCTTTATTGGCTACAAAGCCGGTCAGGGAGACAGTGAAAGAGAATGCTTAATGGAAGGAATAGACTGTTAGATTGGTAATTTTATAGAAAATCAATCGAATCCCTACATTTTTTGTCGTATGTGCCGATATAATAATTAGCAAACAGAACAATAACTTTCCATCATAGATAAAAAATAGGGGAGTGTACAATTCATGTCTTATCAACAGTACCAAGCTTATAAAAATAATGCAGTAACTACTGCGTCACCAGGTGAACTAACATTAATGCTTTATAACGGATGTCTTAAATTTATTAAACTAGCAAAGCAAGGGATGGAGCAGCAGGATTACGAGCTGAAAAACACTAATATCCAGAAAGCTCAACATATTATTCAGGAGCTAATGGTGACACTGGATCAGGATGCGCCGATTGCCAAGGATGTTATGCCTCTTTATGATTATATCAACCGCAGATTACTGGAGGCGAATGTTCAAAACGATCCATCAATACTTGAGGAAGCGAATAACCTGGTGATGGAGTTTCGTGATACATGGAAGGAAGTTATGAAACGGAATCGTCAGCAGCAATACGGGCAAGGAGCTCAAATTTAATGAATCGAATGGAACAAGTCTATGAAACAACAATGGAGCTCCATCAGCTTTTAGACGGAGAAAAAATCAAAGAAAACAGAGATGGAACGATTGATTCAATCAACAAGCTTCTTGGGAAACGTAGTGACTTGCTGAAAGGGATTGAACCCCCTTATACCGACCAAGAAAAGGAAGTTGGCCAACAAGTGGTTCAGTTGGATCGAGTTATCCAATCGAAAATGGGCATGTTGTTTCAAACGATTAAAAGTGAAATAAAAACAGTAAAAAAACAAAAACAATCGAATCAAAAGTATAAGAATCCATATCAAAATCTATCTAATTTTGACGGAATGTTTTTAGATTCAAAGAAATAGGGTGATGATTTGCCGGAATTAACAGAAACACAACATCTAATGCTAAGGGAATACGCTGAGTTGTTGCCAACGATGAGTGAGGGATTTGAGTACATTGAAGCGAACCTAACAGATGATACTCCTCCTCAGGTACTGAATGTTTATCAAGATTTATTAAAGGCGTTTGAACAATTGGATGCTTGTCATCAACAAATGACAGAGATATTTTCAGATCAAGCATTCGTTCAATCTTTGACAGAAGATTTTAATAACATTATTCATCTATTATTCGGTTGGCATACGACAACAACCAATGTAGAGAAAAAAGAATTATTAAATCATCAGGTTATCCCAGCATTTGAAGATTGGAGAACGAAAATAAATCATTTTCTTTCCGCTCATATCGTACAATAAGTTAACCCTCTAACTAGACAAATAGTTAGAGGGTTTTTACATGTTTAATTAATACATTGGCAGGGAATAAGTATAGAAAGGTAAATAAGGTTCAACGATTCCTTTTATCCCGTCAATTCTGACAAAAATGTGTCAAATTAACTCGGAAGAAATCAAAAAAATATTTGTTTAAGCAGGAATTGTACAGGGTATTCTAGAATATTAAATACAAAGGATGAAAGGAGGACACTTTATATGAATTACAACATCCGTGGTGAAAATGTTGAGGTGACCAATGCAATTAAGGAATATGTGGAAAAGAAAATTGGTAAACTGGAACGATATTTCGATACGCCCCCAACATCCGATGTCAACGTAAACATAAGTGTCTATAATGACGAACAGCAAATTGAGGTAACCATTCCGATGACAGATTTATTACTTCGAGGAGAGGAACGACATTTAGATTTATATGCTGCCATCGACCTTGTCGTTGATAAGCTAGAGCGTCAGATCCGAAAGTATAAAACGAAGGTGAATCGCAAATTCCGTCACAAAGGTTCTCCAAAGCATATTTTTGCTGAGATGGAAAGAGAAGCACTTGCAGTGAAGGAAGCACAAGCCGAAGATGAGTTAGAAATTGTTCGTACGAAGCGATTTGACTTAAAACCAATGGATTCGGAGGAAGCCATTTTACAAATGGATCTGCTGGGTCATTCATTCTATGTATTTACGAACGCCATAACAGGTAATACAAACGTTGTATACCGACGCCGTGATGGACGTTATGGTTTAATAGAACCTAGTTAAATAGATTTATACATGAAAGATAAGGTGATTCCGTCATGGGATCACCTTTTTTGGTGGGGGATGATAAAGTTGGAGACATCTTTTAATAAGTATGTTCAAGTGGTTTTCCGCAAACAGGCATTTTGTGGAATAAGTTTAGTGAAAACCGTGATAGAATAATGTGAAATTTCATATGTTAGTATTGAAGTTATATTATTCTTTCACACTAGATCGATATATTCATACCGAAAGGAAGTTTCATAGATGGATACAAAAAATGAATTTTTTCATGACCTTTCCTCAAATGATCCATGGGAAGCGTATATGGATGTGGAAGAAAACGGGAAGATGGTCTTATCAAGTATCGAATTTACAACGACAACACTTTGTAACATGCGGTGTAATCACTGTGCTGTCGGTTACACCTTACAAAACCGAGATCCAGAGTCTCTACCAATGGACCTCATTCTTAAACGACTGGATGAAATTCCGAATTTGCGGACCCTAAGCATCACGGGCGGGGAGCCTATGATGTCCAAGAAGTCAATAAGAAACCATGTCCTACCTCTACTTGAATACGCTCATTACCGAGGAATTAAAACGCAAGTTAATTCCAATATAACCCTTCCATATGATAGGTATAAACCGATTGTTCCTTATCTAGATGTACTACATATTTCACATAATTGGGGGACGGTAGAAGAGTTTGTAGAGACAGGGTTTGCTCAAATGGAGAGAAAACCAACAGTAGAACATAGAAAAGATTATTTTAAGCAGATGGTTAAAAATGCTAAACAACTCTCAAGAGAAGGGGTGATGGTGTCAGCAGAAACGATGTTAAATCAGCGTACTTTTCCTTATTTAGAGCAAATTCATGATCATATTATGGAAATGGGCTGTACTCGTCACGAGATTCACCCGATGTATCCTGTGGATTTCGCTACCAACCTTGCAACGCTTAACCTAGAAGACATTCGTTTAGCTATTAGACGTCTACTTGATCATCGCAGCGAACAAATATGGATGCTTTTTGGAACCTTGCCTTTTTATCCGTGTAATTCTTCTAAGGAAGATTTGGAATTACTTCAACGTCTTTACAATGATAAAAATGTTACCGTAAGAAACGATCCAGATGGACGCTCTCGCCTGAATGTTAATATTTTTACAGGTGAAGTCACAGTTACTGACTTTGGTGATGTCCCTCCATTAGGCAACATTCAAAATACGCCTTTACAGGAATCTTATTCGCGGTGGATGGAGACAAAAATAGCTAAAGAATTAAATTGCCATTGTCCAGCAGTTAAATGCTTAGGTCCAAACATTTTAGTTAAAAATACATATTATCAAAATGTGAATTTTCAACAAAGACAAGCGAATATTAGTAGATAGAAAACGGAATACCTAGTAAATAATGTTATACCAGTTTGTAGGGGTCCTTTAATAGAGTTATTTTTCAAAAATAACTTATTCAGAAAACGAGGTGCTTTTTAAAAAGAGTATTTGGTTGTAGAAAGTTACTAGCTGTTCATATTGACTGGAAAAGTGACATAAGGAGGAGAAAAGACAAAAAATTAAGTGCCGGCTTCTTTTCCGGCACTCATCAGGAGAGGAAAGACACTTCATCCTAGTTACCAAACTTTATTTTCCATTTCGTTTTATTGTTGCGATAATCCAAATTGTTTGGAAAAGTGATACAACCATAGAAATAATAGTCATAAATGCGTGGTTCCTTTTTCTTACTTTTTTATTAATAAACATTTTAGCAACACCGTCCCTTTTTATTATTAAAGTAACCATTTGATGTTATTTTATGTCGGAATGTGTGAGGCTCCATAATTGAATGGGGTTTTATTCTCATAAATAAAGAATGGCCACTAGAACGGTGGCCATTCGTTTTTCAGAGAAAAGCGAGTATTATCGAGGAATCGATAACTTTTGCCCAATCCTCAAATAAGCACGCGGATTCAAGTTGTTCACCTTGATAATCGTATCGATACTCACGTTATAATTTTGGGCAATTCTCCATAAAGTGTCACCGGACTTCACCGTATAAGGTATTGTTCCAGAAGGTACTCTTAATCGATTGCCGACTTGAAGATACGTATTTTCCAAACCGTTCCATTTGACCAGGGTATCGACGCTAATCCCATATTTTTGCGCAATTTCCCACAATGTATCTCTAGACATCACCGTATACATCGCGGGTATTCTCAATGTTTGCCCAACTTGTAAATAGCTACTTGAATGCATGTTATTGAATGTTGCGATGTCATGAATGGTTACCCCATACTTTTTAGCAATTGCCCATAAGGTTTCGCCTTTTGTCACGGTATGTTTTTGAGAAAAATCAACACTCGCCCAAGTAAACAACTTCCCGGGATCTGTTTTTCTGTTTGGGGCGTATTCTTCGTGACCTACAATATAATTTCTATCCTTTTTAATGAAAGGGTGACGGTCAAGAATATCATCCAATAATCTATTTAGGGAACGATACTGGGCTTCTGTAAACCCGATGTCAGAAAGGGAAATCGAATCATATGATTTTGCAGGTATCACGGGTAGCATCTCATCTCGCGTTCCAATGGCTAATAATTCAATCCCAATAGAATAATCATTCATGTTATTGGAATACGCTGGGAACCTCGGTAAACTTCCTTTTCCGGCATGAAAGGCAACGCGGTCTTCATTGACCATTTTATATATTTCCCCATTTCTTCCAATCATGTAATGAGTAGAAACTCCGTAGTCAAGAAAAATACGATAAACGTCATTGACATTGTAAGGATCTTGCGGATTGTTGGCAGCATTTGAGATAAAGTGAATCATTACATGGGTAATTTTTTCTGCTCGTTCTTTTGAATACGCTATTGGCAGGTGCAAATCATTCGTTTGGACACGGGCTTGAGAGCTATTAGGATTAACTATCCAGCCAAGAATGAGAACACTAACAAATAACAATTTAAAAACAGATTGCAGCTTCATAATTATATGCCCCTTAACTCCAATGGTTTTGGGGTTATTTTCATCTAGAAGAACATGGATTATGCATGGTTATTCACTGGGACAAGGGGACAGGTTCCTTGTCCCATTCTCTGGGACAAATGACCTGACCCTTTGTCCTACATGGTTATTCACTGGGACAAGGAACCTGACCCTTTGTCCCAAAATTACAAAGCTGTATTAAAAATGATAGAGAAATGAAACATTGCTGGTGAAGTATTTTTGTTACGATAAAGAGGACGAATTGTACAACTCGATATGAATTTTTAAATTTTATTCACTACGGGGGATTAAGATGACATTGGAGAAGCAACTGATTAGGAAATCCTATTATGAAATGTTTATGGAAGGTATTGAAAATGTACATCCAATCAAGGTATTGAGTGAAATGTATTTGGATGAAAAGCAGAAAGAAATGCCCGATTTATCTTATATTCGCTTCGCTCAGGGAGAGGTTTACTTTCAAAATAAAGATTTTGAAGTGGCCATATTTAAATGGGAACATATATCGAATGAGTTCAAGCCCTGGGCTCAGAAAAATATCGCAGATGCTCATTACGAACTGGATTTGCTCGCCATTGCCGAGGACTATTATAAAGCAGTGGAAACCGAATCAGACGTATTAAAAACGGAAGTGCTTCTGCAGTTATTTTCACTATACATACAGCGTGGAAATCTAGAAATGGCAGTTGATTCGATTAAGAAAGCGGTTGATTTAAACCCGGATTATCCAGATGTGACTGACATGGCGAGAGCTTTCTTTGAAGATAATCAGGATTGGGACAATGCCGTTAAGCTTGCTGTCAATGAAGCGATTCGAACCGAGTCATTATCATGGTTTGAGATTTTGGAAGCTTATGTAGATCGAGGACAGACTGCGCATTTGGCACCGAACTATTTTAGTGAGGCGCTGATGACTTTATTTCACCTTGATCAGCCGCGCTTTGAAAGTCTATCGAAAGCACTTTGGCATAGTTACAAACCCAATGATTTGTATTTCCCATGGTTGAAGGAGATTAACCATCTTCTCCTGAACATCGAGTTGGGGGACTCCCATGTATGGAAGGAGCTTTCTGTCCTATATAAAGAAACATACGTTGAATTAATTAGTGGAAAATTTTTAATAAGGGACTTGTCCCCGTTATTACCGAATCATTTAAGCAATTGGATGAAGATATCTACAGCTTCAGATGCGTTGGTTTCTTCATCAGCTGTCCTGGCTTGGGGCGAGATTTTTCCGTCCGATATGGAGGATTCCGTGTTAAGTGAGGCAGAAACGATGTTAAGTCAGTCTGCACGTTATCAAGATGGATTGGAAGATGGCTTTAGGCTTTTTGAATCGATTGTTAACTGGGCGGAAAGGGAAGGATTGTCATTGGGTGAACGATTCAAATGGATTGTTCGGGAGCTTCTGGATTTAAATCATTATCATCTGTTCATTGCAGGTTCTGTAACGAGTGGAAAAACGGCCATTATGAACACGATGCTGGATGAGATGCTTTTAGAAGACTCTAATTCAGCTGCCGTTCTGTTTAAAGATGCTGATGAAGCAGAAATGCGTGCCATTACGGATGAAGAGGTCAGAAGTATATCCGATTTTGATGATTTTAGGCAGTCTTCCAAAGATGAACAGACACTTATTCATTGCAGCATGCCGATATCATTTTTGAATAAAAACAGGCTTTCCCTGCTTGATATTCCTGGGCCTCCAGAGCAGAGTAACACTCCATATCTGCGTTTGGCTGACTGCTTGTTGTTTGTTTTGAATACTGATTCATATCTTGTCGAAAAGGAGCTTGATCAAGCTATTAAGCTAAGCGAGCAGGCACCAGAGATACCCGTTCATTTTCTTTTATTCAAAATGGATCGGATAGCGAACAGTCAAGAAACTATGGATCTAGTAGAGCAAACAACCTCCAAGATCGATGCTTATTTTCCTGATGCAAAGGTCTTTGCTTTATCCGCGTATGAAGAGAGCGAACGCCAGTTAAACGAGTTGTCTTCCATCGCTAGGTCGATAATGAAAGAGCACAGTCTGGAAGGGGAGCGTACGTCTAAAATCCTATCTTATATAAAGAAATCGATTAAGCTTCTGTTTGAAAAGCGAGTGGAAATGGAAAACTCTTTCCTTAATAAAATAAAATGGAACGAAGAGATTGTCGCTAAACTTCAGGGTGCCCATCATCAGTTGAGTGATATGGAAGAGGAAAAAGTTCAAGTCATTCAAAATTCATACAGCAAAATTAAACAGGAATGGAGAGAGGATTTGCTGACAAAAATACCGGAACTGCTTCGAAATTGTTCTGAAATGGTAAGCGAAGATTCTAATTTTGGTAGAATTCATATCGAAATTAATGATGAAATGAATAAGCGAATGACTGATTATTTGGAAGAAACAGCCCTACCTGATTTTCGTGCAGCAATCCAAGGATGGATGGCTGGTTGTGAAGCAGAGTTCAGGGACAGCCAAACATACTTTGATGAAATGAGCGAGAGTTTTAATCATTTGTATGGGGATGAAAAGTTAGCGTTGAACTGTGACTTTAAGGTACTCGATGACTGGCGCCGGGATGTCGACCGGATGACGAGGGGGAACATACAGCTGGGAAAAGTTAATATCCTGACACAATTTACTCCATCACAGTTTTTGCTAAAAAGCGCAGGAAAGCTGTTTGGTCCAATATCGAAAAATAAAGAAATGCTGCATAATAAATATAAGCAGTTTATTGAAAGAAAAGACTACAGTGAGACAGCTAAATCGGTTACCGATACATTCATGCAGCAATTTGAGTTATTCGAAAGATCGTTGGAAAGGGATATTAGTATGTTTTTCGCGTATCCATATCAAGTGCTAAATAAAACCCTAGAAGAAACCCAAAATAGGATTGAAGAAAATAAAGAATCTCTTAGCGATATGCGAAAAAATCCTGAAATCTTCCGCGATCCACTGACCCTGTTCAAATTACAACTTCGCCAATATGAGTGGATGAGGGACGGAGGGACAGGCTCCTTGTCCCAGGTTGAGGTTTAGGAAGCATACATACCTGTATTCTTGGTGTGGCTCGGTACCAGGTACTGTCTATGGACAAATGTCCACAAGCAGTATCTGGTACTATTTTTTTAGCAAAATAATATATTGTTGCCTCATTCATAGTTTATATTCGATATAGGCTCTATCAGTAATCTAATCTATTAAAATTTGGTATGATGTAAGATAGTTAAGTTGAGAATTGGGAGGAATCAATTTGAATAGCTTATTTGAGAAAGCTTCTTCCATGATAGAAGTGGATTGGGGGAAAATCCAAGACTATGGCATTTCTTTATCAATAACTATTATCATAACCTATGCCATTGTTTTTGCTATACGCTTCATCTTTCATCAAATTTTCAAAAGAACGGACATACTTAGTGATAAAAAAGAACAAACGATAGAATCTGTGATTAGAAATACATCTCATTATATCGCTTTTTTCATCATTATAATCGCCGCGATCAGGCCTTTTGTGAATATACAAGAGCTTCTATTAGCAGGTGGCGTTATTGGAATTGTCATCGGTTTTGGTGCACAAAAACTTATCCAGGATATTTTAGCAGGTGGTTTCTTTCTTTTTGAAAAACAATTTCAAAAAGGAGATTTCGTTCATGTTAATGGGGAGGTTAATGGTGGTACAGTAGAAGAGTTAGGGTTTCGTGTTGTGAAAATACGATTGTTAAATGGAAAGCTAATGATTGTGCCAAACGGAGAAGTAAGAAAGCTTGAAAATGGAAATGTTGAGAAAAGAAGAGTATTTGAGAGTGTAATCGTTAGCTTTGAGGAGAATCCATCTGTAATAAAAGATATGCTGATGGAGGTTTGTGATGAATTAAATCAACTTCAGGAAGATTATCTAAAAAAAGATAAGATAACCGGTGAATTTGTGGAAGCATATCAAGTGCACGGGCTCTCATCTTTAGATGCAAGTCCTCTAGGCTATCGTTTTTCGATTAAAGCTACGGTAATCGATGATCATTACTTACCAGCCGTTCAACAAGCCAAAGAAATACTAGCTCAAAAAATATATGATAATAAAGTGAAAATGCCAACCCAAAACATGGCGATCCAACGTTCAAAATAGGGACAAGGGGACAGGCACCTTGTCCCTATTTTATCTAGCAAGAGACTTTTAGAGACTCGGGGGATGACAGCATTGAAAGGCATATTTATTAATAAATGGTCGGTAATTGGAGTTGCCGTATTCTGTTCAGTTTTATGGGGAAGTGCATTCCCAGTACTTAAAGTGAGTTATGAGGAGTTGCAAATGGCTCCAGATGATGTGATTGCCAAGATTGTCTTTGCAGGAATGCGTTTTTTGCTTGCTGGACTATTGGTGCTTGCTTTTTTATTAGTGATCAATCCGAAAAAGATCAAGATTACCCGCAGGCAGTTGCTTGTATTGTTTGTTCTCGGTATTGTCCAGACGGCGCTACAATACTTTTTCTTTTATAACGGGTTAGCAAAAGTTTCCGGTATGCAAGGGTCTATTTTGGCTTCTAGTGAAACATTTTTTACTGTGATTCTCGCTCATTATTATTATAAAAATGATCGATTGAATTGGAAAAAGACAGTTGGAATGCTTGCAGGGTTTACTGGTATCGTTGTTGCGAACTGGGGGCAAGAGCTCCAGTTTATTTTTCGGTGGGACGGAGAAGGGTTTATGATTCTGGCTGCGATCACAAGTGCAATCGCAATGATTTTGGCAAAAGAACTTGCAGCAGGAATCCATCCATTCGCGGTAACTGGCTGGCAGTTATGTTTAGGTGCCATATTGATGCTGCTTATTGGTGTTCCACAGATGAGTGCTGGTGCTATCGTATTCACACCCTTAGGTTGGGGGTTATTAGTTTACTCTGCATTACTCTCAGCCATTGCATTTGCACTTTGGTATTCGTTATTAAAATATAATCATGCAGGAGAGATAAGCATGTACAAGTTTATCGTTCCTGTCGCAGGTACAGTATTATCTTCCATCTTTATACCAGGAGAAAACTTGAATATATTTATTTTTGTAGCAATTGCAATGGTTGCAGTTGGGATTATTGCGGTCAATTACAAAGGAAAAAATATCGCTTATGCGAAGAAGGTGCAATAAAGGGACAAGGGAAACCTTGTCTCTTTTCGTGCGACAGGAAGTCTTACCGTTTCACGCGCTTACTTAGCTGAGGGGGTCAGTAAGCGTACCCCTGTCAAGTAGACACATAAGGTTTGGGGTCATGCTGCCAATTTGTTTTTATATTGAACTGGAGCTGATCCTAAGCCTTTTTGT
>NZ_JAFBDR010000002.1 GCF_016908325.1 Aquibacillus albus | reverse complement strand
AGATGAACTTTTTAAAAAGCGATTTTAAGAGTTTTAGTTAAGGTCGGTCTTTTTTACTTAAAAATGGTGGTTGACTTATTTACCATTATACGCTGACACTGTCAACATTATTGGGAAGATTCAAGAATTAACGAAAACAGCCAAACAGTCCGGCATGCCAGTTATATACTTACGCCACGTTCGACGCGGTGGTGGAAATGAACGTTTGAAATATGGTAGTTGGAATGTGGAGCTTATTGATCAGATTGTTCCAGATGAAGATGATGTAATTGTTGATAAACCTTATTTTGGCGGTTTTAGTGGTACTGATTTGGATGTATTGCTTCGAGGAATGGGGGTCGAGACAATTATTATTTGTGGAACAGTGACGAATGTTTGTTGTGAGACAACAGCTCGCCAAGCTCATGAGAAAGAGTACAAGGTTATCTTTTTAAGTGATGGAACAGCAGCTGGTGATAAACCTGATATGGGTTGGGGACCGGTAAGTGCAGAAGAAAATCATCGTGTTGCTTTAACTACCTTAGCCACTCTGTTCTGCCAAGTTTCTCCTACTGATCAAATTATTGATGAAATGAAGGAGAAAAGGGAGAAAAAAGCTATCTTATCTTAGTACTTTTAAATTGGAGGGGAAGAAATGTCTGATTGGAAGGATCATGTTGATTTATCTAAGAGTGCCCTTGTCATTATTGATGTGCAAAATGACTTTTGCCATGAAAGGGGGGCAGCTGCAATAAATGGTGGAGATGTATCTGGTCCACAGGAATTTGTGCCGAGACTAAAAAACTTAATAGAATATGCACACGCTTCTGATATACCAGTTTTTTTCGTAGGAAATAACCATGATCAAACGACTAATTCAAAGGTATCGATGTGGAGGAAAAAACAACATAAGAAGAAATACTGTGAAACAGGTTCATGGGGTGCTAAGTTTTATGGAGTTCAACCAACAGATAAGGATATAGTCATTGTAAAACATCGGTACAGTGCGTTTATACGAACAGATTTAGAATTAAGACTAAGAGCAATGGGGTGTGAGTCGCTATTAATGACAGGTGTAGCTACAAGTACTTGTGTAGAATCCACACTTCGACACGGGTTTATGCTAGATTTTCATACGATATTAGTTAAGGACTGCACAGCAAATAATTTAGCTACTAGTGATGCTTATGATGCAACTCTTTATAATGTGGAGCGTCATTTTGGTTGGATTTCAGATAGTGAGGAAATTTGCACTGCACTTGAGGAAAGAAGTGAAGTTAAAACAGTGACTAGTTAACCGCCTTTTTGACTACCAATATGTATAAAAGGGAAGGAGAATGTTCATTGCCGAATTGGACTGAGATTGTTGATTTGAAAAAAAGTGCCGTTATTGTGGTGGATATGCAAAATGATTTTTGCCATCCAGATGGAGCATTATCTTTGAATGGTGGAGATGTAAGTAAATGTGAGGAAATTGTATTCCATACACAAAAACTAATAGATTATGCTCACATGGCTAATATACTCGTATTCTTTATCAAAACCACCCACGATGAAACGACTGATTCAAAAGTATGGTTATCTCGTAGGAAAGGAAAAACCCATGCTACTTGTGTGACAGGCACATGGGGGACAGAATATTTTGGTGTTAGACCAACAAATCAGGACATAGAAATAATTAAACACCGCTATAGTGCTTTTATCGGGACGGACCTGGAATTAAAGCTTAGAACACTAGGCTGTGAAACATTATTCATTACTGGAGTGGCAACCAATGTATGTGTAGAGTCAACACTTCGAGACGGTTATATGCTGGACTTTCACGTCGTACTTTTAAGTGATTGCTCTGCTGCAGCCTCAAAAGCGGTTCATGAATCAACTGTTGATACAGTAAAACGCACTTTTGGCTGGGTAGCCGATAGTGAAGAAGTATGTTTAGCGTTTGAAAAAATGGAAAAAGAAAACAATCTAATGGTAGAAACACCGGCGAAATGATGGATGTATTTAGTAGAAAAGGAAGTGAATACGATGGCTATAACAAAAAAACCAATCAAGTTTGCCATTAATTTAAAGCGATCTGCTGTCGTTGTGGTAGATATGCAAAATGTATTTGCCCATCCAGATGGTACGATATTTGTAGAAGCAACAAAAAAAATTGTTCCGAAGATTCAAGACTTAACAAAAGTTGCTAAGCAAGCTGGCGTGCCAATTATTTACTTAAGACATGTTGTACAAGGTGACGGAACCGATACAGGGCGCATGAAGGATATTGTACCAAATATTGATCAAATGCTTCAAAATGGAAGTTGGAATGTAGAAATCATCAATTCTTTAACACCAGAAGTCGATGATATCATTGTCGATAAGCCTTTTTTTGGTGGATTTACTGGAACAGATCTTGATACGATTTTACGTGGTAAAGACATTGACACCATTATCATCTCAGGTACGCTTACTAATATATGTTGCGAGACAACAGCTAGACAAGCTGTAGAAAGAGAATACAAAGTTATCTTTTTAAGTGATGGAACAGCAGCAGGTGACAAACCAGACATGGGCTGGGGGCCAGTGAGTGCGGAACTAAATCAACAAGTAACACTGATAAATCTAGCGTCTACATTTTGCCAAGTTTCGCCCACGAATCAAATAGTTAGCGAGATAAAAGAAAATAGTAAATTGTTGACTACTTAATCATTGGGGTTGTACTTGCTGAAATCTATGTTCTACAATTCTTAAAATAAATTTTCTATCATCCTCACTTTTTTTCGACTAATATACTAATGTAATTCCTCAACGAATATTCATCAAAAATTTCAATAAAGTAAGTACAGCCTTTTTAATGTGAATGATGTCTATATAGCGTTACGCTTTGTTATAAATTTTAAGGACAGAAGGTCTTAATTATGGATGAAAAAAGAAAAAGAATGAATGTACACTTCTTAGCCTCTGGAGGGATGTTGGCTACTTTATCCCAACTAATTTTTATTCCCAGTATTATTTTGATTAGAGATGAGCTTCATGCTACTAACTTTGAAATCTCTCTCATGGTTGCTGGATTTACAATTGCTCAGGCACTAGCGCAATTAGTTTATGGGCCAATTGTTGACCGTTATCCAGCTAAGAATGTTCTTTTAATTGGTTTAAGCATATCGGGCTTAGCTAGTTTAGGTATATTTTTCGCTCATACCGTAGAGTTAATTATCCTTCTTCGGTTACTTCAAGGTTTAAGTGTTGCAGCAGGAAGTATTTGTGGAAATGCATTGATTGCAGACATGTATAAAGGAACAAAGCGAGACAAAGCCTTAACGGTTTTTCAAATGTATTTTAGCATCGGGGCAGCTTCAGGACCTGCTATTGGAGCAGTTATGCGTTTGTTTTTAGACTGGAGATACGTATTCTTGTTTTTAGCTATTTGGTCAATCATTGTCGTTTTATTATTGTACAAAAACTTGTCATTTACCGAAAGTATTTCCGTAGAAAGCTTTTCTCTTCGTCAAGCGGTCAAATCTGTTCAGCATTTTGGCTTGATTTCAATCTGCTTGGCTGGCGCAGGTGTCGCTTTTGCTATTCAAAGCTTTCATATTAATATAGGGTTTTTATTTACAGATTACTTATCTATCCATGATGATTGGACTGGATTTGTATTTATGGCAATACCATTAGGTGTATTTACCGGTACAAATATTTCAAGGCTACTGCTGTCACGGTTTTCTAGAGAGAAAATTTTAGTTTTAGGATTGTCAGCTATGATGATTGCTTCAGGATTAATATTACTTCCATTGTTTTTCTTTCCACTCAGTTGGATGGTAATGACAATCATTGTTTTATTGTATGTGAATGGTATTTCCTTAGGTTTAACATTTCCAATGGTAGCAGCAATTGCTATACAGTGGTTTGCTCATATAAGAGGAACAGCTCTGTCCGTTGTATTTTTTACGAGAAGTATTGGTGCAACATTAGGACCTATACTTACTGGAATGGTCATCTCATGGCAAGGAGTTCCTGCCGTTTATAGTTTGATCTTTTTGATAGCCATTTGTTCCTTGTCATTGTGCTATCTGGGACTTACGATTAATAAGCGAAATGAGTTAAGATTACAAAATCAGCAGAGAACTCAAGCCTTTCATAGATAAATCTTATTCATATATTGTAGAGAGGAAGCTATCATATGGAAAACATGGATAATATAAGTAAAAGATCAAACAAACCATTATGGCTTATTTCAACAGGGCATGCGTTAACGCATTGGTATCCAGCAACCTTCTATTTAATTCTTCCACTGCTTGGAAATGAATTAGGACTTAGTTATACAGAAATTGGTTTATTACTAACCTTTAAAGCAGTAACAAGTTCTATAGTAAATCTACCAGGTGGAATGGTAGCTGATCTTGTTAGTCATAAAGGATTGCTAATGGCAATTGCTTTATTTTGGGTTGGTTTTCCTTATCTAATCATGGGATTAAGTAATCATTTTTGGCTCGTTCTATTATGTATTTCCTTAGTGGGAGTAGGAAATATGTTATGGCATCCAAGTTCTATTCCTACGCTTTCCCATATCTACTCAAACAAAAAGGGATTTGCTTTATCTGTACATGGTATGGGATCTAACGCTGGTGATGCAATCGCACCATTAGTGGTAGGTTTTTTATTAACTTGGCTCACATGGCGAGAAGTAGTAATTATTAATGTCATACCAGGTCTAATTATGGGAGTTATAATCGTAATTTGTCTACGAGATTTAAAGATTCAAAGTGAGAATCAAGACGAAGGTAATAATGGACTTGAAATTCCACTTCAAACCAAGATAAAGAACTATTTTGGAGACCTAAAGGAGTTGTTTAAAAACAAGGAGATGATCCTCCTTTCTTCAAGTTCTGCCTTTCGAACGATGGCACAGAATGGCTTAGTAGTTTTCGTCCCACTGTATTTAGCGAATGAATTAGGGTTATCCATGGCTTTAGTTGGAGTTGCATTAGCAATCATGCAGGCCGCTGGCTTTGTAGCCGCACCATTAGCAGGTTTTTATTCAGATAAAGTTGGTAGAAAGAAAGTAGTTGTGTTTAGTATGATCATGACCATTTTATTGCTTATCGTATTAGTTTTATTACAAAATCCCAATCTATTTATTTTTGGAATAGCAGCAATCGGCTTTTTCCTCTATGCTATGCGACCTGTTATACAAGCATGGTTAATGGAAATTACACCGGATAAAATGGGAGGAACGACTATAAGCATATTGTTTAGTGTTCAAGGATTAGGTGCATCAACTTTTCCATTAATTGGAGGTGTTATTGCAGACACATTTGGTATGCTTTATGTGTTTTATTCCATGATTGTTGTTGTTATACTTGCAAATATTGTAATTATTTTCATAAATGAGCAAACGGAAGAGCGTAAACAATTGATAAATGGGGAGAAGTTACATGTAAAATAACTAATATTGTTTTGTATTTCGGTAGTGTTATAATTTGTGAACAAAAAATCAAGGCTAAATAAACGAATTAAGTTTAAAATTAAGTTCATCACTTAAAAAGTGGTGGACTTTCTATTTGCTTATTTTTCTAAATGCATCTACCGCACATATTCTTTAAAATTGCGAAAATATTATTGTATATGGGGGTATTAATGATATCCATAGTTGCTGCACTTTCAATGAACGTCGATCATTTGTTTAGAATTAATTCGATGAAGGACATCATCAATGCAAAGGTACACCCAAAAGCAAATGAAACGAAAAATAGTGAAGACCTGAAAGTTTAAAGGTATGGTCACAGTGGTTAACTCAAAATTTTTCGGACAACAAATGTAATGAATTTTTAAGATTAATGCTTTTGGCATCAGCTAAAAGTAATTTGACTAGACTGGAACGACTAAAAGGGAATGAACAAAAGAATCAGGATTTAATATACTCTTGTTTCTTTTGTTTCAAAATGCTGATTAACACCAAGTATCCATTTTCAACTTCCATAGATTCTAGTAAAATTAATTTATTAGAAAAGACGGGAGGGAATATTAATTTTATCCGACTACATGGATGTATATTATTTAACTCTATGACATTGTTATATAAATAATTAGAAATGAGGGGTTCAGATGATTGATAGAAGTATACTTTTAAAGTTTGAAGAGAGTACAACAGAAGATCAATTACAACAGGTGGTTGAGAGATTCAAGTCACTACGCAAGCATTTGACTGGAGTGGTAGATTTGCAAGCAGGTCTAAATATTTCAGACCGAAACCAAGGCTATCAAGTTGTGTTAACTGTACGATTTGAGGATATGGATGCACTTGATGCTTATGAAGAAAATCCTGAGCATCATAAATGCTCCGCTTTTATCCGGGAATCAGGAAGGTTAGATGGAATTGTAGTTGATATTGAAATCTAGTTTTAATTGTAAGGGTTTTCTATGCTAGAGGGGGGCTAAGGATCAAGCAAGTCTAACCAGCCACATGGAATAATGCATAGCTCCCTGTGTAATAAAAGTAATAAATATGAATAAGAGAGCTTGCAGTTACAGGAGGATTTCAGTATGCATACAACAAATGTTATAAATTCACAGGATTTTACTATTATGATTGACGATAAGAAGTCTTCACTAACAGATGTATTTCTTGGGTTTAATGAAACAGATCGAATCGGAATTGTAGTTCGGTGTGATGGAGGTGGAATTGGTGCTAGCACCATTCTATTGGCTGCTGTGACAAAATTCTACGATTTCTACCGCTCAAAACTAGAAAACAATTCTGAAAGACTGCGGATTTATCCTGATTATTTCATCTTCCATGTAGGAAATCACCATATGAACCATGCGCCATTGGATATATGGCCTGGGCATAAAGAGGTTGTTGTAGAGGACAACCCTGAACAAATTTTAGAAGCAATAAATGATAGAGGGATTACTAGACTTATCGTTGAAGATATTAATCCCACACCAGCAACTTTCCTACGTGAAACCGTTAGCAGTGCACAAAATAGAATTGTGAGTGTTCTGGCATATTCCACGACTGGACGTGTTAATCAAGCTGATGTGACAATCAAAGCTAGCTCAAAAATCGAAAAGTTTGTTGTTGATTCATTAAAAAGGTCAGAAAATGTATCTAATCAGGAAAGAGAAGAACTGATAAATAAACGTAAATTTTTACATTCGAAAGACTATATCGTAGAAACTTTTCGACGAATCGAACAATCAGATGCTTTGTTAAAGCTTGCTTCATCACCACCGGATTTAAAAGTAACTAGTAATTATGTTGTTCAATTACCTTAACTACAGGTTGGAATGTTTAATTATGTCGAATCTCTATAGAAATAGAACACTTTTCGAGTTGTTTCGTTATACTATTTCTGAAATAGCAGAGCTTATCGGACTCACTGCACCATACTTTTTACGGTTATTTAAGGGGCGTTCAGGAATATCTCTTGGTGTAGACTCTTAATGATTAATGTTCCCTGTATAACTATAGAGGGGACATAATCTTTTTAAAAAACTTCATTAGGGAATAAATAATCTAGTTGCTTGTTTATTGTCGTTTTAATCGGCTTTTTTGAAGACCTCGCAATCAATCATGACATCAATCGTATCGCTTTTATGATCATTACGGATTTTAAATGCTCATTAATGAACAGAGGAATTTCATATAAAAAAATTTTAAAAATATATTGACAAGTCAAAAAAATAAGGTTATTATTCTCAGTGTAACAAAGTTAAATAATTAATTTTAAACAAACGCTTTGAAAGCGTTTTCTATATACCTTCTTGGTAATCGATTTCCTAAACCGGTTACAAGAAGTGTTGGAGAAATTAAAGTAATTTTTGTTCGTTTATCGAAGTGCAATAACTATTTTAATTACATTAACAAGTATTGTAATTGCATGAATCTATTATATTTTATACCCACCACAGATAACACTTCAGTAAAATTCAGTTCAGAATTATACGTTACCCCTATGAATTTACAATAATGATATTTTAAGCAACCATTGTTGTAAGTACTATTCAAATAAATGTTATTTTATTGATTTCATTTCGAATATTTACTATTGAAAAATTTAATTACCAAAATAAAGAAAACGATTTCGTTAGAGATTGTAGCGTACTTTTCAAAGGATTATAATGATTAACTTAATATAAAAAATATAAATCATTGGAATCAAATACATAAAAACTCACTACTATCGAGAGAAGACTTACTTGATACTTCAGATTAACGTTGGAGTTAATGAAATTAAATATAGATTAACTCAAAAAAGAAAACGCTTACATATAAGGGGGTGTATAGGTGTAGTATGTTTAAAGGGATAGCAAAAATCCAGAGACAGCAACATAGTAAGTTAAAAAGCTAAAAGGAAAAAGGGGAGGTTTTTTACTTATGAATAAGGTAATCGTTTCATTCTTTTCATTAATTTTGTTCTTGGTCTTAGTTGGTTGTAATGCGGGTGAATCTGGTACAGAAGATGCAGCTAGTGGTAGTGATGATAGTAATACAGATACTACTGATAGTACTGAGAATGAAACAGAAGGTGAGTCAGATAAAGAAGAAGTAGAGATTCGTTTTACGTGGTGGGGAGATACTGCGAGACATGAAATCTACAATGAAATTGCAGATCAGTTTGAAGAAAAACACCCCCACATCACAGTTAAAAGAGAATTTGGCGGATGGAATGATTATTGGGATAAGTTGACAACTCAAGTTGCTGGAGGAAATGCTCCGGATATTGTTGGTATGCACCAAGAGTATGTATCCGATTACGCACGAAGAGGTGCACTAATTGATTTGGCTCCATATATTGACTCCGGAGTTATTAATGTTGATGATTTTCCGCAATCCGTAGTTGATAGTGGGAAATTGGGAGGAGATACTGTCATGGTTGCCCAGGGTGTAACGATGTCAGGTCAAATGTTTAACACCGCAGTTTTTGATAAGTTGGGTGTTGAATACCCAGATATGAATTGGACATGGGATGATTTTAAAAATAAAGCGATTGAATTGACAGAAGCAAGTGATGAAGAAGGATTCTGGGGTTCGGCTGATTTAAGTAACCAATTAACGCCTAACTTTAAGTACTTTGTACGTCAAAAAGGTAAATTATTATTTACTGAAGATGGACAATTAGGATTTGATCGGGAAGATATGATCGAATGGTATGAGATGTGGGATGAGCTTCGTCAGAAAGGAGCAATACCTGATGCAGCTACCACTTCGGAATATTTTGAAGTTCCTCTTGAACAAAGTTTAATTGTAGAGCAGAAAATTGGTATTGGTGGTATTCCAGCCAACCAAATTCACCTATATCAGCAACAGTTTGACGAAGGTGAAGTAAGAATGGTTCGCCAGCCGACGATGTCTGGTGGAGAAAATGGGGAGTTTATTGAAGGTGCTTATTTAAGTATCACGGAAGGTTCTGAACACCCGGAAGAGGCTGCAATGTTTATCAATCACTTTGTTAACGCTGAAGAAGCGGGGAAAGTATTTAAATTGGAACAAGGTTCTCCAGGTTCAACGAAGATTGTAGAATTGGTTAAGCCTTTACTAGGTCCTGCTCAACAAAGAACACTTGACTATTTAAGTGAAACGCTTCCAATTGCAGAATCAGCACCATACCCACCAAAAGGTATGTCAGAGATAGAGCAAGCGTTCATGGATACTTCATACTCTATTGCATTTGGAGAAATGTCGATTGAAGACGCAGTTGACGAATTTATCCGAAATGCAGAAAGTATTTTAGAATAAAAATCAAAAATAATTGGTCAGCTGAGATAGTGTGGTTGATTATTTAACATTAAATTGGAGGATTTGAGCATGAAACATTGGACAAAAGAGGAAAGAAAAGAACTATTAGATCTCTATAAGGATCTTAGAGTAGCAGATGTTCGAGATGGTATGGATTGGAATATGATGCATCATTACGGAACGGTTTCAGCAGACATTCGTCCGCTATTTAGAACGAAGGCTGTTGGTATTGCGAAAACTTCCCGTTATGTTCCTTATGAGGAATCGGTTCCCAACATGCCTCCTGAAGAATATACAGAATGGGTGGCTTGGTATTATAAAAATATTAGCTATAACCCGGGAAACAAGAACATTGAAGATGGTGATTTTGTTGTCATCGATCAAAGCGGTGTAGACGTAGGGATCCAAGGTTCAAATAACTCACTAGCTATGTACAGCAAGGGTGCACGTGGATTTGTTACAAATGGTGGCGTGCGTGATACAGATGAATTAATTTTAAACCAAGTACCTTTTTGGTCCAAGTCGATATCTCAAAAAATGAATCAAGGGCGAATCAGATTTGAAGCCAATGATGTTCCGGTTAATATCGGTGGAGTTGTCGTGTACCCAGGTGATATTGTTGTAGCGGATGGCGATGGTGTGATTGTTGTTCCTAGCAAACTAGCATTTGATGTAGCAAAATATGCACATCAAGAAATGGAAGCTGATAAAGAAGGAAGAAGAGCAATCTATAAGGATCTACGTTGGGAGCTAGATGATAGCGTACGTTGATTAATATAATAAGGTAAAGTTATTAGTAAAATAACATAAGCCGAAAAAACGGGCTACCTTTCCTTACGTGTAACGAAGGGAAGGTAGCCCATTTTATATGTCATTTCATAACTAGGTATATAGTTCAAACGACACGATAAAGAGAGAGAATGAAGCGTCGTTTATATAAATTGGGAGTTTAATAATGATTTCTCTACACACATTTCAATAGTTATCTAAATACCCCCTATTTTTAGAGTGGAAATGGATTTCTAAACTAATGGTATAGTTATTTATCTAAAGTCATTTACACCTCTAGTAGCCGTTGTTCTGTCAATAATGTATCGTTTAATAGAAAGTAGCAGTAAGAAATTAAAATAGGATTTGTATACTTTTGTCGATATTTAGATTAATTTCTTGTAATTTTTTTAATGATGGACTAACATTATAATTGTGATAACGTTTTCAATAAGTTGTTTTTAGTAATTTTTTTCAAATTACTAGCATAAAAATTTTCATTGCATTGAGTTAAAAGAGTAGCATTCAGGTATATATATAGACGTATTAAATAAATTGAAAGAGAAAGATAATTTTTACAGGGGGATCTATATGATGCAATTTAATGGTTTGATGAAGGGGATCTATTGGATTACCGATTGGATTACGAAACTAACAATTACTAACTTATTATGGATTGTGTTTAATATTCCGATTGTTTTTATGGTTTTAAATCTATTAGTGGCAGAAACGGTGGGTCAACTAATTGCAGTTGGTATCACGATTGTTGCTCTTTCACCTTTTGTATTTTTTCCAGCGACAACTGCTATGTTTGCTGTTGTGCGACGATGGGTGATGGGAGATAAAGAGATTTCAATTGTAAAGTCTTATTGGAAATATTATAAAGAAAATTATAAGAGAAGCATCCTGATGGGCTTGATTTTAGGAATCTTATGGTTCATCTATGCAATAGATTATTATTATTTTACTGTCCATGTGAACCAATCATTAACGATTGTATTAGTTATATTTGCATTGTTATTAAGTGTATTCACAGTACACACGATTTCTAATAGTGTTCACTATGATACGAAACTTTCCGCATCTTTTAAAAATGCCGTGTTAATTACTATCGGTAGCCCTCTATTAAGTATTCTTATTAGTCTTTTTAATGGGGCATTAGTTTACGTTAGCTTTACACATGCAACCTTTTTAATACCCTTCTTTATGGGTTCTGTCATTGCGTTCATTTCATTTTCAGCATATTACACTATGTATTTAAAAGTGGAAGCTTTAAAACAACAACAGCAAGCCTAATTGGAAACTTTATTAAATAGAATACGTTACGTGGTGATAAATCTATCTATTCCATCCATTATAGGCCCTAATTCTTCGTGCGCTACACTTTAGGGCCACATCTTCAATATAGATCTCATGTTGTAAGTTAGAAATGTATAATCCAAATAAATAAAAATGTCAGAATGTTATTGACATTAAAAAAAGGGTTTGGTAATCTTAATTTAGAAATCGGTTTCCTAAAAAATTTCGATTATTCTTTTTATGTTTCACGATCGGTCTAAAAGCTGTTGTGAAAAGAGATGGAGACATTTCAACTTTATTTTAACAGGTGATAGACTAAGAGTTATTTGGTTTCAGTATTACGCTTATTTCCGAAATAAAAGGAAAAATGAAAACGATTACTGAAATTAGAAAATTAAGAAATGTTAGCATACGGTGAAAGGGGAGGGAATTTAAAATGAGTAATATCGGATTTCGAGTACTTGAAAGAAAAAGAAAAGTAAGTGAATCGATTGTAAATGAGTTCAGAGATGCAGTAACACCACACGTTAGTGATAATATCAACAGGCTCTTTGCGGCGGGGCCTGAATTAAAGCCTTTTCATAAGACTGGGAAGTTAACAGGTGTTGCCCTTACTGTGAAAACGAGACCTGGTGATAATTTAATGGTACATAAAGCCATTGATATTGCAGAACCAGGTGATGTCCTTGTGGTGGATGCTGGTGGAGATTTGACGAACGCAATCATTGGAGAAATTATGCTTGAACTATCAAAGAAGCAAGGTATCGCTGGGTATGTAATTAATGGCTCGATTCGTGACTCTTTAGCGTTTATGGAAGGCGACTTTCCAGTATATGCAAAAGGGGTAACACACAGAGGCCCCTATAAAGATGGTCCGGGAGAAATAAATGTTCCTGTTTCCATTGGAGGAATGGTAGTAAACCCTGGAGATTTAATTCTAGGAGATGAAGATGGAGTAGTAGTGGTAAATTATGAAGATGCTGAGGAAATTTTATCTAAAGTGAAAGCGCAAGCAAAGAAAGAGGAAGAGATTTTTAAATCAATTAAAGAAGGAACGGTTGATAGAAGTTGGGTCGATCAAACCCTCAAAGATAAAGGGTGTGAATTCTAAATGGGCCTACCTACGAAGTTCGATTGGCAGAAGCTTCAACAGTTTTGCACAGACGTTTTTGTTGAAGCTGGAGTAGAAAAGGAAAAAGCCAAAGTAGTTGCTGAATCATTAATTCAAGCTGATTTAAGAGGTGTAGCATCCCACGGTGTTGTACGAACTGCTATTTACCTAAAAAGAATAGAAGAATCAATGATTAATCCTGATGCAGACATTTCAATTGAAAAAGAGAATGATGTGACTGCATTAGTGAATGGAAACAATAACTTTGGCTCTGTTGTAGGAAGTGAAGCACTTAAGATAGCTTTATCAAAGGCGAAGGATCAAGGGATATCGTTAGTCGGTGTCAAAGGTTCCAATCATTTTGGTACTGGGGCATATTATGCTTTGAAAGCGATTGAACAAAATATGATTCTATTAGTCGTTTCCAATGCATCGCAAACCATGCCGCCAACAGGTGGAGTTAGACCATTCCTTGGAACAAATCCAATAGCTGTGGGAGTTCCTGCTGGTAATTCTGATCCATTTGTGCTTGATATGGCTACCAGTCTGGTTGCAAGAGGGAAAATTATTGTCGCTGCTCAAAAAGGTGAGAGCATTCCTATTGGATGGGCCGTGGATAAAAATGGGAATCCGACAACAGACGCAGAGGAAGCGCTGGAAGGGTCAGTTCTACCACTGGCTGGACCTAAAGGTTATGCGATTTCGATGTTTATCGATATATTATCTGGTGTACTTACCGGTGCTGGGTTTGGTAAATATGTTAACAACATGTATGAAAACTGGGAAGATCCACAAAATGTCGGACATTCCTTTATAGCGATTGATATCAATCGGTTTATGCAACTGAAGACATTTAAACAACGGATGGATATGTATATTGAAGATATAAAGTCAGAGCCGAAGGCAGATGGTGTTGAAGAAATTTTAATACCTGGCGAAATCGAAAGTCGTCGAGAGTTGGAATTAAAAGAGAATGGTATTGAATTACCACAAAAGGTTGCAGAAGAGCTTAATGAAATTGGAAAACGATATGGTTTAAGTTTAGAAGATGCAAGTTTTCAAAAGCAAAATGTCAAATAGGAGGGTATTCATTTATGTTAGTCAGTGAAAATTTTCGTTATGAAATACCAACTACGATAGAGTTCGGAAATGGATATGTTCATACATTGCCAAAACATGTAGAGCAATTGAATAGTTCTAAGGCGATTATTATAGGTGATCCAGGTGTATTAGAGGCTGGTATTGTTGGAAAAGTTGAAGCACCATTAGAAAAAAGTGATATAGAATTTTTAACCTTTACGGATGTAGGGACAGAAGCAACGATTGAATCAGTAGATAGTGCTTACCAGTTGGCGAAAGAAAATAATTGTGACATCGTTATTGGAGTTGGTGGTGGAAGTTCTCTAGATACGGCGAAATCAGTTGGACTTTTATTAGGAAATGGTGGAGACATAAGAGACTATGTCGGCCTTGATAAAGTACCTGGACCAGGTGCACCGGTTATAGCTATTCCAACGACAGCTGGAACAGGAAGTGAGATTACTAGATTCTCTGTTCTTTCGGATAAAGAAGCAAAAGCTAAATTAAGTGTGGGAAGTATGTATAATTGTCCAACAATCGCACTATGTGATCCAGAATTAACAACATCTTTACCACCGCATATTACTGCTGCAACAGGCATGGATGCGTTAACACACGCGCTAGAATCCTATGTTAATAAAGTGACACAACCAATATCTGAAGGCTTATCTATTCAATCGATGAAACTCGTTTCAAAGAGTTTGAAACTTGCAGTCGTGCAAGGAGAGAATCTTGATGCACGTCATGATATGCTCTTAGCTAGTACGTTAGCTGCTATGGCCTTTAATTCTACTCGTCTAGGGTTGGCTCACGCTTTAGCAATTCCGTTAGGAGCACATTTCAAAATTCCACATGGTGTAGTTAATGCGATATTGTTACCAGAAGTCATGCAATTTAATATTAGAGGTAATATGGATAAATTTGTGGAGATAGCTAGAATTTTCGGTGAGAACATTGATGGATTAACGAAGCGAGAAGCAGCTGAACGAAGTGTTATCGCTGTTCGTCAGTTGAAGGAAGATGTAGGTATTACACAAACACTTTCTGATTTTGGTGTAAAAGAAGAGCATCTTGGTTTCATTGCAGAGGAAGCAATGCAATCTGGTAATGTTCCTGTAAATCCAGTAAAGCCAACAGTTGAAGACTTTAAGAATATTTGTCGTTCAGTTATGGCTGGAGAATAAACCAAAAATTTTAAGAAGGAGTGAACGGTAATGGCAGTTGCAACGAATACGGATATGCTAGAGTGGTTGGAAACAAATGCTGGGAAATCGTATGGAAATTTCATAAACGGTGAATGGGTAGAAAGTGATAGTGGTCAAACTTATCCCATTTATAATGCTGCTAAAAACAATCAATTATTAGCATCATTTCAGCAATCTACTAAAGAAGATGTAAATCTAGCAGTTCAAGCAGCAAACGAAGCATTTAAGACGTGGGCTAAGGTTCCTGGTCCAGACCGAGGTGCTATTCTATATCGCTTTGCTGACTTGTTAGAAAAAAACGCAGATGAACTTGCCTTTATGTTATCGGCAGAGCAAGGGAAAGTACTCGCTGAATCAAAGGGTGAAGTGCTACGTGCAGCTAAGGAAACAAGATTCTGTGCTGGTGAATCCTTCCGTATCGAAGGTCAGACACTTCCAGCAGAAAGACAAAGTGTTTGGAATTCAACCGTAAGAAAGCCAATTGGAGTAGTAGCTGAAATCGCACCGTGGAACTTCCCTGTTGTTACACCGGTTAGAAAAATAGCACCAGCGCTTGCTTATGGATGTACGGTTGTATATAAGCCTGCTTCTGCAACACCATGGACGTCCGTTAAAATTATGGAGCTTTTAAAAGAAGCGGGTGTTCCAAAAGGGGTAGTTAACTTAGTTGTAGGTAGTGGATCTGAAGTTGGAGATCCTTTAATCAATCACAAAGATGTCAAAGGAATTAGTTTCACTGGTTCTACAAATCTAGGAATAACTATTAATGAATTGGCGGCTAAACGACTGGCGAAAACGCAACTTGAATTAGGAGGTAAAAATCCGGCAGTAGTATTGGACTATGATGATGTGGAGTCTGTCGCTAAACAAATTGTAGGTGCTGCATTTGCTTGTAGTGGTCAACGTTGTACTGCCATCAGCCGTGTGGTCGTTTTAGAAGATAAAAAACAAGAACTTGTTGATGCTTTGCTAAAAGAGGTAAAAAATATTCAAGTAGGACCAGCATGGGAAGACGGAGCAACAATGGGACCGTTAGTAAATCAAAAACAATTAGAATCCGTACAAGAATATATTCAAATCGCTCAAGACGAAGGCGCTCGCCTATTGCATGGAGGAGAGCTACTAACAGAAGGGAAATATGCTGAAGGTTCGTACATGGTGCCAGCGCTATTTGATCAAGTGCAGTCACATATGAGAATTGCCAAAGAAGAAGTGTTTGGACCTGTATTAACGGTGAATGCGGTTCAAACAGTGGAAGAAGCTTATGAAGTAGCTAATGATGTTGAATATGGTTTAGCAGCATCTATTTTCACGAAAGATCTATCATCGGCATACGTTTTTGCAGACATGATTGAATCTGGTATGGTTCACGTAAATCACGGGACATCTAGTGCAGCGCATTTACCATTCGGGGGAACAAAACAATCCGGTTTTGGTTCGTTCTCGATAGGAAAATCTAATATTGAATTTTTTACAGAACTAAAATCGGTATATTTTCAGTATTAATAAATGAGTAATCTACGATGGAAAGGAGGATAATCGATGAAGCCTAAGGTTTTTATAACTAGAAAGATTAATCAAGAAATTGTTGCAAAAATGGAAGAATTTTGTGAAGTATCTATGTGGGAAGAAGAGGAAGTACCTGTTCCAAGAGATATCTTAATGGAAAAGATTAAGGATGTGGATGGGCTATTCTGCCTTTTAACTGAAACAATTGACGAAGAATTGCTAGAGACTGCACCCCATTTAAAAGTGGTTAGTAACATGGCTGTTGGCTACAACAACATTGATATTGATGCAGCTAAAAAATTAGGTATAACAGTCACAAATACGCCAGGAGTGTTAACAGAGACAACAGCTGACTTAACATTTGCTTTATTAATGGCAACATCACGCCGTATAGTTGAAGCTTCCTCTTATTTAAAAGAAGGAAAATGGAAAACGTGGTCTCCGATGCAGTTAACAGGTCAAGACATACATGGAGCTACGTTAGGTATTATTGGCATGGGGAGAATAGGATCAGCTGTGGCCAAACGCGCATTAGGGTTTGATATGAATGTGATTTATCATAACAGGAAAAGGGTTTCTAAACTTGAAGAAGAACTGGATGTTAAATATGTGGAAATGGACCATTTATTAAAAAATTCTGATTTTGTATGTGTTATGGTTCCTTACACTAAGGAAACCGATAAACTAATTTCAAAAAGAGAATTCGATTTAATGAAGGACACTGCTATTTTAATTAATACAGCACGAGGTGGCATCGTTGACGAACAAGCTTTATATGCTGCTTTAATAAGCAATAAAATATGGGGTGCTGGGCTTGATGTGTTTGAAAACGAACCAGTTTCCGTTGATCATCCATTGTTAAGCCTGGATAACGTAGTAGCGATCCCTCATATCGGCAGCGCAAGCATTAAAACGAGGTTAAAAATGGCTGAAGTTGCTGCTGATAACTTGATCAAATCATTGAAAAACGAAGAACCAGAATGCGTTGTTGTCTAAACAAAATTAAATTCAATTTTCTGTTGACAGAACATTCTAAATATAGTAAATTTTAATTAATGGTAAATCGGTTTCCAAAACACTTTTCCCAAAAGTGGATTTACCAAAACTTCAACTAGAATAAGATAGTAAACAACAAGATAGTTGGAATACATTAAATTTTGATTTTTCGGAAAAATGAAGGCGTTATCTTTTTCGCTTAAATTTATCTTATAGCGCCGAAGTTTAATGTAGGTCCTAGAGGAGTTAATGGAGCAAGTTAACGTTCTAGTTCTTATAACTTAAGGGGGTGTTGCCTAACATTATAATTAAATGGAAGGGATTTCAACTTCTTAAGTTTAATAAAATTTAAATTTTAAAAAAAGGGGAAATGATTTATGTCAGAGTTTAACAGAGAAGAAATTTTGGAGCTATACAAAGATTTACGTGTAACAGATGTTCGCGACGGGTTAGACTGGGTTGGTTATCATGGGTATGGAACAGTCGATCACAGTATCAAGCCATTATTCCGCACGGCGGTAGTAGGTATTGCTAGAACTGCTCGTTACTTACCATATGAAGGGCCGGTACCAATGGTAACTGGAGATGAGTACACAGAGTGGGTTAAATATTATTACAGTGAAATTTGTAACGATGAGTGGAAAAATGATATCCAAGAAGGTGACTTTATCGTTATGGATGTAGCTGGTCAAGACGTTGGTATTTTAGGATCAAATAACACACTTGATTTTAAATCGAAAGGTGCTAGAGGATACTTAACAAACGGTGGCGGAGTTAGAGATACAGATGAGTGTATCATGCAAGGAATTCCAGTTTGGTCGAAATTTATTTCGCAAGGAATGGATCAAACACGTATCCGTTACTATGAAAAAGATATCCCTGTTGCAATCGGTGGTGTAGCTATTTACCCTAACGATGTTGTTGTTGCAGATGGTGACGGTGTAGTTGTAGTACCTAGTAAAGTAGCTAAAGAAGTTGCGAAATACGCACACCAGGAACTGTCTGGTGATAAAAAAGGTAGAGCAAAGCTTTATGAAAAGCTAGGTTGGGAACTAGACGAAACTGTAAAATAAATCTAGTAATCCAAAAGTAGGTTATTAGATGGAAGTCTAGTAACCTACAAACCCTTCTTTTTTAATACATTATTAAATAGTTAACTTGTGATGAGAATGGGTTTTCAGACTCGTATTTAATTGTAATAGGAGGAATGCTAGAAATGGCAAAACGTGTTGGCTTTATCGGACTTGGAGCAATGGGGCTACCAATGGCACAAAATGTTTTGAAAAATGGTTTTGAATTACATGTGTCAGCTCATAGAAATCAAGAACCGGTAAAAATTTTAAAAGGTGAGGGTGCTATTGAGCATTCATCTGTGGCTGAGGTTGTTTCCAATAGTGATGTGGTAGTAAGCATTTTACCTGAAGATAAGCAATTGGAATCAGTATTACTATCAGAAGATGTGCTAAATGCATTTTCATCTGACGCAATCTTAATTGAAATGACTTCAGGATCACCGGAAGCAATCAAGAAGCTTAACGAGGTGTATCAAGAGAAGGGAATCCGTGTGCTGGATGCACCAGTTAGTGGTGGAACAGCAGGTGCTGAAAACGGTGCACTAACAGTTATGACTGGAGGAGACCAAGAAGTACTAGATGCTGCTAGAGATGTGATCGATGCGATGGCGAAGCATGTTTACTTGGTCGGTCCGATCGGTGCAGGCAATGCAATTAAAGCGATTAACCAAATGTTAGCTGGTATTCATATGGTGGCATCAGCTGAAGCAGTCAGTTTAGCTGAAAAGCTAGATGTAGATACGAATTCGTTGAGGGAAGTAATAGGCAATAGTTCAGGTATGTCTTGGATGTTCATGAATAAACTTGATACGTTGGTAGACAAAAACTTTGAACCAGGATTCAAATTAAATTTAATGAGAAAAGATGTTCAGATTGCTGTGGAAGAAGGAACAAGTAATGTTCTTCCAATAGGTTCATTAGCATTGCAACTTTATAAGTTAGCACAACGCGAATATGGTGAACAAGATTTTGCAGCAATAAGTAAATATATTTTAGATTAATGCTACCAAAAATTCCAGTATAAGTTAAAAGGGGATTTTAGGTTAGTCCTTTTAAAAACAAAAGGACTAACTTAAAACTTAATATGAAAGCACTTACAAATAGCTTATTAAAAATATAACTATTATCTATAAAAGGAGAGTAACAACAATGAATAAAAAGCACTTTTGGATGGGATTACTTTTAGCGCTTGTTATGTTAGTCGTTACAGCTTGTGGTGATGATGAAGAACAAGCGAATGGCAATGAAAACAGTGGAGAAAATGCAGGTGAATCATCAGGTGAATCCGAAGAGGAACAAGTAGAAATTCGTTTCACGTGGTGGGGTGACACAGCACGTCATGAAATTTATAACGAAATTGCAGATAGATTCGAAGAACAAAATCCAAACATAACAGTTAAAAGAGAATTTGGTGGTTGGACAGATTATTGGGATAAGCTAACAACACAAACCGCTGGTGGTAACGCTCCAGATATTGTAGGTATGCACCAGTTTTATGTATCTGATTATGCAAGAAGAGGTGCTTTACTTAGCCTTAATGATTTAGTGGATTCTGGAAACCTTGATCTTAGCAAGTTCCCACAATCGGTAGTAGATAGTGGAAAAATTGGTGAAGACATTATTATGGTAGCACAAGGTATTACAATGTCAGGTTATGCGTATAACACTGCTTTATTTGATGAACTTGGAATTGAGTACCCAGATCATAACTGGACTTATCAAGATTTAGAAGATATTTCTCGACAAGTAAATGAAGCTACAAATGGTGAAGTTTATGGTACTTCTGATATGAGTGGCGGACAACTACAACCGAACTTCCGTTACTTTGTAAGACAAAAAGGGAAAGATTTATTTACTGAAGATGGACAAATTGGTTTTGAAAAAGAAGACTTAGTTGAATGGTGGGCTATGTGGAAAGAATGGCGTGAAGATGGCTTGATTCCAGACGGAGCAACACAAACGGAATTTGAAGGCGCTCCTTTAGAGCAAAATTTATTTACAACTGGCCAATCGGCACTATACCAGATTCCTGCAAATCAAATTCATTTATATCAAGAACAGTTTGATGAAGGTGAGATCCAAATGGTTCGAATACCAAGTCTTCAAGGTGGAGAAAGTGGAGAATTCATTGAAGGTGCTTATTTAAGTATTACCAAAGATTCAGAACACCCAGAAGAAGCGGCAAAATTCATCGACTTCTTTGTGAATACAAAGGATTCGTTAGAGGTGTTTAAAGTAGAACAAGGTGCACCAGGTAACTCTGAAATGTCTGAGTTTGTTAAGCCATTACTAGAGCCAGCGCAAACCAGAGCGGTTGAATTTATTGAAAATACTGTAGATAATGCACGTCCAGCACCATACTCTCCTAAAGGAGTATCGGAGTTAGAGCAAGTGTTTTCTGATAATGCTACTGCTGTTCAGTTTAACGAAATGACTGTAGAAGAAGCAGCAGAGGACTTCTTTGATCAAGCTGAAAGTATTTTGAAATAATTAAAAATTGAATGGAGAGTACATCTTGTTACTCTCCATTCAAAGTTAGAGATAGGAGGATAATCATTGCAAACAATTAAAAGTATTTGGCAGAAAAACTGGCTCGGCTATCTCTTTTTATCACCCTGGTTAATAGGATTACTCTGTTTGACTGCAATTCCTATGGCTGCCTCACTATATTTATCCTTTACAAATTATGACATGTTCACCGCGCCACAGTGGGTTGGCTTTGAAAACTATGGAGACATGTTTGATGATAGAAAATGGTTGGCAAGTGTAAAAGTTACTGCAATATTTGTATTTCTCGGGGTTCCGCTTCAACTTTCATTTGCGTTAGCAATTGCCCTATTATTAAACAAAGGAATTAGTGGTTTAAAGGTTTATCGTGCAGCCTATTATGTTCCTTCATTATTTGGAGGTAGTGTTGCCATAGCAATCTTATGGCGACAACTCTTTGGTGGAGATGGTTTGGTAAACCATGCATTGTCACTAGTAGGTATAGAAGGAATGAACTGGATTGCTACTCCTGACACTGCCCTTTATACCTTAGTTGTTTTAACCGTTTGGCAGTTTGGTGCGCCGATGGTAATTTTCTTAGCTGGTTTACAACAAATACCAGTTGATCTTTATGAGGCTGCAAGAATTGATGGTGCAAACAAAATGAAACAGTTTATTAGCATTACCATTCCTATGCTATCACCAATTATATTTTTCAACTTAATCATGCAAATTATTGCTTCTTTCCAAGCCTTTACACAAGCATACATTGTTAGTGGAGGTACTGGGGGACCATTAAATTCAACGTTATTTTATACACTTTATCTTTATCAAAAAGGTTTTACACATTTCCAAATGGGATATGCCTCAGCGATGGCTTGGATATTGCTATTCGCTATAGCTATTATAACAGCTCTTGTTTTTGCTTCAGCAAAGAAATGGGTATATTACCAAGAATAGAAGAGAGGTGATACTGTGGAGACACAAAAAGTTAGTATGAGTGCTAAAATTAATAGAAAAACTAAAACGAAAACAAGTAAAGTACGAGTAAGTACGCCGATAAAACATCTAATTATTATTGCTTTAGGAATTCTTATGCTTTATCCGCTAATATGGATGGTAAGTAGTTCTTTTAAACCAGATGAAGAAATTTTTACAAACCCATCATTTTGGCCGGAAACGTTTACATGGGATAATTATATACAAGGTTGGGCCGGTCTATCAGGTGTCAGTTTTGGAAAGTTCTTTTTAAATTCTATCTTTCTAGTGACAATGGCAATGATAGGTAACGTGTTATCTGGATCCATGGCAGCATACGCGTTTGCCAAACTAGATTTTGCCTTTAAAAAAATATTGTTTGCGCTTATGTTAATGACTTTAATGTTACCGTTTCACGTTACAGTCATTCCTCAATATATTCTTTTTAATGAAATAGACATGGTTAATACGTATTGGCCATTAATTATCCCGAAATTCTTAGCAGTCGAAGGTTTCTTTATTTTCTTAATGGTTCAGTTTATTCGAGGGATTCCAGGAGAGTTAATGCAAGCTGCAGAGATTGATGGGTGTGGACCGATACGAATGTATTGGAAACTAATCCTACCGCTTGCATTGCCAGCTGTTATAACAACGATGATTTTTACATTTATTTGGACTTGGAATGATTTCTTCGGACAGCTTCTATATTTAAGTGATATTAATAAGTACACAGTAGCGCTTGGGTTAAGAATGTTCTTAGATGCAATGGGTCAAAACTCATGGGGAGCGATGTTTGCCATGTCTACCCTTTCATTAGTTCCGTTATTTACAGTATTTATATTCTTCCAAAAATATTTAATAGAAGGAATCGCTACCGGAGGTTTAAAAGGTTAAGGTTACTCAATTCCTTGATATTTCTCTTCTATGTTATGTACTCTCCTTTTTGTTAAAAAGGGAGAGTTTCATTTATAAAAGAGAAAGACACAATATATTTGATACGAAACTGTTTACTGATTTATTCCGGTATAACCAATATCTAGAATCATTATTACTAAACTTTTTTTATTCGTAAAAATCAATTTATTCAGTTATAATAAATTCTGTGTAACGTTTTCCAAACTTATAAATTATAGAAAAATGGTGGTTTGTTTGAAAGTAACTATTGGAGATGTAGCAAATAAAGCTGGAGTATCTAAAACAACGGTTTCCAGGATATTAAATGGAAACTTTAATCATAATACGGAAGAAACTAAAAAGAGAGTACTTGAAGCCATAGAAGAACTTAAATATCGTCCCAATTCACTAGCAAAGGGTCTCAAGTCGATGAGAACAAATGTGATTGGAATTGTTTTATCTAGCTTTAAAAACACATTCTGGGCTACCGTGTTAGAAGGTGTAGAGGATACTTGCCGTGAACTTGGCTATAATATAATGATCTGTAGTTCAGGAGACGATCCAGAATTAGAGGAAGAATATATACGAGAGTTTCAAATGAGGCAAGTTGATGGGATTGTAATTAATCCGACAGCTCTAAATACCAAATTATATAATGAGTTGGTAGAAATAAAATTTCCAATGGTAGTTATTAACCGTAAAGTTAATGACTTACATGCACATAATGTAGTGGTCGATAATATAAGAGGAGCTTTTATGGCAGTTGATCATCTCTTGAAAAATGGGAGAAAACATGTTGCTGCTTTTGCCTATAAGAATAAATATGTAAGTACGTGGCAGGAGAGGTTAGAAGGATATCGTGCGGCACTACTAGCGAATGGATATTCATCGAGTAATTTTAAAATTGTAGAAATTGATAAAGAGGAAATCTCAGTGAAGGAATCAATTATTCGTTTTGTAGAAGAAAACCCAGATATTGACGGTATTTTTTCGACAAACAATGTAATTACCTTGGAGATATTTGAGGTCTTAAAAGAAATGAATTTAAAAATTCCGGAAGAAATTGCAATCGTAAGCTATGATGAGACGGATTGGGCTAAACATTTGGACCCTTCACTTACGACTGTGCGTCAACCAGCCTATGATTTAGGAAAAGTTTCCGCTAAATTATTAATTGATACGATTCAAAGTAAAAAATTTGATCCAAACAAAGTAATATTACAACCAGATCTCATCGTGCGTAAATCATCCAGTAAACCTTAAGGTTATTTGCTATAAATAGGTTATCAGAATAACAGATAAATATTGAAACTAAAAGGTAATTCCATTTATATGATGTCTCATTAAAGTTAGTTGTAGACAAACATCAATGGTTGGAGGTATTTTATGAAAATAGCAATTGGCAGTGATCATTGTGGTTATGAATTAAAAGTTTTGATGAAGCCAATAATGGAAAAAATGGGTTATGAATTGGATGATTTCGGTTGTAATTCTACAGAACCTGTAGATTTTCCGGATATTGCACGCCAAGTATGTGATGAAGTCCGATCAGGGAAATATGATCGCGGAATTATGTTTTGTGGAACTGGTGTTGGTGCAGCAATTGCGGCCAATAAAATACCAGGGATACGAGCAGCTGTGTGCCATGACGTTCATTCTGCACACCAGTCAGTGGAACATGATAACGTAAATATGATGTGTATTGGAGCGCAGATTGTTGGTTCTTGGCTCGTTGAAGATTTAATACACACATTTCTCAATGCAACCTTTAATACAGAGGAACATTTCCGCAGACGTGTCAAAAAGCTCGAGGAAATGGAACGAGAAACGATGAAAGAACTGAAAAAACAAGATAATTAATTTCTTAACGTTCCTTAATTAACATTAGTTATTTCTAAGTACAAGTAATTGCAAGGGCTGATTCTTAAAATCGGTCCTTTATTGATTGGTAATTGGTAGTTATTTAGCGATTATGAGTTGAAATTTTTTTATTACATAAGTTAATAGTTTGATGGTTGTATCGTTGTCAAATAGATGGAGTTAAAAAATTATCAAAATTTATTGTCATAAACAACATTCGTTATAATTCAAGTATGTACATTATGTGTGACGGGTTATGAAAGCGTTTTCCTTATTGTATTGACAATTTTAACGATAGTTTTAGGATATCTATGTTATTAGATTTTTACACATAGAAAAAAGGAGGATTTAAATTGAAGGTTGTCATATCTCCGGATTCGTTTAAAGGTTCAATTTCAGCAATAGAATTTTGTTCAGCAGTTTCCAATGGTATACTCCGCGTTTTTCCCAATGCATCGATTGAAAAAATACCTTTAGCTGATGGTGGCGAAGGTACTATGGAAAACATGGTACTTTCCACCGGTGGAACTATGCGAAGCGTGATGGTAAAAGGCCCTCTTGGCAATGAAGTGAATGCATCATACGGTATCCTTGGCGATCAAAAAACAATTGTTATCGAGATGGCCGAAGCTTCAGGTCTAACGCTTGTTGAGCCAGAAAAAAGAGATCCTTTCATCGCATCAAGCTTTGGTACAGGTGAGTTAATAAAGCACGCCTTAAATGATGGCTATCGACAATTTGTTATTGGCTTAGGTGGTAGTGCGACGAATGATAGTGGTGCAGGAATGTTAAAGGCACTAGGCATGGAACTATTTGGAAAAGATGGAGTTCCTCTTCCGGAGGGAGGGGGACACCTTATTGATTTAGTAAATTATGACAAAACAAATCTTGATCCAAGGCTAACAGAAGCATCCTTTCAAATTGCGAGTGATGTCACTAATGTATTATGTGGCCCCAAGGGTGCATCTGCAATTTTTGGACCGCAAAAAGGAGCTTCTCCTGATATGGTTTCTCATCTTGATAAGGCAATAAACCATTTTTCTGATATTGTATACAAACAAGAAGGTGTCGACATGCGCCCAATCATCGGTGGCGGTGCAGCAGGTGGTATGGGAGCGGCACTTGTTACCTTTCTAGATGCTGAAGTTAGGTCTGGTATAGATGTAGTAATGGAAGGAATAAAATTTGAGGAAAAAATAAAAGGTGCGGATCTTGTAATTACAGGTGAGGGGAAACTTGATGAGCAAACCTTATCTGGAAAAGTAATTGCAGGTGTAAATAAAGTTACAAAAAAATATCAAATACCAATTATTGCCCTTTGTGGAGGAATTGAGCTTGATTTTACAAAGCTAGATGACCTAGGACTTTTATCTGCATTTTCCATTGTTCCTAAACCTTGCTCTCTTGAGGAGGCGATGGATGAAGCACCCAAATGGGTAGAAGAACGTACAGAATCATTTATGAGGGTCATTAGAAATTATAAGAATAGTTAAGGTAAAGTCACAATGACACCTCAGAATTTGTTGAGTGACATGGAACAACTCTGTGGAGTGAAACCTCTGCAGGGTTTTTCTTTTTTTAATAGCCGCATCAAACCAAACTTTAAAAATATATTACTATTTGTTAAAAGTTTCAGCAATTTTTATGAGAATTTTGTCTTATTTTAAAGGAAATCTATGGTAATTGTCGAAGTACTTAGTTGGATAAATAAAGGGGGAATATTAGATGGAAGAGAAGAAAAAATTTTATCAAAAGTTATGGTTCGCATGGGTTATGTTGATTCTGTTTGCTCCGGTCGGAATATTTTTTATGTGGAAATATAAACATCACGGTACAATTTTAAGGTCCATAGCAACAATTGTTTTCGGTATCGGTTTTCTAATTACAGCATTTGGTGAAAATACGGAAACTACAGATGCGGAAAATGATAATGCTTCTAGTGAAGAAACAGAGGAGTCCAATGGTGAACAACAAGTGAATGCAACGGTAGATGAAGCAGAAGAGCAAGAGGAGCAAGACAATCTAGAAGAAATTACCTTTGAGATTGACGAAAGTATAACATTTGAAGATGACAAAGTGATTGTTAGTGGTACTACAAATCTTGCAGATGGTGCAATTGTTACTTTGGAAGTATCCCATATAGAAGACTTTGAGTATATGGATGATGCCGCCTTTGAAGTGAAAGACGGTCAATTTAATGGTGAAATTGATGTATCAGAATATCCGGAAGGTGAAATACATGCTTTTCTAGGTACTGCAGTATTTGACCTGCCAGATGGTGCTTATGGTGATGAATATGGAAAAGATTATGTTTTTGTTGGTGATAAAGTAAATAGTAATATCGAAACAGATTTTCTTATTTACACAGCAACAGCTGACTTTGAAAAAACTTTATCTTTGGAAGAGAAAAAGGCTAATGCTAAAACGATGGAGTACGGTCAATTAGAAAAAAATCCAGATAGACATAAGGGTGAATATGTAACATTTACAGGTGAAATCTTAGAGATTGGTGAAGACAGTGGATACACTATTATGAGGATTGCAGTTGATGATTGGTATGAAGATATATTATGGGTAGAACAAGAAGGTTATAATGACTTTATTAGTGGTGATATTGTTACCATTTATGGTGAAGTCTTTGGTTCGGTATCTTACACTTCTCAAGCTGGTTGGGATATAACCATACCAGGAATAATGGCTGATATTGTTGAATAATTTTAGTGATAAATAAAGTGGGGATCCCCAGTGAATGCCCCAGAATTTGTAGATGGTAGTTTAAGAGGGACTTAAAAAAACTTAAAGTCTGTGGAAGAAATTTCTTCAACAGGCTTTTTTCAATTATTAATCATGGAAGAAGTTTCTGGCCGATAGTGTTGTAAAAGTAATAAGGTACAGGTATGGTCACAGTGAAACCAGGAATTTGTCTTTAATTGTGAGGACGAAAATCCAGAGTACGACTTTCTGCAATAACACCACTTTAACTTAACCTTACACCTCCCCCGCCTAACGTAAGAAAATATCACACAAAATTATAAAAATCACCCTTTTATCTTGTATGTTGATACATTTTCTATAAAAAATGAGAAAAACCACGTCATATTTTATTACAGAATCTCACTATGTAGGAAATATCTCTATTAAGATTGAGATAAATAATGGCAAAATAAAGAAAATGAAGAACAACAAAAAGGGGTGGTTTTATTTGATGGAAAAGATGGAGTCAGCTTACTTTTTGCAAAAGGGGTGGTTTCATTGTGTCCGAAGTCATAAGTAAAACCGTTAAATTAGTCCAGGCACTTCGACCAGATGAATTTAATCATGAGTGGAGTGCAACTGAGGTTAGTAAAAAAGTAGATATGCCAGTACAGACGGTTCATCGACTTTTGTCATGCTTAGAGGAGTATGGCATTGTGTTTAAAAACAAAGAGAATCGGAAATTTAGATTAGGCTTAAGCTTAATGCAATTAGGTCTGTCTATTTTAGAAGATTTATCCATCCTAAATATTTCGAGACCATTCATGGAGAGTCTGGCAGACAAAACGAAAGAAAGCATTTATTTAACTGTCAGAGAAGGAAATGATGGAATATTCGTTGAGTGTATTAATTCTCCACAAATGCTTCGAATCGCCGAACCATTAGGTATGAGGCTGCCTCTATGTCATGGCGCTTCAAAAAAGGTCATTCTTGCATACCTGAAACCTACAGCTCAAAAAAGAGTAATCGAAGGCTTGATTGATTCAAAACATATAAAGTCACAGAGAGAGTTAGATGATTTATTAGATGAATTAAACCTAATCATACAACACGGATACGCCATTAGTACCAGTGAAACAACCGAGGGAACTACCGGTGTAGCGGCACCTATTTTTGCATGGAACGGACAAGTGGAAGGGGCTATTAGTGTTGCGGGGCCAGAAATAAGGTTTAACTCTAATTATTTAAATCGAATTATTGATCTTGTGACAAACACCTCTAAAACAATTTCAAAAGAAATGGGGTGGATGGAGTGATATAAAGTTATGGAAGAGAATTTCACAGGCTTTTTCCTGTTTTCTCAATAGATAGGATATCAGCCTTTGAATCTGGGAAAATAGGAGTCATGATAAAGAAAACTTAATAAATGATATGTTATGAAGTATTAACATTCAACAGTAATCTTGAATGTGAAAGGAGGATTTTATTGAGTAAACCGATGACCAAGCCCAAGATTAATGTAGAACGATTAGCGTCCTCTATTAAGGATCTATCTAAGTTTGGACGAAATGAAAGCGACGGATTAGATCGGACAACGTTTACTACATCTGAATTAGAAGCACGTGAATGGCTGAAAGCTGAACTGGAAAAAATCGATCTAGATGTTAGGGTGGATGAAGCTGCAAATATTTGGGCTAAACGACAAGGGATGGAGCCTACTTTACCCGTAATTGCATTCGGTTCTCATATTGATACCGTACCAAATGGTGGAAAATATGATGGAGCGCTTGGTGTTTTGATGGCATTAGAGGTGATGAAGGTACTGGAAGAAAATGATATGACCACAAGGCATCCATTTGAATTAGTCTCTTTTAGCGCGGAAGAACCAAATCCATTTGGTCTATCTACTTTTGGCAGCCGAGCGATAACTGGAAAATTAAAGAAAGAGGATATTGTTGGCGTTAAAGACGCAAATGGTACATTGCTAACAGATGCTTTAAGAAAGTCTGGTGGCAATCCGGATCAATTCGAAGCTGCTGTTCGAGAATCTAGTGAACTAAGTGCGTATGTGGAAGTTCATATTGAACAGGGGAAAAGGTTGCTAAATCGTTCTATTCCTGTAGGTGTTGTATCTGCAATTACAGGTATTTATCGGGAAGAGATTACGGTATTTGGAGAAGCTAACCATGCAGGAACTACTTTGATGGAAGATAGAAAAGATGCTTTGTCAGCAGCGTCTGAGCTGATTTTGGCACTAGAAGAAGTGTGCAGGAGCTACCCTGAAAATGAAGTGGTAGGAACGGTTGGGAAGCTAAATATAAATCCGAACTCAGCTAATATTATACCTGCACAGGTTGATTTCACCTTGGAAATACGAGGCAAGTCAAAAGAACAAATTGAGAAAGTCTTGTCAATGTGGACGGATAAAGCTGAAAAAGTGAAACAAGCGCGTCCGATAGACATTCATAGAAAAATATTATTAGATCAACCTCCTGCTCCTATGGATGAACAGGTTATCCAGGCAATTGAACAACAGGCAAAACTACTGAACTATGAATCCTTGGAATTGGGAAGTATGGCTGGTCATGATGCAACGCATATGGCATCTATCACAAAAAGTGGTATGCTGTTTGTTCCAAGTATCGATGGAAAAAGCCATTGTCCGGAGGAAGAAAGTCAAATAGAGGATATAGAGATTGTCGCTAATGTATTATTACATTCCCTTCTTGCATTGGATAAAGGATTAGATGTGTCAATAAATGACTGAATATTTATTATTTTCAGTAAATTTAAAAAGGAGAATGCGTATGTGTGGAATTGGGGGACTAATTTATAAAAGTTCAGTTCACGAAAAAAAAACAGGAGAAATTGTCATTAAAATGCTGGAGAGTTTGAGCAGAAGAGGGCCTGATTCAACAGGGATAGCTCTTTTACATCCTAAAGAAGAAAACCATTTATATTTGGATGTGAACTACGATAAAGAAGGAAACGGAGAAAAGGTTTTGCATTTATTAACGGAGTTTTCCACTGTATTACGTTCTTCCGACCACGGTAATTATGTAAGAGCGGTAATAAAAAATGTGGAAGACGAAACATTGTTAATCCATGCAATTAATAATATCGATAAAGATGTTTCCGTCGCAAGTTATGGTGAACAGTTAGAGGTATTGAAATTTTTAGGCGGAGCCGAAAACTTAGAATCGCAATTTAACATTTCAGATTACAATGGTCGGGTTGCGATCGGACATACAAGAATGGCAACGGAAAGTAAAGTAGATATTTCTCATTCGCAGCCGCTAAGCTGCCATACGGGGAAGGATTTAACGATTATTCATAATGGTCATATCACCAATTATATTAAGCTTCGCAGTAAGTATGAAAAGAAAGGATACAAGTTTATTACTGGGAATGATTCAGAGGTTATTGCTGTTTACTTAGTTGATCAGATGAAGGCTGGTTTGGATTTAAAGGAAGCAATGGAGCTGTCCCTACAGGAGTTAGGTGGATCTTTTAGTTATATTGCGATTACACCAGAAAAGGTAGGGTTAGCAAAAGAACCATTTGGAATGAAGCCGATGGTCATTGCGGAAACCGATGATTTCGTAGCTTTCGCTTCTGAAAGTATGGCCATAACCAATGGGTTTGGAAAAAATTTAAATGTATTTGAGCCAGGGTCAGAGGAGGTCATGATATGGAATCTGTAAAAGACCAATTGGTGATTAATAGTAACGAAACATCTCAGGAAAAACTAAATGAACTGATTGTAGATGCGGCAAAAAAAGGCATCAAAGAAGTGGTCATTAAGCATCCACAGGCACGTCACAATCTTGGTGTCGGGATTACTGATCCTATTCATCTCGTGTATGAAGGAGATGTAGGGTATTACGCTTGTAGTATGTCTGACCATATTTCTGCGGAAGTTCACGGAAATGCAGGATGGGCGATTGGAGAGAATCTGATGAGCGGCGAGATTGTCGTAGAAGGAAATGCAGCATCATCGACCGCTGCTTCGATGCGGGGAGGCACCGTTGTTGTAAAGGGAAGCTCTGGAGCCCGAACCGGAATTGGATTAAAGGGTGGTACGCTGATTATCGGTGGAAATGTTGGCTATATGACTGGCTTTATGATGCAAAAAGGCAAGATGATTATTTGTGGGAATGCCGGTAAAGCATTGGGGGACTCCATGTATGCAGGGACAATTTACATTGCTGGAGACATTGCTGAGCTAGGAAATGGAGCAGAGATTGTTGATCTTCCTAAGGCAGAGTATGAGGAAATAAAGCATACACTCGAAAGCTATGGAATGAAAGCACCAGCTAGCTTTAAAAAAATTGTCTGCAATGGATTGCTTCATAACTTTAATAAAAAGGAGTTCGGTGTATGGAAAACAGTACTATAAGAAAAAGCAAAGTATGGAGTCCAGAAAAGATTGATGAAATTCAAGAAAAAGCGGAACTTGGTAGATATCGCATTCGAGGTCAAGCGACGAAAAGGCAAGACTTACCCTCGTTTGATGATTTAGTATTTACACCTGCAGGATTGTCGCGTGTCGCGTTGGAAGGGTATCGGGAAAAGTGTGATACAAGAGTAGTAATCGGGGAGGGACGAGTAAAGCGACCACTCGTGTTAGAAACACCTATCATGGTTGCAGGAATGAGCTTTGGTGCGATTAATTCTAATGCTAAAAAAGCATTAGGAATCGCAGCCACCCGCTGTGGAATCAGTACATGTACCGGTGACGGTGGGATGCATCCGGTTGAAAGAGAAGCTTCGGAAAAATTAGTCTATCAGCTGCTTCCTAGTAGGTACGGCTTAAACCCATATGATTTAAAACGTGCCGATGCGGTGGAAATCGTCGTGAGCCAAGGAGCAAAGCCAGGGACAGGTGGAACGTTACTAGGGCAAAAAGTATCAGAAGAAGTGGCGAACATGCGTGATTTACCACTTGGTGTCGATCAACGTAGTCCATGTCGTCATCCGGATTGGATGGGACCAGATGATCTAGGGGTGAAGATCGATCAAATTCGAATTGCAACGAATTACGAGGTTCCTATATTCATTAAAATTGGTGCAGGCCGAGTCTATGATGATACGAAACTAGCTGCAAAGGCTGGTGCCGACGCGATTGTCATTGACGGAATGGAAGGTGGTACTGCTGCCTCTCCGGAAATCCAGTTAGATCACACAGGAATTCCTACGATAGCAGCAGTAGTCGAAGCAGCGGAAGCTTTACATGAAATAGGCATGAAGGATGAAATTAAGCTAATCATTGGTGGAGGAATAAGCAATGGAGCAGATGCAGCGAAGGCTATTGCTCTAGGGGCGGATGTTGTTTATATCGGAACGGCGATGCTTGTTGCCTTAAATTGTAATAAGTCTATCTATGTGGAGGATTATAAAGCACTTGGAACAGAGCCTTCCGCTTGTCACCATTGTCATACGGGTAAATGTCCAGTTGGAATCGCTACACAAGACCCGGCATTGATGGCTCGTCTTGATCCTGATGAGGCAGCTGATCGAGTAGAAAACTATATGAACTCGCTAACAATGGAAATGCAGATTTTTGCCCGTTCTTGTGGGAAAAGTAGAGTAGTAGATTTAGATCCAACTGATTTACGTTCGTTGACATGGAATACATCCATGATTACTGGTGTTCCAATTGTAGGGATGGGAACCACTCGTAATCCATATTGGGCAGACTATCATCATGCAACAGGACAACATGAGTTTGTAGCAAAGTGAGGAGAAGCAGTTAAAGCACATTGCCTTTAGAGGAGTCATGTGCTTAAAATCACGATTCAAGGTGAATCGAGCCATTTTAAATAAAGGAAGGGGAATGTTAAACATTGATTGGAGTAGCGACGAATAATACGGTGTTGTTTGAGGATATTCAAAAAAAGATGGAAGATGAAAGTGTCCAGTTTTTGTTAGCTTCTTTTTCAGACCTTAACGGTACATCTAGAGCGAAGCTGGTTCCGTCCAAACGGTTATCAGCCGTCTGTGAGAGTGGAGCTGGGTTTGCTGGCTTTGCTGTAGGGGATCTGGGGCATGGACCAGCAGATCCGGATATTTTATGTATTCCCGACTTACGCTCCTTAACGATTTTACCGTGGCAGAAAGATTTGGCATGGTTTGCTGGTACCTTAACAGAGGATGGAACCCCTTGGTCTTATTGTACAAGAACGATTTTATTAAATGTGATGGAAAGAGCGAAAAAGCTAGGTTATGAAATGAAAACGGGGTTAGAACCGGAATTCTTTTTATTAAATGAAGATGAACAAGGTGGAATTTCACCTTCTGATCCTTATGATGTAGCAAAGAAGCCTTGTTATAATCAACAAGCATTGATGAGAAACTATGATTTCTTGAGTAGACTAATCCATTATATGGATGAATTAGACTGGGGAGTTTCCCAGGCTGACCATGAGGATGCAAATGGACAATTTGAGGTGAATTTTAACTTTTCCGATGTTCTTACTTCTGCAGATCGCTTAACGTTTTTTAAATATATGGTACGGAACATGGCGGAGGAACGTAATTTAGTTGCTACCTTTATGCCAAAGCCATTTTCTCATTTAACTGGTAATGGATGTCATATGCATTTAAGCCTTTGGAATGGAGATAAGAACCTGTTTGAATCTGATCATGATCCGAGAGGTAATGAACTATCAGAAACTGCCTATCATTTTATAGGTGGTGTGTTAAAACATGCGCGTGCTCTTTCAGCCATCGTTTGTCCAACAGTCAACTCTTATAAACGTCTAACGGCTTTGTCCACAAGCTCAGGGGCAACATGGGCGCCAAATTTTATCTCTTATGGTGGTAATAACCGTACGAAGCTTATTCGAATCCCTGAATCCGGAAGAATTGAATTCCGTGCGATGGATAGTAATGCCAATCCTTACTTAGCAGCAGCAGCCATATTATCGGCAGGGCTGGATGGTATTGAAAATAAGATCGATCCAGATCAATTCATTTCAGATAATTCCAAATTAATGAATCACTTAGGTGAAAAAGTCGATAAACTACCTTCTACTCTACAAGAAGCTATTTTGGAATTAGAGCAAGATACCGTTTTAATCGATGCATTGGGTGCAGGATTCATGGAAACATACTTGAAGAGAAAGAAAGAGGAATGGGCGGAATACCATGATTTTATTAGTTCATGGGAAATCAAAAAATACCTGAAGGAAACGAACTAAAGATGGCAAAAGTGATGAGGCTGGGGGATGAAGGTTTTGGAGAAAAAATATGATGTCATCGTTTTAGGAGGCGGCTCCATGGGTACTGCTGCCGCTTATTACTTAGCAAAGGAAAATAAGAAGGTAATGGTGATCGATCAATTTTCGATACCTAATCATTACGGTAGCCATCATGGTCATACAAGGATGCTTCGTTTAGGCAATGGAAATGGTGGAAAATATGTACCTTTTGGAAAAGAGTCCCTCCGTTTGTGGAAGGAATTAGAAGAAATCTCAGGGAAAACGTTATTTAATCAATTAGGTGCTCTAACTGTTGGTCACCGGCAATCAACGTTTGTCAAGGAAGCTATTAAAAGCTCTATTAACCATGATGTTGTATATGAGGAAATGGATGCAAAAATGATTATGGACCGGTGGCCGGGAATTAAAATACCGGATGATTATTACGGCTGCTTTGATCCGGAATCGGGATTTCTCTTTAGTGAGGAATGTATTCAAACCTATAAGGAAGAGGCAATGAAGCTAGGAGCGGACGTGATTGAAAATCAACCGGTTGTAGATTTAGAAATGAACGATGACCAAATCATTTTATTTACAGCTAATGGACAATACACTGCTTCCAAGCTTGTAGTTACAGCTGGTGCTTGGCTTCCTAAGCTTCTTCCATCGATGAGTATACCTATTAAGCCATTAAGAAAAACGATTGGCTGGTTTAAACCAACCGTTGAAAAATTATATAGTGAAGATTTCCCTTGCTTTATCTTTGATACGAATACGATTGGTCATTATTACGGCTTCCCGGATTTTGATGGAGGTGGAGTTAAATTAGGAAGAATGGATCTAGGCTATGATTGTGATCCTGATACATTAAACCGTGATTTTGGTGCTTATGAAGACGATGAATATGATATTCGCAATTTTTTAGAGCATTTTCTTCCGGGAGCTTCCGGTGAATTGCTGAAAGGTGCAACAAGCATGTTTTCGATGACTCCTGATGCGGATTTTATTGTTGATGTTCATCCGGAATATGAAAATGTATGTGTAGCAGGTGGATTTTCCGGACATGGCTTTAAATTTGCTAGTGTAATTGGGAAAATTCTAACAGACCTTTCTATCCGTGGTGAAACAGAGTATGATATATCATTTCTTCGGTTAAATCGTTTTTCAGAATTAGAGAGAGTTAAATAAATTTTTCGTATAGTAGGAGCCTTCCCGTACTACAGGGAGGCTCCTTTATTATGCTTAGGAAATGATAAAATGGCTGGATTGTAGGTAAGCGATGTCCAGCTCCAGCGCACAAGGGGATATTAAAACAACAATCGATCGGAAGCTTTGTTAGAAAATATAAAAATAATGAAAAAACCTTGTCAGATCATATAACGATTTCTCAATTATTCAGAATATTTGGTATTTTTTTAGGGGAAATCATGGCATGATTACCATATAAACAGAATAAAGGAAGGAGATATTTTCCTTCCTTAAAATGCAAAGGGTTGTTTTTAAACAATCATCTATTGTTTCCTTCCATCGTATAAAAATTTATTAAAAGGAGTGTTTTTAATGAGTGAAAAAGTATTGGATTATGACTATTTAAGTGTTAAGCCAGGTGTTCAATTAATTAAAAAAGGTACGTATCAAATGGTAGAACTGGATGAAAGGTTAGGGATTCCTGGTTTGAAAAGCCAGATTATTGATGTTCCAGTTACCGACAAAAAGGATGCCTATCAAATGGGGTATTTTTCCATGCAACCTGGGGAAGGATTTGAATTTACTTACACCTACCTTGAAATAAAGGTTATCGTCAGCGGTAAAATAATTGTTCGTGATGACCAAGGGATAAAATATGTTTCGGAACCTGGCGATGTATTTGTATTTACTCCAGAAACAACGGTTTATTTTGATGGTGAAAGTGATGGTTCTGCAGTATATACGGGACACCGTTTGCCTGAAGCGAGTTTTATGTAATCAACCAAACATCGGCTCAATATATCGTAGGACTGTTTGAGTCGATCTTTTGAACATGTATGACTATATGATACAAGGTTAAAAGAATCTATTCATTATGTTAAAGGAGGAAAGCTTCATGTCTATGTTAAATGAGGATGTCAAAAAAAATTATGTACAACACTTATCCACCGAGCCTCTTGTTAAACGATTTCCTTTTCCTTTCCACGAAGATTCCTATCGATATTCCAATAATTCCAGACAGCTTGAATCGGGTTTATGCTTAGATATTACGCCTGAATACAAGGGGGAGGTTGAGGAAAAAAGAGCTTTGTTAGAAAAGTTTCCGATGAAGTGTTATCAGTCATTTTCCCATACGATCGAAGCACAGTGGGAAGTACTAGACATGTTAATCCATGAAATGGTTGAGATTTATCCAGATTATTTTACGCTTAAAAAACAAGGCGATGTATGGATCTTTACTAACTATCTCCTTAACGAGCAGGATACCTTCACTTTTGGTCAATTAAATACGTTACCTTGTGAACCACTTGATTTTATCGGTCGTCATATGCAAGAAGACCTTGTTATTGTATCCGAGAGAGATCAGGATTTATATATGGATGCAGGTCAATTATGCTTTCCTGCCAATTGGTCTTTAGTTTTTGATTTGGGAATGACCTTTACAGAATGGCATTCACCGGTTCCAGTTTTCTCAGATAAGCTTGCAGCGAAGGTCCGTGACTTTTTAATGAGAATGGAAGCTGGCAAGCCGTGGACCAGGTACAACTGGACATTGACGGTGGAACATATTTTACCTACTTTTGCCGAAGACTTTGATCAATGGGCACCCAAAAAAGAAAAGATAACGAAAGAAAACATAGGGGATCTTGTGCATCTTCGGGTGGAAGATCAAAGGTTATTTCGTTTGCCAAAGTCAAATAGTATTCTATTTAGTATTCATACCCATTTAATCAACTTGAATGAACTATCTGAAAATCGTGAATGGCTAAATCGTTTTAGTAAGATTATTGATGACCTTCCTGAGTACATAGCAGAATACAAAGGTTTTTCTGAATATAAGCTGCTATTGTCAGCATGGTTAAAAGAAACTTTATATGTGAAAAAGCTATAAAGGAAGTGAATGCTATGACTTTTAAAGAACAAGTAATCGAGTCCATTGAGATTCCGGAAAATGCTCAAAAAATAGTGTTGTTTTTAGATCAGCAGGGGTTAAACGAGATACAACCTCAATGGAAGCAATTCGCTCGATTAAACAACCGAATAGAAGCTTATCTATTGATGAATGAAAAAAACCCCTTATTTATGAAAGAAAAAATAGATCAGCTAGTGCCAATAGAATTTTCGTTTGCAAAAGTAATAACAGAAGAAACGGTACAGGAAGTCCTCTCTAACCAAACCATAGGTACTTATCTATTGTTGGGGTGTGATTCTGAACTTGTAAGGACGATAAAAAGACAAGCGATAGAAATTGGATTTTCCGAACAGGAAATGCGATTGCTGCAAGTTGGAGAGAAAAAAGAAAAGCTTTTTTGTGTAAAGTGCTATCACTACAATAACTTAACCGATGAACATACAGTCGTGTGCAATCATTGTCAGACAAAGCTCGATGTCTCGGAGCATTATTCAAGAGTGAAAGAAGCTTATTTAGGCTATATTGCCATATAGACGAAAGGGAGTTGGATTACATTGCAGACGAAATTTTTACAAGTAATTGTAGAAAAAGTAAAAATAGAAACATCTTCCGTCAAAAGCTTTACATTAGTTCCCCCTCGTGGAGAAAGGTTACCTGGATTCAGTGCTGGTTCACATGTCACTACTTATATAGAAAATAACGGAAAAAAATTAGAGCGTCATTATTCATTAGCGAGTAACCCTGAGATTCCAAATGAATACGTGATTGGCATTAGAAAAAGTGAATCTTCGAGAGGAGGTTCTGAAGCATGGCACGAGTGCATTAAAGAAGGGGACCGTCTATTTATTAGCAATCCAAAAAATCACTTCCCACTTAGCTTTCGGGCAAGAAAACACGTGTTTTTTGCAGCGGGGATTGGAATCACTCCATTTATTGCTATGATGTTTGACTTGAAAAAAAGAGGGATTGAATTTGAGCTTCACTATGCAGCAAGGTCAAAGGAGCTTTGTCCCTTCTTTCCACTAATCAATGAGCATTTTCCAGAACATAGTCATTTTTATTTCTCCGAGTTAAACAATCGCATGTTACCAGATTTAATGAAGGAACAGCCGATCGGAACGCACGTTTACTTTTGTGGCCCTGAGTTAATGGTAAAGCAGTTTTCACAGCGTGCACATGCTTATGGTTATCCAAAGGCAAATGTTCATTTTGAATTGTTTTCTCCTCCTGATATGGGTCCAAAAACTCCTTTTCATGTAAAGCTATCGAAAAGCAAGAAAGAGTTCTATGTTTCAGAGACGGAAAACTTATTAGATGTTCTTTTAGATGGAGGGGTTGATGCGTCTTACTCCTGTCGTGTTGGTGGGTGCGGAAGTTGTCAACTAAATGTGAAAGAAGGGGTGGTTGATCATAGAGACCAATTTTTATCGGATGAAGAAAAGAAAACCTTACAAGTGATTTTGCCTTGTGTGTCGAGGGCCAAATCTAAAACACTAGTTCTTGACATATAGTCGATAAGAAGCATGGGGGCGATCCTCTTGCTTCTTTTTAAAGGGCAAATGCCACTATGATTCTTCTGATATTTTTCATAAAAATTTAAAAAACCTTGGTAGAAGTTCTTACATTTCTCGCTATTTAGGAAGATTTCGTTGTTAAATGGGATTAAACATGTCAACATAATGTTAGTTTCATTCACATCAAGGAGGGGTTGGTAATGGAAATCACTCCGGTGACGAGTGTTGGGATTGATATTGGTACGAGTACAACGAAGATGATTGTCAGTCATTTATTGATTAACAGTACATCTAATCCTTTTTCCATTCCAACATTTGAAATTTCTGATCGAATTATTTTATTTCAAAGTGATATTATATCAACTCCACTTCTTTCGAAAGACGAAATCGACGTAGAACGTATAGCAGCATGGCTTAAAAAACAGTATGTGTTAGCAGGGATCCGTGTTCCTGACATTAAATCCGGGGCCGTTATTATAACAGGTGAAACAGCTAACAAAAGAAATGCGGAGAAAATGATTCATTTTCTTGCAGAGCGCGCAGGTGATTTTGTTGTAGCAATCGCTGGTGCCAACTTAGAAGCAGTTTTGGCAGGAAAAGGATCAGGTGCATTTCAGTATTCCATCGACAATGTACTTACCGTGGTCAACATTGACATAGGTGGGGGAACTGCAAATGCTGTTTATATGAGGCAAGGAGAAGTAGTTGCTTCCGTTACTTTTCTTGTTGGTGGCAGATTAATAGAAATGAATGAAGAAGGTAAAATACTTCATGTTTCAGACGCCATCACGCCTTGGTTAGAAAAAAATAACTACCGGCTTCAAAAAGGAGAAAAAGTATCCTTTGTTTTGTTACAAACCATCATCCAACATTTATGTGAGAACATGGTTACTATTCTAATGCGTGGGTCCTTTAAGAAGGATGATCCACTGATTCATAGCTATACAACAACTACATTACCTTCCGTGGATGCGATTTTTATTTCTGGCGGTATTGGTGCGTTACGCTTTTACCCAGAACCACAATCTATATCGGATATAGCAGTATATCAAGACGTAGGACCTCTCATCACGTGTGAACTTCAAAAAACAATCAATAATTATCAAATAAAACAAGTACCTGCGGAGCAAACTTCGCGCGCAACGGTTATAGGGGCTGGCATGCAAAGTACTGAAATAAGCGGCTCAACGATTTATGCTGACCGGGGTAGGTTACCTATTCGAAACATTCCAGTATTAACATGCGAGATTGCAGAAGATACGTTGCAAAAGGAGAAGACTCTACATAACACCATATACTCCGTTCTATTAAAGGGTAAAGAGATGTATCCGGACTTTTTAAAAGCACCCTTTGCTATTCATATTCTAGGGAATGTGAAAACTTCTTATTTACTTATAAAACAACTAGCCATTACCCTTAATCAGGTTTATCAAGCGTTATTTCCTAAGTCAGACTTGATGATCATCGTGTGTGAACAAGATATGGCCAAAGCACTTGGTCAGGCGATAAAGGTATTAGCAGGGGGTCGTTTTGATCTTATCTGTATCGATCAAGTTCAAGTGAAGCATGGTGATTTTCTAGACATTGGAGAAATGATACATCAGTCGACTGTTCCAGTAGTTGTTAAGACGTTAGCCTTTTCTTAATCTAATCCGTTTGTTTCTATCTATTAATTTTTTCACAATTTATCGTTGAATAGAAATGGTTTCAAACTTTATATTCTCATAGATGGCTAGATGAGGTATGGATGAATTGAACTCAATGGAATTCGAAGGGGAGATTCAGTGATCAAAAAGATTAGGTTATTAAACGATACGTATCTATTTAAAGATTTAAAAGAAATAATGGCTAAAGCGAATGAAGAGAAATCTGGTGATCAATTGGCAGGGATTGCGGCTTGTGATGCAAAAGAACGTTTGGCAGCGAAACATGTACTTGCAGATCTCACTTTGGCGGATATTCGAAATCATCCACTTATTCCTCCAGAAAATGATGAAGTATCCAGGTTAATCGAAGAGCAAGTTGATGAACGCGTATATGAGTTTATTTCTAATTGGACAGTAGCTGAGTTAAGAGAATTTCTTCTATCTGAAATGGCAAGACCACCGGATATAGAAAGACTTCGGCTCGGATTAACTAGTGAGATGGTAGCGGCAGTGACCAAAATTATGACCAATATGGATTTAATACAAGCAGCTTCCAAAATAAGTGTGGAAACAACATGTAACCACACCATTGGTCAAAAAGGCTGTTTAGCTGGTCGAGCACAACCAAATCACCCGTCTGATCATATTATGGGAATTCGTGCATCATTATACGAAGCATTAGCTTACGGGGTTGGTGATGCGGTGATTGGGATTAATCCAGTCATTGATACCGCTGAAAGTGTGAAGAGCATTTTAACGATGACGAAAGAGGTTATCGATAGCTGGGCTATTCCTACGCAAAACTGCGTACTTGCACATGTTACTACGCAAATGCGTGCCATTAAAGATGGTGCTCCAGCTGATCTCATCTTTCAAAGTCTTGGTGGTACTGAATTAGCTAATCAATCCTTTGGCATTGATATAAAACTGCTAGATGAAGCGGACGAATTAATCCATACAGAAGGTACCGCACAAGGGCCGAACCGATGGTATTTTGAAACAGGTCAAGGGTCCGAGCTTTCATCCGATGCGCATCACCTAGTAGATCAAGTTACACTTGAATCCCGTTGTTATGGGTTAGCTAAACGCTACAAACCGTTTATTGTAAATACGGTTGTCGGGTTTATTGGTCCAGAGTATTTATATGATAGTAAACAAGTTATTCGGGCTGGATTAGAGGATCATTTTATGGGTAAATTACAAGGTCTTCCGATGGGGGTGGATGTTTGTTATACAAATCATATGAAAGCAGATCAGAACGATATGGAAAACCTGGCTATTTTACTTGGTTCAGCTGGCGTCAATTTTTTAATCGGTGTACCGATGGCGGATGATTGCATGCTCAATTATCAGTCGACAAGTTTTCATGACATCGCCAGTGTCCGTGACATACTTGGACTAAGGCCGACCCCAGCCTTTGAAGCATGGTTAGAGAAGAATGGGTTAATGGAGAACGGGAAACTAACGAAATATGCTGGAGATCCATCTTTCTTCCATCAGAAAACAACGCTACAAGCATAGGAAGACGAAGATGTGAACTTACCATAAGGATCAAGGTGATGCTATGTTTGAAAAGGAACCGCTGAAAGCTCCAAACATGTTTGGAACAAAAAATAAAAGAACGCTAATTGACGGAGTGAATAAAGCTGGCATAGAGGAAATGCTGCGTACAACTCCTGCAAGGATTGCGGTTGGGCGTACAGGAACACGTCCAAAAACGAAAGCAATATTACAATTTCAACTCGATCACGCTGCAGCAATTGATGCGGTTAGTGGGGAGGTCGACGTTAGTTACTTAGAAGAATTTGATTTATTTTCTGTAGATACATGCTTTGAAACAAAAGAAGAGTACTTAAAGCGCCCAGACAAAGGAAGAAAACTAACAGACGAGGCGGTTAAAACAATTAAAGCAAGATGTGAATATAGACCACAGGTGCAAATTGTTGTATCTGATGGCCTTAGTGCAAGTGCCATTGACACGAATTTGGAAAATGTGTTACCGGCTTTATATGATTCATTAAAGGTGAACAATTTATCGGCAGGGACTCCCTTTTTTGTGAAAGGTGGCAGGGTTGCATGCATGGATCATATTGGGGAAGTATTACAACCGGAAGTGCTTGTTTTATTGATTGGAGAACGTCCCGGTTTAGTATCTGCGAATTCGATGAGCGCTTATATATGTTACCGGCCAAGGTTTGGCGTGCAGGAGTCCAATCGCAATGTCATTTCGAATATCCATCCTGGCGGTACACCTGCTGTTGAGGCAGGCGCTCATATCGGTACGCTTTTGAAAAAAATGATAAAGCAAAAGACGAGTGGTGTAGCACTTGCATTCTAAAAAAGAACCAACCATTAGGGGGAGTTGTCATATGAAGCACATAAACATGACAAAGGATATGGTAATCGATAAATCCATACGCTGGTGGAACCCGCATAAAACAGAAAACTGGCAGGAGCTAGGCGTTGATTTAGTGATGGATAAACGCGAAGGTTATTACTTTTATGATATGGATGGCAAGCAATTGATGAATTTACATTTAAATGGTGGAACCTATAACCTAGGGCATCGAAACCCTGAAATAATTGCTTCTTTAAAGGAAGGGCTACAAAGCTATGATATTGGAAATCACCATTTTCCATCAGTCATGCGTGCGGAATTAGCAGAAAAGTTAGCAAAAGCTTGTCCTGGTGAATTGAAGTATTCGATTTTTTCAAGTGGTGGGGGAGAAGCGATCGATGTAGCGATAAAATGCGCCAAATATGCGACAAAAAGGAGAAAGGTTGTATCGATTGAACATTGCTATCACGGTCATACTGGGATAGCTGTTGCATTAGGTGACCACCGTTTTTCCGAGCCTTTTCTGAGTAGAGGGGATCCAAACGTATATATTCATGTTCCTTTTAACGACATAAATGCCATGGAAAAAGCTTTAGCAGGTAATGATATTGCTTGTGTCATTATCGAAACAATTCCAGCTACTTATGGATTTCCAATGCCCGATGTTACTTATTTGAAGCAAGTGAAGGCATTATGTGAGCAATATGACACCCTATTCATTGCAGATGAAGTACAAACTGGTCTAATGCGAACAGGCAGCATGTGGGCGATCACGAAATATGGGGTTGAACCACATATATTAGTAACCGCAAAAGGACTAAGTGGTGGTATTTATCCAATCGCAGCAACGGTAGTAAATGAAAAAGCAGGACAGTGGCTGCTGGAAGACGGTAAGGCACATATGTCAACCTTTGGGGGTTCAGAGCTTGGTTGCTTGGTCGCGTTAAAAGTATTAGAAATAACAGCGCGAGAAGATGTGCAGGAAAATGTAGCATTTATATCCGATTATTTGGCGAAAGGACTTGAAGCCATTAGACAAAAGCTGCCGGACTTTTTCGTCGGGGTTCGTCAAAATGGTTTGGTAATGGGATTGGAGTTTGACCATCCTGAGGGAGCGAAATATGTGATGAAATGCTTATATGATCATGGGGTATGGGCTATTTATTCCATGCTTGATCCAAGTGTCTTACAATTTAAACCGGGTCTATTATGTGATGTTGCTTTTTGTGATGAATTGTTAGCTCGCCTTGAAAAAGGCATAGAGCAAGCATTTGCGCATGTAAAAGCAGATCAATCCGTCGGTTAGTTTCCACTTAATAAAGAATGGAAAGGAGATATGGTAATGGAAGGTGTCCAGAGTCAAGTCGAAGTGGCCAATAAAGTGGCTGAACGAGCGCTTGCATGTTATGACTTTTCTGATTCAGCAACGTTACACCTGTTAAATTACTCGGAAAATACAACCTATTTAGTGAACGATTCACAAAAACAAGAAAAAGCTATTTTACGGATTAATCGAGTTGGGTATCACCATAAACAAGCGCTTGAGGATGAGCTCGTTTGGTTGCATGCAATTAAACAAGATACATCGATTGAGGTTCCAGCTCCAATTAAGGGGAAAAATGGCTCGTATATTCAAACATTTTTAGATGAAGAACAGGGACAACAACAGCATTTTGTAATGTTTGAATTTTTACAAGGAGAAGAGCCGGACGAATCAGATGTAAGTAATCTAATCTTCTATTTTAAAAAGCTGGGAGAGATTACCGCACTCTTGCACAAGCATAGTCAAACATGGACTCCATCATCGCGTTTAGAAAGACCAGTATTAGATTTTGATGCGCTTATAGGTAAGCGTCCAAGGTGGGGGAGATGGCAGGATGGTTACGGTATTACTCCTCAGCTCAACCAATTATTTGAATCTGTTTCTGATCAGATAGAGACAGCTGTTATGGAATTTGGTAAAGGACCTAGCCGTTTCGGGTTAATCCATGCTGACTTGAGGCTTGCGAATTTATTAGCAATAGATGACAAGATTCAAGTAATCGATTTTGATGATTGTGGCTATAGTTGGTATTTATATGACTTGGCAGCAGCATTAAGCTTTATCGAGGATAAGTCTTATGCACCAGCATTAGTTCGATCTTGGCTTCGAGGATATCGAGGTGTCCGACCATTATCTATAAAAGAAGAGGAAATGATTCCTACGTTTATTATGCTGCGAAGGTTACAGCTGATTGCTTGGATTCGTAGTCATTTTGACCTTGAAACGGCAGAAAAAAATTGGCCTCATTTTACAGCTAATACCGAGGAACTAGCGCGAAACTATTTAGCTCGTAATCAACTATATAAGATTCAATAGTTCTGTCTATTACCTGATCCTTATTTTGTCACTGGTTTAATAGAATAGTTGTCCAGATCAGATAATGAGGAAATTTGTTCTACTATTTATAGTAAATGATTCACTAGAGGAGGGGATTAATCATTGAATTTTGAAGGGAAGTCAGTCGTCGTTACAGGAGGTAGCAAAGGAATTGGGAAGGGAATCGCATCTGTGTTTGCTAAGCTTGGTGCAGATGTTGCAGTTGTTGCCAGAAATCAGGATACAGCAGCGTCTGCGGTCTCGGAAATAAAAAGGAATGGGTATCGAGCCGAAGCGTTTCAGGCAGATGTTACAGATCGATCCTCCTTAGAAAGGATGACTGCTCAAGTAGCAGAAGCCTACGGTGGAATAGATATTCTTTGTGCGAATGCAGGTATTTTTCCTAATGTGGGATTAGAAGAAATGACAACCGAGGATTGGGATCTTGTGTTAAATACGAATGCGAAAGGGGCGCTATTCTCTTTGCAAGCTTGTTTACCTTATCTAAAGGAAGCGAAAGGTGGGCGTGTCGTCCTAACATCCTCTATTACTGGTCCTATAACTGGTTATTCTGGTTGGTCACATTACGGTGCTAGTAAGTCGGCCCAATTAGGGTTTATGAAGAGTGCTGCATTAGAGCTTGCGAAGTATCAGATAACCGTTAATGCGGTGCTCCCGGGTAATGTGATGACGGAAGGATTACAGGATATGGGCGAAACTTATTTGGAAAATATGACGAAAGCAATTCCTTTAGCGCGATTAGGGGATGTTGAGGATATAGGTTATACTGCGGCATTTTTAGCATCTCAACAAGCTGGCTATATAACAGGGCAAACAATTACCGTGGACGGTGGACAGACAGTACCGGAAGATTTGGATTCCTTTTAACGAGGGGGTGTGAAAATTTGCGGTAAAAATACGCGGAAAGTTATTTGAATATTAAAAATAATCAAATACTTTCTAGTGCATAATTAAAGGAGGTGTTGTCCGGAGAAGTAGTCACATAAGTGCTCCCTGTTACGTGTTGCAGAAGATTTGGGTTGAATAAAGGAAATAAATAAATAAAAGGTTGGTGAAAAAATGACAGAAGAAGCTTTTAATATGCTAGGTAATGTTAACATGGAAATTTATTATTGGTGGAGTATTGCATTAATGTTTGCTATTCATGCAGGATTTTTGTCATTAGAGGTCGGTGTATCTCGCGTAAAAAATGTCTTGGCATCATCAGTCAAAAACTTTATGGCGCTGGCAATTGTTATACCAACCTTCTATTTAGTTGGTTGGTGGATCTACAACGCATTTCCAGATGGATTCATTCCGAGATTTGATGAGGCATCATTAGCCGCCTTACCATGGTCGGAAAATATGGGACCAAATGTTGCTGATAATGCGACAGGTGTATTTTGGGGAGCTTTTGCCTTGTTTTCCGCAACAACAGCTTCTATCTTATCGGGAACTGTAATTGAGCGAATTAGGCTAAGTGCTTTTGTTATATTAGCTGGTATTCTTGGTTCGGTTATCTGGATTCTAGGCGGAGCCTGGGGATGGCATCCAGAGGGATGGTTGTTAACAGAATTAGGTTATCATGATGTCGGTGCATCAGGCGTTGTGCATACGATTGCTGGATTTTTTGCATTAGGTGTTCTGTTTAACTTAGGTTCTCGAATTGGTAAGTATAAAAAGGATGGTACACCAAATCCGATTTTACCACATAACTTACCATCTGCCTTTTTAGGAATGATGCTAATTTTCGTCGGATTCTTCGGGTTTCTTGCTGGATGTTTAATTTTTATTGTCGGTGGTCAGTGGGAAACTATTTACGGTACGCCAGCCACACTTTCTTCGTTCGCCTTTAATGGATTAATGGGCTTTTCAGGTGGGATCATTGGTGCTTATCTCAGCTCGAAGGGTGAACCATTCTGGACGATATCTGGCGGTTTAGCAGGATTTATATCGGTAGGTGCCGGTTTAGACCTCTATTATCCGGGTCTTGCTCTAGTTATCGGTGCAATCGGTGGCTTTGTTGCTTACCTTTTAGGTTCTTTGTTGGAGAGAAAAGGTGTCGATGATCCTGTTGGTGCCATCTCTGTACATGGATTTATCGGGTTTTGGGGAGTACTTGCCGTAGGGATATTTGCTTCTGGTTATCCAAATGTGGCAGGTCCAGAAATTTCGCTTTTCGGCCAAGCGCTGGGAGCAATTGTCATGGCTGCTTTAGGTTTTATTCCAGGATACGGGATCTCATTTATTATGAAGAAGCTGAATGCCTTACGCATTCCGCCGGAAGTTGAAATTGTTGGTCTTGATGTTTCAGAAATACCTGCCTCAGCTTTTCCTGAAGGGATACCAGCTACGGCAGGAAAGATTACTCCAATCTTGGAAAAGAAAAAGGTATCTGGTGAAGAATAATTTGCGTTTTTAAAACGTTGATGAATACAAAAATTGAAAGGAGAGGTTTTAGTGAAAACTAGTCCAATTACGTCGTGGGAAGGTGCAGAAGCTTATTTTACATTCGGTCCAGCATCCATGGGGGTTTTTCTATCACTGATCATCGGTGTGGTTATTTTAGCAGGATTGCTTGTTCGAATGGTAAGGCATGAAAATGAAAGTTTTGAGCGAGCGATACATTTATATTCTGAATATGTAACGGAAGGTAAATCTGTGCATGAGAAAGACGAGGAAGCACCAGCAGTTGCAAGTGGTGTAGCAATTCAATAGAAGATCTAATATAAAAAAGAGGCTGAGCGTTAGCCTCTTTTTTATATTTAGAGGATGTTCACAAAGTCACTCCGCTTCCAAAGCATCCACTACAGTACTTTCTCTACTAAGATGGTATGGTCACAGCGATACCTCAGAGTTTACATATCTAATCAGTACTATCTCCACCAATATAACAAACAAAACTGCAATAATAAACAAAGTTTGACAATATTCTTAACAATAGAATTGCATATCTACCAACGTTTCTTTACAATTTTTGTATGGAAATTCATACCCAGTTGTAGACGCTAGGTGGTCTACGTCACAATGATATAAAGTAAGGTCATATTAGATGATAAACGTTGAAGGGGTTCAAGTATGTTATAAATGTAAAAAAACAAAGCATCATAGTGAATTCTATGCAAAAGGAAATCGTTACTTAAGCTGTGCCGTATGCAGAAGAAAACGAGAAAAGAGAAGAATGATGGTAGAAAGGCTATTGGAAAAAGATAAATATGTCAATCAGAGACAGTCAACATAAGAGATTATCATTCTAGTTTAACTGCTTTGCGTTTACTGAAGGAGAAGATCATCCTAGCGATTTCACATGGAAAGGACATGGGGATTCGAACCCACCATGTCCCATACAATCCCTAAAATCATCCTACCCACTGTACAGCTTGGGCAAAGATTAATAAAACTATTGCTACGGCAACCCACATGAAAAATAAAGGTAAGTAAAAGCGAACCCATTTTTGCCAACCAACCCCTGCTAAGGCTAGTGTTGCCATAAAGTAACCGGATGTTGGGAAAAGAATGTTACCTATGCCATCTCCTAATTGATAAGCAAGTACGGCAGTTTGTCTTGTTATGCCTATTAGGTCAGAAAGTGGTGCCATAATTGGCATCGTAACTAAAGCCTGTCCACTTCCTGATGGAACTAAGAAATTGAATAGCAATTGAACCATAAACATTCCAATTGCACTTAAGATAGATGGAAAGTCACCTACAACATTACCTAGACCATGGATGATGGTATCCATGATTTGACCTTCTTCCATAACAACTGCAACTGCTCGGGAAACCCCAACAATCATTGCTCCAACTAATACATCGCGAAAGCCTTCATTAAATCCTTCACAAATTTCTGTCGGTTTTAATCCTGCAATTAACCCAACAACGATACCCATGATGATAAACAGTCCAGACATTTCCAGCATGAACCAGCCTTGATTTAGGACACCATAAACAAGTACTGCGAAGAATCCTAATGTTGCAATAGAAGCATACAATTGTTTGTTTGTCATTTTACGTCCACTTGTTTGTTTTGTGTTTTGATATAGCTCTCGTTTTTCTCTGTCTTCGTCAAAAACCAAGCTTAATTCAGGGTTATTTTGAACTTTTTTTGCATAACGTAAAACGTACACAATGCCAATCGTAAGGACAGCGACAAATGCTACAGCTCTTAATCCTATTCCTGAATAAACTGGTATCTCAGCAATTTTTTGACCAAGTCCTGTGTTAATTGGATTTAATACCCCGGTAGTGAACCCTGCGGTTGTAGCGGTTAAAGCAACGGCAGCTGCAACAACTGAGTCAAACCGTAGTGCAATCATAAGTGGCAATATAACTGGGACATATACTAAACTTAATTCTTGCGTCCCAATCAGACTACAAATAGCAGCAAATACGATCATAAGTACAGGTACCAACGTAATACTTTTATTGGAAAACTTTCTAGTTAATTTATCCACACCAATTTCAATAATACCTGTTTTGCGGAGTACCATGAACATGCCGCCGATGATAAAAGTAAAAAATACAACAACACCTGCATCGACGAGTCCTGTTGGAATTGCTAGCATAAAGTCTATCAAGCCAATAGGTGTTTGCTCAACTACTTGATAGGATTCTGGATCAATGGTTGTTCTTCCTTCAGGGCCTGGAATTCTTTCATAAACTCCTGCAGGTACAAAATATGTTGCAATCGCTGCAATGGCACTAAAGATAAATAATATGACGTAAATATGTGGCATAGTAAACTTTTTCTTTGAATCTTTGTTATGCTGTGGCTTGTATGATGGAACTGTATTTTCTAAAGCCATTCACATTTCCCTCGCTTTCTAAATTTTTTGTAGATAAGTCTGTAAATTCTTTATCTTCGTTACCCAGGTGATATGTATTGTTTGAATGAATCATCCACTTTTGTCCCGCCTTCCATTGAAATAATATTTATAAAAATAATACTAAATTGTTAGAATTTTTTGTTTTTTTGAAGACGAATGACATGTATATGGAGACAAGTGACATCATTATCGATACAGAATGCATGAATTTATGTATTGGTTAAAGTTATTTAGCTTTTCATTTAAAATAAAAAAGCCACGGTCACCATGGCTTTTTACATTTCATTATATTATTTCAGCAACATTTCGTTTTCCTTGTTCAAATTGAAGTGGAATTTTTATAATAACTTCTGTCCCTGAATCAACTTCACTTTGGATTTTCATGTTTCCATCCGTACCGAAAAGAGCCGTTAAACGTTCCTTAATATTATTTAGGCCTACACCATTGCCATCCATTGAGTCGTTATTTTGCCCCAATACATGACACTTTTTTTTAGGGATGCCAATACCATCATCACTGACTACTATGTTTAAGAATTCTTTTTGCTTTTCAACGTAGATGAATATGTTCCCTTTTTTATGATGCTTTGTAAATCCATGACGAATGGCATTTTCTACAAGTGGTTGCAATGTAAAAGGTGGTATTAGTGCATCTTCTAACCCAACTTCGACGTTTTTGTTCAATGAGTATCGATTTGGAAATCTAGCTTGTTCCAAAGATAAATATGCATCAACATTTTCAAATTCTTTGCTGACAGTTACTAATGTGCGTCTTGCGCCCATAATATTTCCGCGTAAAAATGTACCTAAATGCACCAGTAAATCTCTTGCTAGCATTGGCTTTGTTCTACAAAGTGCAGCTATGATATTTATTGAGTTAAAAAGGAAATGTGGGTGAATTTGTGCTTGTAATGCTTTGATCTTAGCATCTTGCAAGAGCCTGCTAGAACGTTCTGCCTCTCCTAGTTCCAATTGTGTAGAAAACAGTGTTGCCAAACCTTCAGCTAATTCCATTGCAACAGAATCAACTTTGTTGGCGTCTATATAATAAAACTTTAGTGCTCCAACTGCTTTTTGTTTTACAAGTAAAGGGAGTATGATGGCAGTTTTTAATGGACAGTTGGAATTGGTGGATGAAAATTTTTTTTGTAACTTTGCGATGATAACTTTGCCTGTCTCCATCGATTCTCTGGTTGCATCCATTTCTACTTGATTTTTGGAATGAGTGTGCGTTCCTTTCCCTACATGGACTAAATCATCTGTCCAATTAGTTATGGATACAGCATCAACATTTGTTAGTTTGTAAATGATAGTTGCTGCTTTTTTGGATGAGTACGAATTTAAGCCTTGTCGGAAAAATGGCAACGTTTTGTCAGCGATAAAGAGTGCTGATTGTGTTTGGGTTGCTCTCGTCCTTTCTTCTTCACGTATCACACTATAAAGAATCATAGCACAAATCCAAATACCAATACTGTTTACGAAAATAATCGGAAAACCGGTAAACTGAATTAACTGAAATGCGGTTTGATGTGGTACAGCGAAAACAGGCACTAGGAGAATTTGAATGGTAAGAATAACGACTCCAATAGCTAATACAATGGTGGGGCGAATCTTTTGATTTAAAGGGAACTTCCTACCGATCCACCCTGCAGCAATCCCGCCAAAAATAGTAGCAATGAGTACGGCAGTATTAATAAATCCACCTAACAAATAACGATGAACACCTGCGATTATTCCAGCCCCTAAACCGACAATTGGCCCACCAAAGATTCCGCCGATGATTACGCCAATATTCCGAGTATCGGCTATCGCATTAAATGAACCTAATGTTGAAATCCAACTCCCTGAAGTAAACGTGGCATTGGGGTTCACAACAATTCCTGTATAATTTCCAATGACACCAAAAAAACCAAATACTACAATCATAACCATATGATCCTTCACATTTAAGCGCTGGTGGATCATTTGACGAAACGCTTTTAGGCGTGTGATTAAGAAAGCTATTGTTACGATAATACACATTCGTGATACTAATTGTGATAGCAAATCCCACATGCGCTTGGGGCCTCCTTTTTGTTCGCTTTCCTGGGTGTTTTAGTAAGTATTTGTCCAATTAGATGGAGTATGGTTAATCAACTGTTCTTTGTGTCCTTTCAAGAACATGATTAAATAGGGAAATCTAAAACATTTTTAACGTACAGCGAGATAGTTAGTAACGGTGTTGTACTTGTCTGTGTGATCGTCTATCTTCTAAAACCTTAAAGCCGCTCTTATATCTTTGATATACGAACGGCTTACCGGCACTTTTGACCCATCATGTAATTTAAGGTTATACGTACCGTTAAACCATCGTTCTATTTCGCTAACGTGATTGAGATTAACGATATATCCACGATGTACTCGAATAAACGTTTTCGAGTATAACTTTTCCTCTATCTCATAAAGTGCTATATCAACTAAATGTTCTTTGTTCATCGTTTTAATAAATACTTGTCTATTTTCTGTCCCTATATAAACAATTTCATCAGTATCAACTACTAAGAATTTTTCATCCTTATTTACTACAAGTCTATCAACTGGTTGATCTTTTTCTGTCAATTCGATATCCCGTTGATGTGAGGATTCTGTATGCAGCCGACGCATTAGCTTTTTAACGGTTGCAATCACTCTTTTTTCATTAAAGGGCTTCACCAGATAATCGATTGCATCTAAATCAAAGGCATCGACTGCATATTCATCATATGCAGTTGCAAAAACGATAAATGGAGGATTTTTTAGCGACTTCAATTGTTTAGCTAAATCTAGTCCGGTGCCTTTTGCAAGGCCAATGTCTAAAAATACAACATAAGGACGCAACTCATTAATCTCCCACATCGCTTCGTGGATATCCTCTGCCTCGCCAACTATATTCAAACCATCATTTTGTAACAGCATATATTTAAGTTCTTCTCGTGCAAACAACTCGTCCTCAACTAAATAAACATCCATAAATATTGGGTCCTCCTTTTTTGCTACAATAAGGAAAACTGAAAATGAAAATATAAATTCCCACAATGTACGTGTTGGAATCTTTCTTTCATAAATATATAGGTTACTAAATCAATTAAGTTATAACCATTAACTTGTCAGGAAATATGACGCAAGTATTTGTGGAGCGTATGGAGGGGTCTGACCCCTATTGTCAGATTCAATTCCGTAACCATTATGTAACGTCATCATGTAAACGAAAAAAGTTCTAGCTTAACGTTAAGCTAGAACTAATTCCGTGTTATTTGACAATCCAGTCGTTAAGGGTCTGTTCAACTTCGGCTTCTGTCATCCCTGGTTTTATATCCTTACGATAGAGAATTTCAATCAATTTTTTATCGGTGCTACTAAGCTCAGTAAGGTTGGTATCTGTATAAGGATAAAGAATACTATTTGGATTGTTTTCAAAATGGCCATAGAATCCCAGTGCATGCATCAATTCATGGAGGATAGTCGTCTTTCTTAATTGTTGGTCTGTATCGGTACCGATAAGAATTTTCGTTTCAAAAAGCTCATCATCGTGCGTGAGCAACGTCGGCATCGCGTAACCAACGACCATATAATCATTGTTTCTTAACTCTTCATTAAATCCATAATCTTTAAATTGGTATGTTGGAACAAAATGAACATTTATTCGGTTACTTCCAGCAAATGGTTGACTTTCTCGCAAATTTAAATCAACGGGAAGGATTTGATTTATTGTTTGTAAATTAGATTCTAGAGCTTTCATATCCGTTGCTGTTGGTTCTCCGTAAACATGTACACCTACATGATCTGACCACTTGATAAACTTAGTTCCTTCCTGGTCTTCATTATGGAAGAAGAATTTTTTAAAGGCATCGACCTCATGTCGGGAATAGGTTCGGTTGTCAATTTCAAAAGTTTCTTTGCGATCCGCTACCAAACCGTTGTCTTTGATAGATTGAATATAAAGCTTGTGTGTGCCTTCCTTTGTATAAGCTTGCGAGATGTCGAATGGTTCATAATCAATTTTTACTTTGTAAGTCACATCTTCTTCTTTTTCAAGTTCGAAATTCGCTTCTTTATAATAAAGTGGTTTTACTTCATCTTTGAAAGACGGTTTGGCAGGTGGCTCGTCATCAATCTCAAACGCTATTGTTTTGGTTATTTCATTCCACCACCTTTTAGCTGTGATGGTCAACTCATATTCTCCGTTTCCAGATACGGTATGATCGTTTTGAATAACGTTCCCATTTAAATGTAAAGTATATTCGCCAGCAGCCTCCTCATCAATGTTAATGGTTTGGTCGTTAACGTAAACTTCCCCTTGCTGAACACCATCTATATCAATTTCTGGCTCAGGTATGCAACCAGTTAATAAAAATAATGACAGAAATAAAAACATTTTTTTCATACTCTTTCACTCCCAAACCCATTATAAAGCAAGTTACTTATCAAATGGGGTGGTAAATGGTGCCTGTGACCACTTGAAATTTGAAGAAATTTGTCGAAGGAGAGGAGCTCACTACAGATAAGTCCTTTTAATATGTGCGTATGACAATTCAGCAGGTTTCGAATACTACTCACGAAAGGAGGCAAACCAATGGGTAGAGATAGACAAGAAAAAAAGCTTAAAAAATCAGGAAGAGTGGAATCTGATCGAGATCAGGGATTAGGATATGCTGGTGCAACAAGAGTAGAGGAAACAGAGCAAGCGAATAAACGTAGACGATAAGTGATATCCTGTAAAAATTATACAGGAGGGTTTTCGTTACTAGTCCAATTTTTTGATTTTAAATCAAGGAAAACCCTGTGGAGTAAATTCTCTACAGGGTTAATTCTCTAGGTCACAGTGATGGCCCGGCCTTTGTAGCAGATTTAGTAATAAGAGTAACAGCCACCATGCTTGGGAATTATGACAGGGAAGGTTTAACTGCTTATATACCGAAGCGTTATTTTACGGAGCATATCGATTGGTTCGGAATAAAGTTGCTGATTCAACCGTATACTCTATAAATCTAGAAGTAGTAAAAAAAGTACTTTAACGTAACAGATGCCCCAGAGATAGCTGGCTTTGTATTGGTTTGTATTCAAGCCTCTTATTCAGGCAGTGGGTACAGTAAAGAGGATCATCGTAAGTGGGGGTTATTATTCCACATCTACGATTGTCGATTTACATAATAGGGTTTAAGTGGGGGGAGTTTTAAACGGAAAGGATTGAAGTATAAGGATGGTAAATGAATATAAACAGGATCGATTAGGGCATTCGAAATTGCGGATTGTTATATTAGGTTTTCTGATTGCGTTTGCTCCATTTACGATTGATATGTATGTTCCAGCATTCCCATTATTGACCACAGACCTAAATACATCTGCTTCCATGACCCAACTCAGTTTAACAGCTTGTCTTTTAGGTCTTGCATTTGGGCAGATTATTGTTGGTTCATTAAGTGACACTTATGGGAGAAAGAAACCTCTAATTATTGCAATTTCCATATATCTTATCGCATCATTACTTTGTGCACTTGCTCCTTCCATTTGGGTGTTAATTTTTTTGCGTTTTATGCAGGGCGCTGCAGGTGCAGGTGGTGTAGTTATTGCTCGATCGTGTGTACGTGATATCTACTCGGGTCCACAATTGACAAAAGTTTTTGCTATGTTGATGTTAGTTATGGGCACTGCACCGATTATTGCTCCTATTATAGGAGGACAGCTACTGCATTTCTTTTCATGGAGAGGAATATTTATTGCTCTTTTTATGCTAGGTTTAATTATAATGTTATCGGTGATTTGGGGGCTGCCTGAAACCTTGTCCATCCAACATCGATCGAAGGGTGGACTAAAGAATAATCTAACTATCTTTAAAGGCTTGTTTGTAGACCGGTCATTTATGGGTTTTGCTTTCATCCAAGGCCTGGTTTCCGGTGCGATGTTTGCATATATTGCTGGTTCTTCATTTGTTTTTCAAGATATTTACAACGTCACTCCACAAGGATATAGCTTAATATTTGCTGTAAATGCTATAGGTATCATCACTGCTAGCCAGATAACTGGAAGGCTGGCAGGAAAAGTTAATGAAATGACAATACTAAAGTTTGGTTTGCTATCTGCAACAATAGGAAGTATTACTTTACTTATCGTATTTTTAATTGGAACAAGCATTGAATTTGTTTTGATACCATTGTTTTTTGTCGTATCTAGTGTAGGAATAGTGAACCCAACTTGCACTTCACTAGCAATGCAAAGTAAGGGGAATAGTGCGGGTAGTGCATCAGCTTTACTTGGTCTTTTACAATACGCCTTTGGCGGCTTAGTTGCTCCAATAGTCGGAATAGCAGGCAGCCAAAATGTCTTGCCGTTGGGAATTGTGATAGCAGCATGTGAAGTGTTAGCGATTACCTGTTATTTTATGATAGTTAGATTAAATTACACTGTTACTTATACTGAAAAACTTAATCTTTGATGGGACTGATGCCCTGGCACCGCCTGGAATTTGATGGAATTTGTCTCATGACTTTCGTACAAGGTGAATTATATGTCCTTTACTAAGATAAAAAGCTCACATCCCCACTGAAAAGGGGGTGTGAGCTTTTTGTCAATGATTTTATTGATCTCTGGATACTGTGTTTTTGAAACAATTGAATCATTTGATAACATCTTTCACTATGATATTTTTTATGAATAATCCTAATCAATTCTTAATTCGGTGGCTACATCAAAAAAGTGCGCTTTGTCCATATCAAATGTAAGGGATTTGGTATCTCCATCAGTCAGGTTGTCTTGTGCATCAACTCGAGCAATTAAATCTTTTCCTGCTATTTTTGAGTAGATAAATGTTTCCGCCCCCATTAATTCTGCAACTTCGATATATACATTTAATACCGTTTCTGAGTTGTCAGCTGCAGAACTGTCATCAAGATCTTCAGGGCGGATGCCTAAAATTAGCTCTTGGTTATCATATCCTTGGTCTACGAGCTTTGTTACACAGTCCTCAGGCAACTTAAGCTTATGTTCATCATCAATGTGGAAATATCCATTACTAATTTTTCCGTTAATGAAATTCATGGAAGGTGAGCCGATAAATCCCCCAACAAATACGTTGTTTGGTTTGTCATACACATCTTTAGGAACGCCTATCTGTTGGATCTCCCCATCTTTCATGACGATGAGACGAGTTGCCATTGTCATCGCTTCGGTTTGATCGTGTGTCACATAGATCGTTGTTGTTTGTAGTCGTCTATGTAGTTTTTGAATTTCTGTTCGCATTTGTACACGTAGTTTTGCATCTAAGTTGGACAATGGCTCATCCATCAAGAATACCTTCGCATCCCGTACAATGGCCCGACCAAGAGCTACACGCTGTCTTTGACCACCAGATAATGCTTTTGGTTTTCTTGTTAAATATGCCTCTAGTCCAAGGATCCTTGCTGCATCCTTTACTTTAAGGTCGATCTCGTCTTGTTTCACTTTCCTGAGCTTTAGTCCAAACGCCATATTATCATAGACATTCATATGTGGATATAGCGCATAGTTTTGGAATACCATGGCGATATCACGATCTTTTGGTGCTACATCATTCATTCGTTGATTGTCGATGAAAAAGTCTCCAGAAGTAATTTCTTCTAGCCCTGCAATCATCCGCAATGTAGTCGATTTCCCACAGCCAGATGGACCAACAAAAACAATAAACTCTTTATCATCAATGTCTAAATTAAAATCGGTTACTGCAGTCGTGTTTTTATCATATTGCTTCACAATGTTCGCTAATTTAATCGTTGACATGAGAATGTCTGCCTCCTTTAGTGATAGTCTGAAAGTATATAAGCATTTAGACTATTAAGTAAATTTTAAGACTGCACAAAATTTAGACTGTCAATAGGATGTAGTGAATGAAATTTTACTTTTACCACGATATTTTGATTTCTTCCATATCTACTAACCAAAGAAAGCATCAACTCTGTGATGCTTTCTTTGGTTCAATTGTGCAAGTTTATTAATTGTTATTTTCTAACGCTAACAACTCTTCCATGTCTGCATCTAATTTTCCTTCTAAGCGAATGTTTGCAGATCTAAGATGACCAATTAGTCCTTCTCGATGGGATTGTCTGACGCAATGAGGGGCGATCGTCTGCACACCTTTTTTTTCAATTCTTTGATATGTCACAACTTTCAAGAATGTACCAACCCAGACGCCACCTGTAAATTTTGCGGCTTGATTTGTCGGAAGGATATGGTTTGTACCGGACACTTTATCAGCATAAACAACGGATGAGTTTTCTCCTAAGAACAAGGATCCGTAGTTGGTGAATTTATCAATATGCTGAGGAGCATCTTTAATTTGAACGTGTAAGTGCTCTGATGCTAAATCATTTGTTACTTGGATCGCTTCATCAAGTGTATCAGTGACAATGACTTGTCCTCGTTTTTCCCATGAAGCTCTTGCTAATTCAGCAGTTGATAGTGTTTGAAGTTGATTTTCAACTTCTTTCATAACAGCGAAAGCAAATTCTCGACTTGTAGTGACTAGGATCGCTTGAGTATGAACATCATGTTCGGATTGTGCTAATAAATCTGCGGCAACGTACGCTGTCTTTGCTGTTTCGTCTGCAACAACGAGTACTTCACTAGGTCCTGCTAATAGGTCAATCCCTACCACTCCATGAACCTGACGCTTAGCTTCTGTTACAAATCGATTTCCTGGTCCTGTAATTTTATTGACTGGTTGTATGGTTTCTGTTCCATAAGCTAATGCAGCAATTGCTTGTGCTCCTCCAACTGGAAAAATCTCATCTGCACCTGATAAGTGAGCGGCATAAAGTACAGCTGGATGAATAGTACCAGCTTTTGTAGGAGGGGTACACACACGAATATTTTTCACTTCAGCAATCTTAGCAGGAATGATAGCCATTTGAGCTGAAGAAAGCAGCGGATACCTTCCGCCAGGTACGTATGCGCCAACGGATTCAATAGGTATTACCTTCTGGCCTAGGTGGACACCGGGATCCATCTCTTGTTCAAATTCTGTTAACGTACGTCGTTGAGCTTCCGCAAAAGCTTTAATTCTTTCTATAGAAAATTGGATATCTTCTATCAAGGATAGTGGCAATTGTTTTTTCGCATGTAGAATCGCATCATTGGACACTTTAAGGTCCTCTAATTCTACTTGGTCAAATTTAGCTGAATATGCTCTTAATGCTAAATCTCCATCATTTTTTACCTCTTCTATTATAGAAGAAACAGTATTTTGGAGCTTTGATGACTCTGATTCGATTGCTTGCTTTTGTTCTTCTTTTAGAAATTCAATCATTTTACCCCTTCTTTCCTAATTATTTTTCTAATCAATGGTTCTCTTAAATGAATCTATTTAATAGACAAACACGATAATTACATACCATTATAGTGGAGTTGCTGTGTATAATCGTTGTTCTACATTGAACAAATTAGTGTTTAATTTTAACTTTTCTGAAAATTGATTGCCTCAACTCATCCACAAATATGAAATTAGCATCATTTTTCAACAATGCACTATTTGGCTGGTATGATACTTTTCGTACTAGTGTTTATTGTGTTTTTTTATATAAGGATGCTAAACGAGATAGAAACAAATTATATAAAAAGTCAAAATTTTTACCCTTTTTGGTCAATAGAACCCATCTTAAATCAGACAGAAACAATCTATAATGAAGTGAGAATATTCAGAAAAAAGGTGATGTGAAGAGAATGGAGACAAAATTAAAACAGAAGGAATTACATACACATGTGAAGACTAAGTTTTTTATGAGTGCGGATAAGAAGGTGAAAATCAAGAAAGTATTATCCTATACAGCGTTTGTGGCTCCTGCTGCATTGTTTTTCATTATGATCCAGATCATTCCTTTCCTTATGGGGGTCTATTATTCCTTTACTTCATGGAACGGTGTTAGTTCTGCGGTTGAATGGATTGGATTGGAAAACTATAAAACTATTTTCACAGGAGATCCAGAGTTTTATAATTCGTTTATGTTTACGGCAAAATTCATGCTAGTCTCAGTATTGTTAACGAATGTTATTGGGTTTGGACTAGCTCTATTATTAAATGAGGCATTAAAGACTCGTAACATATTACGTACGGTATTTTTTATGCCAAATGTAATTGGTGGATTATTATTAGGGTTTATCTGGCAGTTTATTTTTACAAAAGGGTTTGCTTCTGTTGGAAACCTTACGGACATTCCATTCTTTAAGCTTCCTTGGTTAGGAAATGAACAAACAGCTTTCTGGGGAATTGTTATCGTTTTTTGTTGGCAGATGAGTGGTTATATGATGGTAATCTTTATAGCTGCACTACAAGGAATTGACAATTCGTTATTAGAAGCTGCCAAAATGGATGGTGCAAAAGGGTGGACACTATTAACTAAGATCATAATTCCGCTAATATTGCCTTCATTTACAATCTGCTTATTTTTAACGATTTCAATGGCGTTTAAAATATATGACCTAAATATTTCTTTAACAGGTGGCGGTCCCTTTAATTCAACACAGTCGATTGCTATTAACATTTACCAAGAAGCATTTCATAACAATAACTATGGATTAGGTACTGCTAAATCAATTTTATTCTTCATAGCGGTATCAGCTTTCACAACTTTTCAAGTTATGCTAACGAAGAAAAGAGAGGTGGAGGCGTAATGAGTTACAAAAAAAGCACTTTTATTGTTGAACTTATTGGTATAGCCATTGCCATTTTATTTCTTGTTCCATTTTATTTTGTACTCGTTAATTCAGTAAAAAGTTTTCCTGAAATATTGGTTAATGCTGCATCATTCCCAAACAAAGTATTATTTAGTAATTTCTCAAAGGTGTGGGGGTTGATTAATTTCCCAAAGGCTTTCTTAAATTCACTTTTAGTTACAGTAACTAGTATTGTTGGAATAGTCGTAATCAGCTCCATGGCAGCATGGAAGCTAGTTAGGACGCCAAATAAATTAAGTCAAATTTTGTTTATCATCTTTGTTTCTTCTATGGTGATCCCGTTTCAAACGGTGATGATTCCATTATTAAAACTTTCCGGGACGCTTGGGTTAATAAATAGCATTCATGGGATTGTCATCATGTACTTTGGATTTGGTGTATCTTTATCCTTGTTTCTGTTTCACGGTTTTATTAAAACCGTTCCGACTGAAATAGAAGAGGCAGCGAGAATTGATGGGTGTAGTGAATTTGGTGTATTTTGGAGAATTGTTTTCCCAATATTAAAGCCGATTACTGCCACAGTAATTATTTTAAATACATTGTGGATTTGGAATGATTACCTGTTGCCTTTACTAGTCTTGCAAAATCCTGATCTAAGAACAATACCATTAGCCACAAGTGCTTTATTTGCTCAATACCAAAAACAATGGGATATGGGATTAGCAGCTCTTGTATTAGGAATTGTGCCAATCATTGCTTTCTTTCTATTTCTACAGAAGCACATTATTAAAGGTGTACAAGCAGGTTCGATTAAATAGTTTGAAATTTTTGTCACTTTTATAAAAGGACAAAAATTTATATAAAAATTAGTTACACTATAACAAGGGGGAATTGTTTATGAAGCGTCATTTATTACTATTGTTGTCACTGTTATTTGTATCTGCAATTGCTGTGGGTTGTTCTGAAGGCAATGCAGAAACGACAGGATCAAATTCGAGCACGGGTTCTGAAGAAGGTGAAGAGCCTAAAGAAGTATATATTTTCCACCCGAAAGTTGAAATTGCTGATCAGCTTGAAGCGATGGCAGCTGAGTTTGAAGAGGAGTATACAGACATTGACATTCGATTAGAAGCATTGGGCGGGGGTGCAGATTATCGTCCGGCATTAAAGGCGAAATTTTCTTCTGGTGAAGAGCCTGACATTTTTATTAATGGAGGATTTACAGAGTTGGAGTTATGGAAAGAGCATCTTGCTGACCTCTCTGACGAACCATGGGTGGAGCACGTATTACCTATTGGAAAGGAGCCAATGACAGATAGTGAAGGTAAGCTATATGGTATGCCAATTAACCTAGAGGGATATGGGATTGTTTACAATAAGAAACTATTTGAAGAAGCGGGTATTACAGAAAAGCCAACTACCCTTTCCGAATTAAAAGAAGCTGCACAGAAACTAGAGAATAGTGGAATCACGGCATTTGCTGCTGGGTATGGCGAATATTGGATTCCTGGTGAGCATTTGATCAATGTTCCATTTGCAAAACAGGATGATTCTGCATCATTTATTCAAGGACTCAACGAAGGCACCACTTCTATTGTTGGTAATGAATCATTTGAACAGTTTAAAGAATATATTGATATAGAACTAGCCTATGCGAATGATAATCCTTTAACAACGGATTACAATACACAAGTTACTTTGTTTGCTTCTGGTGAAACAGCAATGCTTGCAGGGCAAGGGAACTGGACAGAAGCGATGATTTATGAAATTGACCCAGAAATGGATATGTCTTTTCTATCTATACCTCTAAGTGATGAGGCGGATGAAGATCTTTTACCTGTTGGTGTCCCGAATAACTGGGCAGTCAATAAAAACTCGGAAAATGTAGAAGCCGCAAAAACATTCTTAAACTGGATGGTCTCATCTGAAACGGGACAGCAATACATTACAGAACAATTTAAGTTCATACCTGCATTTGATAACATTGAGCCGACAGGGATAGGTGCTTTAGGTGAATCAATCTTGGAATACTCTAAAGCAGGAAAAACAATACCATGGACATTTTATAAATTTCCTAGTGGTGCAAGCCACGAATTTGGATCAACAATTCAATCGTATGCAGCTGGAAATATAGATTACGAGACTGTGTTAGAACAATTCCAAGCAACTTGGGATAGTTTGAAAGAATAAATGAGTTTTTTATAGAAGAATGTCTCCAGTAGGCATTCTTCTATATTCCTACTAATAAGCTTCTCTAAAATAGTACTGGATTATATAGGATAGACTCTAGTATAATTTTACAATACCTTTTTTATTTGATCTGTTGAGAGGTTATTCTTAGGAGGCTCCTTTATGATTCAGACAAGCATAAGGAATAAACTGAATGTTTTACTACTTTTAATAACTATTATTCTGCTAGGAGTCATTTTAACAACATACTTTTATACAAGGGAATCATTAGAAAACAATTATATACAAGAAAATGAAAAGCTATTATATCAAGGTAGAGAAAATGTAGAAGGCTACATGGATGAATTAATAGATATCACATTATCTTTCTATAGTAATCGGAATTTTATGAATTACTTGAAATCAGATCGTCATGAAACAGATTTCGAAACCTTTTGGACAGTTAGAAATGAACTAGAGAATTTTCTCTATACGGATCAAAATTTAAAAAAAGTGAATATTTCTTTATTTGATGAGAATAAAAGTATAGCCGTGTCAAAGAGTAAAGTTATGTTTACACAAATAGATGACGCAACAACAGCAACCTACTTTGATAAGGTTAAACATAATCCTCATCATATGTATATAGAAAAGTTATCAAGTGAGCAACGCGGTAATGATGACAATGTCATTTCCATTCATCGGGCTATAATTGATGTTCCTTCCAATGATTTGCTTGCTTTTATATCAGTAGAAATAGAGGTTGAACGGCTTTTTGAAATTAGTGAGCAGTTATATTCTGAAGATACGGAAGATTTTTATATTTTTACGTCAGAAGGAGAAGCACTATACCATTCAAAAGAAGAGGTTGAGAATCAAGATTGGATCGATCGTATTCTATCGGCAGAAAAAGAGCAAGGTACACTAAATTGGGATACGGAAGATTTAGAAGGCATTATATTTTATTCGAAGCTTCCTGAATCCTCTGGTGGGTTGATCTTAGTTAAGAATATCTCCTATTCATCTCTTTATCAAAGTGCGCTTAGTATTGTCAAGAAGAATATATTAATCGGCGTGGTGGGCCTTTTGTTAACCATTATCGCTATATTTTATGTTTCGTTTAAAATCACGTCTCCGATTCATATTCTAGTAGAGAATATCCAAAACATTAATAAAGAAAAAATGGAAGTTAATTTTAAATCGCTAGGAAATGATGAGATAGGTGTTTTGGGCGAATATTTTAAGCAGATGATTCAGCGGATTAATCATCTAATTAATCGTGAATATAAATTGGAGATTAAAAATAAAACAAATCAATTAAAGGTGCTTCAGGCACAGATTAATCCCCATTTTTTATATAATGCATTGCAATCTATCGGAACAGTAGCTTTAAAGAAAAAAGTTCCTCAAGTCTATACGTTGATTACCCATCTATCCAAAATTATGAGGTATGGCATGGATATGGACAAAGACAAAGTACAATTGATTGAAGAAATTAACTACTGTAAGGCCTTTTTATTGTTACAAAAAGAGAGATTTGGGAAAAGGTTCGATTACTCCGTGAATGTTGAAGCCGATACAATGAGTGATTATGTGCCCAAAATGCTTCTTCAACCTATCATAGAAAACTATTTTAAGCATGGATTCGATGGAAGTGATCGTAAAATAGGTCAGCTTAGTATTACCGGATATCATGAAAATCACGATCTTGTAATAGAAATTGGTGACAATGGGAAAGGAATTTCTACGGAACGGCTACAAGAAATTAGACGATATTTGAACGAAGAACAGAAGAAAAGTGAAACAGACCTGAATATAGGTTTGAAAAATATACACAGTCGATTACATCTATACTATGATGGCCAAGCTAGTTTGCGATTTCGTAATAAGAAGACGGACGGTTTATTAGTGACAATCCGAATTCCAATCGAAACGGAGGATGATATCGATGAAAGTAATCATTATTGATGATGAAAAACATGTAAGAGAAAGTATCATGCTCTTAGCAAAATGGGAACGACATGGTATAGAGGATGTTTTTGAGGCACAGGATGGCGAAGAGGCAAAAGATATTATAGTAACAGAGCAGCCTGAGATCATTTTTACAGATATGGACATGCCGATAGTTGATGGCATCGATCTGTTCAAGTGGCTGGATGCTAAGGCTATAACAAGTAAAACAATTGTTATAAGTGGTCATGCGGATTTTCATTATATGCGTAATGCTATTTTTTATGGAAGTTATGATTATATTTTAAAACCAATAGATCCTGAGATATTAAATAATACTTTGGAACGGGCTATACAAGAGTGGAACGAGGAAGAAATTAATCGGAAATCTGTATTAGAGTATAAACAAGAACTAACGGAAGTAAAGCCGTTTTATTGGGATCACCTATTATCAGGAACTATTCATCAAGCGAACATCTCTCCAAGTGTGGTAACGAAAATAAAAGATGAATTTGCTATTAATCTAAACCACTCACCTTATAGAGTAGCAATACTTTCTATTCGTGCGATGATCGAAACAAAGGTTATTGGTGACATGGAACAAACATTTTCTACTTTACTAGATTTTTGCAAGAAAGTGATTAGCAAGAATAAAGATGGTATCTGCTTTCGAAATATCAATAAAGATGATGAGATTATTCTAGTATTTTGCAATAGTAGTAAGGTAGAGGCGTACATGAATCAACTGGAACGGGAGATCTTTGAGTTTACTCATATGCATAGTACGATTGCAATAGGTGGGGAAAATAAGAAACTAGTAGATGCTTATCAATCTGCACTAACTTACTTACTAAAAAGAAACTTGATGGAACAAAATAATAAACCGAACAGACTGACAATCTCAGAGATAGATACTCGTCCAGTTCTTCATATATTAGATTTTTCTAAGGACATAAAGTGGGCTTTGCAAAGTGGGAGCTTAGAGCAGATCGATAACGTATTAGATGGAATCTTTAGTGCGCTTGAATCTTCCCATAATCTGTCTCTTGAACAATTAAAGGTTTGGGAGGAACAATTTGAATTATTAACGAAAAATTGGCTGAAGGAATACGAGATAAATGAAGCTCTTTTATTATACAAAGGAGTAAAATTTTGGGATAGCAATGGAAACTTTAATTTCGAAAAATTCAAACAAGAAAAGAGAAAAGAGTTTTACGATTTAATTCAGTGTTTACACGATGCGAAATTTAAGACGGAAAAAAGCAGTATTCAAAAAATTGAAGACTATTTAAGACAAAATTATGATCATGAAGTTACACTACAAGAAATTGCAGATCGTTTCTTTTTGAGTCGAGAATATATATCTAGAAAATTCAAAGAAGAATTCGGTGAGACCATTACCGATTATGTGACTAAAATTCGAATTGAAAAGGCTAGGGAGCTGTTAGTAAATCCGCACCTAAAGATTTATGAAGTTGCCTATAACGTCGGTTATCAAAATGAAAAATATTTTAGCAAAGTATTTAAGAAGAGAGTTGGTAAATCACCTAATGAGTATCGAAGTACTTCTTTGTCGAGCTAGGGTAGTGGTTTACTGTAAAGGGAGGTAATTCTCGCATGGAAAAAGGAAGTGTGATCCAGGTTGCATGCGTGCAAATGAAGCCTGTTTTTGGGGCCGTGGAATCCAATGTTGAGCAATCATTAGAATGGATTAAACAGGCTTCTGAACAAGGAGCTAAATTAATCGTCTTGCCTGAATTATGCAATACTGGGTACGTGTTTCATACAAAAAAAGAAGCTATTGCGTTATCTGAAGTTATCCCAGAAGGAAAAACGGTCCAAGCATGGTGTCATGCGGCTAAAGTATATGGCGTTTACATTGTAGCAGGGATTGCTGAAAAAGATGGGAACAGTCTTTATAATGCTGCAGTTTTCATTGGTCCGGATGGCTATATTGGAACATATCGGAAAAATCATTTGTGGAATGAAGAGAAGCTATTTTTTGAACCGGGTAATCTAGGATTGCCCATTTTCGAAATCGATGAAGGTAAGATTGGTATCTTAATTTGCTATGATATGTGGTTTCCTGAAGTTTACCGATATTATGCATCCCAAGGTGTGGATCTTATTTGTATACCGACGAATTGGGTTCCAGAAAAAAATCAACCAGAAGATGAAACGCTTATGGCTGTCCATATTGCTATGGCAAATGCTCATTGTAATAGTTTATTTATTGCTTGTGCCGATCGTGTCGGCGTTGAGAGGAATCAACCGTTTATTGGTGGCAGTACGATCGTTGATATACATGGCTGGCCAGTGACTGGTCCGGCAGATATGCATGAAGAAAAGTTAATCTCGGCAACGATTAATCTCTCTGAGGCCCGAACGGAAAAAACAAAAGGGCAGTTGAATAATATTTTACAAGACCGTAGAACGGATTTATATTGGTCACAGTGACCACCCGAAATTTCGGCGGATTTTGTCGGAAGTGAATGATGGTGGGACAAGGAGCCTGTCCCCTTGTCCCTATAAAGTTTTAAAGAATAGTTTGGTACTTCTATAGGATATATAGAGTACGAATAATAAACTGATCCACGTATAATACCATTCCCAGTGTATATAACGGATTAGTTTTGTATGGTTCTCCAACAAAACTTCTAAAATGGTTAAAACCGTGGGAAAAGAAATGGAATAGATGAGTTTAATGAAAAGCGATCTAGTTGAAGGATAATGAACATTAAAGATAGCACTAATAACAGGCAATGCGAAAAACTCAAATGTAAAACTTGTTTTTGTTGCATCAGAAAAGAAGCGGATCGGGTATTCAATTAAGTTGTATTGAACGACGAGTATACCCAAAACTGATGCAGGTACTAGCATAATTAAAAAACTCAAACACGCGAAGTGGACGCTGTCTCTAGGTATGAGCCCCACCAGCAAAATAAAAGCAAAAATCCAGACCGATAATTCAATAAAAAATTCCATCGACATAAAACACTCCCCTCCCAGCACATTGGCTATTTTTAAAATGTTTTTCCCATACACTTTTGTAAAATTAATGAAAGCGCTTTTATTTTTTATCATCAAATAAAAAACATAAAAATAAAGCAGGTCTATCCAGTGGAACAACCCCTAACAGGTATTTAAACGGTCTTATGGTATAGATGCTAAATAGTATTATGAAGAGAGTAACCGTATGGAAATCTCAGAGTAAATTACTAATACTTTATAACTACTAGCATATTTATTTCAACATAAAGAGGTAAATTCCTTCTTGTTTTTGGGCTGGTCCCACCCGAAATTTTAAACTTGTCTCTCTTGTCCATGGTCCAGTGCGATTGTAAAGTCGGTGGGCAAGGTTGAAGCTATTGATAAAGTAACAAGATTCCATTGAATATACATGAACTAAAAAGAAGCTAATAACCTCATATAGTAGGGCATTAGCTTCTCTTTTTTTCTTTTTTGTCAAATTTTAGGATGCGTTTATCAGTGGTCCTGACCTGTCCCCTTGTCCCATTTTATTTTTGTGTTTCTACAGTCTCCATCATCGCTAAGAATGCAGGTTCAGCAGCCTCAATCGCTTCAATTACTGGAATGTGGATGGTAAACGCAAATAGTTGATTATCCACTTCTTTTCCAACGTGTAGTAAGGTTAATGTACCTGTATCCGACGGAATTTCTTCAATAAGTGTGTATGCTGTGTTGCTCTCATCGATCGATTCAGCTTCTGTTAGATTTCCCTCTGCTTTTTCAGTAATGGATGCTTTCTTTTCTTCTGCGCTTACATTATTTCCTAACGGTTGAATTCTCATGAAAATTTCTTCATTAAATGGTGCAATTAGAATGTCTTTTCCCTGTTCTTCCTGTTCCAATCGGTACCCCTCTAGTGTGTAAAGGAAATATCCTAATTCACTCTGTTGGAGATGTGCCGTGTGAGTCTCTAGCTCTAATTCACCAGCTAATGTTATTTCAATAGTATCAGGTAAAGGAGTGTTCGCTTCGTCATTAGGTTCTTCTTTTTCCTCTGGAGTTGTTGTGTCATCTGATGGAGCATCTGGATTGTCTACTTTATCTTCATTATTTTCACTCTGCTCCGCGGATGGTGTTGGTTGCCCATTAATTTCTTTAGACGCTTGTTGTGAACTGCAACCAACTAAGATGAATAAACAGGAAAGTAACGATGTCAATATCATTCGATGTGTCATTTTCTTCACTTACTATCCCACCTTTATTAGTAAAATATCGTTTCAGTTTATTAGTCGAAATTAGTGTAATACAGTTACAATTTATGTAAATTTTTTATAAAGGGGTCTGACCCCCTCCGTGGACATTTGTCCGTGTGGGGTGGACAGTTTGTCGGAGGGTGTAGGTATTTTTCTTTTCTTTGTCTTAAAGATCCATCTATAAATCCCTTTGATTCATTAGGCTTGGCTGCAAAATAGGATGATAATTTTGTATAATAGGGCATGAAACCTTACTAAATATTAAATTATAAGATTATCAAAAATGAAGTTTTTCATTCGGTTTGGGTTAAGGTTTAATTTCCATTTGAGTACAAGTAGTGTATCAGTCAAATTCCGCCTATTATAGTCTCTCAAGAAAGAAGGAAAAGTTTTATGGGAAAAGTAACGAAGGTTTCTAACCGTTTTTTTTCATTGAATAAATCAATTAAAAGATCCATTTTGTCTGCTATGGATGGGGACACAATTGTTATTAGAAAGGGTACATACGAAGAGGATCGTGCACTTGTGATTGAGAAATCAATAGAGTTGACAGGTAACAAGCAGCATGTGTTTATTAAATCGCCGATTGTTATTAAAAATGGGGCAAAAGTAAAAATGAATGGAATTACGCTCCATCACCTAGAGGGCTACCATAATGGAATTGAAATTTTGAATGGATCGCTAGAATTGGAAGATAGTGTGATTGAGCATATAAAAGATCGAGGTATCTATGTTTCACAAGGTGGAACGTTGAAAGTGTCAAAGTGTAGGATATCCGAAAATAATTGTGGCATATACAGTAAGGGTTTCGTAGAGATTGAGCAAAGTACCTTTTCCCAGCACTTAGATCCACAAATTTTTATTTCCGGAGGATCTGCTGTAGTTAGACAAAGTAAGATTCATAGTGGGAAAGGGAATGGCTTAAGAGTAATTGAAAAGGGTCAATTAACCATGGAAGACTGTTTGATTCATGGGCATGATGAATTTTCACAGATTAGTATAGAGGAAGGCAGTTCTCTCGAATTAAAGAATAGTAAAGTTTATGATGGTTACGAAGGAATCTATGTAGGAAGTTCAACGATCGAGGTTGAAGGAAGTGAATTAGCTAAACATGAAATTCCGCATGTAAAGCTGATAAACCGTTCGGAAATGTCGTTATCAAAAACAAAACTTAAGGATGGTAATGGTAATGGCATTCAATTAATAGAAGAAAGTAAAGGAACAATCGAGAATTGCTCCGTACACGGGCACATGGATTATACCCACATCAGTCTACGAGATAAAAGTGTTCTAACTGTTAAGAATAGTAAAATCTATGATGGTCATGGGGCATTTTTTGTGGATGACTCCAAGTTAGAGCTTATTGAAAGTGAAGTATATAACCATCAACTTACTCAATTGCTACTAAAGAATGGTTCAGAAATGCTTGCATGGAAAACGAGAATCATGGATGGTCAAGGGCGCGGTATACAATTGGGAGAAAACAGTAAAGGTGAAATAAGAGATTGTATCATTAGCGGACATCGATATTACCATCAAGTTGTGATTGCGAATAGTTCGTTACAATTGGCTCATACGAAAATTTATGATGGTCTAGGTGCGGTTTCTATCAAGCAGTCATATATAGAAATCATGGATAGTGAAATTTACAACCATGCTGAGCCTCAAATTAACGCTATTCACGGAACGGTCATGATGGATCATTCCGTAGTACGTAATGGAAAGAAAGTAGGAATGATCTTGAGGAAAAAGAGTATAGGTGTGATTCAGCATTGTCAATTTTTTGAAAATGAATCCTATCCACAATTATTCTTAGATGAACATGTAAAAATAACGATGAAAGATTCAACCATTTATAATGGGGGCAGTGTGGGAATATTTATTCGGAATCATTGTAAAGGAAAGATGGAGAACTGTTCTATTTATGGTCATAACAAGGTTGAAGCCCAAATCATGGTGAAAACAAGTGATCATATGCAGTTAAAAGACTTACATATTACGAAAGGAAAAGTGGGCATCTTTTTAATCGACTCATCCCCAACTATCAATTTTTGTGAAATAGAGGAACACGAACGAGGAGAGATAGGTATTAATAGTAATAGTAATCCAGAAATTTTAAATGGCGACTATGAATTAGTAACGATGCAGTATCAAAAAAACTAAAAATATGGTGAAAATATGAATGAACATTGGAAAATTACGCTTTCAGAACATATTAGTATTGTATTTGGATTGACGTCAGGTATATTAACTTTACTTGGGCTCATTGCTATTTTTGTATCCTTAAATAGTCAGCATAATGTGGAAAAAGCAAGGGAAACGATTTGGGAATTGATGAAATATCCACATAAACACATGGAGTTTCGTACCAATTTAGCTAAACAGAAAGAAATAAGAGAAGAAATAAACTATCATCTTTTTATTTATAAAAATATCATGTCGGGTGGTAGAGATTTTACTAGTAAAATTATTCAAATCTCGAAAATAATCATCTGGGCAGTTTGTATTATCTGGCTGACTTCTTTGTACTTTGTTACGAATAAAGATAGTACGGAATTCTATTATATTTTAGCAAGTACGGTCCTTGTTATTCTCATCATGCTAACGTTTATTTGGATTTTAACTAAATTGAAAAATATACCGCAAATTAGTAAGTTACCAAGTTATCATGAGCTGCTTAATTGTAAAAATAAAGCGATGAATCTTGATATGCTTCTATTAGCGGCTATGATGATGCAAATACATATTGTGAAATCGAAGCAGGAAGGGACAAATACCGTATCCTATACATTTTTTGCAAAATTTCCTAAACCAATGTATGGCTTTAACGTTGAGTTCAATCCTCCTGTTGAGAGTGCGTTCAATGAAGAGATCGTTTTAAATGATGACAATCCTTTACCTAAAGTAAAGATTAAACAAGAAAAATTAGAAAAAATACAGTTGACCGGTGAGCCAATCATGTATAGTACGGTATTGGCACATCATAGCTACAATGAAGAAAACGACTTATTAGATGATTTAATGGATGAGAAAAGCTTGGAATTCACGTTAAAAATTGATAAAAGTAGAACGATTAAAGTAAATTATGTCAATGAAGATTGGAGCAGTACAGAATCATTTCCATATGAGGATGGAGTGATGATAGATAGAGCTAAAAAGTTAAAGGATATACAAGAAATAGCTATTTCTTCTTCCACAAGCACTGTGGGGGAGCATTTGGACTACAACTTGAAATTAAAGCATCATGATTATTGTAAAATAGACACCTTGGGCGGAGAAACAATAACGGGTAAGGTGGTCAATCTTGGAAGTGATTCAAAGGTAGGGTGGTATTATGAAATCTTGACAGATGACGCTGAGCAAGTGGTGCAAATTTCTTATAACGGCGAGGATCCACCCAAATTGATTTATAACGAAAATGGACTTATTCAATGGGTACATCCGAGTTTGTATGAGGGAAAATTTCTTTATACGATCTTTGTTACCTATGTAAATAAACTATCGTTTTTATACAAATCTATTCTACGTCATTTGAGATTTGTCTTTCATTCGATCGTAAGGGGAAAGGGCGGTTAATCCATGAAACCAGAAATAGAATCGTTACAGTCTTATGTGGCATTATCCTTTATTGTAATTGGATTTTTAATAAGATTTAGCCCAGCTTATTTAGGTCTATCTTTTCCATATCATGAATGGTTGGTAAATACTATTTCATTTGCACTATTTTTTATGGGCTTACCTATTGCTATTTACCAGATAACTAAATTCGATACTAGATTAACCATTTTTTACTCATCAGCGTCAATCCTTTTCCTTCTAGCGGCATACTTTCAGTTTGAATTGCTAGCCATAATTAACCTAAGCCCAATTGTCCTGATAGTAAAACTATTCGTATTACTATTTATAATTTTAGGCCTAGTCATACTAATGGCAGGAATCGGCTATAACAGAGGATTAAAGATGCAGGATTAATGGGGGGTCTGACCCCTTCTGTGGACAAATCGGTCATTTTGTCCTCGGTGGGAGGACAGTCTTTTGTTTTATCGCTGTTCCGGGGGTCAGACCCCTTTCGTATAAAAATCCCCAAAAACAAAAAGTCTTTGGGGGTTTTTATTTTATATTATAAAGATTTAACAGCAATTCCCGGTATCTCCTAATAAGGAAAGTCCTTGTTTATCTCCACTCAGATCAACAACAAGGTCCTCTGTGTTCGGTTTAATTCTTGGGTCAATTGCTACTTTTACTTCATTAATCGTTTCGATTATATCATCCGTTTCTAGCTCATCCAGAGCCAGTGCAAGTTTTGGCGTTCCTCAGCCATAGCCGTTGAAATAGATACGGATGTTGTTAACGTTTCTTGCATTTAAGTGCTCACGAGCGTCGTCAGTAATAATCACTTTTATTCCATCCTTCCTATGTTATTTGTATTGGTTCTTTTATATATATTAAATTCCTTGTTTATCATAAATGATTGTTATTATATTTTCAATTGTGTGCCACCCGAGATTTGGCGATTTTAGTTTTTGGAAGAAGGAGCTATCATTATAATTGTTTTGTTGATTTTATTAACAGCACAGTTTAATTATATGATTAAATTTTTAAAATATTGTTGACAAAAATGGAAACGCTTTCTATAATTGGGTTAGTCAATCAAATATATATAATTTTAATCATCATTGTATACAATGTATACGATGTATGCAAAAGACGGAGGGTAGGTTGATGACGACATGTCTCGTAAAGCGGGCAATGGATATTTAGAAAAGAAAGCATACAACGAAATTAAGAAAATGATTTTGAATAACGAATTGAAACCAGACGAAACGATTATTCAAGATCAGATTGCTCAAAAGATTGGTGTTAGTAGAACACCGCTTAGACGAGCTCTTGCCGAATTAGAAAGAGATTATTTAGTGGAAACAACCTCTAATGGTATTGTAGTTCGAAGGTTTTCTGATGAATTCTTAAGATCAGTTTGGGAAGTTCGTGCAGTACTTGAAGGATTATCTAGTAGATTAGCGACTCCACTTATCGATGAACCAATGATTTCTTATTTTAAAACTTTGTTTGAGAGTGCTTATCGGAAATGGGAATCTGGTGAATCAGAAGCGTATAAAAAAGCAGATGAGATCTTTCACAGAAAATTAATGGAGATAGCAGGGAATATCGTTCTTCATAGAAGCCTTGAAAGTACACAAGTCTTAAATATAGCATTCGATTTAGGTTTAGTTCGATCACCGGAGGAAACCTATACAGAACATATGGATATATTAGAGGCGATGGAATCGAGAGATGCTGACAAGGCTGAAAAACTTATGTTGGAACATATCCGAAATTCTACTCACCTTATCAACGTGAAGTACAGTATTATCAAAGATTAATAAAAAAATGGGAGTTTCATAGGGGAACTTCTCATAACTATTGTATACATTGTATACAATGTATACCGGATGAATTCAACAAGCTTTTGTTGATAATAAAAAATGGAGGAGGAGAACGATGAGTAAATTAAAAAATTCAATCATTGTTGGAATTCTAGGTCGTTATGCTGACCGTTTTCATGAGTTCCAACCAGCAAGGACGTTTTTAGAAAATCTGGAGGTTGCCCGCAACATTCCGGGGATTGAAGGACTAGAAGTCGTTTATCCACAAGATTTTGTGAATAGGGAGGAGTCCATTCAAGCAATCAAAGATACAGGACTTCCAGTATCTGCAGTAAATTTAAATATCAAATCGGAAAAGAAGTGGAAAAAAGGTTCTTTTACAAATCCGGATCCGAAGTTGCGTGCCGAAGCAGTTCAGTATTTAAAAGATGCGATGGATTTAGCAGCAGAACTAGGAACAGATATGGTAACGACTTGTCCATTAATGGATGGTCATGACTATAACTTCCATGTAGATTTTTCAAAACAATGGAAGTGGTTAAGAGAAACCATTACTGAAGGCGCAAGCTACCGAACTGACATTAAAGTAAGCCTTGAGTATAAGGCGTTTGAATCGAAAAGCAATATCATATTAGCTGATATGGGAAGAACATTACACCTTTGTAATCAAACTGGATTAGACAATGTAGGTGTAACCATGGATGTTGGCCATGCATTGATTGCACAAGAAAATCCAGCTGAAATGGCGTGTATTGCTGCAGATGCAAACAGACTATTCTATGTCCATTTTAATGATAACAATAGAGGTTGGGACTGGGATATGATTCCGGGAGCCGTGAATATTTGGGATTTGGTAGAAACATTATTCTACTTAGACAAAATCAATTGGTCTGGTTGGCTAACCTATGATGTGTTTACCAAAGATGGTGATCCTGCAGAAGCTTTTGAAGTGACATTCAATATTATGGAAGCGGCACAATATTTACTTGAAAAACTAGGAAAAGAAGAAATTCAAGAATTGATTGATGAAGGTGTACCAGCTAAAACCTATGATTTTCTATTTAAACAGCTAGTTGGGAAACAACAGCCAGTATCATAAAAGGAGTGTTACAATGAAACTAGGACTAGGTAGCTACATCTTTCGTTATGCTGTAGGAACGAATACATTTCAACCAGAAAAACCAATGGATGCGGTAAAACTAGTAGAAAAGGCTGCTGATATGGGTGCAGAACTGGTACAGTTTGCTGACAATCTTCCACTAGATAACTATGACGAGGCTTCACTTAAAAAAGTTACCGAAGTGGCTGAACAACGTGGTATTACACTAGAAGCAGGAACAGCTGGAGCAACAGAAGCGCGGTTGCTTCGACATCTCAAGATTGCAAAAATACTAGGAGCTAAACTGGTAAGGATAGCACCTCATGCGCCAGATGTTCAACCATCATGGGATGAAATGCTACATGTCATTCAACAGGTGTTACCTCAATATAAAGAGGCCAACATTACCATTGGAATTGAAAATCATTTTATGATGAAATCAGAAGATCTTGTTGCACTGGTTCAATCGATTGATGATTCTTTAGTAGGAATATGTGTCGATACAGGTAATTCTATTGCTCAAGAGGAATGGCCATATCAAACAGTACAAATGCTAGCTCCATATGCTGTTTCTCTACACCTCAAGGACTACAAACTAGATATGCATCCAGATGGTATTGGTGTAAATGTACGTGGAACGGCTCTAGGTGATGGACGCCAGGATATACAAAACACATTGAACACCATCCAAAAAGCAGCAGGTGATGTGAATATCGTGCTTGAACAATGGATGCCCACGGCAAAAACCCCACTGGAAACATTACAACAAGAAGAAGAATGGATTAAAAAAGGGATAAAACATATTAGATCTCTGGTGAGGAACCAGGTTGGATCATAAATGTAATCGATTATGAATGACTCTACTATTAAACGATTTAAGTTTAATATAAAAAAATGGGAGGGGAATTATGAGTAATTTAGACCGTAGTATAGGAGCGTATATTGGTGCAGCCATAGGTGATGCAATGGGTGGACCAGTAGAGAGTAGTCATTACAAAAGAATCAAAAAGTATGCAGGGGAAGTTAAAGGATTACTACCTTACGAGGAACCTTATCTACTTCCACAGCGATTAACTGATCCTAGAGGAACATTCCATCCAGGATATGCTCTACACCCAGATCCAGGAAGCATTACAGATGATACATTTTGCCGAAAAGATATTACAAAATTCATTTTAGAAACGGAAGGTGAACGTACACCTAAAAAATTAGCTAGTTGGCTACTAGAAAACGGAGAACTAGATACACAATGGCCGCAAATTATGGTTGGTGCCCTTCATAAAATTGCCAATGGTGAAGTAACGGCTGAAGAATGTGGACGTACGTATAAACAGGGTGGTGGTATCGGCTGGTGGTTCCCTATAGGAATTATTAACGCTGGAGATCCAAAAGGTGCTGCAAAAGAGGGACGTTATTTATCTAGTATTTGGAAAGCACCATTGGAACAAGATTTTGTTGCTGCTGTTGTGGCAGGTATTGCGGAAGGGTTAAAAGAAGATGCTACCTATGAATCTATGGTTGGTGCAATGTTAGACGAATGTGGTCCTTTAGCGAAACAATTACTAGAAAGGGCGATTCATTTAGCAAATGAAGCGAATGATATTTGGGATCTTGCTGAGAAGTTGTATGAAAACGCTTTAATGCCAAACACGGCACATATATGGGAAATAACCGAGCAAGACCCACCTATTGAGAGAGACGCATTGTTACCTCCTAGAGTAAAGCCAATTGACTATACGGATGAAAGTTATACAACGTTCTTCTTTGCAGAGCAAATTCCATTTGCATTAGCAGCATTTGTATTTAAAAAAGGAGACGTTAGTGCCATACCCGCTTGTTGTAATTTAGGTAGAGATACTGATACGAATGCAAATACAGTTGGCGCATGGGTTGGAGCGTTAAACGGTGAAAAAGCCTTACCTAAAGAATGGGTTGAGCCAGTTTGTGAAGTTAATAAAAAAGAACTGGATATTCGAGATTTGGCACAAAAATTATCTGCAGTCAAAGTTAATTAGGTTTATAACAAAACATTAATCTAGTAGTAGGCACCTTTTAATTAAAGATTACCTATCAATGACAGCGATAACAATGAAGGTGGATCTTAAAGTAGTTTTTTTAACTACAACATTTAAAACGGGGAGGAGATTTTAAATGAAAATTAAAAGTAAGTACATGTTAGTCAGTGTGTTATTCATTTTGTTCTTTGGATTTATAGTAGCTTGTAGCAGTGGAGATGAGACTAGTTCTTCAGATAATTCGGGAAATGATTCAGGTGATGATTCTTCAACTAGTAATGATTCTTCAGATTCTTCTACTGAGGAAGTGGTTCTTGATTTGTGGGACTTCCAAGAAGGTGACGAAGAATACGATAGGAAAATAGAAGAATTTAATGAGTCACATCCTAATATTGAAATTAAGCGGACTGTTATTACAAGAGATCAATTTGATGCTAAATTGATTAATGCTGCAGCAGCCGATCAATTGCCAGATATTTTTATTAACTCTCACTCGAGGTTCCAATCGCTTGCAGAAGCAGGGATAGCTGGTGATATTACTGATTTAATTGAAGAATCAGGTCTTGCTGATAAGTTTTTCTCTGGCTTATTACCACCACAAAAATATGAAGGTAAATTTTTTGGATTACCATTATATAACAATGATTTAGCGCTTTATTATAACAAAGATATGTTTGAAGAAGTAGGTTTGACCGAGCCTCCAAAAACTTGGGAAGAGATTCGTGAATATGCAAAAAAACTAACGAAAGACGGTGTATACGGACTTGCCATGGCGGGGTCAAAAAATGAACAAGGTACATTTAACTTTTTACCATGGATTTGGCAAGCGGGTGCTGATTTAGACAGTCTAGATAGTGAAAAAGGAATTAACGCCATTGAATTTAGACAGGCATTAATTCATGAAGATGGATCTGTTTCTCAGGAAATGTTGAACTGGGAGCAAAATGATGCAAACTTACAATTCTTATCAGAACGTGCAGCAATGCAAATCAATGGTAGTTGGAATGTACCAACATTGAACAAAGAAGCGGATTTTGAGTGGGCTGCAGCCGAGCTTCCTAAAGGTGAAACAAAAGCAACTATTGTTGGTGGAGAGGCGATGGGTATTACAGCAACTACAGATAATCTTGAAGAAGCCTTCGAATGGTTCAAGTTTTTCTATGACGAAGAGAATTATACCGATTTCATTTTAGAAAATGGTAACCTTCCAAGTGTTAAAGCTGCTGCGGAAACGCCAGAAATTAAAAATGATCCTAATATGCAAGTGTTCACAGAACAATTGAACTTTGCTAGATCAAGAGCATATGGATCTAACTACCCAGAAATCTCTAATATTGTAGCTGAATTAGTTCAAGCAACAGTTCTTGGTAAAGATGCTGAAACAATTGCTAAAGAAGCTCAGGAGAAAATCACGCCACTTCTGCCTTAAAAATATTGATCTTAACTGAAAGTATTGTCCTCATGGGGTTGTGCAACACAGCCTCATGAGAAAAAACAAGGGGGGGAAGAAAAAATGAATTTAAAAACAGATGCATCAATTAATGTTCAGACAAAACCAAAGGTGAAAAATAAAAAATTTAAAAAGAAAATAGATCTATTTACCGATCACCTTTTTATTGTACCTAGTTTATTGTTTTTCTTGATATTCTTGTTTTATCCGATTGTTTACAACATTCTTATTAGCTTCAAAGAAATGGATGTAAGTAACTTTATGGATGGTGGAACATGGGCTGGGTTTGTTAATTATAAAGCCATCTTAACTGAACCACTTTTATATAAGTCCCTGTTAAATTCAGCAATTTTTACATTATCATGTATTATAGTGGAATTTATCTTAGGGTTTTCATTAGCTTTACTCTTTATTCAGAAATTTCCTGGGGTCAATTTTATGAGAGGTATGATCTTAGTTGTTTGGATGTTACCTTCTGTAGTAGTTGGTACATTATATAAATGGATTATGGCCGGAGATTCTGGGGTATTAAACTTTTTACTCGAAAAAATGGGAATTATTTCAGAAGGTATCCTTTGGGTTTCTAGTGAAAAGTTTGCTATGTTTTCTGTCATAGTTGCTAATATATGGCATGGTACACCTTTCTATATGATTATTCTATTAGGTGGATTGTCTACACTTCCAAGGGAACTTTTTGAGGCAGCTAGAATTGATGGTGCTAATGCATGGAAATCGTTTTTAACTATTACGTTACCTTTAATGAAACCGACAATCTTTGTTTTGATTATGTTAGGCTTGATTAATTCATTTAAAGTATTTGATTTAATTTATGTAATGACATCTGGTGGACCATTAGATGCAACAACGGTTATCCCTTATTATGCATATGAATTATCATTTTTGCAGTTTAACTTTGGGCAAGGTGGAGCTGTAAGTGGTATTATGCTATTCCTAGTTATCATCCTTGCAATCGTTTATTTAAGAGAGATGCGCAAGGAGGAGATTGGGTAATGAGAATAACAAAACGAAAAAAGAAAATAATTTTCACAACAGTTGGTATAGTAGTAACGGCTTTAATGCTGTTTCCTGTTTATTGGATGTTCATTACTTCCATCAAACCACTAAATGAAATCTATGTTGATCCTCCGTTATTTTTTCCGAGTGATCCGACCATCCAACCATATATTGATATCTTTACTTCAAAAAACAGTATGCTGCATTATATGAAAAATAGTTTCATTATTGGTTCGGGAAGTATGTTATTAACTTTGGCTTTAGCTGCACCAGCAGCCTATGGGTTAGCACGAAAAAAATTGATAGGTGTCGTGATTTTAATGGGGATTTTAATAGCTACACAGATGTTCCCTTCAATTATAATGGCGACCCCATTATATATTATCTTTTTAAACATTGGCTTAACTGATAGTTTTACTGGGTTAATTATTGCAAATACTACTAATCTACTACCCTTTGCAATTATTCTCTTACGACCATTTTTCTTAGGGTTGCCAAAGGAACTAGAAGAGGCAGCATTAATGGATGGCTGTAATAAGTTTATGTCGTTTTGGAAAGTCATCTTACCATTAACGCGGACTGGTTTAATAACAGTAGGTACATTTACATTTCTAATGGCATGGAATGAATTACTATTTGCTTTGACCTTATCAAATGATAATTCAATGCGCCCTGTAACAGTAGGTATTTATAGTTATATGGGAGAGTATGCAGCTGAATGGAATAATTTGATGGCAGCATCGTTTGTGTCATCCTTACCAATTATTTTTGCGTTTATATTCCTTCAAAAGTATATTGTGAACGGTCTCACAACTGGAACAACAAAAGGTTAAATATCTGAAAAAGGTGGGTTAAGGATATGAAGATTAAAGATAAGTGTATGGGGGCATATATTGGTGCAGCAATTGGCGATGCAATGGGAGGACCGGTTGAAGCACAACATTATAAACGTATTCAGAAATATGCAGGTGAAGTAAAGGGGCTATTGCCGTATGGTAGGCCAGTATCCATTATAGATTTAAAACCAGGCTATGCTTTGCATCCAGATCCTGGCTGTATTACAGATGATACATTTATTCGGAAAGATTTAACGAACTTTTATTTAGAAACCAAAGCACCAAGAACACCACAAATGTTAGTAGATTGGTTATTAGAAAATGCAGAGTTAGAAGAACAGTGGCCTGACATAATGGTAGAAGCACTATATAAAGTGAAAAATGGCGAAGCTACAGCTGAGGATTGTGGTTTAACATTTAAGCAAGGCGGGGGAGTTGGTTGGTGGACTCCAATTGCAATTATACATGCTGGAAATCCGAAAAAAGCTGCAGATCAAGTGAGAAATTTAAGTCGTATTTGGAAGGCTCCTTTAGAACAGGATCTGTTAGCAGCCAAAATTGCAGCAATAGCTGAAGGCGTGAAAGAGGACGCAACCTATGAATCTATGGTAGAAGCAATGTTCGAGCAGTGTGGACCACTAGCGACTCAATTACTTGAAAGAGCCATTAATATCGCAAATAAGGCAGAAAATGTTTGGGATCTAGCAGAAAAATTTTACCAAGAGGCGTTAATGCCTGATCATACAATGTCTCCATATAAGAAAATTAATGAATATGATCCACCAATCGAAGTAGATGCCCCTATGCCAGAAAGAGTGGAACCGATTGACTACAAAGAAGATGGTTATACTTGCTGCTTTTTTGCGGAACAAATTCCCTTGGCATTAGCAGCGTTTGCTTATGCGAAAGGAAATATAGAATCTATACCTGTTAGTTGTAATTTAGGACGTGACTGTGATACAACGGCTACAATTGTTGGTGCATGGGTCGGTGCACTTCATGGCGAGTCAGGATTACCAACAGAATGGGTAGATCCAGTTTGTGAAGTAAACAAGAGAGAAATGGATATTCGCAAACTATCAGAGCAAATCTGCGAATTAGAAGAATAGTAGATATTTATTGAAAACTTAGGACCTTTTCCTTTTGGTAAAGGTCCTTACTAATATCAATATTCCCCTATACTTAGACATTACAAAAGCTTTAATCCTCGAAATAGTAAAATTAAACTTTAATTAGGAAGGAACGTGAATATGCGTTATCGGAAGCTTGGTAAAACTGGTTTAAACGTATCAGTTATAGGACTTGGTACTTGGCAATTTGGAGGTGAATGGGGTAAGAATTTCGCTCAAGAAGAAGTAGAAGGTATCTTAAAAAAAGCAAAAGGACTTGGGATCAATTTAATAGATACTGCCCCCTCCTATGGAGATCATTTATCTGAAAGGTTAATAGGAAGTGCCATAGAAAACAATAGTAGAGAAGACTGGATTATTGCTACTAAATTCGGCCATAAATACGAAGGTCCCTTAAAACGATCAGATTGCTTCTCTCCACAAGAAATCGTTCAACAGTTAGATCAATCTTTAATGAGTTTAAAAACAGATTACGTAGATATGTACCAATTTCACTCAGGTAGTGATGAATCCTTTAAAAATGATGAATTATGGACTGTTTTAGAAAAACAGATACAAGCTGGCAAAATTAGACACTTAGGTATTTCCTTAAAAGATAACGATAATATGGTACAAACTGATTTGGCGTCACAGGTTAAAGCAGACGTCATTCAAACTGTATATAATCGGGTTGATCGAAAACCCGAAGAAGGAGTTTTTCCATCCTGTCATCGGCAAAACCTAGGTGTATTTGCCAGGGTACCATTGGCGAGCGGTTTACTAAGTGGAAAGTATAAAAAAGATACTAAATTTACTGAGAATGACGTGCGTCACCGCATGGATAAAGAGGAAATGATTAACAAGTTAAATTTAGTAGATGATATACGAAGAAAGGAAGTGCCTAAAGGAATGGATATGGCACAATGGTCACTGGCGTGGTGTTTGAAAAATCCTTCGGTCACTAGTGTTATACCAGGCTGTAAAAATATAGAGCAAGTAGAACTGAATGCAGGAGCAGCTGATCTTCAAATTTAAATTTTCACCACAGGTATTTGAATAGTATTTTTCAGTAGTTAAGCGTAAAAATTATTTTTGCGCTTTCAGAACTTCCGGCTACTATGCCTTGAGCCAATGACCCTGACCAAACACGAGAATTTTACCAGAAAAATGAGGAGGAGAAAGGGTGTATATACCTTTAAGTTATTATAACGAATTAGGAGACATAGAAGTTATCTCACATCATGGTCAACTTCATTTATTTCATCTTGTTTTACCGAATAGAGACATTGTAGGTCACGCAGTATCAGATGATGGTTTATCTTGGGAAACACTCCCGCCTGCTATAAGCACAGGAAACCCGGGTGCATGTGATGATGACATGATTCGTACAGTAAGCGTCACGAAGAAAGGGCGTTTATTCTACATGTTATACACTGCCTGCAGCAGAGCAGAAGGAGGTCGGGTTCAAATGGTAGCATTGGCTACTTCATTAGATTTAATTAGCTGGGATAAATACAAAAACAATCCAGTAAGTGAGGCGAGTAAACCTTATTATGAGAAGCAATTAGTACCACTGAAGAATGTATCTTGGAGGGACCCTAAACCTTATTTTCAAGATGGGGTCTATTACTGTCTTATTAATGGGCGGACCAATTATGGACCTTTTTTAAGAAGAGGTTGCATAGCATTAGTAACGTCAGATGACCTTATTCATTGGGAAGTTCAAAAACCGCTTTTTGCTCCAATGAAATATTTTGATTTAGAGTGTCCACAGTTGTATAGGATTGGAAACTATTATTATATTTTTGCGTCAGTTATGGAGGATAACTCCCAACGTTACTGGATATCTAAGGATTTGAATGGTCCATATATCACTCCACAAAATAATAAAATTATACCCGAAGGCAGTCATTATGCAGGTAGGGTTACAACCTTTCAGGGAAAGGACATTTTCTGTTGCTGGCTTAGGTCAAAAGGAGATGGACCAAATCCGTATGGGTTATTTCCGTTTCAAGGAAAAGAATTAAGATACGTCCCCTCTCCGTTAGAAATTCATCAGAATAAGGATGGCACCTTAGTATTCCACCAATATGACAATTGGAAAAAGTATTGTTGTTCTAATACAGAGAAGTTAAGTAGCTTTGATTTAGAAGCATTAATTGAGAATACTTCAGCATCATTTGAGGAAGTGAACATGAAACTTTCTGTTATAGAAGGGATAGAATTAGTCACAACAAAAAAGAATGCTTATCAAGATTTTCTGATTGAAGGAAAAATTATGTTACAGGGTCATTTAGGTGGTATTTGCTTTCATGTTGATGAAGAATCAGGTGGATATTTTATTGAAATGTACCCTAGTCAATCAACGATAAAATTAATAAAACATTTAAAAGTCTCCAATGTAGAGTTGATGTACGATTACTTTGACTATCAGATAATCCAGGAAAACGTTTACCAAATTGATCTCCCCATGGAAAAAGCATTTGCTTTGCGCCATGTAAAAGGAGAAGTTGAATTTTCTATTAATGGTGAAGTAGTGTTAAGTACAATCAGCACAACTAGGAACACAGGGAAAGTAGGGTTTTTTGTAGAAAGCGGAACTATCAGGTTTGAAGATTTACAAATAACAAACATGGATGCGCCTAACATCACTTAGTTGATTAACTTAGGAAGGGGATATAAAATGACAAACAAAGATAATCAAATAGTTATCGGGTTTGTTGGAACTGGTGTAATGGGTAAAGGTATAATTACGAATCTATTAAAGGCCAAATATACAGTCGAAATTTATACGAGAACCAAGTCGAAAGCAGACACTTTAATAGAAATAGGAGCTAAATGGAACGCTTCCGTTGCAGAACTGGCTTCTAAATCAGATATCATTATTTCAATTGTTGGTTATCCAAACGATGTAGAGCAAGTTTACTTTGCTGATATGGGTATTTTAAACCATGTACGAGAAGGTACCGTTATTATAGATATGACAACGTCTAAACCAAACTTAGCTGAAGCGATTTACGAAAGAGCAAAAGAAAAGAATGTGTATGCTATGGATGCCCCTGTATCAGGTGGGGATATTGGAGCACAAGAAGGAAAGTTGTCCATTATGGTTGGTGGAGATTTAGCCACTTTTGAGAAGGTTAAGCCAATCTTTGAAGTTATGGGTCAAAATATTCAATTTCAAGGTGAAGCTGGTGCTGGTCAGTATACCAAAATGTGTAATCAAATTGCACTTGCAACTAACATGATAGGTGTTTGTGAAGCAATGAGGTATGCTGAGAAAGCAGGATTACAACAAGTTCAAGTATTAAAAAGTATCCAAACAGGAGCTGCAGGTAGTTGGGCGTTAACTAATTTAGCACCAAAGATGAACAATAATGATTTTAATCCAGGGTTTTATATAAAACATTTTATTAAAGATATGGAAATTGCTATTGATTCAGCAGAAGAAATGGGATTAGACACACCTGGTTTAAGTCTAGCAAAATCCTTATATGACAAACTCGAAGCAAACGGAGATGGAGACTTAGGGACCCAAGCATTGTTTAAATTGTTTGGCTAGTGCATAAGGGTGCTAGACAAAGCAATGAACTAGTAGTGACGTATTAGCTTTTGCAACGGTCCTTGTCTGCATCAGCAGTGTTCCTAATAGCACTAAAATATATTGTTCAAGGGATTACGAAAATAGAATCAAAGAATTATTAATCAGAAAAGAGGGGTAAGATGAAGGCGTTTTCTGAACAAGAAGTAATTCAACAGGCGATGGATTCTGTCTTAAAAGCATCAGCGAGAGTAGAAAAGTGCCCGCACCGTCTCGGGTATCATTTTATGGCACCGGCTTTTTGGATTAATGATCCGAATGGATTTATCCAATTCGATGGAGAATATCATTTATTCTATCAACATCACCCATATAGTGCTGACTGGGGTCCTATGCATTGGGGGCATGCTAAAAGTAAGGATTTAGTATATTGGGAGCATTTACCGATAGCCTTAGCCCCTAAGGCAAATGAAGGCTGTTTCTCAGGAAGTGCTGTTGATGATAATGGAATTTTTACACTTATCTATACAGAGCATGATTCGAATAGGAGTCCACGTCAAGTTCAATGTTTAGCAACTAGTGAAGATGGAATTAACTTTGAAAAGTATATTAAGAACCCGGTGATTAGTGGTCCACCTCCTGGGGAATCCGATGACTTTAGAGATCCTAAGGTATGGAAGTATGAAGATTTATGGTATATGGTGATTGGATCAGGTATTGACGGGAAAGGGAAAGTTTTACTGTATAAGTCCGAGGATTTAAAGAATTGGAAATATGTTGGAGTTGTGTTAGAAAGTGATGGTTCCCAGGGGTATATGTGGGAATGTCCAGATTTATTTCCATTAGAAGAAGATAAGTTTGTGCTTATCGTATCACCAATGGGAATGGCTGAAGTAGGAAGGAAGAATATCTATTTTATTGGTGATTTTAACTATGAAACTGGAAAATTCATACCTGAATCAAGTGGCGAGCTAGACTATGGTTTTGATTTCTACGCTGCTCAAACGTTATTAGATGATAAAGGGCGCCGAATTGTTATTGGCTGGATGGATATGTGGGGAGCGACTATGCCATCGAAAGAAAATGGATGGGCAGGTGCGATGTCATTGCCTAGGGAAATATCGTTACATCCTGATGGCAAGCTTACATTTAAACCAATACCTGAATTGAAAAAACTACGAAAAAAGCAAAATCAATTTAAGGATATTATTTTAGATAATAATTCGAATCGCTTTTTAGAGGATATTAAAGGGGGGGGTCTTGAAGTCATTGTAGATATTGATTTAAGCCGTACTTCTTCCACTATGTTTGGTATGATATTACGAGCTTCGGACAATCAACTCGAACAAACACGAGTTATATTTAATCAGAAAACAAAAGAATTAACGGTCAATCGGAATAAATCTGGAAAAGGTGACGGTGGAATTTACGGTCATACATTGGAAGGATGTCTTGAAAAAAATTTGAAACTCCATATTTTCGTAGACCGATCCTCTGTTGAAATATTTGCTAATGATGGTCAAGTAGTTATGTCGAACAGAATATACCCTGACCCAACTAGTATTAACCTAGATTTCTTTAAAACATATGGAGAAGTGTACGTGACAACGCTGGATGTATGGGAGTTGTCGTCTGTTTGGGGATAGATGAAAAAGTTAGGAGTTCTGACCCTAAATCCCTAGGGTCTGACCCCCTCTGTGGACATTTGTCCTCTGTGGGAGGACATGGGGGGTAGAGTTGCTGATATTTGATATTTTGGCAATTCTATCTTTTTTGTTTTTTGGGACAATTTAAGGTCAAAAGGCATGGGTAGTAAGTTGGGAGTATATATCTTTTCTGAACTTATATACGTAACAGTTTTTATATATAGGTATAAATATCCAAAATTGTCAATTTTCAAAATATTAACATTATTTTAATTTCCTCTTTATATTAGTTTGAGAGAATTCAACTGAGATAGAAAATCTAGTAATTAAAGGAGGAAATTGAATTGGTAGTAGAGTTGAGAAAACGAAGCAGGAAAGTTGCTTCGCTCGTTTTAGCGACGAGTGTGGTCCTTGGTGCTAACTCCTTTTTGCCACTTGTAGAAAAGTATGTACAAGCAAGTGAACAGGAAACGACATTTGTTGAAGAAAATTTTGACCAAGTGTCTGGACAAGCTTTACCAGATGGTTGGGAACTTATTCAAGGGCAAGCAGAGGTTGTTGATGGGCAGTTGGAGCTTACCTCTCCATCTATTTCAAGTCCGAGTCGTGTATTAATTCCAGTAACAGAAGACACTGGTGACTATGTATTTGAAGCAGATATGACATTTTTATCGGCAGTAGAAGACACACGCTGGGCTTCACTCATGTACCGGGTCCAATCTGAAGATTACCCTTATTATCAATTTGCAATTAGAAGAGGGACAACTGCTTTAAACGGATTAGAATTTGCGATTCGAAATGAAAACAACCGATGGGAAGTACCAGAAAAAACATTTTATCCAGAGCCCTTCCAATTCAATAAAGCTTATCATCTGAAAGTAGTCGTAAAAGATCATCGTGTTCAACACTTTGTTAACGGACAGTTGGTGATCGATACTGATTTAGCAACAGAATGGTCTAAAGGAGATGTTGGATTTCAGGTTTCGGGAGCAACCGTTCAATTTGATAATGTAAAATTAACATCTCAATCCGAAACGTTGCCTCCGCTTGAAGAATCTAGTGCATTTTTACCTGAAGAACCTGAAACAAACATCATCCATGCACCTACTGTTATTTCACCATTTGAAACAGTAGAAGATGTAGAAAAAAGCTCAGGTGTTTCATCGATGATTTTACCAATTGAAGCAAGTGAGAGAGGTGATTTGTCTGTGAATGAAACCCCTGTATCTGAAGCCCTACAAGCCATGAGGGGAAAGGTCATTCCGATTTTTCAAATAGAAGACGAAAAAATAGTTCCAGCGCTAAAAGATATCATCCAGAATTCAAACATACAAGATTTTCATATCATGTCCTCTGATCCGAAAATTGTAAATGAAATGAAAGAAGCTGCTCCAATTGCCCGAGGAGCTGTAGAATATACGAAAAACGCCTTAAATAAACATGATCTTGAACAATTTGCTTTAGATATCCATCGAAATAACGCTAAAGTTGCCGTTATCCCACAAAAACTTTTAACACCAGACGTTATTCACTATCTTCATAGTCGCACGATATCGGTATGGGGTATTGGCGGAGACAATGAAAGTGACGCCCACAGCCTTATCCATTTAGGTGTAGATGGCATTATTGCTGAAAATGAAAACCAAACAATTCAAGCATTTAGTCAATATCCAGAAAATACAATTGTTCAGCGTCCGATTGTTGCAGCTCATCGCGGGGTACCGTCATTGGCCCCGGAAAATACAATGGCAGGGTATGATTTAGCATATGAACTTGGTGCAGACATGATTGAAACGGATCTTCAACGTACAAAAGATGGTCACCTGGTTATTATGCACGACTATACGGTGGATCGTACGACTAATGGAACAGGTGCTGTGTCAAGCCTTACTCTAGAGGAAATTCGCCAGTTGGATGCTGGTATTAAATTTGGTCCTGAATTTGAAGGAGAAAAGGTACCAACATTCCGTGAGATTTTACAAGCCTATAAAGGAAAAGATGTCGTTCTTCTTGTTGAATTGAAAGCTACAGGAATAGAAGAACAAGTGATTGAAGAGATTGAACAGGAAGGGATGACAAATCAGGTCCTTATTCAAAGCTTTAACTTAAGCAGTGTTGTAAAATCACATGAGTTAAAGCCAGAAATTGGTGTTGGCTACCTATTTTCTTCTGGTGTTCCATCCACAACAGAAGGTAAACTAAAAAATGCGCAGCAAATGTTGAATTATGCATCAACAGTAAATGCTACATTAAATTCTAGCTATGGTAGTTTGTCGAAGGAATTTATCACATACATGCGCCAGCGAGGAATGACCAGTCTCCATTGGACATTTAGAAACGAGCAGGCTTTGGAAAAACAATTACTTGATGGTTTGATTGGACCAATCACTGATTATACACAATGGTTAACGGATGCACCGATTCGCTTGGAAACGCCAATCAAAACCAGAAATCTAAAGGTTGGAAAATCGACAACTATTCAAGCAAAAGCATTTGTTCATTACCGTGAAGATAAAAAAGATAACATTCAAACATCTCTATTCGTGACAGGAGATGAAAAAAGTGTAGAAATAGAAGGAAATACGATAAAAGCACTCGCCCCAGGAGAAGTAAACGTGTTTGTCACGCATTCATTTACGATGCTCGGCAAAGAATGGAACCTAGTAGCCGAACCAATAGAAGTAACAATTCGATAAGAAGTGAACCGAGACATGTGGTTGGGATGAGGGGTCAGACCCCTTATCCCATTTTTTAGCAACTTTTCTTGTTTTAAGGATTTTTCCCCTTGCCCACTAATCCTATTATTCAATTAAGTAACATTATCAGTATTTACTTATTAAACCAGTCCCAGGATGACATCTTCCTATATATGTGCCATAATAGTTGTGTTGAAATATGCAACAAATGAGGTGTCGGAATGATTAAAGCGCTATTGATTGCACCATATTCAGGATTAGCTGAAACAGCAAAAAAAATGACACATCCGAAAGATATTAAACTAGATATCGTGATTGGAAACCTGGAAGAAGGAGTGAAGATAGCTCGATCGGCTGAAAAGCAAGGCTACGAATTAATTATTAGTCGTGGTGGGACTGCATCAATGATCCAAGAGGCGGTTTCCATCCCTGTTGTTCATATAGATATAACTGGATATGATATGCTTCGAGTTTTCACCCTTTTGCGGGGATTTGAAAATGGGGTGGCGCTAGTTGGGTATGCCAATATTTCTGAGGGGGCGAACACCCTTTGTAATATACTAGAATATGATGTGAAAATGATTACGATTAATTCCAGTGAAGAGGTTCGAGGTTATTTAGAAAAATTAAAAGAAGAAAATTATTCTGTCGTCATCGGTGATGTTATTACTGTTCAAGTTGCAGAGGAAGTTGGATTGAGAGGTGTCCTAATTACTTCTGGAAAAGAAGCAGTAATGGATGCTTTTGAAGAAGGAAGACGAGTATATCAGTATTTTCGTAAAGTAAATCATCAATTTGATTATTTACGTAATGCTTTTATTCATACCCCATTACCGATCGTCCTGCTTGATAAAAATCAAAAGATAGTAGAAAAAAATTTAAAGTTTGAACAAGAAATAGGCAACGATACATTTTTGAAGTCTTCCATCGTCAGCCAAATTACCAATAAAGTTTTAAATAATGGAACCCATTGGACGAAAATAGAAGATGAAGAACATAGCTATGAAGTACAGGCGTTTATCGTGAATAAACGTGAGCACATGGTAGGTTTCATCATTCATTCATCCTTGATTCATTCACAAAACAAGTCCATGACAATGATTGATCATGTGAATCATGTACCTTTTATTGGCGACAGTAATTTTGCTCGTCGTTTACGAGAAAACATTAACCAATATGTCCAAGCGGATGAACCAATTTGTATTGTTGGTGAACCAGGAACAGGCAAACGAACGATTAGTAAGCTCATTCATTTTCAACGATATGGTCATGATGCCCCAATGATTGTGGTAGAAGGTAAACAGGTAACCAATGCAGACATTGAAAAAATAGGTCGGAAACTCCATCGAATGGATAAAGGAAGTTTGGTACTAAGAAATATGGAGACACTATCTGTTGCGATGCAATCATCTATTCATGAATTAATCCAAATGAACGATCATATAAAAGTCATTGTATTAGGTAATCGCACCCTAGAGGAATTGGTGAATCAAGCTAATTTTTCGGAGGAATTGTATCAAAAAATTAGCCAATATCCACTGCACATCCCGCCATTGAGAGAAAGAAAAGAAGATATCAAGCCGTTTGTTGATTATTTTATAGCAGAGTTTCATACCAATGAAGGAAATGAAACATTAGGTATTAAACAAGAGGCGGTAGAGTATATGTTTGATTATAAGTGGGAGTATAATCTAAGCCAGTTAAAGCAGGTGGTAAGAGAACTGACACTACTCTCCGATCGCAACTATATTGAATTATCACAAGTGAAAGAACTTCTAAGTCAATATATGCAGGAAGATAACGACAAACAAGATAGAAAGGCCCTTTCATTACAAGGGACATTGAAAGAAATCGAACAGCAAATTATTCATTTAGTTTTGCAAGAAGAAGATCATAACCAATCAAAAGCAGCAAGTAGATTAGGGATTAATCGTTCGACGCTATGGCGTAAGCTTAAGTCCTAATTGAAGCGAAAGAAGCAAACAGGGAGCTGAATGTATTTCGGCTCTTTTTTGTTGCAAAATACAACTACATCCATGCTGAAAGATAATTTTTTCAAAAAATTTAATGAAAACCGTTGCATTTTATATCAATTCGTTTTATAATTCTATTTGTAAGCGGTTTACAACTATTTATGTGTTTTAAAATTAAACAACACAAATACATCAAGGGGGATATAATAATGCAGATTAAAGCGACTTTAGACAGAATTCCAGGAGGTATGATGGTAGTTCCATTATTACTTGCTGCAATATTGAACACTTTTGTTCCTGATTTATTACGAATTGGTAACTTTACGCAAGCACTATTTGTTGATGGTGCAGGTACGTTAATCGCACTATTCTTACTATGTACTGGTGCTCAAATTAATGTGAAAAGTGTAGGGGTCAGTCTTGGAAAAGGGGCGACATTATTAGCGACAAAATGGGTTGTTGGTGCTGCTGTCGGACTAATTGCCTATATGTTTGCAGGAGACAATGGATTATGGTTAGGTCTTGCGCCAATTGCGATTATCGCTGCAATGACGAACAGTAACGGTGGTTTGTATGTAGCATTGGTTGGACAATATGGAGACAAAACAGATAGAGCGGCGTATTCATTACTCGCATTAAACGATGGACCGTTCTTTACAATGGTAGCGCTAGCTATTTTTGGCACAATGGGATTTGTTGATGGTATGTTTTCATTCGTATCGTTTATTTCTGTACTATTGCCAATTATTGTTGGTATGGTATTAGGTAACTTAGATGAAGAAATGAGAAAGTTTTTCGATAAAGGAAGCTCGATGTTAATTCCGTTCTTCGCTTTTGCTCTAGGTATGGGGATCGATTTCGCAAGTATCATAGCAGGTGGATTATCAGGTATTATTCTTGGACTATTAACTGTATTTGTTACTGGTACTGCAGGATACTTTGTCTTTAAAGCAATGAAATGGAACCCGATTACAGGTGCAGCGGAAGGTTCTACAGCTGGTAACGCGGTGGCAACACCTGCAGCAATTGCGGCTGCTAGTGCGAGTTTTGCTGCTCATGCGGATCTTGCAACAGTACAAGTTGCAGCATCAACGGTTACAACAGCTATTTTATTACCAATCTATATCGCCTTCTTAGTGAAACGTTTAGAGAAAAAAGGTGTGCGATTACCAGAAGATTATACAATTCAAGATGCAAAGTAAAATTCGATAAAATGAGGGATCAACATGAAAAAACTAATTGGAATCATTGCAGATGATTTAACTGGTGCTAATGATAGTGGTGTTCAGCTTACTGAAAAAGGGATGAATACGTCGGTCTTGTTTGATATTCCTGAACACACGACGAATCTGGATAGTGGACTAGTGATTGATACCAATTCCCGAGCTTTATCGAATCAACAAGCAAAACTGATAACTAAAAAGGCCTCTTTATTTCTTAAAGAGGCTGGTTATCGTTATGTTTATAAAAAAATGGATTCGACGCTAAGAGGTCATATTGGTACAGAACTACAAGCGCTTTATGAGGTATTTTCACCAGAATTTGTTATCATTGCACCTGCATTTCCTGCCTATGGAAGAACAACGATAAATGGTGTTCACTATGTCAATGGTGTGAAACTATCAGATACAGAAGTCTCTAAAGATCCAAAACACCCAGTTACAGAATCCTATATTCCAAGATTGATAGAAAATGAAATAGGTGAATCGGTAGGATTGCTAACAAAAGAAGATCTGACAGAATCTTCCATTCGTGAAAAACTAGAAGCATACAAACAAGAAAATATTCACTATATTGTGTGTGATGCCGAATCGCAAGCTGATTTACAAGAAATGGCACAACACGTGGCAAGGATTTCTGATCGAATTGCTTGGGCTGGTTCAGCTGGCTTAGCAGAAGTTCTTCCGGGGGTCTTAGGGATGGAACAAAAAATCGAAGAACGTTCCTATACGAATTCGGCAAAGGTTATGACGGTTTGTGGAAGTCTTTCACAAGTAACCCAAAGTCAAGTGAAATTTGCAGCAGAACAACAAGATGTCACGGCTGTACAATTGGATCCAACACAAATGTTTACGGAAAATTGGGAAACAATAAAAGCACAATCTATTGAGGGGTGTGTTGATGGCCTTGAAGCAGGCAATGATATTGTTATCTATGTTCCATCAAACGACCAAGTTCGTAAACAAGTGAAACAGCTTGGAACTGATTTGCGTTTGTCCAGCTATGAAATTGGAGAGCGAATTTCTCGCTGTATCGGTGAAATTGTAGCAGGAGTAACCGAAAAAAATGACGTTGTTACTGGCTTAGTTCTAACCGGTGGAGATACGGCTAAGGATACTGCTCGCCAGTTAGGTGGAATTGGTTTCCGGTTGATTAAACAAATCGAGGCAGGTATTCCACTAGGAACGCTAATCGGTACAGTCAAAGAATTTAAAGTAGTTACGAAGGCTGGTGCTTTTGGCAAACAGGAGTCGATTTATCATGCCATGCAAGTATTGAAGGGGGAACAAAAAAATGACTAAGAAACCAATTATTGGAATCACAATGGGAGACGCTGCTGGAGTCGGTCCAGAAGTTATTGTGAAAAGTCTCCAAAATAAAGAGATATATGATCAGGTGCATCCGATTGTAATTGGGGATGCTAAAATGCTAGAACGAGCTGCAGAGATTTTCAATGCTGATATTACGGTGAAAACAGTCGATCGTCATGCAGCATTCACAGCGGAGTTTGGCGAAATTGTTTGTGTTGATTTAGATTTACTTCCAGCAGATCTTCCGTTTGGTCAAGTATCTGGTGAAGCTGGAAATGCAGCATTTCAATATTTGAAAACAGCAATTGAACTTGCAAATGACGCTAAAATTGATGCAATTTGTACCGCTCCATTAAATAAAGAAGCGTTGCACAAAGGGGGACATATTTACCCTGGTCATACAGAAATTTTAGCTGACTTAACGAATACTAAAGACTTCTCGATGATGCTGTCTTCTCCAAAGCTAAAAGTGATTCATGTTACGACACATATAGGACTTATTGATGCTATTAATCAGATTGAGCCTGAACGTGTCTATAAGGTGATTCGCTTAGCACATGATACACTTTCCAAATCAGGAATTAAGCAGCCGAAAATCGGCGTATGTGGTATTAATCCGCATGCAGGAGAAAACGGCTTGTTCGGCAATGGGGAAGAAGAAGAGAAAATCGATCCTGCAATTAAACGCGCAACCGAAGAAGGGATTAATGTAGAAGGTGCCCTTCCAGCTGATACACTTTTCTTCCGTGCGCAACGCGGTGATTTCGATATCGTTGTCGCTATGTATCATGACCAAGGGCATGGTCCAATCAAAGTACTTGGTCTCGAAGCAGGTGTAAACATTACCGTCGGACTACCAATCATCCGAACAAGTGTCGACCACGGCACAGCATTCGATATAGCAGGAAAAGGCATTGTCGATGACGGAAGCATGCTAGAAGCACTTCGCCAAGCAATCGAGCTCGCCCCAAAGAAGTAAGCGTGAAAAGGGGTCTGACCCCCTCCGTGGACATTTGTCCTTGGTGGGAGGACACATTAACCTTGGTTTTTTTATTCTTAAGGGGAGTACTGTCGCCACCCGAAATTTTGTCGATGGGTATGGAGTAGAGGGAATTTTCCCTCTACCTTTCTTTCCCTATATACCTTTTCACATCGTTTGGTTTACAGATGATATTTTCTTAGTACGTAAATTCTTTCTTATATTGTCAAATCCAATGTATAACAGTGCTATGACAATTAAACTTTTTAATATGGTAACATGTGTGAGTATGGCGAAGAATCCACCGAGTAGTCCTCCGGCAAAGGAAGAGATGGTTAGCCAAGGTGCGACTGTTAAGGATAATTTTTTTTGCTTATAATGCATCCAAGTGCCGAGCAAGGTGGTTGGTATAATGACTAATAAGGAAATTCCTTGTGCCATATGTTCCCCTACCCCTAACAAAAGAACGATGCCTGGTACTAGAATGGTTCCTCCCCCGGCTCCAAACAATCCACTAGATAGGCCTGCGAATAGACCTAAAATCACAGAAATCGTTATCGTATATAAATCAGTGTGACTATCCATTGGAGAGATTGGACTAATCGGTAAAGCAAACACAACGGCAAGTGCTAAAAGAAAGAAACCGAACATTAGGCTCAATAGATTTCCTTTTACATAGTTCATTAATTTCGAACCAAACATTACACCTGTTAAACAACCAATCATCACGTAAACACTAAGACCAATGTCTACTTGTCCAGAAGTAAAATAAAAGCCTAAAGCGGAAATTCCCGATGCAAAGGCAACTGGTAATGCTGTTGCATGCGCTTTATGTGGGGAAATTTTGATGACCCCCTTTAGGAAAGGGATGACGAGAAAAGAGCCGCCAATCCCGAGAAGACCTCCAAAAAATCCACCGAATAGACCAATCATACTGATGATACCTCTGTTGTTTTTGTTTGATTTTTTATGATTCTCTGTATCCTGCAATGTTTTCTCCTTTCATTTCTTCCCTTTGATTGGCATTATTCTGGAAGAAATTCAGTAGTAAAGGCTTCTTCGACATCGATATCTTCTGTTAATATCCCAATATCTTTTAATTGACCAGCTAGCTTTTTCCATTTTTGATTACTCATATATCCTACGCCATGTTCAGCGGCATCACTTCCAAACACCAAGTCCATCAACTGTTCGGAGCTATATTTCATTGCATCTAAATTTAAATCGGGATTTTCTTCTAGGATAACTTTATTGATCTCCTCATAGTTTGTTTTATAGTAGTCCCAGCCTTTTAAACTAGCTTCTACATAGTTTTGTACGATTTCAGGGTGTTCTTCAATATAGTCTTCTGTCGTAAACAGTACGTCAGCATACGTTTCATAACCTGAATCATTAACTAGGAGATATTCTGTTTCCACTCCTTGTTTTGATAAATTATACGGCGCGGTAGTAAGATAGGCCTGACTTACAGCTGTTTCGTCTTCGATGAATTGATTAAACTGTCCAGAAAAAGCCATTTCATTAACATCGCCAAGCTCGTAAGCGTCTTTTAGGTATTCCCAATACATGACACCGGGTGCTACAAAAACAGTTCGCCCGTTTAAGTCATTAAAATCCTCGATGTCTTGACCTTCATGATATAAAAGGACTTGTGGATTGACTTGGAATAGCGCTGCAATTGCGACAACAGGAAGACCTTCTTGACGAGCAGCTAACAGTTCATCGCCTGTAGCCATACCGAAGTCTGCCTCGCCGGAAGCTACGATTTGAATTTCAGAGATTTGTGGTCCGCCTGATTCAATCGTCATATCTAACCCTACATCTTCATAATACCCTTCTTCCAATGCTGCATATTGACCTCCGAAATCAGGCTGAGCAAACCAATTGGTTAATTGTTTTACAGAGATTAATTCATCTTCCTGATTCGGGCTTTCTGCATTCGCTTGATTTGGTTCGTCCTGTGAGCAACCAATGATTCCTACCGACAGTAATACCGCACAACCTATAGTTTTAAGAAAATTTCTCATTTTAAAAAATCCTCCCCCTTGTTTGAAGATAAACTAAAGTTAGCATCATTAAATCTACGGGTCAATATAATTCACACATCATGTGAATGTGTGTGGATGAATGACGAACATTGATGAATACGACCAGTTATTACCAACTATTTTTGTCAGAAAAATTAACAAGTTAGAAGGATGGAAATGAATCTTATTTTATAATGAAAAATAGAATAGCTTTTTGCGTGGGAGAGTGGAACGAGCATATGTCTAATCATAGATTTAATCTATTGACGTTGCAGGAGTTAATTGATGTCCTTCATGTTAGTCGCTCAACGATTGATCGATGGCGTAAGCATAAGGGTTTACCTTTTATTAAAATTGGTAAAGAAATTTTCTTTGATAAAGAGAAGGTGGAGGATTGGATTCACAGTCAAGAAACCGTCATCGATACAGAAAAGAACAAAAGCGCTTCCCATGAAACCAAAACGATTAAGATTGGGTATCAAAGTAAAACAGCACATATGTGGAGCCCATTAATTATAAAAAAGCTTGGATTACTGGAAGAAGAATTACAGGATATTAATCCTTCGAGAAAAAATGATGTGGAATGGTGCAACGCTACGAATGGATTGGAATTAGTAGAAGGCATGATTGCAGGAAACATCCATATTGCTTCTTTAGGAGACTATCCAATTATATTGAGTAATCAATTAAGTAAAATCTTTCCGAATTATCATCCTGTTTTATTAGGGTTTGACGGCAAAACTGCTCAAAGCAAAGGGATATCGATTGTGTTACCAAAAGGAGTTGGTTATCAAGAAATTGGAGATTTAACAGGAGGAACGATTTCTACGGTCATGAATTCTAGTGCTGGCTACCGATTAAATCGATTATTAGCCGGTAGAGAACATGCAGATGTTGAGATTGTCCATCAAGACATGAATTTGAGTTTTCAAAGCATCATGGAAAAAGGTGTTGGAGCTAGTGTTATGTGGGAACCTTATGTAAGTCTCTTGCAAACACAAGGTGCAAATTGTATTACCTTTGAAGATGCTGATGATTACTTGACGGGCTTAGTAACTCAAGATCATTGGGCGCAGATGAACGAGGATGTCGTCATCGCTTATATGAAGGCTCATCTTCGTGCCCATCATATTGCACAAAAATATCCTTTGAGAGTAGCTAAAATTGTAAGTAAGTGCACGGATATAGATTTTCAAATTGCAGTAAAAATTATCTCGAATGTAAGGTGGGACGCAGCAGTATATCGTAAAGACTTACAAACATTACAAAATCTATCGCAATACAACTCACGAGGGATTAATTTGAATGGAGAAAACACATTCAAAGATAGGTTTAGAGGTTACTATTTAGGGGAGGCTTCTAAACGGATGAATTTATCTAGATGTGTAGAAAATCCACTAGAGGGTAGCTGGGATACAGAGATTTTGTATTAATTTACAGGTAAGTGCTGATACTTTAAGATTCTTTCAGGCATAGCTGAAAGAATGTCAAACAATGAGTCAAAAAAATTAATTCCGAATTCATTTTAAACAAAAAGCAGAACCTTTTCTCTTTAAGTTAAAGAGGTGGTTCTGCTTTGATTTGTTATAAAAAGTAAATATTTTTTAGAAAAAGTACAACGAAGGAGCTATCTGTGTAAGGCTTGAAATCACCAATTTTTACTTTTTCCTTTTATTATCAAGAAATGCTTGGTAAAGTCTATGGTGTTCTGTGGATGATGGATGAATTTTTTGAATAGGCGCCTGGTCGATTGCTTCATTTACCCGTTGTGAAACTTCACGCATTAATGCTTTTCCATCCCAATCGGTTGGCCACCCGTGCCACAATCGTAATTGACCAGCAACAAACACTGCTTCGATTTGATCTTTATTTCCGTATCGCGTTAGTTCCCAAATAATGTCTCTTGATGGATGGAATTCAGGTACATCGATATCGACAATTAAGAAATCCGCTGCTTTTCCTTTAGCAATTTCCCCTGTAATGTCAGAAAGTGAGATTGCTTCTGCTCCACCTGTCGTAGCATGGTCGAGCCAAGGCCAGCCTCCACCAGTAGAAAAATCCCCCGAACCTAGACCAAATGCGATCCGTTGTGTGGCTTCAGCAGCATCGACTAATCGGAACCCATCACTCCTTGTGCTGTCTGTACCAATTCCAAAGCGGATGCCCATCTCATGCATGAGCATAGCTGGCGCAGTTGCATTGCCTTTCCATTGGGTCGCAACAGGATTATACGCAACCGCAGTATCTGTGTCTTTTAATAAGGATAATTCATGTGAAGTCAACAAAGTGGCGTGAGCAATTAGTGTATGGGAATGTAGTGCATCAATGGAATATAAGTGTTCCAGTGGCCTTAAGCCGCGCTCAACTAAAGAGCGTTCGACAGCAGCTAGGTGTTCATTGACATGGGTTTGAAAGACGACACCTGCTTCCTTACATAAAGATGCTACCGCATATAACATGTCGTCTGAAGCTACTTCTGGAATCGAGATTGCCAGTGATGGATGAATAAGACCATCATCAGGCCAACGGTATAGATGCTTTTCCGCTTGTTTGAGGATGTCAGAGGGTTTTTGCTCTCCGACTTTGTCATTGCAAATCAACCCGAGCACACAACGGATTCCAGCTTCGGAAACAGCTTGTACTAGAGGATCTAACTTTACTTCTGCTCGTGTTCCTGCATCTACCACTGTCGTAAATCCACCGCGAAGTGACTCAAGAGCGGCTAACTTCCCTGCAAGATAGACAAGTTCTTGATCCAGATGACGCTCTAGTGGTACCCAGATGCGTCGAAAGATTTCAGAAGGCTCTCCAAATGCTAGTGCCTTTCCAAACGACTGGGTGAGGTGGTGGTGGGCATCAATGAAACCAGGCATGATGATTTTTCCGGGAAGTTGTATTTGTTTTTTGTCTGGATAGCGGTTGATTAATTCTCTTTCCGGGCCCACATCGGTGAACCGTCCATCTGAGACCAATATCGCATAGTTCTTTATGGCATCTTGTCTAAGTATGACGTATTCGGGAATAAGTAAGAGATTCTGAGTTTGAAAGTCTTCAGGTTTAAGGGTGGAATTGACACTCATAATTTTACCACGCTTCTATTAAATTGATCCGTTATGTAGCTGTTGCTGCTAGATTTCATTACCATTCGCTCCTTTCAGTGACGACCTAAAATGTGCTTTATTTATATTCTAAAAATAGCAATGGGAATGAATATCGTCAATAAAACTAACCCAAATACCACCCAGTGACGAACATTGATGAAAATAACCATTTTATGGAAAGTTGGGTGGGTGTCATCGCTCGTGAAAAAGGGGATTTTTGGGGGGGTTGAAGAATCGGGTTGTGGTACTCTCGTTCTTGAGGGGCCTCTTTGCCTGGAAGATAGAATAGGGGCCCATTTCCTTATGATTTGAAAATCTATAGCAGAAATCATAACCGGTTATCCTCCCTTTGAGTACATTTCCAAACTTTTCAAACATATAAAGTAGGATAGTTTGATATTCTGTTGAATAGTATTAATTAGTAACGAAAATAAAACAGCACTCGGTATAAACCAATGGGAGGAGAGATGGAGCATGCCTTATTTATCGTTGACCACCTGGAGTTTAAATGAAAATCTTGGTCCATTAAGGTGGACGCGTTGGGATTCAGAGCAAGAAAAACAAATGGTCGTAGTAGATGAAAAAGCTGAAAAAATCTCGTTGTTAGATTTACCGAAGCTAGCATATGTAAAGGGATTTAAAGCATTAGAAGTTTGCCATTTTCATTTTCCAAGAACAGATGAAGGCTATTTAACTGCTTTAAAACAGGCATTTGATCGCTCGGGGACTTTGTTTTATAATCTCTTGATCGATTATGGTGATATCAGCAGCAGCGATGAAAAACGTCGCCAGTCTGATGTTGAATTTATCAAAGATTGGATTGATATTGCGTCTCGTGTCGGTGCAGAAAGAGTTCGAGTAATTGCTGGGGAAGCTTCTCCAACTGACAGGGGTGCATTGGTGCGCTCATTAGAAAGTTTAAAAGAATTGATACAATATGGAAAAAAGAAGAAAGTAAGGATTGTAACAGAAAACTTCCAGCCGTTAGCTTCTACAGCAGAGAATTGTTTATTTTTAAAAGAAAATGTTGGAAGGGATTTAGGTTTAGTCACTGATTTTGGTAACTATCAATTAGACAACAAATATAGTCAGTTAGAAATGACAATCCCAGTTTCCGAATCCATTCATGCCAAACCGAGATACAATGAAAATGGTGAGTTGAATGAAGTTGAATTTTGTCGATCTTTAGATCTATTAAAAAAGCATAACTACGAAGGGCCGATCACCCTAGTTGCTGGTGGAACAAAGGACCAATGGGAAGAGATAGAACAGGTGAAGAAAATAGTAAAGAGATATTTGTAATTTGGCGGGGGGCGGGGAAAGATCCTATCCCAATGTGAGTTTTTTTCTTAAGATTTAATTGTAGGAAGGTTGTCCTTCCTGATGGTCAGGAGTATAGGGGGCGACCTTACATCGTCAGCAGAATTTATAAAATTTTTCTGGAAAAATGATGGAATTCAAGTAATTGAATTTTCAGAAATCAAATGATACCATTAAGATGGAAGCGTTTTCTGTTAATCAGGGGGCTGTCCAATGAGGGGCAGCTCTTTCGTGGTGATTCCACTAGTGAGTATGGAAATATGGATTTTAGAACGGTTACAAAAATAAAAAGGATGGTGGCTATTATGAAGATAGATCTTACGGGGAAAAATGCACTAGTTACAGGGGCTGGCAGTGGGATTGGCAGTCAAATAGCTATTGACTTAGCTAAAGCAGGTGCAAATGTTGTTGTGCATTACTATAGTAATGAAAAAGGAGCTCAACATACAGTACATACCATTCGACAACAAAATGTAGAGGCAACTGCCATTAAAGCTGACGTATTAATAAAGGATGAGATAACCGATTTAGTAAATAAGACATCAGACTTTTTTAATGGTCAAATTGATATTTTAATCAATAACGCTGGTGGTCTGGTAAAACGGACACCCATCAAAGAAACAAGTGAAGATTTATGGCATAAGATTATCGATCTGAATTTAACAAGTGCCTTTTTGGTTACACAAGCAGTACTTCCAACAATGAAGCGTGACGGTAACATTATAAATATTACTTCATTGGCAGCCCAAAATGGAGGTGGACAGGGAGCGGTCCCCTATGCAACTTCTAAGGGCGGGCTAATGGCCTTTACAAAAGGACTGGCAAAAGAAGTTGCTCCTATTCGGGTCAATAATATTTCACCGGGACTAATAGGAGAGACTAGTTTCCACGATACGTTCACTCCAGATGCGGACCGTAAAAAAACGGTAGATGCTACACCTCTGAAACGCGAGGGAATCCCCGGCGATGTCAGCGGTGCTGCACTGTATTTAGCATCAGACTTAAGCAGCTTTGTTACCGGCGAAACCATTGAAATCAACGGAGGAACACTAATGAGGTAATAGGGGTCTGACCCCCTAAAAAGACATTTGTCCTTCGTGGGAGGACACACAGCGGGAATTTAAACAGAGGGACGAGGTATTTATAAACTGTACCCTATCCTTTAATTTCGACCTTGGGAATCAGATAAAAAACCAAATCAGGTTTTGTTGGCTCCAGATGAGAAAGTGCTTTCTTTTGAATATCGAGAAGGCTATGTTCATACCAGTGTTACCGTCCTTGATGGTCATGCAATGCTTGTCTTGCAGTTTTAATTTAAGTTAATGGGAATGATATAGGTCATTACTTCGTTAGTAGTGGAGAAATGACCTTTTTTCTTTTTGCCAGATACTAGTCAATTAAAAGATAAAGGAGAGTTGCTTTGTGTTACACACATTGGTTATTGGAGCAGGGACAATGGGAAGTACGCATGCCAATGCTTATTCAAAAATGAAGGATGTTCATTTAGCTGGAATTGTTGGTGTTAACTATTCCAAAGCGAGTCAATTGGCTGAAACTTTGGGAACAAAGGCTTTTCATACATATGAAGAGGCTGTAAAAGAGTTAGATGCGATTGATGCTGTTTCCATTTGTTTACCTACCCCACTTCATAAAGAATACGTGAAGAAGGTAGCGGACAACGGTTCACATGTCATCTGTGAAAAACCACTAGCAAGATCTTTGTCTGATGCAAGAGACATGATTTCCTATTGCAAAGAGAAAGGCGTGAAGTTATTTGCTGGCCACGTGGTTCGATTTTTTCCGGAATATGTGCAAGCCAAGCAGTTAATTGCTGAAAATAAAATAGGGAATCCGGCAGTTGTACGCACGACAAGAGGCGGAGGTTTCCCGAATGCCTCTAATGATTGGTATGCTAACTTTAATAATAGCGGTGGTTTAATTTTAGATATGGTTATTCATGATTTTGATTACTTGAGATGGTGTTTTGGTGAAGTGGATCGTGTCTATGCCAAAAGCAGTAGAGGAAGAGTGTATGTAAAAGTAGAGTATGCTCTCGTGACACTTCGATTCAAGAGTGGCGTTATTGCCCATGTGGAGGGAACGTGGGCACATCAGAATTTTACAACTAAATTCGAGTTTGCTGGAAGAGACGGCATTATCGAATATGATAGTTCAAAAGTCGCCCCAGTGGTAGCCAATACAAACGTCAGCACTTCAGATGGCGGGGTTGCTGTTCCGGAAAGTCCACTAAAAGATAATCCATATTACAAAGAGTTAGAGCATTTTATTCATTGTATTCAAACCGACGAAGAGCCAATTGTAACAGCAGAGGATGCGTATAAAGCGATGGAAATCTCGTTGGCTGCTTTAGAATCGATTGAAAAAGGAAAGCCAGTCGTTATGGATAGCAAAGGAAAGGAGTCAATTCGATGAAAGTAGGAATTATTAGTTTTGCACACGGCCATGCTTACGGATACGCGCAAGCATTAACCCAAATAGAAGGGGTGGAAATCGCTGGGATCGCGGATGATGAAAAAGACCGTGGGCAAAAAGTCGCTGAACAATTCAACACCACTCATTATGTTGATTATCACGAGTTACTAGAACAACCGGTTGAGGCGGTAGTGATTACCTCTGAAAACAGTAACCACTATCAGCATGTCGTTGCAGCAGCCAACAAAGGCAAGCACATTTTATGTGAAAAGCCAATAGCATCTAACCTTGAAGATGCGAAATCGATGATTGCTGTTTGTAAAGAACACAACGTGATTCTTCAAACTGCATTTCCAGTCCGTTTCAATACACCAATAGCCAATGCGAAAAAAGTAATCGAGAGTGGAGAGCTAGGAAATATCATTGCCATGAAAGGCACCAATCGCGGGACAAATCCAGGCGGCTGGTTTGTAGATAAAGCGAAATCAGGTGGCGGTGCAGTGATTGACCATACTGTACACGTCGTTGATATTATGCGCTGGTATACAGGTGCTGAAGTAAAGGAAGTGTATGCAGAAGTCGACAATATGATCTCTGATTATGATATTGATGATTGCGGATTGCTAACGATGGAGTTTGATAATAACATGTTCGCTACCCTAGATTGTAGCTGGTCCCGAAATAAGAATTACCCAACATGGGGTGATGTGACATTGGAAATTATCGGCTCTAATGGGACGTTAGCTGTTGATGCTTTTGCCCAAAAAACAAATGTATACAGTAACGATGGTACACAATGGAATTTCTGGGGTGACAACATGGACCAAGCTTTAGTGGAGGATTTTATTACGACCGTTCGTGAAAAAAAATCTCCTTCCATTACTGGGGAAGATGGTTTGAGAGCTTTGGAAGTTGCGATGGCAGCATACGAGTCATCGGAAAAGAAACAGCCAGTTGCTATTCTAAACTAATGGTCGGGGAGTACGGGAAGGAAGGTGTGAAAAAATGAAGATAGGGATTAGCTCTTACAGTCTATTTTCTGCCTTAAAAACGGGAGAAATGACAATTTTAGATGCGATTCAATGGGTTGCAGACAATGGTGGTGAGCATATTGAGATTGTACCGAATCTTGGATTTCAATTGGAGGATTCTGCTTTAGTGGACGCGATTCGGGAAAGGGCGAAGTTGGCAGGGATTGAAATCTCTAATTATGCAATCGCTTCCAGTTTTATAACAGAAGATGAAGAAGCCTATCAAGAAGAAATTGATCGAGTAAAGCAAGAAGTTGACATAGCTAACCGTCTAGGGGTATATCTCATGCGTCATGATGTTGCGATGAGGCCGATGGAGGAGACATCTATCAAGCAATTCGAAGCAGATTTACCGAAGCTTGTCTATGCCTGTCAGCAAGTTGCTGACTATGCAGCCCAGTATAGTATCACGACAAGTGTAGAAAACCATGGCTACCATGTCCAGGCGAGTGATCGAGTTCAGACGCTCATTCATCAAGCCAATCGTCCTAATTTTAAAACGACATTAGATACAGGGAATTTTTTATGTGTAGATGAACAACCAGTTGCCGCGGTCAAGAAAAATATCGGATTTGCATCCATGGTTCATATCAAAGATTTTTATTATCGACCTGCCGATACAGATCCTGGAGAGGGATGGCTGAACACGACATCTGGTGCTTACTTACGCGGGGCGATTACTGGGCATGGAGATATCAATATAAGAGAAGTATTAAAAGTAATCAAAGACGCGGGCTATGACGGCTACATTTCGATTGAATTTGAAGGGATGGAGGAATGTAAACAAGCGTCCAAAATAAGTATGGATAATGTCCGGCGATATTGGAATGAACTATAAGGAGAGATGATGATGACAATAAAAGTTGGAGTAATCGGTGCTGGTTCGATTTCGTGTAAAAGGGGTCTGACCCCCTAAAAAGACATTTGTCCTTCGTGGGAGGACAGATGGCGTGTGTTAGTTATTTTTCTGTGGAATAAATCGAATGTTTATAATAAAAATACCAAACCGACAGTTATGTCGATTTGGTATTTTTACAAGAATGAAATCATTTAAATTACTTAATTGCTTTAAAGTTTTCTACTTGACTTGTAATTGCTTTCTCGGTAGGTAGGCGTTCGATGCTTGATGCTCCGAAGAATCCTGCGACTCCATTTGTATTCTTTAATACATATTCAGCATCTTCTGGCTCAGAGATAGGTCCTCCATGACAGAGAACAATAATATCAGGGTTAACTGTCTTAGCGGCATCATGAATTTTTTGGACCCGGTCAGTTGCCTCTTCTAATGATAAAGCTGTACTTGCTCCAATGCTTCCTTTCGTTGTTAATCCCATGTGTGCAACGAGTACATCTGCACCTGCTTCAGCCATTTTTACCGCGTCTTCTTCGTTAAATACATAAGGAGTTGTTAATAAATCCATTTCGTGAGCCTTGCGAATCATTTCTACTTCTAAATCATATCCCATACCTGTCTCTTCAAGGTTTTGGCGGAATGTACCATCACAAAGACCAACAGTAGGAAAGTTTTGCACCCCTGCAAATCCTTGTCGTTTTAAATCATCTAAAAATACGTCCATCGAACGAAACGGATCGGTACCACAAACACCAGCTAGAACAGGAGTATTTTTTACAATTGGCAGTACTTCACTTCCCATTTCTACTACAATTTGGTTAGCGTCACCATATGGCATGAGTCCTGCTAAAGATCCTCTTCCTGCCATTCTGTATCTTCCAGAGTTATAGATGATGATTAAATCAATGCCGCCGGCTTCTGCGCATTTTGCAGAAATACCGGTACCAGCCCCACCGCCAATAATTGCTTTGTTCTCTTTTATTTGATTATTTAAATTATTTAGTATTTGTTTTCGACTTAGAGCCAATGGTTAAACCTCCTTTACATTGGTTGTTTTCATTAATTCGTGGATTGTCTCTGCCATCTTGTTTGCAATAACGGAATCATTAATGTCTTCCTCTAATTCTATGAATGGAATATCTGTACGAATTGTTTCTTTCATTCCTAATAACAATGCCTCTCTCTGTTCAGGGCCATCAAAATCATTCCCATCTTTATCTAGCATAGAAACGCCGCCTTTAGGAAATACAACGACAACAGGAGAAGTGGACTTACTTAACTTTTCACCTATTTGTCTTCCTAGTTCTTTGTTTTCTTGGACTGTCGTTCGCATTAAAGTAGTAGTTGGATTATGTTGATAGAATTGACGGTCAGTGAATTGATCAGGAACTGTTTCTGGCGGTCCAAAGTTAACCATATCTAATGCTCCTACGGAAACTACTTGAGGAACGCCGCATTCACCAGCTGCTAAAAGTCGATTTGGTCCTGCGCTAAAAACGCCGCCTACTAATTCATCAGCTAATTCTGTAGTCGTAGCATCCACAACACCTTTGATGAAACCAGCCCGAATTAGTTCTTCCATTGCCATTCCGCCTGATCCGGTTGCGTGAAAAACTAACACATCGTAACCTAAATCCTCCAATTTATTTCTGACTTGCGTACAGCATGGAGTGGTCACACCAAACATCGTCATTCCAATCATCGGCTTATCACTATTGACAACGCTTCCATTTTTGTTCGCTTGAACCATTCCTACCAGGGAGTAAGCAGCATTACTTAATATTTTACTAGACAACGTATTGATTCCAGCAATGTCAATCACCGAATACATCATCATAATGTCTTTAACGCCTACATATGGTCTGGTGTTTCCAGAAGCGACGGTAGAAACTAGAATCTTAGGGATTCCGACGTTGATTGCTTGCATGGCAGAGGAAGCAACTGTAGTACCAGCTGTTCCACCCATACCAAATGCTCCAGCAACCTCTTCCTGATCAATTAGTTGTTCCATTATCACTTTTGCGCCTTTTGTCATTACTGCAACCGCTTTCCCTCGATCGTTTGCTTTAACTAGTGTATTTAAGTCACTTCCACCAGCACGAGCGACAGCGTCAGATGATATCTCAGGTGTATATAGTGGTTCATCCAATACGCCAGTGTTCACAGTAATTGTATCAATATTTTGGTTCTCTAGAATGTTTTTTACAAATAGATATTCTTCTCCCTTTGTATCTAACGCACCAACTAATACAACTTTTCCTGCCATCCTTTTTCTCCTCTCTCAACGGTATTGATATTATTCACCAACTGTTTGTCTGTCTGGAGATGAGTACATAATTAACATGCGACAAGGTTCCCAACTTGTAACTTTAGCATCGTGCCAAACATTTCGAGGGATTCGTAACATCATACCAGGTTTTAAATGATGAACTTCATCACCAAGTGAATGATCACATTCTCCTGATAATACGAAAATAATTTCTTCACAATTAGGGTGCATATGTTTTGGATTAGATTTGCCAGCGTCGATATAAACCATTCCGAATGTCATTTCGCAGTCAGGATCAATTTGCTGGCCACACAGCCATTGGATTTTCCCCCAATCCATATCAAGGATGTGTTTTTCTTTGTTCAAATCTGTAATAGTAGCCATAATAGCCTCCTCTTAAAGTTTATTATTAGGAACATGTGTTTATTATAATTCAACTTAGTTGAATAAACAAGAGGTAATTTTCAGATTAATCAGAACTAAAAATCGCCATATACTTTACTTCATCTGAAATGGGGGTTAACGTATGTTCTTCTAACGATGTAAAGTATATAGAATCCCCTGGTCCTAGCGTGTATTCCATTTCTCCTACTTTGTATTTCATTACACCCTCTAATACAAAAACGAATTCTTCACCTTTATGTGATAACGCATGGTTATACACCTCGTTTTTCTTTGCGACGAAATAATAGGGTTGCATTATTTTATCCTGTCTTGCTGCTGCAAAAGCATAAAAAGAATAACCTTTATCTGTTTTGATTAGTTTGTCACTATTTTTATAGGTGGATGCTTGTGTGTAGATGGTGCCTATTTCCTTATTTTCTTCTAAAAGATCCGATACGGTTACTCCTAGAGCTTCCGCTATCTTCATAAGGGTAGCGATTGGTGGTGTAGTTACTCCGTTTTCAATCTTTGATAAGAGGCTTTTGCTGAATCCGCATGTAGCAGCGACCTCGTCGAGTGTTCTGTTTTGTTGTTTTCGTATATATCTTATTTGCCTTCCTAATTTAGGTCCTAAATCCATTGTGTTTAATTCCCTTCTACTATTTTCGTTTCATGTTTAATGTGAAGATACATTGTTATGGATAAAATACCATATTACTAAAAATTCTAAAACTTAAACACTATTATACTATGTATTTTTAAGGTTAGAAATACAAAAAAAGTTTATTTAAATTAAAAAAATGGGTTGTTTATTCAACTTAGTTGAATTATAATTGACTCATCAATTGAAAGGAAAGGGCAAAAATTAATTAATCGTTTTGTATCCGCTTACAACTAGTGATTCTTACATAATGCCTTTTCTTTTCTCAAAAATACAAAGGGGGAATAATATGAAGTTTGCATTTTCACGACCAACGGCTTCTGAAAAGGAACGTGACGAACTTTTCGGTCATTATCAATCGATTGGGTATGATGGTCTGCAATTAAAACACACCCAATATGCACCTTTTATTAGTGAATCAGAGAAGTTTAATGAGTTGTGGGAAAATCACCAAGGTGTTGCGTCGGGACTAATTTTTGGTGGTAAGTTAGATGATCAAAATCAACAGGACTTAAGAGACCTATTAAAATTTGCTCAGCGGGTTGGGACAGAACGAATTGTGTTTTGTCATGGCATACCGAGAAATCAAGTCACACATGAAGATATAAAAAACTATGCAAAAGTTTTATCCGAGTTAGGGCAAGAGGCTAACGAGCAATATGGTGTAGTTTTATCCCTTCATCACCATTATAACCAACCAGTCATGCATCGAGATGATTTCGATATATTCTTTGAAAATGTAGATGAATCAGTGAAGTTAACGATCGATACAGCACATTTATATAAATCAGGTATCACCGACATTGCAGAGGTAATAAGTAGTTTTAAAGACAGGGTTGATAATTTCCATATGAAAGATTTTGCAGGAGGAGATTGGAAAGTACTCGGCCATGGTGAAATCAATTTCCGTCCAATATTTCAGGCGATTAATGAAATTGGATATGATGGATGGATTTCAGCAGATGAAGAAAGTGGCGGAACCATAATAGGTGGTATGGAAGAATGCTTGAATCACATGAAAAAGGGATTAAATAAGCTGCCATTATAAAAATTAGGAAAAATATATATTTAGTTTTCTTAATTTTCTTAAAATAAAAATGTAAAAGGTGGGGTATTTTTGTCAACAGAAAAAGTTTATCGAGTTGGTATTGTTGGAGCTGGTAATGTCACAAGAATGCATTTGGATGGGTTGAAAAAACACAAGGGTGAGGTAGAGGTAGTTGCAATTTGTGATCCAAACTTAGAAGTTCTCAATGAAAGAGCGAATGCTTATGAAATTGACCATCGATTTACTAGTTTAAATGATTTCATTGCGGATGCGAACGTAGATGTTGCGGTTGTATGTACACCTTCAACGATTAGAAAAGAAGTTTTATTCCCTTTGATTGAAGCAGGTATTCCGATCTTTTGTGAAAAGCCTTTTTGTGAAACGCTTCAAGAGGCACAGGAGATTACAGATTATGCCAAAAAGCACGGGGTTCCGGTTAGCATCGATCAAAATTTTAGAACCCATTATTGCTTTGATTTTGTGAAAAACCTCATTTTAGACAACAAGATTGGTGCTGTTTCATCCGTTAGATTTCATGACTATTTTTTTCGTCAAGACCAAGGTTGGCGAACAGAGCGCGCAAGAAATTCTATGTCGGTAATGGGTATTCACTGGTTTGATGGCTTTAGATGGATTTTAGGAAGTGAAGCAAAGAGTTTAGTGTGTCAAACCTATTCTTCTCCAGCTGTAAATTGTGTTGGTGATACAGACTCTACTGTACAAATATTGTTCCAGAATGATGTAGCGGTCACTTATACTCAAAGCTTATCTTCTGCATACAAAACTAATGAGCTAGTAGTTGTCGGTGAAAACGGTACATTAGTTGGGGGTTATAACGATGTGTCACTCTATCAAAAAGATTCAAAAGACCCCGTGGAAACATGGGAATTCCCAACAGGAGGACAAAAGCTTAAACCGGAATCAGCTTTTGAAGGATTGAGACAATTGCTTGATTCATTAGAAACAAATGTAAGCGCTCCAAATAGTTCAGAAGATAACCTGAAAACTATCTCGTTGCTAGAAGCTGCTTATCTATCAGACAAAGAACAACGGATTGTTTACTTCAATGAAGATGGAACATTAAAAAGTAGTGAATACCTAGAAGTTAATTAATAGCCTGATCGTTGGAGTGTGTTTATGTGAAGCATAGCTATGCTTCCTCACTCATTGTAAAGAAATCCCGCTAAGAAAGTGAATGAGGAAGCAGTAGCTAATTATATTATACAAATTTTGGGAGTATTTAGAAAGGGAGAAGTTTTATTTGGGGATCCAGTCTAGCTTGATGCTTTAACTACTAATTACGAGGGGTGTATGTATGAAAAAATTAGTGTCATTGTTAATGCTTGTCATGTTCCTGTTATTAGCAGCTTGTTCAGATGGTGATTCAACAACTTCATCTTCAGACGATAGTGGTTCAAATGATAGTGGGGGAAGTACGAGTGAGTCAACGGATAGTGGCGGATCAGAGCCAACAAAGCTAACAGTTTGGTCTTTCGTACAGTCCTATTCCGATTACTATAAGTATTCAGCAGAGCAATGGAACAAAGAACATCCAGATAGACAAATAGAATTACAGGCAGAATTACTTCCTTTTAGTGATATGTGGAAGAAATTAACGTTATCTATACAATCTGGTAAAGGAGCTCCTGATATTGTTGATATTGAAATTAATAAGTTTCCCAATTATTTACAAGGCGATATTCCATTAGTCCCACTAAATGACATCATCAACCCAGAAGATTACATTGAAGCTAGATTAAACATCTATGCAAAAGATGGTAACTATTATGGAGCTCCTAATAACTTGGCTTCTACGGTAATGTTCTACAATATGGATATTATGAATGCTGCTGGAGTAGATCCAAAAGATATTGTTACTTGGGATGATTTTTTAGAAGCCGGTTTAAAAGTTAAAGAGACAACAGGAAAACCAATGTTTACAGTTCCAACTTCTGATTCTAAACTTTTCCAGGCGATTGCATTACAACGAGGCGCAGATTTTTTTGACAAAGATGGTAATATCACGATAGCGAATCAAACAAATATTGATGCACTTCAATTTTTACATGACGCGGTGTATAAGCATGAAATAGCTATCCCAGCGCCAGGAGGTAGCCCTACAGAAGAATCTTATTTTGGTTTTAATAACAACGATGGTGTCGCTGCCAATTTAATGCCTATTTGGTATATGGATAGATATATTAACTACATGCCTGATCAAAAAGATAAGGTTCTAATTGCTCCAATGCCAGTATGTTCGGATGCAGAATGCTATGATTCTGTAGGTCTTGGTGGAACTGGTTCAGCAATTATCAAACAAAGTGAGCATGTCGAACTAGCGAAAGAGTTTCTTCAATATACGAAAACGACGAAGGAAAGTATTTTAGGACTTTATACACACATGGGTAAAGTACCGCCAATGCACGTGTACGATAATGAGATATTTACAAAGCCAACAGAAACTACAGAATTCTTTCTAAATGAAAATGTGTTTGATGTAGTAGATCAAGTTACAAAAGAGGTAATAGCACCTAATGTTAATCAAGATTTTCCTAAAGCTGTAACGGCAATAACGGATGCGTTATTTAGTGTTATACAAAATAATAACATGACCCCTGAAGAGGCGCTAAAAAGAGCTGAAGAAGATGTAAGAAATCAATCATCAAATAATTAATAAAAGGAGAGAATAGGGTGGTTCTCTCTCCTATTCTCTTCATTAAACTTTGTAAAGGGGGTAACACTATGGAACCACAAGAAACATCAACAATTAAGGTCTCGGCAAAAAAAAGAAAATCTACTGAAAATCCAATCAAAAAACTTATATTTTCCCAGAAATTAGCACCATATTTCTTTTTAACACCTTTCTTTCTCGTTTTATTGATTTTCTTTTTATATCCAATTATTGAACTCTTCAGAATGAGTTTTCAACATATTTTAATTGGTCAGACAGAATGGGTCGGTTTTGCCAATTACAAGCAAATGATGAATCATCACTTTTTTACTGCTGTAAAGAATACGTTTATTTACACATTTTGGATCATAGCAATACTGATTCCTGTACCTATGGCATTAGCAACATTATTAAATTCAAAGTACCTGCCATTTAAGAACTTTTTTAGAAGTGCCTTATTCATGCCTGCTCTTGTTTCGGTAATTGTTGGAGGTATTTTTTTCAGTTTGATGTTTGGGGACACTGAAAAGGATTTTATTAACAGTTTATTAGTACAAATAGGTATGGAGCCTCAGCAATGGAAGTTAGGAGCAGCAACTGGAATGTTTCTCATGGTATCATTGAATTGTTGGCGGATGATGGGTATTAATGTTATTTACTTCTTGGCAGGCTTGCAAAGTATACCTAACTCTCTATATGAGGCTGCTGAGATTGATGGAGCGAATACGATACAAAAGTTTTTTAGGATAACGGTTCCAATGCTAAAACCGGTAACTTTGTTTGTACTTATTATCAGTATCTTCGGAGGGCTCAGAATGTTTGAGGAATCCTATGTTTTTTGGAAAAATGGTTCTCCAAATGATATCGGACTTACCATTGTTGGTTACGTGTATCAACAGTCCTTTGACTATAACGCTATGGGATTAGGGGCAGCGGTTAGTGTGATTTTACTTTTATTAGCACTAGTCATAGGATTGTTCCAACTCAAGCATTTCGGCGCTTTTAAGGAGGATTAAAAATGGGACAAAAATTAACGTCTATAATCAATAAAACATTATTAATTCTATTTTTTACTTTTGCAAGTTTTATTGTGCTTTTCCCTTTTTATGTTATGCTTATTTCTGGATTTAAGCCTGCAACAGAAATATTTAGTAATGGTTTAAATGTAAGTATGGCCCTAGACACATTAACGCTTGAAAATTATATACACTTATTTACTGACGGGAAAGAATATTTCCGTTGGTATTCAAATAGCATCCTTATTACAGTTATCACTACGATAGGTTCCGTTATTCTATCATCCTTTGCTGGGTATGCATTAGCTATTTATAGATTTAAAGGTAGAAATTTAATTTTTGGATTGGTCATATTCTTGCTGTTAGTTCCTGTTGACATTTTAATGCTTCCCCTATATAGGGTTATGATTTTTCTTGGTTTAGTAGATACGTATGCGGGGGTCATTTTGCCTTTTATCGTGACACCATTTGTCATATTCTTTTTTAGGCAGTATGCAATAGGATTACCAAAGGAAATTATCGAATCAGCTCGAATCGACGGTTGTACAGAATTTGGTTGTTATGTGAGAATAATGGCTCCTATGATGTTACCAGCTTTTGGTGCAATGAGTATTATTCAAGCAATGAATAGTTGGAATAACTTTTTATGGCCGCTAATTGTGCTTAGAAGTAACGAAAGCATGACATTACCAATTGGACTCGCATCATTAATTTCTCCGTATGGTAATAACTATGGAATGCTATTAACAGGCTCTACTTTGACTGTTGTTCCGATTCTTATTGTATTCCTTTTCTTCCAACGTTACTTTGTAGCTGGGATAACAATGGGAGGAGTAAAAGGTTAATTTCTTATAAACGACTGCTGCATTTTAATATGGTGTTCATCTTATCCCCTTAATTTAAAATAGATGAATAGGAGCCCGAATCACTTTGATTTGGGCATTTCTATTGCTCGGGGTTTTATTTTTATTAATATAAAAACACCAATCAACAAACAATAATATTTGAAAAAATCACGCATCCCCCCCCACATGTCCACCCCAGAAAGACAAAACACCCCATTTGTCCACAAGCGGGGTCAGACCCCTTTAAGGTAAATTCACTGTCAGAAATTCTTACGTAATAGTTGGATTGAACGGTTTTAAATATGAGAATTATAGATGTTAATTGAAACATGTATTTTCGTTCGAATATATTGTAGTTAGTAAAATTTTGGTAGTTAGTAGGGAGCGTATTCATTGATCTGGATCATACTTATATTTGTAGGTTTTTTGGGAGGGACAGTAGGGAGCCTTGCCGGATTAGGTGGGGGCATCATTATTGTTCCATCCCTTATTTTTTTAGGGGGCACTAGCCTATTACCTGAATTAGCCCCGCAAATAGTTGTTGGGATTTCTATTGTCCTGTTAACTGTTACGGGTCTCTCCTCCACGATAGCTTATATCAAGCAAAAGAAAGTAGATTATCGTAGTGGTTTTATTTTCTTTATTGGTAGTGGTCCTGGAGCGGTCTTGGGAGCCATCTTAAATAAAAATATTGAAATGGAACTATTTTCCATATTTTTTGGTGTTTTGATGATTGTTATTTCACTGACGATGTTTGTCACAAAATATTTGAAACCACTTGAACCCAAAAAGGGGGTTAAGCGGTCCTATCTAGATGAGGCAGGAAGAGAATATGTTTATCAATTTAATCCGATTTTGGCAGTTGTGATTTGTTTCTTTATTGGGATGCTGTCTGGGTTATTTGGGATTGGCGGTGGTTCCTTAATGGTGCCAGCCATGCTATTACTATTTCGCTTTCCAGTTCCTGTTGCTGTTGCAACGTCAATGTTTATGATTTTTCTTTCATCGATTACAGGGGCATTAAGTCATATTCAACTAGGAAATGTTGATTGGCTATATACATTGGCTCTTGTACCAGGTGCGTGGTTCGGAGGGAAATTTGGCTCGTATTTAAATAGTAAATTAAATGATAACGTAATTGTTTTGATTTTTAGGTTTTTCTTAATCATTGTTGGTATTCGACTAATTCTATCATCGATGTAAGAATTCGATATACAAGGCAAGAAAATTAATAAATCGAAAACACCGACACTAGGGGGTAAAAGGATGCATATTAATGAAGAACGTTTATGGAATCGTATTAATGAACTAGGCGAAATAGGGAGGAGTGAAAACGGAGGACTGAATAGATTTTCATTCACTGATGAAGAACGGCAAGCAAAGGAATTAATAAAGAAATATATGGCTGAAGCTGGTTTGTCTGTTAGGGAGGATGAAATAGGGAATGTCTTCGGTAAAATGGATGGCAAAAATCCTAATGGAAAGACTGTCTTAATCGGCTCGCATATTGACACGGTGTTAAACGGTGGGAAGTTTGATGGAGCAGTTGGGGTTCTTTCCGGAATAGAAGTACTGCAGACATTGAATGAAAAAGGAATAACTACGGAAAATCCACTTGAGGTAGTTGCCTTTACCGATGAAGAGGGTGCGCGTTTTTCTACAGGATTGCTAGGTAGTGAAGCATATATAGGAGATTTAACGTACAATGACCTGGCTGATAATACTGATAATAACGGGATTTCTATTGCAGAAGCAATGATCAATCAAGGATACGACCCTACTAATTTAGCTAGCGTCAAAGCAGATGCAAATTCGATAAAATGCTATCTAGAAGTACATATTGAACAAGGAAAGGTATTAGAATCTAAAAATGTACCAGTTGGTCTAGTTACAGGAATTGCTGGTTTACGATGGCTAAAAATTAAAATAAATGGGGAAGCAGGACATGCTGGAACAACGCCTATGGCTTTAAGAAAAGATCCTCTAGCTGCTGCAGTGGAAATCATTCACAGAGTAGAACAATTAGCAAAGGAACAAGAACAAACGGTTATGACAGTTGGGCAATTCATTGTAAATCCAGGAGGAATAAACGTTATTCCTAGTAATGTTGAATTTACAATCGATATTCGTGATCTTTCTGAAGCGCTACTTGATCAGTTAGTTACCCAAATTAATAATATGACCCATAATATTTGTGCAAAAAGAGAAGTTACGTTAGAAGTAGAGAATCTACATAGCGTATCTGGTGTGGACTGCTCTGCTGAGGTTTATCAATCTATTCAAACTACGATTGAAGATAAAGGGATAGAAGTGGTTAAGCTGCCAAGTGGTGCTATTCATGATGCAATGGTAATAGGGAAAATAACAGATATCGGGATGATATTTTTGCGTACAAAGGATGGGATTAGTCATACGTCTGAAGAATGGTGTGAGAAAGAAGATGTATCAATGGGAGCGCAGGTACTTTTGGGATCAGTGATAAAATTAGCAGCCAATTCGTTTGTACAGCATGGATAATGTTTGGGGTGCTTATACGATTACACACATCAGTTTAGGAAAAATATGCAGAACAATTGTTAAAAAATATAACAATGATTGCGGTTGTATAGGTTATTGTTAGGATTTTTGAAAAAGTTTTTCGAATTAAATATGGGCATATCGAACGAAATAAGCTTTTGTTTGTTAGGTTGTTTCACACTTTTCTTGATGGGAAATGTAAGGACAAGTATTATTTTTATTAACCACTTATTGTTATTCATTTTTTCCGCAAAATGGAAATTATCATTCGAGAGGAGCAAGTGCATGAACGAATTCGATACTTTTGTCACGGCGCGAGATTTAGCTAGGATGATTCAACATCGTGAAATTTCCGTTCGGGAAAGCATGGAGAGGTACCTAGAGCAAATCAATCAGATCAACCCTGAAGTGAACGCGATTGTGTCCTTAGATAGTGATCGAGCATTAAAGGAAGCTGATAAGGCTGATGCGAAAATTGCTTCTGGAAAACCACTAGGACCATTGCATGGATTACCGATTGCTATTAAGGACATGCATAACGTGGAAGGATTTCCGACGACAAATGGTTCACTAGCTTTACAAGATAACATGGCAACAGAAGATGACCTAATTGTACAACGACTAAAAAATGCCGGTGCAATTGTGATTGGAAAGACAAATGTTCCGGAATTTGGGGCTGGATCTCATACTTTTAACGAAGTATTTGGTGTAACGAAGAATCCTTATAACGTGAACCATACGGCGGGTGGAAGTAGCGGTGGTGCAGCGGTTGCTGTGGCATGTGGAATGCTTCCATTTGCAGATGGTAGTGATATGGGAGGCTCCTTGCGATTTCCAGCTGCTTTCAATAATGTGGTAGGAATGCGAACGTCTCCTGGGCGAGTTCCTACATACCCTAAAACTGCACCTTTTTCAACTTTAGCTGTTCAAGGCCCGATTGCAAAAAATGTGGAAGATGCAGCTTTCATGATGTCAGTGATAGCTGGGCCTGATGACAGATCACCAATCTCCCTTCAAGAACCAGGAAAAATATTTCTCCAAGACCTCGAAAAAGACCTTACAGGACTACGCATAGCATGGACAGCAGACTTCGGTGGAGCTATTCCAGTTGAAGCTGCGATACAAGCTAATATCGAAGAACAAGTTCAAATTTTCACTGACTTAGGATGTCATGTAGAAGAGGATTATCCAGATTTAACAGAAGCAAATGAAGTTTTCCATATTTTACGTGCTTGGGAAATGGAAATGTCATATAGCCACTTATTTGATCAATATAAAGATGTTATGAAACCTAGTTTTGTTTGGAACTTCCAAAAGGGCCGCGATCTTCGTGGTATGGATGTTGGTAAAGCGGAAAAGCTCCGAAATCAGCTCTATCATCGAATGCGCCGATTTTTTGACAAGTATGATGCATTTGTGTTGCCGGTTAGTCAATTGCCACCGTTTGATGTTCGCTTGGAATATCCGAAAGAGGTTAACGGTGTTGCAATGGAAACCTATATCGACTGGATGCGTTCCTGCTACTATATTTCCGTTCTTGGTAATCCAGCTATTTCGATGCCAAGCGGATTTACATCAGACGGGCTTCCGATTGGTTTGCAAATCGTTGGTGCGCATCGAGCCGATCTGAAAGTGCTGCAAATTGCTTACCAATATGAAAAGGCGACAGGTTATGGAAAAAGACGTCCAAACTTAAAGGGATGGAAGGATGTCAGTATCGCCGATTAAATGAGTGATCAAAAAAATTCATGATATATGAAAGGATGGGGCAATATGCAAGAACAGTTATTTGCTAGATTAAAAGAATTGTATCCAGAGTTAGTATCCTTTAGAAGAGATCTACATAGGAACCCAGAGCTTTCCCACACAGAAGTAGTTACCCCGAAAAAAATAGCAGACTTTCTTGAAAATCTAGGATTAGACGTAAAAACAGGTGTAGGTGGCCGTGGTGTCGTTGGTACATTGAAGGGGGCAAAACCAGGCAAAACGATTGCGCTGCGAGCAGATTTCGATGCCCTTCCTATTCAAGATGAAAAAGATGTGGAATATAAATCACGCGTACCTGGTGTGATGCATGCATGTGGCCATGATATACACACAGCTGGGCTTTTGGGAGTAGCAAAAGTTTTAAGCGAAATACAAGATGAATTAGAAGGGACTATCGTCTTTATTCATCAATTTGCCGAAGAGGTTATACCTGGTGGGGCTAAGTTTATGATTGAAGATGGATGTCTTGATGGGGTGGATGTCGTCTATGGGGCGCATGTGAATTCCACCGATCCACTAGGGTTAGTCGGGCTAAAAGAAGGTATTGCGATGGCCAATGGAGATACATTTGAAATTGATATTTCTGGGAAGGGCGGACATGCTGCGAATCCACATTTAGCGATTGATCCACTCGTTATTGCAAGTCAATTGATTTTAAACCTGCAACAAATTGTAAGTCGACAAGTTGATCCGGTGAAACCTGCCGTTGTCACCGTGGCTTCGTTGGATAGTGGGAAAAGTTTTAATGTTATACCAGATAAAGTAACCATTCGTGGCACGGTCCGAACGATGGATGACGAGGTGCGAGATTGGGTTGAAAAATCCATTATGCAAATGGCTACCTCTACATGTAGCGGTTTAGGAGCAACGGCAAATGTTCGTTATGTCCGTGGATATCCAGCTGTTGTGAATCATCCGGAAGAGACGAAACGCGTGGAAAAAGTTGCCACTGACCTATTTGGAGAGGAGAAGGTCCACCATATGGCTGCACAGATGGGGATGGAGGACTTTGCTTATTATTTAAAAGAAGTTCCGGGCACTTTTTTCTGGGTAGGTGGCGCGATGAAAAACGAAGCTGATATCTACCCGCATCACCACCCGAAATTTGATGCAGACGAAGAAGCGATGTTGTATATTGCAAAACTTTTTATTGCAACCATACTAAACAATCAATCTGAGAGTAGTGATGTATCTTACCTGGAAGAAAGCTCTGTAAAATAGGTTTTTAATCAATTATTTTAGGAGGGGTTTATGATGGAAGAAGTAATGGCGATTGCTAATAGCACAGCATTTTGGATTATTGCATGTATTGTTGTCGGGATAGTTTTATTTCAGGCAATTATATTTATGCGAATAGCATGGAAGTCTGCTCCAGATGTAGGGATGTCATCCAATGATGTGAAAACAGCCGTTCGAACAGGCTTTGTCAGCTCGTTAGGACCTTCGTTCGGTATTGCGATTATTCTTGTATCGTTAATCGCCTTGTTAGGATCCCCTATTACACTTATGAGAATTGGGATTATTGGTTCCGCAGCAACGGAAACAGGTGCTGCTGAGATAGGTGCAAGTGCTTTCGGTACAACATTGGGAGCGGATGACTTTTCGATGGAAGCTTTTACAACAATTGTATGGACGATGTGTTTAGGTGGAATGGGCTGGTTGCTATTCACGGCTCTTTTTACAAAAACACTAGGGAAATCACAACAAAAAATAGAAAAGAAAAATCCTAAAGTGATGGCTGCGGTGTCTTTATCTGCGATGTTAGGTGCTTTTGGATATCTAATCAGTGATCAAATGGTTACTAGTTTTGGTCATTTCTCTGCGGGTGGTATTGCCTTAATAGTAATGGTACTCATCATGATTTTTGCAGAAAAGGTCAATATTGCTTGGTTAAAAGAATGGGCATTAGGAATTTCGATGCTGATTGGGATGGTTACTGGGTATTTCTTGTCGTAATTTTTGGCTATAGATGCATTAACATGATTTTTAACGAGGAGGAGTAAAATGAGTGTTATTCCAGAAAAGGTAATCAATGAACGTGTAGAGCGCACCGTCCGACCGACAACTGTAAGTAGTGATTCCATAGGTGTTTTTCATCAAAAAGCTCACTTTTGGGGAAGAACAACACTATTCTTATTAATTGCTATGTGTTTTGTTCCGCCATTATATCTTTCCTTTGTATTAGATGCACACCCGGGTTGGTCTGCGATCATCACAGGATTGATTGGGTATGCGAGCTTCGTAGGAATTTTTTGGGTATTAGAACCAATTACTTACTACCCGACACTAGGAGTTGCAGGGACCTATTTAGCTTTTCTAACTGGGAATATTGCCAATATGTGCCTACCATGTTCTGCAGCCGCACAGAAAGCTGTTGATGCCGAAACTGGCTCACGAAAAGCAGAAATTGCAGGTGTTTTCGGCATCGCAGTTGCTTCGATAACGAATATCTTGGTTATTGTGACTATTATCCTGAGTGGAACCTATATTTTATCTCTCATCCCTCCTGCCGTAGAGAGTGCATTTAACTTTATTCTGCCAGCTATATTTGGTGCTGTTCTTGGTCAATTTGCTTATAAAAAACCTTTGTATGGCATCATTGCCATCATCGTTGGTATGGCAGTATTATTTTCACCTATCGTTGGCTTTATTAAAATAGCATTAACTGTCGGTATTGTCATTGCCATTGTTCTATTTATGGAGAAACAAAAAGAGAAAAAAGTTGTAGGTTAATGGAACAGAATTTGTTTGGGTTCTATTAGATTTTATATGAAGCTGCTACTTGTTATGGGATTTCCGATTTCCTTTTGAGTAGCAGCTTTTTTATTTTGCTTAGTGATTAAGTTAGTATTAGGTGAACCGAGTTATCCTCCATGATATAATGAATCAAAAAGAAAGAGAGCGGTTGAAATGCGAGAGGAAATACTAGCAGAGCTTAAACATATTGTTTGCGATGTATTAAATGAACAAAATGTAAGAGTTTACCTCTTCGGTTCTTGGGCACGAAAGGAAGAAAAAACCAGTTCGGATATAGATATTGCTGTTGAACCGATGACACAGCTTTCCTTGTATAAGTGGACGGAATTGATTGACAGAGTGGAAGAATCAACTATTCCATACAAAGTAGAATTTGTTAATTTGGACGATGCGAATAAAGAACTAACGCAAAATGTGAAAAGGGAGGGGATTTTATGGAAAGATTGCAGTTGCGAATAAATTCAGCTGAAAAGGCATTAGCTTCCTTCCATGAGCTTGTGATTTTGACAAATCCAAATCAAGTGGAACGTGATGCATCGATCCAACGGTTTGAATTTTCGTTTGAAGCATGTTGGAAAGCCGCCAAACAGTATTTATATGATATAGAAGGAATAGATGTTGCATCACCTAAAGGGGTAATAAGAAGTTTAAGAGAGAATAATATTCTGACTGAGGAAGAAGCAATTCAAGGAATCCAAATGGTAAATGATCGAAATTTGACTGTACATACATACAACGAAGAAGTTGCCATTAAAATCCACTCTAATTTAAAACAATATAAGGAATTGTTGGTCTCCATCATAGAACGCATGAAAACAAAGGTATAGTAACAGTGACTCCCCGGAATTTGTTTGGGAAATATATAAATATTTAAGGTTTGCAAACGACACATTATCAGTATCTCGACACATCCTATGTCCGTCCCCCCCTCATCCCAATTGTCCACCCACCGCGGACAAATGTCCACAACAGGGGTCAGACCCCCACATAGGGGGTCTGACCCCTATAAGACAATTGTTCTACTTTTTTTGACAACTTTTTACTTTTGTGGTATAAAATTGAGTATAGTATATAGTAAAATTGAACTACAAAATGATAAAGGCAAAGTTGCAGAAATGCAGTGACGCAAAGCTATAGGGACTAAGACCTAGATGGGTTATGTTAGCCAGCTACCGTTTTTAGGATAAAGCACATTCTTTAAAACGGGAATGTGTTTTTTTATGTTACTTAGGACATAGCTGACTACTACATAATTCTTGTATTCTCAGGATTCCCACACGTCAGATAACTAGTTTTATAGATGAAAAAAATCTAATGGAAACGTTATTACTATCCAATTTGTAGAGGTGATCTTATACATGAACGGGACTTTAATGGAACAAGCCAGCATGGCATTCACTGGATCATTATTTGATGATTTTTCTGATGGTGTGATTTTGATCGACGACAAGAATACGATGCTTTATGTTAATCCAACGACAACACAGTTACTTGGTTATCAAGCTAACGATCTTGTTGATAAGCCGATTGATGTCATTTTTCCAACCTTGGAACAAAATAAGCCAGAACATATTGGTGTTACCAAAAAACAAGCGAACCTTTTCTTACATACTGTATTTAAGGATTGTACGATAGATGAGGATCCATACACACTTATTATTCTCAAAAAAGCAGACGAATTAAAAATTCTTCATCGTTTTTTTGAGAAAATTGCCAACAAGACAGGAGAGGTGTTTTTAAATGCTGCTGTTGAGTTTTTAACCAATGTGTTTGAAGTCGATGCAGCTATTGTTGGAAAAACTGGAGGAGAAAACAGGTTCGAAACATTGGCTAGTTATCATCGGAAAGAAGATGCTATCTCTGAAGAAGTGTTGGCTTGTTTGGCCGATGAAGTTCTTGATGATTTAGAGAATGGGAAAAAATATGTGTACCGCGATCACCTTGACGAACTTTCTTCCTATTTCTATGAAGTGAATTGGAGAAGCTGTGTGGCTGTTCCTATTTATGATAAACGTAAGAAGGTTCAAGGGTTAATCACGATGATTGACCATCAGACAATGGTAAAAACAGACCTCGCGAAAGAAGTGATGAACTTTCTATCCTATCGTTTATCAGCAGAAATGGAACGGATTAAATATGAACGGACGATGAACGAGAGTAAAAAAAGATATCAGGAAATCATTGAATCGTCACCAGAATCTATTTATATCTATAGTAACGATGAGATTGTGTTTGCTAATGATAAAGGGATTCAATTTTTAGGTGGCGAAAGCATGATAGATATCGTAGGGTTAGATTTATTACAATTTGCCCACCCGGATTTTCGAGAATTTTTTAAAGTGTTATTAAAACAAAGTCTCGAATTAAATAAACAGTCCACCACGGTTGAAGGGCAGCTGGTTGGATTACACCATCATGTCCATGATGTGGAAGTAACCGTGATACCTTACCATTCGATGGATCAAGATGCATTACAAGTAGTAATCAAAGATGTGACAGAACGAAAGCAGGCGGAGAATTTTGACTCCCAATTGCGTATTCGAAAGCAAAAGACTGAGCTGTTACAACTGATTAAAAATCGAGATATTAACAATGGGAAATTAGATAAAGCTTATGAGGTGATTGCTGAATCAGCTGCTAATTCACTTGGGATAGAGCGAGTTAGTATTTGGATGTATGATAAATCTCGTTATGCCTTGCACTGTAAGGATATGTTTGAATGGAGCAAAAATAGTCATACATCCGGGGCAAATATTGACTTAGAGGATAATCCTCACTATATGGTTTCGATTGAGAAAGATTCATTAATTACCGTTCATGACGTATATAAAGAAATTGGAAATAAGAACATTTACAAGCCGTTTCTAGATCATTCTGTAAGCTCGTTTATGGATGCGCCAATTCGGGTCGACGGTAGAGTAGTGGGAATTGTCAATTTTGAGCACATTGGAATGCCTAGACAATGGACATATGACGAGCAAAGCTTTGCGACGTCGATTGCTGATCTTGTTGAACTAGCGATCGAAAAGTCAGAGCGAAAACGAGTCGAAAAGAAAGTAGAGCATTTAGCTTATTACGATCAATTAACAAAACTTCCGAATCGCATTTATTTATTCCAAAAGCTACAAGAGTTTTTGGAAGATGCCAAGCAGAATAAACATCAATTTGCTGTGCTGTATTTTGACTTGGATCAATTTAAAAATATAAATGACAGCTTAGGACATAGCTTTGGTGACCAACTATTAACAGAGGTAGCTCAGCGGATTAAAGGATGTATACGCCAAATCGATCTTTTTGCCCGGATGGGAGGGGATGAGTTTATTCTTATTCTCCCTAGAATTCGTAAAAAAGAAGATGTAGCTGTTGTTGCAGAAAGAATTATAAAAGCGTTTAAGGCTCCGATTAAAATTGACGAAAGCGAACTATATATAACGACTAGTATTGGGATTAGTGTCTTCCCTGATGATGGTAAGGATGAAGAAACCTTGATTAAGCATGCGGATATTGCGATGTATGAGGCGAAAGCCAAAAGTAGAAATGGGTATTGCAATTATTCATCCTCCATGAATGAAGATTCGGTGGAAAGATTGTTGATGGAAACAAACTTAAATAAGGCTCTGGAACGGAAGGAATTTGTCTTGCTGTACCAGCCAATTATTGAATTAAATAACAACAAAATTGTAGCTGCGGAAGCATTGATTCGGTGGCAGCATCCAGATTTAGGACTGATACCACCAGCAAGGTTTATCCCATTAGCGGAAGAAACTGGATTAATTAAACCAATCGGGTACTGGGTCATACGGACGGTTTGTGAACAGCTTAAGTTGTGGCAAAAACAGTATGGGATGCAGGATTTTCGAATTGCAGTGAATATTTCGGCTATTCAGTTTGAGGATGAAGATTTCATTGAAAAAGTCAAGCAAATTTTACAGGAAACAAACGTTCATCCTAGTCATCTTGAATTTGAAATAACCGAAAGTGTCATGCAAAATATTGAGAAATCAATGGCTATTTTAGGAGAATTAAGAACGTTAGGGATTCATGTGTCACTAGATGATTTTGGTACGGGCTATTCTTCTTTGAGTATTTTGAAACATTTGCCTATAAATAATATAAAAATAGATAAATCATTTATTGATGATGTTAAGTTTGCTGATGATGAGACGATCGTACAAAATATTATTGATATGAGTCAGAATATGAAATTTAAAGTCGTCGCAGAAGGTATCGAAAATGAGATACAGCTGAACTTTTTAAGAGAGAAGCAATGTGACTACGGCCAAGGATATTTTTTCAATATGCCTTTACCTGTTTTAGATTTTGAAAAAAAACTTGTGTAAAGGAAGTAAGGCTTACTGAAAACAGGCAAGAAATGAGTGGATATTTATTATAAAAATAGAAAATGAAAAGGTTAAAGAATTAGAGGAGCAGATTCAACATCTTTTTGCTGTTACGTTCGATGGGATGTTCATCCATCACTGCGGTGAAATTGTTGACGTAAATGAAGCTTTTATAGAAATGACGGGGTATGCTCGGGAAGAGGCGATCGGTATGTCTTTTTTAGACATGATTGCCCCGAAAGATAAAGAAATGGTTCTGCAACACATGCTGATGAAAGAGGACGATCCTTTTGATGCAATTGTTTACAAAAAAGATAAGAGCTCTATTGCCATTCAAGCTAAATGCTGTAATTATCCTTACCAAGGAAAAAGTTTACGAGTTGTTTCTTGTCAGGATGTAACCAAGCAAAAAATATATTCTCAAAACATAGAGTATCTGGCGTACCATGATGAACTAACCGGGCTGCCTAATCGAGCCCTTTTTCAAGAGTATCTTGCTTTAAAATTAAATGTTGCGAAGATGGAAAAAGAACGGTTTACTGTCATGTTTTTAGATTTAGATAATTTTAAACCGATCAATGACTCACTAGGCCACGATGTAGGGGATATTGTTTTACAACAAACAGCCAAACGGTTAAAAAGCTGTTTGCGGAGAGGGGATACCGTTTGTCGGCTTGGCGGTGATGAATTTACTATTTTGCTTTCAAATGGAAATTTAAATGAAGTGGAATTGATTGTGAAAAGAATATTAGCTGTATTTGAAGAGGCTTTTGAAATCGAGGGATATTCCTTGTACGTTTCGACAAGTATCGGAATCAGTTTATACCCGAACGACGGAGACAATGAATCGACGTTGCTGAAAAATGCAGATGTTGCCATGTATGAAGCGAAACGTCAGGGGAAAAACACGTATCTATTTTATAATGATCGGATGATCGAACAATCATTTGATCAGTTGATGATTGAAAGTGAGATACGATATGCCTTAGATCGAAATGAGTTATTATTATATTATCAACCGCAGTATGAGTTGACGACCAACCAGCTGATCGGGATTGAAACATTGTTACGGTGGGACCATCCAGAATTAGGTCTTGTTACGCCAGAACAGTTCCTTCCTATTATTGAACGAACGGGTCACATTTTTCCGATTGGCGAATGGGTATTAAAATCTGCCTGCGAGAACAATAAAAAGTGGCAGGATCAAGGATACCCCTGTGTTCCTATTTCGGTGAACTTATCTACTAAGCAAATAAAAGATAGTGATTTTGTAGAGACGATAAAAACTGTACTAAATGAAACAGGGATGGATTCTCAATATCTTATGATTGAATTGAATGACTTGTCCGAAGTAATTAATGAAACGGATGTTGTGAAGCAGTTGGAGCGATTACTGAAATTGGGCATACGTACAACGATGGACGATTTTGGGAAAAGTTATCGTACCTTTGATTATTTGAAAAAATTTCCGATCGAAACAATAAAGATAGATAAGTCGTTTACAAAAGATATTACAAGTAGCACGGAAAATGAAGCAATTACAACTGCCTTCATTCTAATGGCGAAGAAAATGAACTTAAACACCGTCGCAGAAGGCATCGAAACAAAAGAACAACTAGACTTTTTAAAGAAACTACAATGCGACGAAGGCCAAGGATACTACTTCAGCAAACCACTACCATGTGCCGAGTTTAAAGATAGAGTACTAAGCGGAAATGTACCGAAAGGGGTCTGACCCCTTTCGACAATTATCGACAAACCTTCTGTTGGTGACTGCGGGAATTTGATGCATAACTTCCAGGTTCTTAATTTCGCAGTAGTATGTGGTTTTTTCTGGTATAATAAAGAAAATGAACAAATGAAAGCGTTTTCTATGGTGTGTATACAATCCGTAAAAACTATGTGAAGCCGATAAGAAGGTGTGTGGCGAGAAACTCATAATCTTGTATTTAATCTAGGAGTGGAAGTAAAAGGAAGTATTAACTGCCACTCCTAAAAAACAAGGAGGAGATTTGTGATGAAGGCACATCACATTATGAAATCGCAAGTTATTAAAGTAAAGGAGGAACATAACGTTCGCTCTGTCATTGAGAAATTTATAGAACATGGTATTAGTGGTCTTCCAGTAGTCAATGACAGTAACGAAATCACTGGATATATAAGTGATGGAGATATCATGCGTTATATAGGTAGTCAGAAGCAATACCTGATGAACGCCTATTACATTGTGAATATAGCAAAAGGTGATGATCAGTTTGAAGATAGGACAAAAAGTATATTAAATCTTAACGTAATGGAACTAGCCAAGAAAACAATATATAAAGTAAATTGGGATGAAAGTGTCGAACATGTTGCATACATCTTAGGAAAAAAACAAATAAAAAAATTACCAGTAGAGCGTAACGGTAGATTAGTAGGAGTCATAAGCCGCGGCGATGTTATTAGAAATTCCTTTAAAAAGTTACTATAATACAGCAGAGGGGTCTGACCCCCTACCTGTAATCCAACTTTTCTAATCGGAATCTCTTCTATTATAATAGATACCATACGCTTGTCTTACATCTATTTTTCAAAAGGAGATTCTACCAGTGAATAAGCTATATATTGATGAAAATAATAAAATAGTGATTACTCCACAGTACCCGTCCTATCTGCTAGCAGATTTTATTACATACTTAACTTATCTAAAAACACACCAAATAAAATTAACAAGAACAAAAGGGTATTTTTCAAAAAAAGATTTACTCGCTATCTATTCGAAAATGAAAAGTGAAAAAAAAGAGGTTCCTTCAAATGCGACTCAAACCGGATATCCTATTGTTCATTTGTTCTACCATCTTTCCATTGTTCTTGACTTTATAAGGGTTCATTATTATAAATCTTCAGCAGTGGCCTTGGTTCAAGATGAGCAAATCGAAAAATTTGTGAAGCTCACAGCTACGGAACAATATGTCACTTTGTTAGAAGCTTTTTGGATCGAAGCGGATTGGCATGAGCTTCAAGGTGAAAAGAGGATGCACGCACCATATAATATAGATTTTTTATTTAAAGATTTAGAGGAAATCCCAGCCAATGAGGAACTTGATTTAAATGAAATGGAAGAAATTAATTCATTTGTTATAGACTATGGGCAGTTTTTTTATTATTTTAGTTATTTTGGATTTTGGGAGTTTGAAATTAACAAAGAAAAATCAAATCAACCAAATCGTCCAAAGCGAACATTCGCAAAATCAATTAGGTTAACACCGTTTTTTAAAAAAATTCAGGATGCCTTATTAGAAACATGGGAACCTCACCATGATGAAGCATTTGAAGAATCCCTTAATTTTTTTGCGAACCTTTTCGTTCCTGGATATGAGGTGGCAAGAGAATTGGATACAGATGAAGCCGAGAACACGGAGTCACTTGTAGATTTATTAAGTCCGCTCTTTCCAAAAGTAGAATTAACAACGATAATAAAGGCCTACTAGCAGGTGCCTGTGTCGCTACCTGGATTTTGTCGTATTTGTCAAAGGTTAGGGTTTTCTTCTTAGAAATTGAACATTTTAATTTTCTTTTGCAAAAATAGAACAAATGTTCTCTTTTGTGTTATAATAGAGATATTAAAATAAGGATGTGATAAAATAGTGATAAGTAATTTTGTGCTAGAAAAGCCATCAAACTATGGAATAACAGATTATGACGGTCTTTGGAAAAAGTTAATTCATGAGTTGTTTGAAGAGTTTATCGTATTTTTTCTGCCGGGTCTTGCCGGAGAAATTAATTTTTCTAGGAAGCCAGATTTTTTGCAACAGGAGCTTTTTCAAGAAATAGTAAAAGAAAAAAAGGGGGAATTAGTTGCGGATCAAATTGTGAAGGTATTTCTAACCAGTGGTGAAGAAAAGTGGATATTAATTCACATTGAAGTTCAAGGGGATTCAGAACCTGATTTTCCAAAGCGGATGTTCCGTTATTATTATCGAATCTATGACAAATTTAATCGAGACGTCGTTGCTATTGCGTTGTTAACAGATAATTCCCATAGTAATCCCCCTGACACGTATCACTATTCCTTTCATGGCACCTCATTAACGTATAAATATAATATGGTTCCATTCTATGACCACGAAGAAAAAGAACTAGTTCAATCGAATAATCCTTTTGCAATTGCGGTGTTGGCGGCAAAATACGCGAAAGAATCCAAAGGTGATGAGGAAAAAAGATACCGTTTCAAGCGTCAACTTTTTCGAATGATTTTGCAAAAGAACACTTATCCTCCAGTAGAACGCCGCATTTATATTGCTACACTCATTTACTTCATTGATTATTTGCTTCAAATACCGTTAGAATTAACCCAAAAGTTAAGAGACGAAATAATCAAAACGAAGGAGGGGAAAGAAATGGTATATATGGATCGGGAACACTTGCCACAGTCTTGGGCTGAATTGGAAAAAGTATTTAGGGAAGAAGGAAAAGAAGAAGGAGAAAAGAAAGGACTAGAAAAAGGACTTGAAGAAGGTAAAAAATCAGTGGCGATTGAGCTTTTAAAAGCGGGTATGACTGTAGAGGTTGTCGCGAATTACGCTAAATTACCATTAGAAAAAGTAAAGGAAATGGCGGATGAGTTGTCAGATTAACGGACAACACAAAGAAGTTAGATGGTTATGTCATTAAACAGGCTTCTTCGAATAAGAGGACCGCTTACTTCTGCTTCCAAGCGATAGTTTGTAAACGACAAAGCTACAGTCCACGTTCATATAGGAACATGGACTGTTTCGTTCGTCAAGGTCCCAGTATATCTGACACCATTTCATTTAGATTTAATTATTGTTGTTTTCGCCTGTAAAAGCTTCTGGGATCATCGTGAATCCTTCAATTACCGTGTCATCTTCCACTTCAATCATCAGGTATCGCTTGCCCTGAAGATTGACCTGTCTTACGTATCTTAAATCTTGTGGACTAACAGATATTTTTGCTAATTTCGTGTCAATTTTGATAGACTTCGAATTATACTTTGGTAGGATGCTGCTTGCTTTAAATTCATACTTCTCGTCATCCGTTACTCTTTGGAAAGCGGTTGTTACTTTTTCAGTATCGACTGTTTCAAATCCGCTCATTTTTAACACACGTTCTACGTCTTTAGAATCTAATTTTGGCGCTTCTTCCTCTTCATTTTCTTCGATCACACGATTGATTTCTTCGTACACATTGGCAAGTCTGGATGTGTTTAGTTGATTATCTGTCACGTCTCTTACAATTTCTTCAAAAACGGCTTTGTCATCTTTTGCGGTCATTATCTCCTCAGCATTTAATACTTCCTCAGTGAATTCGTGATCAGGCTCATATGCTCTCGGTGCAGAATATAGAATATGGTTTACATCAGCAGCATTATCCGTGAAACAAGGGAATAAAAATCCTCCAACTGGTGTATTAAGGTTGATAATTGGATTAACGACTATATTGTATCGGAATTCCTTCTCAACATAATCAAAAAGCAATTCCTTTTTAGGATCCTGTGTTTTATTTATACTACAAAGAATAAATGAATGGGAATAAACGGTATCTCGATCGCTTTCCTCCGCCTCTTCATTTCGTCGTTTCATTGGTTTGAAATATTCTCCTCGTATGAATGTTACGACAAGGTCCATCTCATATTGTTTGTCTTTCAGCATTTTTTCTACAATAAGTAACATTTTCTCTTTCCAATCTTCATCACTGCCTAACAAGCCTTGATGAAGAATAAGCTGACTGCTATTCTCCGCATCACGCTGAAACTTTAGTTCAAATAACTTTTCATCCAATTGGCCTGTCAGAACTTTTTTGAAATTATTCATAAATAATTCTTGTTGGTCTTGGTCTAACATTTCAAACGGTTGACTTTCATAGTGATAAATATCGCTTGATTCCTTCATGATATACACGTTAAAAATCTCACGTATTTTCATCAAATCATTATCTACTTTAAACTGTTTACGAATGTTTGCGATGTCTTTTTTGTTCATACATTGTCCCACTCCCAAGCTCTTCTCATCTACTATTATACGGTAAAAGTCTCATATGAAAAGGGGTCTGACCCCCTAAAAAGACATTTGTCCTTCTGGGGAGGACACTTTGGTGGTGTTGTAGTCGATATTCTTACTTCTGTATAATCTCGCCAAACCCATGTTTTTTCATCGATGCAATCATCTCTTTGGTGAAGCTAATATCATTGTTTGCTAAGTAGTTTGCTTTGGATTTAATCAGCATCTCAAGCGTTTGTGTTCGGCTGCTATCAATTCCTTCCCATAACTCTAAGGAAAGTAGCAGGTCGTTTAATGTCAGTCGGGGGTAATCCTCGCCTGAAAACGTATGGTCAGGGCTGATTTGGTACCATGTATCACCTTCGTCGGTTAACCACTTATCTCCAAGGGCATCAATTCCATTTTGAACATAAGTAGCTGCAGTAAGGTATTTCTTTTCACCAGTATCGTTATACGTCTGCAAAAGCAAGTTCATCCCACCCAATACATGGTTTAGGGAGCTATGCGTGACTCCTACATCATCTTGATTGAAGGTGAAATAGTCACTGATCAAAGAAGCATTGGGACCTACTTCGACTACCTGCCCAGTGTTTATTTGATTGACTAAAAGATCGGCATAATTGGTTAAGGCTTTCTGTATTTCGGGAATGTCCAGAATTTCTCCAGTTTCCTCTAAGAATAAAGCAACGCCCTCGTTATGGCGCGTATCAATATATGGAGGTTCGATACCATATGCGCGGTTTAGCCAACGGTTTGTGTATTCTGTTTCATAAAACTCATCATCACCTTTGAAAATAGCAAGGTTCGTAATCGAGTTTAGTAGTAAATTATAAAAATACCTTTCCTCGGTCTCTTTATATCGTTTAAGCGGTTCATCTTCTCGAACAATTAGTAAATTTCGAGCATATTGGAGCTCGGATTCTGGTTTTGGTTCAGCAGTTCTACCTACTTTTCTATATGGTCCATCAGCGGTGTACCAGTTATTGTTTTTATATTTTTTGTTGTTGTAAATCCGGATCCATTCCTTATAGGAGGCGTCTGACTCAAATAATGACTCATCCGAATACAACAGCCAATGGTCGACCATGTCATTCCCTTTGGATTCCATATCGATAACAAGATTCAGGTCATTTTTTTGTGCATCGATATCTATTCCTTGATCTTCGTTAATGAGCTCACGAAGTACACTTCTTCTGCCGTCCTGATAGTTTTTCGTTAATTCTTTGGAATGATATTGCTTTCCCACCATCACATTGGAATTAAATGCTTTATCTTTGTATGTTGTTAGTAAACCTAGTGGACCAGTTGTCAAATCTACATGAATCGAACTATTGGACCTTGGCCCAGTCATGTACTGGTCAAACGATTTAAGAGAATAATAGCCTGTATTCGCAATGGAAATAGAAACCTTAACATCTACGGCGTTGTCACTGTGGTTTTCTAACGTTGTAAAAATAAATTGATCCCCATTATCCAGCCTTCTTTTTGTTACTTTAAGGTAGGATTTAGGTTTTGTATCAATCTCGTATGTATAGCGGACATCCTCGATTCGATCATAGTAATTGATAATATCCGCATTGCCCCAATGTATTTCCTGTTTTGTTTCCACGTCAACATTTATCGGTAATGTCTTTTTATATGGTGGGAGTGATGTGCTATGCTGCTTGTCTTCTGTAGATTCACCTGTTGTGTTTGCCTGGGCTGTCTGCGTTAAAGAGCTTAAGTTAAAGCTAACTGTAAAAATTAAAACAGTTATCATCATGAAAATAGTATTTTGTTTTCTCAATGTTTTTCTCCTTTCGAACGGTAGTTGCGGGTGGTAAACGTTGTCCTTGATGCTTGTGAATTTTTTATTATCCCTCCCCGTAATCGGTCAAATACTAAGGCTTTTGGTCTAGAAAAAGTGAGCTGATTGGCCGAATAGTATGTTTTAAATCCACATAACCCCAACAAACGTACTACCCCCAAACTTAATTATTTCATAAATATGGAAACGAATCTAGCTAAAGGGGTCTGACCCCCTCTGTGGACATTTGTCCGTGTATGGAGGACAGGTGTCAAATGAAGACTAGCTTCAGCGGCAGTGCGGGTTCGTCTCTGATAGGTATATGCGTCTGCTCCATATCATAAATGGATTTAATTTACAGAATATTTATACTATTTTATCTATCAGTTAATAATCCCTGTGTACAATGACTAAGTGTAGAAAAATTTGGGAGGTTCGGTAATGATGAAGATTCATAGGGAATTATTAACTGGTGTAGCTGCTGCCGTGATTTTAACCATGACAGTGCCTTTCCCTGCTTTGGCTGAACAGCCACCGCTATTTCAATATGAAGGGGAAAACCTACAAGTAACACAGATTGGTCAGTATGATAGTGGACAAGGAGAAGGTGGAACAGAAATCATGGCTTATGATGCAGATCGTAAACTTGCATTTGTAACCAATGGCGCGGTTGGAGGCTTTGATATTTTATCTTTTGAAGCGTTGCAGTCTAATCAATTTACGGAAATAACATCTAGTGAAAGAATTTTTCTATCAGATTTTGGACTGGAGAATGTAGATGATATTACTAGTATTGCTTCCCATCCAACGAAGGACCTGATTGCCATTTCCGCTGTTAGTAATCCAAAGACAGACGCTGGTTATATCGTATTTGCCACCAAAGCGGGAGAGTATGTGACGCATGTTCAAGTTGGGTCTTTACCGGACATGGTGACTTTTACTCCAGACGGTTCGAAAGCAATTGTAGCAAATGAAGGTGAGCCAAGTGATGATTATTCCGTTGACCCTGAAGGTTCTATTTCGATTATTGATGTCTCAGGGGAACCAGCAGATTTCACAGCAAACACGTTAACCTTCGATGGTGTAGATTTAGATGAAAAAGTTCGGACCGATTCAGAGGGATCAACTCTACAACAGCTTGAGCCAGAATATGTCTCTGTGAATAACACGAAGGCTTTTATCTCCATGCAAGAAAATAATGCAATCGCGACGGTTGATCTATTTAATGAGGAAATTTTGCATGTAAAAGGCCTTGGAATGAAAGATCACTCTATACCTGGAAATGAACTGGATGCAAAAGACAATCAAGAAACAAACATTGAAAAGCAGCCACTCTTGGGTTTTTATATGCCTGATGCGATTGATACATTTACTGCAGGTGGCAAAACCTATATTTTAACACCGAACGAGGGGGATGCTCGTGATTATGATGGATACTCTGAAGAAGGAAGTATAGGAGATATTAAAGATCAAATCCAGCTTAATGCGGATCACTATCAAGGATATACGCAGGAAGAGTTGGATCAGAAAGTAGCAAATGGGTTGCTTGATGAATTAGAAAAAAACGATATTACATTGGAAAATGGAAAAAATGAAGAGGGCATTTATGAATCCTTACATTCTTATGGAGGTCGTAGCTTTTCCATTTTTGATGCGGAATCGATGGAGCTTGTGTATGACAGTGGAAGTGATTTTGAAAGTATTATAGCTGAAGCCATGCCAGAGCATTTCAACACGAATAATGATGAATTGGAATATGACGGTCGAAGTGATGGAAAAGGTCCTGAACCAGAGACAGTAGTCAGTGGGAAAGTTAATGGAACAAACTATGCCTTTGTTGCTTTAGAACGCTTTAGCGGAATTATGATTTACGATTTGACTAACCCGTTGAGCCCTGAATTTGTAACGCTTATATCCAGCCGTGATTTTAGTGAAGATGTAAAAGGAGACGTATCACCAGAAGGATTACAGTTTATATCAGCAAGTGAGAGCCCAACTGGTCGTGCGTTACTAGCAGCGACACATGAAATATCCGGGACAGTAGCTGTATATGAGTTCGGTGGAAAATTTGCTGGATTTAGTGATGTGAAACCAGGTGATGATCATTACGAAGCGATTAAAACTTTGACGGAGCAAAACATCGTCAAAGGACTTGAAGATGGATCCTTTGGTCAATGGGATAGTGTAGAACGACAACATGTTGCAGCGATGCTGTTTAACGCTTTGGAACTTGAAGCGCCATCTGATGTTGAAGGTGTGCTAGAAAAATATAATGATGTTAATAGCGAATCGATGTATGCAAAAGAAATTGCTGCTGTAACAGAAGCGGGAGTGTTCCGAGGTGATGGCAATGCGTTCAATCCGAATGTGTCAATTACACGAGAACAAGTGGCTACGATTCTAGTACTTGCCTTCGATTTAGATGGGCAAGCTGCAGAAGACGTATCGATTTATTTGGAAAATGTTAGTCCGTCCCATAAAGAAAATGTTCAGATTCTAGCTAACCTTGGACTTACAAATCAAGTAACAGACTTCCGTCCAAAAGAAGAGATTTCACGTGGTGCACTCGCTACCTTAATCTACCAAGCACGTTAACGTGAAAAAGGGGTCTGACCCCCTCTGTGGACATTTGTCCGTGTGTGGAGGACAGTGGGGGTCTTGTCCGTTATTGACGCACTTTCTTTTAAACTTTACAATCTTATTAATGACTTTCTAGGAGTGAATACTTTGGATTATAGAAAAAAGATTGTGAGTTTAATAGCGATATTTATTTTTATATTTATGGGGATAGTGCCGACCCAAGCCAGTACACCAATTGATGATGTACGTTCCCTTGTCGACCAATATTATGTGGATTCTGTCAGCGAAGATGTTATCAATGAATCTACAATTGAGGAAATTCTTACTCATCTTGATCAATATTCGGACTACTATTCGAAGGAAGAATTCCAAGCGTTTATAAATACGCTTAACAATACATATGTTGGTATTGGTGTTGGTATAGAAAACACCGACGAAAAGATAATGATTACACAGGTGTTCCCTGGTAGTTCAGCAGAAGCAGCTGGTGTTCAATCAAACGATCAGATTATTTCTGTCGATGGAAAAGCAGTCTCCGGAATGACATTAGAACAAGTAATTGAAAGAGTCACAGGACAAGAGGGAACAAAGGTTGAAATAACTTTTTACCGACCATCAACAGATACGTATATGAAGAAAACGTTAGAAAGAAAAAATGTAACCTTACCAACAATTTTGGCAAAGAAATTAGCCGGAAATGTTGGATATATGAGAATGAATAAATTTAATGATTACACAATCGACCACATGCTAGAGGAGCTCAATAATTACAGCGCTGTGGATCATTGGATACTCGATGTTCGTAATAATAGTGGTGGATATCTGCATGTGGCGCAACAAGTGGTAGGAATGTTTCCGAATGCCAATATAACCCTGATTGAAGAAACAAAAGATAACCTAGAACAGCTGCCATCTATTCGGCAGGAATTTCAATTTGAAGATCAGGTTGACTTGCTGGTAAATGAATATAGTGCCAGCGCAGCAGAGATATTGGCTGGTGCCCTCCAGGATACCAATAATGCTTTCGTATATGGAAGTACAACATATGGAAAAGGGGTTATGCAAAATATTTTCCAGCTTTCGAGTGGGGGTTATTTAAAGCTTACAACAGCAAGATTTTATACCCCGAATCATCGTGTGATTGATCAAGTCGGGATTTCTCCAGATGTCAAAACGGAAACACCGTTAGCAGATGCACATTTGGCATGGTTTCATACGAACTATTCTTCTTACAAACAGTTAAATGCTGTGGAAAATGTACCAACGAATAAAGTATTTACGGTTGAATTTTCAACAGCAATAAACGTTGATTCCTTTCGTGATAGAAAAATAGAATTCATTCATTTAGGAGGGGAACAAGTTCCGGTAACTTTTTCTAAAACAGAAAATAAGAAGATTGAGGTAACCCCTAAAGAACCCTTGATAAAAGGAGAACAATATCTATTACTCATTCACCCAGGATGGGAAAGCACAAATGGAAAAACCAATGCCAAAGGAACCATCGTTAAAGTCACCGTTGGAAAATAACGGTAAAAGGGGTCTGACCCCGCCCGTGGACATTTGTCCTTGCTGGGAGGACAGTTTCGGGGGGGAGCATTGTCATCTACTCAAGCAAAGAGAAATAACCGTCTACCCAGGCCGTGGGTATGACGGTTATTTCTTTAGTTAATACTTGGTCAGCCGCTCTTTATGCGGTCTGCTGTATGTTACCGGGTGGTTACTGCCACTTGGTATTTTTATACTGCAATATTATCATTTTGTCCTTCCATTTGCGGTGTTGCTTTTGAAAATGCTTTCGTGATATATAACAAATAACAAAAACCAAGGGCTACCCAAACTGATCCTAGAATAAGAGCATTTTTATCTAAATTTACAAAAAGGGCCATATCTAGACAAGCTCCGATTAATGGCAAGATTAAGTACAAGAGCACATCTTTGCCTTGTCGTTTCTTTTCCTTAATATAATAGTGAAAAATAACGGATAAATTAACAAAAATAAAAGTGATGAACGCGCCAAAATTTATAAAGGAAGTTGACGTCGTGATATCTAAAAATATCGCAAGGAATCCAATGATCCCGATAATCATAATATTGATAACAGGAGTTCTTGATTTTGGGTGGATAAACCCAAATAATTTTTTAGGGAGGACTGAGTCTCTGCCCATTGCATAAATTAAACGTGCAGCACTTGTTTGTGCAGACAATCCAGAAGTGAACTGTGCAATAATCAATCCTGCTAGGAAAATAGCACTAAATAAATTCCCGCCAATTTGTTGAGCAATTTCTAGAGCTGCTGAATCTGCATTAATGAATGCTTCATAGTTTGGTTGAACTAATTGAATAATAAACGAAGACCCGACAAAGATGGCGCCGCCTATAAGTGTAATAAGAAAAATGGCTCTCGGGAGTGTTTTTTCCGGCTCTACGGTCTCTTCTGAAAGTGTAGAAACAGCATCAAACCCTAAAAACGAATAACAGGCTATTGCAGCACCAGCAATGACTAATGAAAAAGGAACGTCTGCTTGATAAAAGGGTGCAAATGATAACAGTGTTCCAGTTCCCATTCCATGTAAGACATTAACAATGGATAAGACGATAAAGATTCCTATTACTAATATTTGAAATAGCATTAAAATATAATTAACATTTTTGGTTGAATTGATCCCTATTAAATTAATCGCAGTGGTAATGGCAATGAAAATAAGAATCCACGTCCAAATAGGAACGGCAGGAAACGCTGAATTTAAATATACTGCTCCGATCAACCAAATAACCATTGGTAAAAATAAATAATCTAAAAGAATCGTCCAGCCAATCATAAAACCGATGCGTGATCCGATTGCTTTCCTTGTATAAGTATAAGCGGACCCAGAAGCAGGAAAAGCTTTAACCATTCTGCCGTAGCTGTATGCGGTGAATAACATGGCTGATAGCCCAACGATGTAGGCGGTCGGAACCAGGCCGTTTGTTGTTTCTGCAAGAACACCAAAGGTTCCAAAGACAATCATTGGCGTCATGTACGCTAGTCCAAATAACACAACTGCTGATAAAGTTAATGTACGATTTAATGAAATATTTTGAGTTGACATTACATATCCCCCTCTGTTTTTTTCCTTTCTTTTCGTGCGTTTTCTAAAAGTCGGTAACGATCGAAGCAGGCAGGCCAAGTCGTCGAAGTCATCTAAAAACCGGACTTGCATAGGATGTGCTGACTTCTACGTTTTGTACAGGACGTGCACGTTCTTAGTAGAAGCTCCCCTGATACTGCTTGCTGCATGAGAACCGGAAGAACGGCCAACGAAGCGATGCGTCGATTATCATTTGTTGACTTTTTCAACATCCTCTTTTAACTGTTTATAAATCGTGCGATTGATGTTGTTTATATATTGCAACTTAGGGTCTCGTTTATTGGATAACGAAATTTCACACGTTAGCAGGCATTCCGTTTCATTCAAATGAACGTATTCTTCACCTTCATGATCGACAACCATGCTTTGTCCAAAAAACTCCAATTCTTCTTCTTGACCAATTCGATTGCAGATGGCGATTGGTATTTCATTCTCCATCGCTCTACTTTTGAGATATATTTCCTGGTATTTTTCGTATGGCTTCATGTTTGCAGTAGGGATAAAAATGATATCTGCTCCCTTAAGACGCAATAGCCTAGCAACCTCTGGAAATTCGAGGTCATAACATATCATGATACCGACTTTTCCCCATTTTGTATCAAATACTGGGTAGTCATTTCCTGGTGTAAAATAGTTGGATTCGGTATCAAATAAATGTGTTTTCCTATATTTTCCTAGTATCTCTCCATTACTATCTATGTAGATAGCAGTTATATAGTAGTTTTTCCCGTCTTTTTCTGGAAATGAAATAATCGTATCTATTCCAATGTCTCTACAGTATTCTTTAACTCTTCTAAGGCTGGGACCATTTGTATCTTCGGCGTATTCGGTTACAGAATCTTTTAGTAAGTATCCCGTTAATGACATCTCCGGAAAAACAATAAGATTTGTATATTGTTTTTTTGCCACCTCCATTTGTGATTTGATTGTTTCTAGATTCATTTCTTTGTCTTTAAGCTTAGGACTGAATTGCGCTAATGATATGTTCATGTTTTTTCACCTTTCTCATTAAATAATGCGCATAGTAGGTTCACTTCACAATGTTGTTATGGTCTGATTATTCAACGGAAACGTTTGTTTCTCGAAAAGCAAAGTAGCGCATTTAATTTGTAACTGCTTCTTTATATATTGAGTATTATGACAATTTATTGGTTTGACTAAAAGTACCAGTTCGGCCTATTCCCTGGTACCAGATGTTGCAAGAGGCGTTTCCATGGGGGCTCTAAGCCGTGTAAAGGTTTTAAAATCTCTCTTAAAATGTGAGTGAACTTAACATATAATGGTATTTTTACCTAGTATAACCTATTGCTTTATGATTCGACGTAGCCTTTCCGCAGCATCAGGTATATCCTCCTTTTGAATGGCTGCAAATCCAATAATGAGGCTAATGCCATTTTTATCATATTGATATTTGCTTATTAGTGTAAAACGCTCGATTGAGTAAATTTCTAATTTTTCTTGCTTTGCTCTTTCGTTAATATCCTCATACCTTTTATTTGTTTTAAAGTGAGCAAAAAAGTGTAGGCCAGCAGGTATATCTAGAATATCAACCTCGTCCTCGAAAGCCTCTTTTAGTTGATGAATTAAAAGCTTTCTTTTCATTTCATAATGATGATTCATTCTTTTGATATGTCTCTCATATTCGCCACTTTCAATAAAATAATGAAGTGTAAATAAACTGAGTGAATTACTTCCATGGATATAGTTGGAATAATTTTGACGATACGCTCTTAATAGTTTTGGTGGGAGAACCATATAACTTATTCTTAAACTAGGTAATAGTGTTTTTGAGAATGTTCCAGTATAAATAATCCGTTGACTTCGATCCAGACTTTGTAAAGACGGGATATTGTCTGTTCCATATTTAAATTCACTGTCATAATCATCTTCCACAATGTATCGATCATTAGAAAGAGCAGCCCAGTTCAAGAGCTCTATACGTCTTGAAATTGGCATGATGATTCCAGTGGGAAACTGATGGGATGGTGTAATAAATAAAATATTTGGATTAACTGATTCTATTTTTTTTATATCTATCCCTTTTTCATCTAGATTAATAGGTGATACATGAAACTCCATATCTTTCAGTAAAGAGTGGATTCGAGAATATCCTGGATTTTCAATGCCGACTTTAATAGATTCTTGTTGTAGTGACATTAATTGGCGTATTAAAGGTTGGGTCCCTCCGCCAATAATAATTTGCTCTGGATCACAAGTCGTACCACGAGTTAAAGCTATCATACGTGAAATAGTTTTCCTGACAATATACGGTCCTTGTGGATGGGTGATTTCGGAAAGCTCTTGTTTATGGTTTTTAATTGCTTCATTTTGACACTTCACCCACTTTTTAAAGGGAAACATAGAAATATCAACCGTCATATGGGACAGAGACAACCAACCTTCTTTGCTATGATAATTTTCCTTTAAATCATCTGGTAAAGGAGGAGTTGCTAATTCATGTCGGTCCGTAAACTGGTTAATATTTTCAACAAAATAACCTTTTCTCTGAATCGTATAGATATATCCTTCTGCTAAAAGTTGTCCATAAGCGTTTGAAACCGAATTAATACTGACTTGTAATTGGTCTGCCAATGCTCTTTTTGAAGGTAATTTTTCATTGACTGCAATTTTCCCTTGCAAGATAGATGTTTTAATTTCTGCGTAAATCTGTTGGTATATATACTTTGCTTGACCTGTTTTATCTAATTGTAAAAAAATCATTGGATACTCCTTCCATCTGGTCCCTAATAAAAATCAAAACTGGCACTTTTCATTGTACCAATTCATTCACATAATAGTCTATATATTATAAGTGGAGGGTTCAGCGATGTCGAAAACAGAAAACTTACAAGCTAAACGAAAAAAATATGTACCTCGAGGTGTTAGTAATAGTAACTTAAATGTTGCACAACATGCTTCCGGTGCTACGATTACAGATATGGATCAAAAGGAATGGATTGACTTTGCGGGTGCAATTGGTACATTGAATGTAGGCCATAGTCATCCTAAAATAACGGAGGCGGTAAATAAACAGATTAGTAGCTTTCTTCATCCTGGCTTTAACGTAATGATGTATGAAGGTTATATTAATCTAGCGGAAAAATTATGCGAAATTACTCCTGGTACCTTCGATAAGCAAGCGATTCTCTTTAATTCAGGAGCAGAAGCTGTTGAGAATGCTGTCAAAGTGTCCCGACGGTTTACAAAGAGACCAGCAGTTGTAACCTTTACGCGTGGATTCCATGGTAGAACAAATTTAACGATGGGAATGACCAGTAAAGTAAAACCGTATAAATTTGGATTTGGACCGTTTGCGCCTGAAGTATATCAAGCCCCTTATCCGTATCTTTATCGTAAATCGGATAACCAATCAGAAGAAGAATATATCGATCAAATGATTGAAGAATTCAAGGAATTTTTTATAGCTACAGTAGCGCCAGAAATGGTTGCCTGTGTGGTAATGGAACCTATCCAAGGGGAGGGTGGCTTTGTTATTCCTCCAAAGCGGTTTGTTCAGTTTGTAGACTCATTCTGTAAGGAACATGGGATTGTTTTTGTAGCGGATGAAATTCAAACAGGGTTTGGTCGTACAGGAAAATTTTTCGCGATGGAACATTTCGGGGTAGTTCCTGATTTAATAACTGTCTCCAAATCATTGGCTGCTGGTTTACCATTAAGCGGAGTTGTCGGCAGAAAAGAAATCTTAAATGCTGCTGATCCAGGGGAATTGGGCGGTACGTTCGCAGGTAACCCGGTCGCGTGTGCAGCTGCCTTAACGGTAATTGATGTTATAAAGGAAGAACAGTTACTTGAAAAAGCAGAAATCCTTGGCCAAAAAATAGAGACGAAGCTTCATAAATTCGCAGAACAATATGCGTTTATTGGTGAAGTTCGTCGTATGGGAGCGATGGTTGCGGTAGAAATCGTTAGCAATCGAATAGACAAAGCACCAGATAAAAAGATAACGGGTGAGATAACGAAATACGCAAACGAAAATGGCCTTTTATTACTCTCGGCTGGCTTAAATGGAAATGTTATTCGTTTTTTAGCACCCCTAGTCATCACTGATGAAGAACTATCTAAAGGGCTAGCTATTCTAGAACAAGCTTTTGAACAACAACAAAGGATGGTGATAGGACATGTCAACTCCTATTAAAGTTCACAACCCTGCTACAGGTGAATTGCTAAAAGAAGTAAAGGTTCATTCAAATGAAGAAATTAAACAAGCACTAGAAAAAGGACATCTTGCATTTAAAAAATGGTCCAAAGTAAATGCTCATACACGGTCAAAGCTTTTGAAAGATTGGTCACGAATCATTCAGAAGCACAAAGAAGAAATAGCAAAAGTTATGACCTTGGAAAATGGGAAGCCATTAAAAGAATCAATCGGAGAAGTTGACTATGCTACGAGTTACATCGATTGGTATGCAGAAGAAGCGACACGAATTTATGGTCGTACAATTCCTGCTTCCTCTGAATCAAAACGTATTATTGTTAGTCGTCAGCCGATTGGATTGGTTGCAGCAATTACTCCGTGGAACTTTCCAGCAGCGATGATGACAAGAAAGGCGGCTCCTGCTTTAGCAGCAGGATGCACCTTTATTATTAAGCCTGCAGAAGAGACACCACTAACAACGATGCGTTTGATTAAATTAGCACATGAGGTGGGAATTCCACAGGATGCTATTCAATATGTAAATGGCAATGGACCAGAAGTCGGTTCATTATTTACGGATAGTGAGCATGTTCGAAAAATCACATTTACAGGTTCGACTCCTGTAGGAAAAACGCTTATCCGGAATAGTGCAGATTCTATCAAACACGTTACGATGGAATTAGGCGGGCATGCACCTTTAATTGTCGCAGAAGATGCTGATTTGGATGTTGCTGTTACGCAAACGATTCTTTCTAAATTTAGAAATGCCGGACAAACATGCGTATGTGCAAACCGTGTGCTAGTGAATGAGAATATCATGGATGCTTTTACCGAAAAATTAACGAAAGCAGTCAAGGCATTAACAGTCGGTAATGGTTTGGACAGCGCTACTGATATCGGTCCAATCATTAATGAAAAAGGATATCGTAAAATTGTTGGACAGGTAAAGGATGCGATAGATAAAGGAGCTGAAGTTCTTGCAGGAAATGAATACGATGCGAATGAAGAACAAGGTTACTATTTTGTCCATCCCACTATTTTAAAGAATGTAGATGAGCGTATGACCATCATGGAAGAGGAAACATTTGGCCCGGTTCTTCCTATTGTTAGTTTTAAGGAAATCACTGAGGCAGTCGATATTGCAAACAATACACCATATGGACTTGCTGCATACTTCTTTACGAATGACTATAAAGTAGGAACATACCTTTACGAGCATTTAAATTTCGGAATAATAGGGTGGAATGACGGGGCTCCTTCTGGGGCGCATGTTCCATTCGGCGGAATGAAAGAAAGCGGAATCGGCCGTGAAGGCGGCAGCGAAGGAATAGACCCATACCTAGAAACAAAATACCTATCAATAGGAAACTATGACCAATAAATGCAAAGGGGTCTGCCCCCGCCCGTGGACATTTGTCCTCGCTGGGAGGACAGTTTCCGGGGGGAGCATTGTCATCTTCTTAAACCAAAAAAATAACCGTCTCCCCAGGCCGTGGGTGTGACGGTTATTTTTTTCGTTAATACTTGCCCAGTCGCTCTTTATGCGGTCTGCAGTTATGTTAACGAGTGGTTACTGCCACTCTGTTTTCTTCCTTTCCCATTGAAAATATACATAATTCCCATTATTTGACAATAGGGGTCTGACCCCTCCCATATAAAAACCCCTACAAATATTAAGGGGTAAGGTTTATAATAGTAGAGTTGGTAAATTACTGTTGGGTAGGAGAAATGTATGAATTTTTACAAGCAGATGATTTTACTTCTTGGAGGACTTATTATTGTTAGCTATGGCATTGCCGTTGCTATACAAGTTCAACACTTGGGAATTCATCCATGGGACGTATTATATATTGCATTGACCGAAAAATTTGGTCTTACGATTGGAACTTGGAATGTATTAATTGGATTATTTTTGCTTTTATTTACATTGGGATTAAATCGATCGTACATAAAAATAGGTACATTTTTGAATGTGCTGTTAGTTGGACCTATTGTAGATTTCTTTTTATTTCTGGATATATTCCCTTATTCCCCAAATGGAATTGTAGATATATTATTAATTATACTTGCGGTTATTTTCATGGGTTTTGCAGCTGGGATGTATACAGCTGCTAATTTCGGAGCTGGGCCAAGAGATGGATTTATTCTTGCTATTTCAGAAAGGTCCCGGATGTCTATTCGAAAGACACGTATTATTTTGGAGAGCACCGTGCTCGGGATAGGGCTTATTCTCGGCGGTCCCGTTTTTATTTTTACTTTTATCTTTACATTTATTATGAGTCCTGTCTTTCAATGGGCCTACCTCCTTTGCAACAAATGGGTGAAAGAGCAAAATACTGCTGTGAATCCTAGAAAAATGGTCGGTCAGAAGGTATCTTGATATCCCGGATAGGAGACATCATAGAAAAGGTGGAATGAACAAAATCATGCATTCTAATCCAAACATTGATCATGATATTTTTTGATAGATTTGGAGCAAACCGAGTTAATCCCTTACTCATTTTCTTCTATCAGGCGCAATCCTTCAAGAGGGGCTGGCCTATTTTTCTAGTGAATTTGTGGGATGTGAAAAATGTAAAGCAGATTTTACTTTAAATACCAAAAACTAAATGCTACTATTACTTTGTCTTTATCTTATTAGAAAAGTTATACTGTAATAAAGTAACATTCCGTATAAAATTTTATCTATATATTCTCCTATAGAAATAACTGATAAAGGGTGTAAAAATTGAACATAAACAATAAAGATTTGAAGTCAAACAAGAAAATTATTGTCCTAGGCGGGGATGGATTCTGTGGTTGGCCTACAAGTCTTCATCTGTCCAATTTAGGCCATGAAGTTGTCATTATCGATAATCTATCACGACGTAATATTGATAATGAATTAGAAGCAGAATCGTTAACTCCTATTCAGCCAATGGGTACTAGATTAAGAGCTTGGGAGGAAATTACAGAAAAAAAGATTGGATTTTATAATATTGATATAGCGGAAAATTATGATGATGTACTACAAGTTATTCAGGATGTTCAACCTGATGTTATTGTACACTTTGCTGAGCAGCGTTCTGCTCCATATTCTATGAAAACTCCAAAACATAAGCGCTATACCGTAAATAACAATATAAACGCGACTCATAATGTATTATGTGCCATTGTGGAGTCTGGTCTAGATATTCATCTTGTCCATTTAGGAACAATGGGCGTGTATGGTTATGGAACTGCTGGAATGAAGATTCCCGAGGGCTATCTTGATGTAGAAGTTCAGACGGAGGCAGGCGATTGGGTCGGGCAACAAATCCTGTATCCTACTAATCCTGGGTCTGTTTATCACATGACAAAGTCACAAGATCAACTGCTTTTCCAGTACTATAACAAGAATGATAATGTCAGAATTACTGATCTTCATCAAGGAATTGTTTGGGGAACGAATACAAGAGAAACAAAGCTTGACGAAAGACTTATTAATCGCTTCGATTACGATGGTGATTATGGGACTGTATTGAATCGCTTCTTAATGCAAGCAGCAGTGGGGCATCCAATTACTGTTCATGGAACCGGCGGACAAACTCGAGCGTTTATTCATATTCAAGATACCGTACGTTGTGTTCAGTTAGCGATTGAGAATCCGCCAACTCGTGAGGAAAAGGTGATGATTTTTAATCAAATGACCGAAACGCACCGTGTGAATAACCTGGCTAAGCGTGTCAGTGAACTTGCAGATGCCGAGATTGCATACGTGTCCAATCCGCGTAAAGAGGCTGCTGAAAACGACCTGCATGTTAAAAATGATCTCTTCTTATCCAAAGGTTTAGAACCAATCACCTTAGATGAAGGACTACTACAAGAAGTTACTAATATAGCAAAAAAATATGTAGATCGCGTAGATTATTCAAAAATACCAGCCAAAAGCACATGGACAAAAGAACAAAAACCAGGCACCATAGACCAAACAACAAAGAACATAGCTACTGGCAAAGGGGTGTAGGGGTCTGACCCCCTCTGTGGACATTTGTCCGCGTGTGGTGGACACTTTGGTTGTGGTTGGAGAATGATAATTTTGTCTAGAAGGTGGTTTCGTATTGGTGGAGAATTTTAATTTACTAGATTTATTTTGGGTTTCACTAGAAGCTGGAAAGGAAATCTTAGACGTTTATGCGCAAGACTTTGGTGTAGAGTTGAAAGAAGATGATTCCCCATTAACACAAGCAGATAAACGAGCACATGAATCGATTATGAAAGGTTTAAATGCAATCAATCCTAGCATTCCTGTTTTGAGCGAAGAGGGAAGAGATATTCCGTACAGTGAACGTCAGGGATGGGACCGTTTTTGGTTAGTAGATCCACTAGATGGAACAAAGGAATTCATTAAGAAAAATGGAGAATTTACGGTTAATATTGCTTTAATAGAAAGAAAGTATCCTTCCGTTGGTATTATCTATGCACCGGCATTAGATGTATTTTATTTTGGCCGTGTAGGTGATGGTGCATATAAGCTGGAAAATGCTTCTAAGGCAGCGTTCGAAAGTGAAGAAGAATTGATTCGAAAGAGTGTGCGATTACCTGAGAAAGAGGATCGCCAAGTTACGCGTGCTGTTGCCAGCAGATCTCATATGTCAGAGGAAACCGAAGCCTTTATGAAAGAATTGGAAGCAAAACATGGGAAAGTAGAAGTTGTCTCATCCGGAAGCTCTCTTAAGTTTTGCTTAGTGGCGGAAGGAAAGGTAGACTATTACCCAAGGTATGCACCAACGATGGAGTGGGACACTGGAGCAGGCCAAGCAATTGTTGAAGCAGCAGGTGGAAAAGTTACCCGATATGAAGATGGTAAAAGGTTTTATTATAATAGAAAAGAATTGCTGAATGGATGGTTTTTGGTTGAGCGAAACTAGTAAAAGTAAAAGGGGTCTGACCCCCTCTGTGGACATTTGTCTTCGCTGGGAGGACATGTTAAATGCCACATGATACTAAAGAGACACCATGTCATAGTGGCAAATCTCACCCAACAGTCGATGGTTTTCAACTTGAAAAAGGAGAACTGGTAGCTGGATGGTTATTTTCCAAAACTAGCCTGAAACTGGAAGCGTAAGCTGATATCCCACGGTTCGTGTGGTATTCAGCTTATTTTTTATTTTAAAACCTGGCGCAATTGAACAACAAATTGTTTCATTTTTATCACGAAATTGTAATGATTAAATAAAATTAACTATTTTAAAAACAATTTAAAAACATATAAATGAATGGGTTTCAAAGTTCAATAAAAACTTGGTTTGCCTCGAGATTCTTTGGTTGGAAGCGAGGAAGAATGCTGCGAACGTCGGACTTAGCGAATGTAGCATTCTTATCAATTGTCCCTGTAAGGAAGCCTTTCCCTAGGGGTATGAACGGAACGAACCCGATTCCAAGATCTTCATGTGATATTGAGAAGCTACTCTGTTCAAGCTTTTTGAACTATCTAAACCCATCTATGAGATTATTTAATTAGCTATTTATAACTAGAGGAATGAAAATCAAATAATCTAATAATATTGATATAAATATATCATGAAAAAAATTTCAAAAATCACCCTAATTTGAAGGAATATTCGATATACTATAGAAACCAATATATAATTGCTAATCCGTTCGTTGGGTGTAGATTACATAGAACTATAATGAAATCTATTCATTATTATGTAAACCCCCGTAGTCCACACATATTAACATTCCATTCAACTAATAAAGAAATACGACATCAGATGAAAATGATGAATGAATAGCTTGGAAATAATTGTAAGCGATTACAAAATAGTTTTTAGGGTGTTGAGACGATGTTATCTAAAATAAACAAATGCAAGGAATACTTCTATCGAGTTACGTTAAAGAAGAGGATTATCCTTCTTTTCTTGTTAGCATCACTAATTCCGTTTATTTTTATTGGCTTCATATCTTATCACACAATAAATTCGATAGTGAACAATCAAATTCAAAGAGGAATTCAAAGCAACCTTAAGCAAGATGCGCTTACTCTAGAAAATACATTTGATAACTTAAACCATTTATCACAGCAATTATCCTTTGAAGGTATAGTGGGGAAGAAGTTGAATACTCTCTTAAATTCGCATGATCTTTATGAACGTGTAGAAATTACAAGTGAACTTAAGAGTGAATTGAATGTAATTGCGTTTACCAATCCATCAGTTGGCTTAATTATGTACTATTTTGAAAATGAAAACTTAATCGAATTTGAGAACTTACCTGTTCGTGAAGAATTTTCTTTAGGAGAGTTACCCGAGCTGGCGAAATATTATGGGCTTACCTATTATGGTCCTCATATTAGTAATTATCATTATAACAATCAGCATGTCATCTCAGCCTTGAGGAAAGTAAACTTTCCTAGCAGGGAAGATGTTTATGTTTATGTAGAAAGTGCTTTTAGATTAACAGATGTATTTGATGAAGGTGGGAGCGGTTATGATGTATTTTACTTGTTTTTAAATGAAGCAGGAAAAATCAACTATAGTCAACTTGATAATATATTCCCGCAAGATACAGTAATTACGAATAAAATGAAACAAAAATCATTTGGTAAAGATGAGGGATATTTTTGGTTCAAACATACCAGTAATCAAGGATGGTCTATTGTTGCTGTCATATCAGAGGCTGATTATAATAAAGAAATCAACGAGTGGTTCATTCAAGTCATTACCTTTTTCTTAATATTTTTAGTTGTTAGTTTATTTCTTGCATGGTTACTCTGGAAAATGGTTTACCGACCTTTAAAAGAATTTAATAACGAAATTGGATTATTAGCCAGCAATGAAGTTCAATCCGTTCATTCTAAAAGTAGTGTTCCTGAATTTAACTTTTTACTTGAAAATTTCAGGGAAATGAAGCAACAGATTTGGGAATTGTTTAATGAAATAGAACTAAAAGAAAAGCGAAAAGCCGATCTAGAGGTCGAAAAGTTATTATATCAAATTAATCCGCATTTTCTGATGAATACATTAAACACAGTACAATGGATGGCTATGATGAATGGGCAAGATGAAATAGATCGCTTAGTGAAATCTTTGAATAAATTGCTACATTATAACCTTGGAAAAAGAGGTCAATTTTCTACAGTTGGTGATGAGTTAGATGCCATTAAGCAATATTTAACATTACAGCAGATTCGTTATGACTTTAATTTTAATGTACAGGTTGATGTTAAAGACGAAGTGATGAACTTTCCAGTACCTAGGTTTATTCTTCAACCGCTTGTTGAGAATTCACTATATCATGGTGTTAACGATGATGGCTGTATTCAGGTGAATGTTGACTTAAAGGATAAGTTAGTTATCACTGTTAAGGACAATGGATCAGGTATGACAGAAGAAACAATAACCAATATATTAAATGACACAGAATCAACGGCACAAAAAAAGATGGGGATGGGTATTGGGTTAAACTATGTCAGGAGAATGATGGTAGTACATTATGATGGCAGGACTGATTTTAAGATTGATAGTAAGTTAGGGGAAGGTACCTGTATTACTTTAACTTTTCCGATAAGTGAGGGGGAATCTGAAAGATGAAAGTTTTAATTGTTGAGGATGATAAATTAGTAAGAAAGGGACTGATTTCAGCTATGCCTTGGCAAGATTATGATATGGAAGTTGTCGGAGAAGCTAAAAATGGAAAAGATGCATTGGAATTTATAAATTCTAATGATGTTGATTTTGTATTGACAGACTTAACTATGCCCATCATGTCAGGAATTGAGTTAATGAAAATTGTTAAAGATAAATATCCTACTATATATTTTGTTATCCTTACCTTTCATCAAGAATTTGAATATATTCAGCAGGCATTACGCTTAGGAGCAATTGATTTCATTTCAAAAGTAGAGTTAGAGAAAGAACATTTTAATGAGGTACTTGCTCGTATTCATAATCTTATTACCCAGAAAGAAAGGATTTCAAACCATATAAATGAAAAAGTAACCGAATTATTTTCTGAAGATTGTGGATATGCTTTGATGTCAAAAGAAGAAAATGCTGAGATAGATTGGGTGAACCAAATAGTTGGGAATTCTTCTAATTCATTTCAAGAGATTGGAGATTTAGTTTGGTTTGGGTTACTTGAAGATAAAATAGCTAAAAATCTAGCAGGAGCCAAATTAAATAGTGGATGGACAATGATGAAAGTAACCGAAATAAGAGGCCAAAATCGCAATGATGTTTTTCAAAAGTTAAGGAAATATAAAAAGTGTAGTTTCTTCTATGAATACCTTGAGGACCAAAAGGTTATTACAAAATCTCTCCATGACATTTGTTCCATTCGAAACAGTATAAGTAAAGAAACTTTTCTTGAGGTTAAGGAACGCTGGCTTTCATTTGAATGGGTTTCTGAAACTTCAACATTCACAGAAATGAAACAGGAATTAAAAGATTATCGACTATCAATAACAAAACTATTCAGTCTAATCAACGATATTGGAAATGCGTGGAATGAGGTGCATAAACATATTGATAATAAAATGATTGTTAAAGTGCCTGAAACCTTGAATAGTTGGTACGATACGGAACAATGGTTAATTAAAATAGTAGATTCTGCTAATCAGTTTGCTATTAATGTACGATATTCTCAGGAAGTAATCCACTCCATTATGTCAGCTATAAAAATAATCCAAGAGGAAGTGAATCAACCTTTATTTGCAGTGGATGTAGCTAAAAGGGTAAATATGAGTCGAAGTTATTTTAATCAGTGTTTTAAGGATATTACTGGACGATCATTCAATGATTATTTACGTAATTTGCGAATTGAGATTGCAAAAGATTATCTAACTAAAACGAACAAGACTATACTATGGATTGCTGAACAAACAGGCTATAAAGATGAAAAATACTTTAGCCGTGTTTTTCGTCAAAAAACGAGCAAGACTCCAAGTGAATATCGGAAGAGCAAGTGTTAGGTCAATAATGTCCAGTGGTAGGGTGGATATGTGTCTTATTTGTGAACTTTACACTTAATCTAAGTTCATATCACACCCTAAACTTCCTTCTTTACTCTAATTTGCAAGCGCTTACATTGGTGGTAACATATACATTGTAAAACAATTAAATTTATAAGGAGGCGTAAAAAGATGCTGAAGAACAAAGTCATTATTTTATTGTTAGTTTTTGCTTTTGTTACTGTTTTAAGCGCTTGTAATAGTTCAGACAATGCAGAACAAGCAAGCAACAATCAAGAAGATTCTTCAGACACATCAGATTCTTCAACTCCAGATTCAGGAGACTCAGGTGGAGAAGCTGAAGTGGATTATGATCCATTAGGTAAATATGATGAGACAATTACGTTAAGTACAGGAATTTGTGTAGAACCAGGTGCTTCTAAGAGCTTACCTGAGGGAGACACACTGGAGGACAACGAGTATACACGAGCAGTTAAAGAAGACTTAAATATTGAATTAAAGGAATATTGGTCAGTTTCTTGTACAAATAAAGACCAAAAGATAAGTTTATCTATCGCTAGTAACGACCTGCCTGATGCAATGATCGTCAATAGAGTTCAACTAAGAAAACTAGTTGAAGCTGGTCAGATAGCTGATTTATCTGAAGCTGTTAAATATGCATTACCAATGTCTCAGGATGCATGGGCATCCTCAGATGGTAAAGCACTAGCATCAGCAACTTTTGATGGAAAGTTGATGGCTATTCCGAGCTCTAACCACTCTGATGGTAGTATTAAAAATCTATGGATCAGAAAAGATTGGTTAGATAACCTTGGCTTGGAGGTACCTCAAACATTAGAAGATTTAGAGACAGTTGCCAAAGCATTTATTGAACAGGACCCAGATGGAAATGGACAAGACGACACGCTTGGAATTATGGGTATGGATGTCAATGACATACTATATTCAACTTTCCTTGAAGGTGCTGATCAAGGGTTAGGAAGCATATTCTATGCTAAAGATGCTTACCCTGGTTATTGGGTTGAAGGGCCAGATGGTCAAGCTACCTATGGTTCTGTTCTACCAGAAACGAAAGAAGCTCTCTCTTTTTTAAGAGATTGGTATGATGAAGGATTAATTGATACCCAGTTAGGAATTAGAAAGGATAATAATGAACCAATTATAGCTGGAAAAGCAGGTATATTCTTCCAGTCATTATGGGCTGTTTATGAACCACTATCTAATGCCTGGAAAGGTGATCCGACTGCTAACTGGCAAGCTTATGCTGTACCTCTAAACGGTGAAGGTAAGTGGAATCAAACGGTTAATGCTACATCAAATAACTTTATTGTCGTGAGAAAAGATTATGAACATCCTGAGGCAGCAGTAAAAGCACTTAATTACAGATTAACTTACGGTGATTATTATGAATTTGAACATGGTTTAGATGCAAGTCATATTCCACTTAGAGTAGATACTCAGATGCGCGACCAAATGTATCGAATTGCTGAGTTAATTGAAAGAGTTGCAATCGATGGTGAGCCAAGAGAAATTTTAGATGTACCTTGGGAACCTTCTCTATATGAACAGGATTATGATGATTATCTTGAAGTTAAAAAAGAACCATATGATGAGTATGACTTAGAATATTGGAATACCGATAACATTGTGACACTTCCGAGAATATATGCTCGTGTTGTTGGAACTAGACCGATTCGAGATCCGAATAGAAATGATATATCGAGTCTCGTTTATGAGCAAACTCCGACTATGTCGGAGAGATGGGCAAACTTGATGAAGCTTGAAACAGAAACGTTCCTAAAAATTATTATGGGAGCAGCTCCATTAGATGATTTCGACAAGTTTGTTGAAGATTGGAAAAAACAGGGTGGAGACACAATTACTTCCGAAGTAAGAGATATCGTGAAGTAACTTCACCGAATAATATGAGGCGCATGCTGTTAGTAGCATTGCGCCTCCTATTAAAAATAACAGTAGAAAGGAAGTGAAAGATTATGTCTGTCTCCACTGAAACGAAGGAAATGGTAACGAGTACTAAACCTATGAAAAAGAGAAACAATTCTCCTAAATCCAATAGTTTTGTTAAGCATTATTATCTGATGCTTTTGCCGGGATTCGTTTGGGTTACTATATTTTGCATTGTGCCGATGTTCGGTATTGCTATCGCATTTCAGAATTATAACCCTGCCGAAGGAATATTTGGATCGGAATGGATTGGACTTGGAACATTTGAATATATGTTCGTTCTAAAAGATACATGGAATATCTTCTTTAATACCCTTTTCATTGCTTGTTTAAAAATAGTAGGAAACCTAATTGTTCCTCTTGTTTTTGCTTTAATGCTCAATGAAGCGCGTAATATGATTTTTAAACGGTCGGTTCAAACAATTGTATATTTACCACACTTTTTATCATGGGTTATTTTAGGCGGGATTATCCTTGATATCTTCTCTTATGGAGGGCCAGTTAACCAACTACTTGCTTTATTTGGACTTGATGAACCAATTTTGTTTTTTGCAAAGGCTGAATTATTTCCTTATTTCTTAGCAGGAAGTGATGTTTGGAAAGAGTTTGGATTTAACACAATCATCTATTTAGCAGCTTTAACAGGTATTAATCCTGCATTATATGAGGCTGCGTCTATAGATGGTGCGAATCGATTAAGAATGCTATGGCATATAACTTTACCTGGTATTCGTACAACAGCAGCTTTACTTGCAGTACTTAGCTTGGGGCAAGTTTTAAATGCTGGATTTGACCAAGTTTTTAACTTATACAATCCTTTGGTTTATTCAACAGGAGACATCATTGATACGTGGGTATATAGGGTAGGTTTGTTGGACTTACAGTATGAATTAGGAACTGCGGTAGGTCTTCTGAAATCAGTTGTCGGTTTTATTATGATCGTCATTTCTTATAGCTTGGCGTACAGATATACTAATTATCGTATTTTCTAACGAATGGAGGGATGAATAATGGTCAAAGACACTACGATGGGGTCAAGGATATTTGATATCGTGTTAATTACCTTATTAACAGTGATTACGATTTCTTGCATCCTACCTATTTGGTACACTTTCGCTCTTTCACTGAGCTCTAAGACAGCTGCTGCAGCAGGGCAAGTTTGGTTATGGCCGGTAGATTTTAATATTAATTCCTATATTCAGCTTTTAGATGAGGGTCAATTTTTTAAGTCTTTCTGGATTTCTATACAACGAATTTTTTTAGGAGGACTTTTAAACTTTATCATTGTTGCCATGTTGGCGTACCCTCTGTCCAAGAGTTCGAAAGATTTTAAACACAGAAATATATTGATGTGGATCCTTGTTTTTACCATGCTTTTTAATGGAGGCTTAATTCCTTTATATTTAACGGTAAAATCTTTAGGACTAATTAATAACATTTGGGCACTTGTCCTAGTGGCTGGGGCTCAAGGACTTGTGTTTAACGTTATTTTAACTGTGAATTTTTTCCGGAATTTACCAAAATCTATTGAAGAGTCAGCTCTCATTGATGGGGCAGGTCCTTGGAAGATGTTGATTTACATTTTTATTCCTTTGTCGGTTCCTGTTCTTGCTACAGTGACTTTGTTTTCTATCGTTTTTCATTGGAATGAATTTTTATATGGATTAATTTTTATGACGAGAGAAGAATTTTATCCATTACAGACCTATATTCAACAGATGGTCATTGTACTAAACCCCGATATTATGAATGAAGAGCAATTAAAGATGATGGCTGAATTATCTAATCGTACGCTGAATGCAGCTAAGATTTTTATAGCGATGATTCCAATTTTGTTAATCTACCCGTTTCTTCAACGATACTTCATTCATGGGATTACACTGGGATCCGTTAAAGAGTAGCTAACAAAAGTAAGAAAGGAATGGAGTGAGGTTATATGGCATGGTGGTCAAATAATAATTTAAGGATGATTCAAAATAACCTTCGGGAAAAAGATGCCAATCTCAATGTAGATGCTTTAATAAGTCAGTTAAAGGAACTAAATGCAAATGTGTTGATGATGAATGCGGGGGGCATATTCGCATTCTATCCAACAAAGCTTGAGTATCATTACCGAGCAGCAAACCAGAAAACAGATATGCTTCGAGAAGCTCTGGATAAGGCCCATGCAAACGGTATGAAAGTCATTGTCCGATTTGATTTTAGTAAAGCACATGAAAGTATTTTTGAGAAGAAACCGGAATGGTTCTACAGGACTAAAGAAGGGAAAGAAGTGAATTATCACGGTATCGTTCATTCCTGTATTAGTAGCTATTATCAACAGGAATACTCGTTAAAAATTATTGATGAGGTTCTTACTAACTATGATGTAGACGGAATCTTCTTTAACTGGTTTGGCTACAACACGTTTGATTACAGCGGTAATGATCACGGAATTTGTCACTGTGATAGCTGTAAAACAAAATTCCATGAGATGTTTGGCTTGGATTTACCAGAAAAAGTTGATGAGGATGATCCTGTTTATCAAAAGCACTTAATTTATCGAGAGGTAACTGCCTCTAAGATGTTAGATCGGGTGTACGATTTAGTGAAAAGCAAAAACAGAGACATTGCCATCTCTACTTATAGTGACCATAAAGTCGATATTGTCCGGAATGAATCCAATACGAGCAAGACTAGACCTCATCCAATGTGGTTATATTCTGCATCAGAAAATGTGAAAGCGATAGAAGATTCCTGGGATCAAAAATTAATAAGCAATTGCAGTATTAATGCGGTTGATTTAGTCCATCGTTTCACCGCTGTGTCTAAACATGAAATCAATATTAGGTTAAAAGAAAGCTTGGCGAGTGGATCTGGGTTAGATTTTTGTATTATTGGTGTTTTTGAAGATTATCCGGACCGTGAAAATTTACCGATTGTTGCAGATATTTTTAACTATCATAAGAAAAACGAGCAATATTATGGTAACTTTCAATCGGTAAGCGAAGTTGCTTTAATCAAGCCCAGAAAAACGCTGCAAGCAGACTCTAAGGAATATCTGGGTTTGTTCAAAATGCTGAAGGAAGAGCATGTCTTATTTGATGTTCTGCAACAAAAAACATTTATGGATAATAGGGAATGCTTGAACCGCTATCAAACGTTGATTATTCCTGATATATTGGCATTTTCAAGTGAGGAGCTCGAGGTTCTTAGGGCATACTCCAAGAAAGGAGGCTGTTTGATAAGCACAGGAAGATCGTTTACACAGGATGAAGAAAATCAACAGTTCTTGCAAGAACATTTCGATGCAAAACTGGATGGAATTAAAGTTTTTTCACGTGAAGCTGCCTATTTAAAAACAGAGGACAAGGAAGTATTTAAAAGTTTTATGGAACGGGATTGGGTAGTACTAGATGGGGCTTTTTGTCGTGTGAAATTTGGCTCCAAAGCTTACAAAAATCTACCGCTAGTTAAACCAGCATTGTTTGGCCCGCCAGAGCGGGCTTTTGGACATGAAATGTCACAAGACTCATTCGGGCTAGGTATCGTTTCTAATGATCAACAAAAATCTATCTATCTTCCTTGGCATCCGGGAAAGCTCTATTATAATCTCGGTTTTGATGATAACAAGCGGATTATCATTGATTTATTGGACAATGTAGTAGATTACCAATCTATGTTAAGAACAAATGCGCCCCAAAGTGTGGAAGTATTTTTAAATCAATTGGATGACGATACCTATATCTTACACTTACTCAACCTTTCTGGGTTTAATGGAGTTTCCTATTATGAGCCTATACCGGTCCATGAAGTACAAGTCCATTTACCTCAACTAAACAATTGCAAGCAGTTGATTAATTTAGAGGACAAGGAAGAAGTTTCGTATACCAATGGTGATGACGGAATCAAGATAGAGTTACCTGTATTAAAAGACTTCTCAGCAGTCGTATTGAAAGTGTAAATCAAACCTATTTAAATAGGCATTCGGTTACACTTTTTTAGGAGGTAATAAAAATGAAGTTAGTTTCAACTTTTTCATTCAGTCCAGAGCAGATACAAGAAATGGAAGCAAAAGGAGTACAGGTCAATCAGTTAGATTCTGAACAGGCGTTAATTGACAGCATGGAATATGCAGATGCAGATATTATCATTGCTAATCACCGTACACTCCAAAAGGACTTCCTAGAACAATGTAAGCAAGTGAAATGGGTACAAGTTGCACATATTGGGATTGAACGATTACCGATGGATTACTTGCAGGAACGGGGAATTATAGTCATTAACGCTCGTGGTGGGATGGGCGTTCCAATTTCAGAGGATATTTTATGTAAAATGCTAATGCTTTCTAGAAAGAGTGCTACAGTGATGAAAAATCAGTTTGATTGTTCTTGGTCGAAAGTAGGAGGCTTTATTAACTTAAGCGGCAAGACTGTTGGAATAATTGGTACAGGAGATGTTGGTACAGAAACCGCTAAGCGCGCTAAAGCATTTGGTATGAAAACAATTGGGATAAATACCGATGGAAGACAACTACCAGAATTTGACCGTATTTATAAGCCTGAAGAGATTAATGATGTTATTGCTCGAAGTGATTTTAATGTACTAACGTTGCCCTTAACGGATAAAACAAAAAATCTAATAGATGAGGAACAATTCAAACTAATGAAGCCTCAATCATATTTGATCAATATTTCTAGAGGGGCATTAATTAATGAAGATATCCTATTGGCCTATTTAAAAGATAACAAGATTGCAGGCGCTGCTCTAGATGTATTTGTTGACGAATTTAAATTAGGCTATCTTCCAAAAGAAAGTGCCTTTTGGGGTTTAGACAATATTATTATTACACCTCATTGCGCTGGAAGTGGAGATGGTTTCAAGCAAAGGTTTTCTAAAGTGTTTCTATCAAATTTAGATTGTTTTGTTGAAGGTAAAACAGAACAAATGGTGAACGTTCGGGAATTTGGTAAGGGATATTAATTCGCTCAAATGGTGATTATAGTGAAAATAAAAGATTTTAGGAGGAGTTTTTATGTTTAAAGTAGGGTTCATTGGATTAGGAATTATGGGTAAACCAATGGCCAAAAATGTGTTGAAAGCCGGTTACCCTTTGTACGTACACAATCGGAGTAGAGAAGCTGTAGATGAATTAGCAAATATGGGTGCAGAAGCTTGTGAAAGTCCTAAAGAAATTGCAGAGGCTTCGGATGTCATTATCACGATGCTTCCAGATTCTCCAGATGTAGAAAAGGTGGTACTAGGAGAAGAGGGTGTCATAGAGGGAATCTCCGAGGATAAAATTGTCATCGATATGAGTTCCATTAATCCACTCGTTGCTGTGAAGGTCTCAGAGAAATTAAGTGAACGGGGAGCACATTTATTAGATGCACCAGTTAGTGGCGGTGACGTCGGAGCCATTGAAGGAATTTTAGCAATTATGGTAGGTGGAAATGAAAAGGTTTTCGAAAAGTGTAAATCCTTACTTCATACAATGGGGAAATCAGTTACAAGAGTCGGTGAAGTTGGTGCAGGTAATACAGTGAAGCTAATGAATCAAATCGTCGTTGGTGTCAATATAGCCGCTATGTCAGAAGCCTTTGCTTTTGGGAAAAAAGCAGGTGTAGACCTAAAAGTAGCCTATGAAGCGATTAAAGGTGGATTAGCAGGAAGTCGAGTGCTAGATACTAAAATTGAGAATATCAATAATGAGCAATATTCACCAGGTTTTCGTGTGAAGCTACATGCGAAAGATTTACGCAATGCGATATCCATGGCAGAGTCATCAAATGCAGATATGACCTATGCTTCCCAAATTTTTGATCAATTCAATCAACTTTCTGAACAGGGATTCGCGGATGAAGACCACAGTGCTTTACATCGATTATTCAACAAGTGAGCACATTCGGGCAAGGCTAAAAAATAAATGCTAATAAGGAGGAAGAATATGGGGAAACAGGAAGAAAGAGTAGATTGGTGGAAAGATAGACCTTGGAGACAAATTCAAACGAACCTGCGTGAAATTGACATGGTGGATATTGATGCCGAACAATACGTTGCTGAGTTACAGGAGTTTAAGGCAAATGTAGCAATGATTAATACTTCCGGTATCATTGCTAGTTATCCGACAAAACTGCCGTATCATTTTCAAAGTCAATATTTGCAAGGGGATAGCCTGGAAAAAATCATTAAAGCCTGTCATGATGCCGATATCAAAGTAGTAGCTAGAACAGACTTCTCGAAAGTACGTAGACCTATATACGAGATGCACCCAGAATGGGCTTATATTAGTCCAAAAGGTAAAATAGTTGACTATAATGGCGATGTTCATGTCTGCCTAAATAGTGAATATCAACAACGTTATGCTTTTGAAATTATTAAAGAAACAATCACCACCCTTGACGTGGACGGTATGTTCTTTAATATGGGGGGCTATCAGGTTAGAGACTATAGCGGTGTTCAATATGGTATTTGCCACTGTGACAGTTGTGAGCAAAAATTCGCCGATATGTTTAATGAAGACCTGCCAAAAACAGAAGATCCAAATGATCCTGTCTACAAAAAATACTTACTATTTAAGACAAGAACGTTACAAGATTTCAAGCAAAAACAGTATAAATTTATCCAAAATATACGTCCAGACCTTAGTATTGCCAATAATCTAGAACTTCAAGAGGGCTTTTTCCGGCAAGAGTCCAATACTGCCTTGGACCGTGAACTGCCGCGTTGGCAATATAGTGCTTCGGATAATACGAAATATGTCACTAGTTCCTATCCGAATATGGTATCCAGCAATACAACCGTAGATTTTATCGATTTTCCAACAAGACATGTTGCCGTCTCCCCACACCAACAATCGCTCAGACTTGCACAAGCGCTTGCTAATGGAGGTGCGCTTGATTACTACTTAATTGGTAGACTTGATAACCACCAAGATAAATCTGGCTATGAGCAGGTTAAGAAGGTGTTTCATTATCACGCAGCTAATGAACAAGAATATCTTAATCTAATTTCTAGCGCTAAAATAGGTCTTATAAATGGGTCTGATGGTAATCAAAAAGAATTTCGAGGTTGGTTTAGATTCTTAACGGAAAACCATTTTCCGTTTGATACAATCATGAACGATAATGCTTTAAATTTGTCATGGGATAAATATCAGGTGATGATTGTGCCAGACTACCAGCCAATTAGTGATGAACTAGCTGAGAAGTTAGACGCGTTTGCTTCTGAGGGAGGTACAGTAATTGCAGTTTCTAAAGCCGGTTTCCAAGATGACGAGTATCAAGAGCGTCAGCAACCAGCACTAAAATGTCTTGGTATTCAAGATGTTAATATTATCCGTTCTGACATGCGTTCAGCCTATCTTCATATAGCTAATAACAAACCTTACAAAAGGCTCCCGGTGACTAATTTGTTGTATTTAGATGGAAATTATGTTTTTGCTGAATATGAGAATGAAGTGGAAAAACATTTAAACCTCATTCCACCTCAGATGTTTGGACCACCAGAACGTTGTTATTCTACGAATGATCCGACGGAACATCCAGGCTTTACGGTTCATTCCTATGGTGAAGGTAAAGGTGTGTATATACCTTGGGAACCAGGGCAATTATTCTATCGCCAAGGCTATGCAAATACAATAGATTTTATTGCAGAATTATTAGAACAGTTTGTCGGTATTCAACCAATAGGTGGTAACCTTTCTCCAATGGTAGAAGCAAGTCTATATGAGCAAAAAGATAAAAATGCTCAACTATTGCATTTGGTTAATGGTTCCGGTCATTTCGGTATTAGTTTTTATGAACCAATCACGATGCACGATTTAAAAGCTACAGTTCCATATGAAGGGAAGCCAACATCTGTTAAAAGTTTAGTAACTGGAGAAGATTATGAGTTTACTGCGGATAATGGCCTACTTACTATTAGTGTACCGAAGCTTTCTCTTATGGAGTCTATAAAAATAGTTAACTAGTCTTGAATGATAGCGTTATATATTAAAGGTTGCTATCAACTTGAGTTATTGGGAATTAGTAACAGGCTGTATTCATGCAATGATACGGCCTGTTTTACTATAAGTAATGATTAAATACCGGATGAGTAAAAACAGGAGGTGTATGCATGCTAGTCGAGGAAGCTTTTTTACAATTACAGGAACAATTTCCTGATGTAGAAATGAAGTACGGAAAAACAGATAACTACCTTGGAAACAGTGGCCTTGTTAGGGTTTATCCTAGTTCCGAACAACAAATATCAGCGATTTTAAAATACGCTAATGAAAACGGTAAAACAGTCTCTGTCGAGGGGAACGGAACAAAAAGAGGCTTTGGCGGCTTGACAGAAACGGCTGATATTTTAGTTTCTTTATCTAGATATAAGGGCATCGTGGAACATACTGTCGGTGATATGACAGTCACCGTAAAATCTGGAACTGTCTTTAGAGAATTGCAAGGTTTTTTAGCAAAATACAATCAACAGGTTTCACTGGATCCGTCCTGGCCTGAGGATGCAACTATTGGTGGAGTGATAGCTTCCAATGATAGTGGACCAAAACGGCTTGGATATGGGTCTGCTCGTGACGCGGTTATTGGCTTGAGAGTTGTTTATCCAGATGGGTCAATTATTCGTACAGGTGGAAAAGTTGTAAAAAATGTTGCCGGATATGATACGAACAAATTGTTTATCGGTTCAATGGGCACGATTGGAATTATTACTGAAATTACATTAAAGCTACGTCCTTCTCCTAAAGCAGAAAGTTTAAGTTTACTCTCGTTTCCGGATGCAAATCTAAAGGAGATACATTCGTTTGTTGTAGATTTATTAGATTCGATGATAGAACCTATCTCCCTTGAACTACTGAATCCGAAACTATCTAAGAATTTAACAGGAACAGAACAATATACTTTGGTTGTTGGTTTTGAAGATGTAAAAAGTTCCGTGGATTACCAAATCAATAAACTTAAAGATTTAAAACCACAAAATAGTGAACTTAATATTCTCCAAGATGAAGAGCTCCGGGCTTTTTGGGATCGACTATCTTGTATGATCCCGAATGGAAAACGAGTAAGTAGTAGTAACCAGACTGAAGCTTGTGTAAAAATTGGTGTAAAAAATCTTGATGTGGTTCAAGTGATTCGTGAAAGTGATTTATTACAAGATAGCTTTAACTTAAAAGTGTCTGCTCACGGTGGACTTGGACATGGAATCTGCCAAGTAAATCTATTAGGTGCCCAAGAGGATGTTGCTCTGGCAATTTCAAGATTACGTGAAGTTGTTGAAAGCTATCATGGGTATTTGATAGCTAAGCATTTGTCTTTAGCCCTACGTCATAAAATAGATGTTTGGGGAGATAAACCAACGTATTTCTTCCTATTCGAAGGTATAAAAAAGAAAATTGACCCTAACCGTGTGCTCAATGAAAAGCGGTTTGTGGGAGGGATATAAATGAGCGTGAGACAAAGTGATGTTATGAAAGAAGCCCCATGTACCAATCAAAGCTTGAGTAACTACCTTTGGGATGATGCACCTGATGAGAACAAATGGGCTGACTGTGTTCATTGTGGGATGTGTTTAGAGTCGTGCCCTACCTATGAGCAAACAGGTCAGGAGCAACATTCACCTCGTGGCCGTGTTCATTTGATTAAGTCAGTTGCTGAAGGAAAACTGGAGGTAAACGAGCAGTTCATGGATCCAGTGAACCAATGCCTAGATTGTCGAGCATGTACAACTGCTTGTCCAGCTGACGTAGATGTTGGTGGATTGATTGAAGAAGCAAGAGGTCAAATTCGTCAGGCTATGCCATTAAAGGGCTGGAAAGGAAGACTTAGTAAATTTTTCCTTGAGGATTTATTTCCACATCATAATCGCCTTCATACCTTTGGTGGAGTTTTGAAGTTTTATCAAAAAAGCGGCATGCAGAAGCTTGTTCGTCATACAGGATTGATTAACGTGATGCCAAATCACTTAGTAGAAATGGAATCAATTATGCCTGAGGTTAAAGTACCTGTTCGGCAGAAGTTTAAAGACGAAAAAGTGATAAAAGCAAAAAAAGAAGAGAAGGGTACAGTTGCCTTTTTAACCGGTTGTATTATGGACGTTATGTTTAGTGATATAAATGAGTCTACCATCAACGTGTTAACCCACAATGGAAATAATGTAACCATTCCAGAACAACAAACATGTTGTGGTGCCTTACATGTCCATGCTGGCGACCGGAAAACTGGAAGAAAATTAGCTAAGCAAAACATCGAGGCATTTAAAGATGCTGATAAAGTGATTGTGAACGCAGCTGGCTGTGGTTGTATGATAAAGGATTATCCAGAGCTTTTCCGTGAAGATCCTGAATGGAAAGAGAAGGCAGAGGAGTTTTCGGCTAAAGTAGAGGATGTATCAAAATATCTTCATGACACAGGTTATGAAAAGCCAAGATCGGAAATCAATACACGGTTAACATATCATGATGCTTGTCATTTAGCACATGGTCAAGGGATCAGGGAGGAACCTCGAAATATCTTGCTTGATATACCTGGAGTGGAGATGGTCCACATGCCAAACGCCGACCGTTGTTGTGGAAGTGCAGGGATTTATAATATTACAAACCCTGAAATGGCTGGTGCTGTTTTGGAAAGTAAAATGCAAAATGTACCAGATGACGTTGAAATGATTTCAATGGGAAATCCTGGCTGTATGCTACAAATGGCTATTGGTGCCCGAAAGTATGGAAGAAATCAAAAGGTAGTCCATACGATTCAATTACTAGATTGGGCTTATCAGAAGGATGCTCAATCTGAGCAAGGAAGAGGTGACGACTGACATGCCTAAATTAAAGACGAAAGATAAACATATTAAGAAGCTTGCTGAAATTGTAAAAGGACCAAATTCCATATTATATTTAAAGGAAGATTTACTTGCCTATGACTGCGATGGCTTTACCATTCACAAGCATTTACCAAAGGCAGTGGTTTTCCCTAAGGATACGGAGGAAGTAGCAGCAATCGTTAAATATTGTGATGCGAACAATCTTCCATTTTTAGCCCGAGGTGCGGGAACAGGGCTAAGCGGTGGTGCCATCCCATTAAATGGGGAAGTAATCATAAGTCTTGTACGGATGAAGCGATTGATAAGTGTGGATACAGAGAATCGGCGTGCGGTAGTAGAGCCTGGGTTTGTTAACTTGAAACTGACTAACTCGATATCTGATCGGGGATACTATTATGCACCAGACCCTTCTAGTCAATATTGCTGTACCATTGGAGGGAATGTGGCTGAAAATGCAGGTGGAGCGCACTGTCTTAAATATGGTGTGACGACTAATCACATTCTAGGTTTAGAAGTAGTCCTGCCAAATGGAGAAATTATTGAAATTAGCAGTGATGGTATCCCTGATGCTCCAGGATATGATTTGCTAGGAATATTGACAGGGTCAGAAGGGACGCTTGGTATTGTCACCAAAATAACGGTGCGAATTTTAAAGAACCCTGAAGAGAAGCAAACGGTTTTAGCCTATTTTGATAAAGTTTCAGATGGCAGTCATGCCGTTTCCGATATTATTTCGGCAGGAATTGTTCCAGCAGCACTTGAGATGATGGACAAAATTGCGATTGAAGCTGTAGAGGCTGCAGCATTCCCTGTTGGTCATCCAAAAGATATCGAGGCTCTTTTACTTATTGAAGTAGATGGTGTATCCGCGGGTATCGATGAGCAAATCAACCAGATTCTAGAGGTTTGCAAACGTAGAAATGTACGTGAAGTAAAAGTTGCTCAAGATGAACAGGAAAGAGGAAGATGGTGGGCCAATCGAAAAACTGGATTTGGAGCAATGGGCGCTATTTCTCCAGATTACTTAGTGCAAGATGGAGTAATCCCACGAAGTAAGCTACCGGAAGTGTTGGGAAGAATTAATCAAATTAGCGAAGAATTTGGACTTAGAATAGCCAACATCTTTCATGCTGGCGATGGTAATCTTCATCCCCTTGTATTATTCGATGCAAAAAAGCCAGGTGATACAGACAAGGCATTAAAGGCTGGAAGTGCGTGTTTAAAAGTCTGTGCAGATGTCGGTGGATCAATAACTGGTGAACATGGTGTTGGGATAGAAAAAAAGGAAGAGATGAGATTTATCTTTAGCGATGAAGAGATAATGGCACAGACAAATGTTCGTGAAGTATTTAATCCTAACAATCTATTAAATGCAGGGAAGTTATTTCCCACACCTGGTAGATGTATAGAGATGAAGAGTGATGTGAATGAACCTCTCTCCTCATAGAGTTATATAAATAGATTTCGTAATTTTATAAAAGTTTATTCGTCTATAATGAAATAATCCAATTTTAAAATATATTCGCTTTTTGTCATTTTCTAAAGGAGGAATTAACATGCCCAATTACGTAAAGGTTGGTAATTTACAAATTGCAAAAGAATTGTACGATTTTGTGAATCTACAAGTTATTCCAGATAGTGGAGTTTCTAGTGAGAATTTTTGGTTAGGTTTCGGGAAAATTGTCAAAGACTTAGCACCCGAAAATAAGCAGCTGCTTAATAAACGTGAGGAAATCCAGAAAAAAATAAATGCGTGGCATAGAGAAAACAAAGATGCTAGTTTCGAAAGTTATAAGGAGTTTCTACAACAAATTGGTTATCTTGAGCCGGAGGTAGATGATTTTCAAGTCACTTCCAATAATGTGGATGATGAGATTGCCATCCAAGCTGGCCCGCAGTTAGTTGTTCCAGTAAACAATGGCCGTTATGCCATTAATGCTGCAAATGCTCGCTGGGGAAGTCTTTATGATGCATTATATGGTACGGATGCTATAAGCGAGGAAGATGGAGCAACAATAGGAAATGCTTACAATCCTGTAAGAGGAGAGAAAGTAATTGCCTATGCAAAAGGTTTGCTTGATGAAGTAGTTCCGCTTGGTAGTGGATCTCACCAGGATGCAGTTAGCTATAGCCTTGTTAATGGAGAGCTATCTGTAGCTCTAAATAATGGGCAAAGTACTGGGTTAAAAGATAACGAAAAGTTTGCAGGCTTCTGTGGCGACGTATCTAATCCAACAGCTATTCTTTTGAGGAACAATGATCTGCATCTTGAAATTCAGTTTGACGCTGAACACCCAATTGGTAAATCTGATCCGGCACATGTAAAAGATATTTTAGTTGAATCGGCTATTACAACCATTATGGACTGTGAGGATTCTGTAACAGCAGTTGATGCAGAAGATAAGGTGCTTGTTTACAAGAATTGGTTAGGTTTAATGAAAGGTGATTTATCTGCAACTTTTACAAAAGGGGATAAATCGATTCATCGTACGTTGAATCCTGACCGTGAATATCTTTCTCCTAGTGGTGAATCATTTTCTATTTCCGGTAGATCCATGATGTTTGTGCGTAATGTCGGACATCTAATGACTACAAATGCAATTTTAGATGAAGCTGGTAACGAGATACCTGAAGGAATTATGGATTGTATGATTACAAGTTTAATAGGGAAGCACACATTATTAGGAAATGGTAACTATCAAAATTCTAAACAAGGTTCGATTTATATTGTCAAACCAAAAATGCATGGATCAGAAGAAGTTGCATTTGCTAACGAACTATTCAATCGTGTAGAAGATGTTATCGGTCTTGAGAGAAACACAATTAAAATTGGTGTCATGGATGAAGAACGCCGGACATCCTTAAACTTAAAAAATTGTATTCACGCAGTAAAAGAAAGAATCGTCTTTATCAATACCGGCTTCTTAGATAGAACAGGCGATGAAATGCATACATCCATCGAAGCAGGGCCAATGATTCGTAAAGGGGATATGAAATCATCTGCTTGGCTAAATGGCTATGAGAAATCAAATGTAACAGTAGGGCTAAAAGCTGGATTACAAGGGAAAGCACAAATCGGTAAAGGGATGTGGGCAATGCCAGATTTAATGGCAGCAATGCTCGAGCAAAAAGGCGGCCAGCTGCGTGCTGGAGGTAATACGGCCTGGGTACCTTCTCCAACAGCTGCAACCTTACATGCACTTCATTATCATCAAATTAATGTAAAAGATATTCAGCGAGATATTAAATCACAACAAGTGGATTATAGAGATGACATCCTGCAGATTCCTGTTGCTGAAAATCCAAGCTGGAGTGCTGAAGAGATTCAAGAAGAGCTTAATAATAATGCACAAGGCATTTTAGGTTACGTTGTCAGATGGGTGGAACTAGGAATTGGTTGTTCAAAAGTTCCGGATATTAACGATGTGGCATTAATGGAAGACAGGGCAACGCTCCGTATTTCCAGCCAGCACATGGCAAATTGGTTACATCATGGAATATGTTCAAAAGAACAAGTGATAACCACATTAAAAGAGATGGCTAAAGTGGTTGACGAACAAAATGCAGACGACCCTGCATACGTTCCAATGTCACCGGATTATGACAATTCTGTAGCCTTCCAAGCTGCTTGTGATTTAGTTTTACAAGGCTATGATCAACCGAGTGGTTATACCGAACCTATTTTGCATCGCCGTCGGCTAGAAGTAAAGGCGAAGAGTAGGGTAAACCAGTAATCACTCATTCATAGGTTCTAGGAAGGTTTATTTGATGAACAATAGAAGGGAGTATCAATCATGAAGTTTGTAAGGTTTTCTAAGGAAGATAAAGAATATCAAGGGGTACTAAAACAGGGTGTTATAAAAGAAATTCAAGGTGATATTTTTAGTAATTGGGAATATACAGGTGAAGTGTTTGGGGCAGACGAGGTTAAGCTACTTGCCCCTATTGAGCCCAATCAAATCATTGGGATTGGAGCTAATTTTGTCTCAAAAGTCGATGAGCTTCCTAGTACCTTACCAGAAATTCCAGTCTTTTTCTTTAAACCAACATCATCAGTAATTGGTCCAGAGGAAGAAATTGTGATTCCAGGTGAAAATGAAGAGGTGAAGTTTGAATCCGAATTAGCAGTAATTATTGGTAAAGAAGCTCGGAATATTAAGGAATCAGAAGTACTGGATTACGTATTTGGTTATACAGTAGGAAATGATGTAACGGCTCCACAATATTTTCATGAAGCTGGACATTGGACAATAGGTAAAGCATTTGACACCTTTACCCCACTTGGTCCAGTTATCGAAACGGAGCTTGATCCTAATACAGTTCGTGTGGAAGCTAGGCTTGATGGTATGGAAAAGCAAAACAGTGGCACAGAGTTAATGATTGTACCAATTGCTAAAATGATTTCCTATTTATCTAGTGTTATGACATTAAAGCCTGGCGATGTCATATTAACAGGAAGTCCGGTTGGGGCTGAATTTGTAAAAGCTGGTAGTACGATAGAGTGTAAGATTAAGGGAATTGGAACTTTACAAAATACGTTTGTTAATGCTAAGGACCGAGTGGCCTCTTCATAGTAAATAAATAATAGTAAAGAAAAGGTAGACCAGAAATAATAGGTCTACCTTTCTTCCTTAATCGGTAATCTATCAATAACTATATAGCAGCACTTTCAGACTTAACCTGCTCTTGCTTTTCCTCTATTCTCTTAAATACAAGGTTGCTGCACCACATCATGACATATGCCCACAGACTCATCGACAAAAATGGGATTAATCCTGGTACAAAACGTAGCACGTAATATACGACAGCAGTACCTGCAATTAACATGATTGTATTTAATGGTCGCATAATCATGATAATGAATGCATTTTTCAAGACTTGGAGGATATTTACTTCATAATGCACGTAAACAGGAAATACATACAACAGGGTTAAAGTGTACGTTAAAATTAAAAGCAACAGAGGCAGATATGTAATTTGTTGTATAGTAGAATTGGCAGAATGAAGAACTAGTTGAAAGTCGACATATAAAATATAACCGAAGACACTTAGTATGAGACCAATTACGTTGCTTTTAAAAAACTCCTTTTTATAATTTCGCCAAAAACTTTTAAAGATAGGTACATCTGTGTATCCTTGAATCCACTTTCTAACAACTGCAAAAAGGCTGACGGTAGCAGGTGCAAAGCCAAAGAAAACTAATCCTAACAAGGTAAAGGCCATCCATAATATATTGAGATAGACAAAATTCATAATCCAAACGCATACTCGATAAAATCCCCACATAGGCCCGGTGTTCATAAAAGTCCTCCTTATATTTACATATTATAAAATGCAAGCATTATCTTTGATCCGAACATCTCTCCTAAAATAAAATCCTGTAATTTGCAAAGCGTACACATTTACATCATTAATTTTTCGTTAATTCCACAACCAGCTTCATCGCATTATCTGTATTGTCTGTATTTTTCCTTATAGCTAGTACATTTTGGTTTTCTGTTACTAATACGTTTTCAAAAATACTTTCAGTAGTAATCTTCACACCATACAAATGACTGATCGTATCTTCAGGTGTTTCTCTATATAACAGGTTTTCTTCTGGTATCCCTTTAATAGACGATTCCATTTCGTCTATGGGAAGAAGGATTCCACTATTTACTAGTTTTTCAAAATGTTCTATTTCTGTAATATATAAATCAGAGTCATCGGAAACAAGGGTAATTGCACTTTTCTGTTGCATTGCAACGTCAGTGCTATTCGTTGCCTCGAGTGGAAAATAACTCACATTCACTGCCACTCGCTCCCATGAAGGAACCAAAGACAGAATGTTATCAGAAACAAGACTTGTATCCATCTTAGGGTTGAAAAAATCACCATAAAGCATAACACTTATATTTTTGGGTGGTAGATTTGCCATCGTTTTTTGTGCTTCCAAATTGTTTACAATCGTATTGATAATGCTACTACTAATAAGGACAACAATAATCACAACAATAACATGGACTTTATAATAATAGAAAAAGAGATTAATTTTTTCCCGGAGAGAACGTGGATGCTGTTCGGAATGAGAACGATTATACCGATAGGATTTAACTGTGTTGTAAGCTTGGTTAATTGATTCGATATCTAAGGACTCGTCAGTCGAATTTGAATTGTATCTTTTCACCCACTTCATGTACTGGTTTTCAATCGCTTCATCAGAGGCCTCTTCCGAAACACCCAATATTTTATATGCTTCTTGTAATTCCATCCTGTGCTAACCCTCATTTCTATACACGGAATTATGGTTGCGCTTACATTTTGATAAGTTAGGAATGTAGTTCTCTTTATAGTATCAATAAATTTATGTTACTAAAAGAGAGATATGACCTCTAAAAAGTTAGAGGTTTGACCGATTGTGGGGTCTGACCCCTGTTGTGGACATTTGTCCGCGTGTGGAGGACAGGGACAAGGCCCCCCTGTCCTGATTGAACAATAATTTGGTATCTATTTTGTTATGAAGTTGGTATGATTAATGGAAGTTTACGGTTGAAAAAGTAGCTGGGTTATGCAATGTTGTAAGTGTTTACATAGTTGATTTATTCGCAAACTAATTAATTATAATCAATTCAATTCCTTTTTTTATGGATTTTATGGTCAATAAAGATGGCGTAATTGGCTATGATTAAGTTGAAAAATTCCTTTACTATTATAATTAGTTATTAGATATGAAACAGGATAGAAAGATAGCTAATGCAATAATTATGAAAGGTGGGCCAAGATGCTAAAAGTTGCTGTCGTAGGGGTTAACAAAATCGGTAAGCTCCATTGCCAATATTATCATATGCATCCCGAAACACAATTAGTGGCTGTTTGTGATCTGGTAGAGGAACGAGCCAAACAGATGGCAGAGACATATGGTGTTGTTTGTTATACAGACATAAATAGTATGCTAGAAGCACAAGAAATAGATATTGTGAGTGTAGCTACTGCAGGAGAAGAGAATGGTAGCCACCACTATTTGCCGGTGACAACAGCAATTGAAGCTGGTAAGGATGTTTTAGTCGAAAAGCCAATCTCCAATAAGATTGAAGAAGCACGAGTAATGGTTCAATTTGCTAGAGAGAAGGGTGTTCGGTTCGCTTGCAACTTGAATCACAGATTTGTTCCTCCGGCTAACAAAGGAAAGGAATTAATAGAAAAGGGGGAGCTTGGATCGTTATTGTTCCTCAATATGAAGTTAACGATTCAAAATCCAAAGGACATGACTCCATGGTTTCATATGCGCGCCCTACATCCGCATTCAATCGATGTCATGCGGTATTTCGGTGGCGACATCCGTCGTGTCCAGTCGTTTATGACCAAGGCACCTGGTAGGGACACATGGTCAACTGCTTCTATTAATATGGAATTTACTTCTGGAGCTGTTGGACACTTAACCGGTAGTTACGACATGTCGAGAAAGCATCCAATCGAATACTGTGAGGTTGCTGGAAATAAGGGTCGATTTGAAATCGATAACGTCTATGAAAGATTTACTTTTTACCCACATCAAAAAGACGAGCTACTGTCCGGGCGAAATTCCATTATGACGGGTGTTGGTAGATTCCACGATACTTTTGCTAATCGTTTTGATCAATTTATTCGTGAAGTCAAAGATGGTGTAGCACCCGCAGAAATAAGCGCTTCTGGATCAGATGCTCTTGCTGTACAAGAAGTTATTGAAGCGGCTATTCAATCCCACATGAATAATGGAGCTGTAATTGAAGTACCACAAGTTAGCCACCACATCATCCAATGATATTCTTAACTTCACGATTTACTCTATATAAGCCGACAGAGGAATGCTTTAACAAAACTATCACCAAAAATGAAAAAGTGATAAGATAGTGTCAAGAGTTTGTCAATGATTTAATATCAAAAGAAAGACAGTAGTCTTGTATGGTTTGTTTTACTGTTATTTTAGTAGACATGGGGGATAATTTCCTTGATTTTTAACGGAGGAGGTTATCCCATGACGATTTAAAAGGTTAAAATAAATACCACAAGTCGGCTTTTGTGGAGGATAATTATGAAAGCGCTTTACAGAAAGTTGAACATACGAAACAAAATCTTTCTTACTTTCGCAATGGTTTATATCATTGTTATTACAATTATTGGAATCTTTATTTATGTCAACAATATTAACCAAATGAAAAATCAAGCGCAAGAAATGTCTAAAGTCTTGTCATCACAATTTACCCAAACGATAGATCTTTATATAGATGATATAGAGCGACTTTCATTAGCTATTTTTACTGATTCATATATCCAAAACATGCTTATGAATTATGAAAGTAATCAAAATATTTTAAGTGATTTAGCAATTCGAAATAAGTTGTATCCCAATCTATTTAGTCAAACTTACCCAATAAAAAGTATAGAAGGTATTACAATATATACAAATTCAGGAACTATGTTTCAATATGATAAAAGTGGCGGAATGCGCGTTAGATATGGAGCAGAAGAGAAAAACTGGATAACGGATTTAAATAATAAATCAAAAAGTGATTTTATATTAATTCCTACACATTCCTATGTCAATTTTGATGGTAATGAACATAAGGTAGTCTCATTGGCTAGGCATATATATGAAATTCCACAAAGAAAAAAGATAGGAACGGTAAAAATTGATATCGATATTGCCTTTTTTGATAAATTGCTAGAATTAAAAGGTGTAGAATATCTTAAAGATTATATGAAAATTATTATATTAACAAATGACAGTGTTATATACAGTAACACGAAAGAATTAATTGGAAAAAATATAAATCTTCCGCCTTTGTCGAATTTACATGACGAAAAATCAGAATTTGGCGAATTAAAATGGAACGGTGCTAATTATTTATTAGCTACAGATCAATCAGATTATACCAATTGGACAACACTAACTTTAATTGAAGATGAGTTTATTAAATTTGAAAGAAAACAAATTATTTTATTTATTGTAGTAAGTGGAATCATCACTATCATTATCATTGCTGCTATTTCTTATTTGTTATCCTATAACATTGCTAAACCTTTTTCTAAAATGATGAAAAAAATGAAACGCGTGGAAAAAGGTGATTTAGCTGAAAGAATGGATTTATCAGGTAATACAGAAATGGACGTAATAGCAAGAGTATATAATAGCATGCTTGATAGTATCCATAAATTAATTACTGAAGTATACGAAGCAAGTATTGCAGAAAAAAATGCTAAAATTTCAGCCCTTCAATCGCAAATAAATCCTCATTTTTTATACAACACATTAAATGTAATGAAATCTATTAGTCGAGTAAAAGGTGTTGAGCAAGTCGCGGAGATTTCTGAATCATTAGCTGAATTATTTAAGTATAGTATGCGTAATCTAGATCAGCCAGTAACGCTGCAAGAAGAAATGAAACACATTGAAAACTATATAAGAATTCAAAAGCATCGATTTAGAGACCGTTTTATTCTTACTCAACATATAAATGAAGATGTGAAGAACACACTTATTCCGAAATTATTAATACAACCTATCGTTGAAAATGCAGTGAATCACGGATTTATCAATAAAAAGTCAGGGGGAATAATAGAAATTATTGCCTTTAATGAAAGTAATAGTTTAGTCATTATCGTCGCAGATAATGGCCAAGGAATGGATAATAATAAATTATCAAATGTACTTTCGAAAGTAAATAAATTTGGCGTTCAATCGAAGGAGTCGGGGATAGGTCTTAACAATATTGCACAAAGAATTCGGTTAATGTACGGTGCTGAATATCGAATTGCAATCGAAAGTGAAGTAGGCATTGGAACAACAGTTATATTAAACTTACCGTTAAATATTGAAAAGATGGAGGGGGAAAATTGAACATTTATGTTATTGAAGATGAGTATTGGGCTCTTATGGAATTAAAAACAATTTTTAAAGAGTTTGAAGATAGTCACAAAGTGCATTATTTTGATAACGGTAAAACTGCCTATGATCAAGCATGTCTTGAAAAACCTGATTTAGTTGTAACAGATATTACAATGCCAGAGATGGATGGACTAGTATTAGTAGAAAAGCTAAAGGAAATAGATCAGCATATCGAGTGTATCTTATTAACCGTTCATGATACATTTGATTATGCAAAAAAGGGGATAAAATTAGGAGTTAAAGATTATTTGTTAAAACCAGTGAATAAACTGAGTTTAATCGATACAATCAATAAAGCAATCAAATCGATAGAAGTGCAAAAAACACAAGAAAATGAGCATCAAAATTGGTTAGTTAAACAGTCTATATTTAATCCTTTGGAAAAAAATTCAAAAGTAGATGACTTTTGTGAATGCAGTTTACATCTAGTTTACCTATTATTAGGAAATTGGAAGGCTTCCGTGAGTTGGTCAACTATTAATAATAAGATAGAAAAAGTACAATCTAAATTAGATAAAGATAATCGATTGACGGTTTTTTCTCTAGATTCACAACGAAAAATTATATTATATAAGGAAAATAAATCTATTGAGGCATTTGATTTTAAAACGTTTATACACGAAATATCAAAAGTCCAACATTTACATATTGGCTATGCAATCAAGCCTATCAATCGAAAACTTTGTGATACTTATAATGAATTGCATAAATTAATGGATAAAAATAAGTTATTCGGTCAATCCACCTACTTCGAGTCCCCAACTGAATTGCCCGACAGAAACATTCAACAACTATGGGATTCTATTCGATTAATCGAAAAGTATATTAGAAGTGGCGAAATGTCTCTGCTTGAGTCTGCTGTTTCTAACACAATTAATGAAATTAAAAAGTATCAATTAACACAAAAACAATTAGTGAGATTTTTATGGGATGTTTATTATGCCATTACATTTAAATTAGAAGATGCATCGATTGAGAGCATTCATATGGAAAATATTGATGAAGTGTTTGAACGATTAGATGTTATTGTAACTTATGAAGAATTGGAAAAATGGTTTTGTCCATTGATTTTAGAAATTGCTAATATTTATAAGCCTCGCAATATTGCTCCTAAGCATTTAATTCCAGCAATAAAGAATTGGATAGAACAGTCTTATAGTTCTAATATTACGCTTCAGCAATTTGCTGAACGTCATCATGTAAGTATTAGTTATTTATCTAGAGAGTTTAAAGAACAAACAGGTTACACTTTTTCTGAGTATTTAGCGCGATTTCGTTGTGAGAAGGCAAAAGAATATTTTAATAAAGGATATAACAAGACAGTAGGGGTGGGCGAATTAGTAGGTTATAGTGATCCAAAGCATTTTCGGTCTGTATTTAAAAAAATAATTGGCACAACTCCTAGAGAATATAAAGAAAATCACATGTAGTATGAATTTAAAATTATAGCGAAGAAATAGTAATTATCTTTTACTTAAGATCTATACATGACATGAAGAGTTTTATTTTATTATGGGAAAATTGATCGATTGGAGCCTATAATTAGGCTCTTTTTTTGTTATAAACTGATAGGAATAAAGAGGCGATTTCACGAAACTAGATTGTGAAAACTCCCCCTCTTCATAGTTAAATATTTAGGTTTTTATTGAAATAAGAAACTTTTATACTTAAATTGTATTAAAAAACAAGGGGGTTGCGAAATGAAGTACTTAAGGAAGAACTGGCTGTTTGGTTTAATGGTTTTATTTCTATTTTTACTTGCTGCTTGTAGTAGTGGAGATTCTGGTTCGGAAACTACATCAACGGGTGGAAGTGACAATAGTTCGGATTCTGAAAATGAAAACGAAGAGCGTACGGTTACTATTCAAGTTGGTAACTCAGAGACAGCTCAATTACAGTTTGAGGCATTAGCAGCAGATATTAAAGAAAAATATAATATCACAACTAAATTTGATTGGGTTCCAACCGGAGGAGAAGGGGATAACTTAGTAAAAACGAGATTAGCAGTCGGAGAAATGGCAGACTTATTAGTGTATAACTCTGGTTCGTTGTTTAAAGCACTAAACCCTAGTGAATATTTCGTAGACCTATCGGAAGAACCTTTCATGGAACGTGTTGTAGATACATTTCAAGAAGCTACATCTGATGAGTCAGGAACCTACGGTGTCCCAGTAGGAACTAGTCTCGCGGGCGCTATTATTTATAATAAAGCTGTTTATGAAGAATTAGGATTAAAAGTTCCCCATACATGGGAAGAATTTATAGCTAATAATGAAGTGGTTAAAGAAGCGGGAGAAATAATACCTGTTATAGCACCTTATCAAGACACCTATACTTCACAGATTATCTTTTTAGCTGATTATTATAACGTACATTCTGAAAATCCAGAATTTGCAGAACTATATACTACAAATCAGGCCAAAATTGCAGATACACCAATTGTACGTAGGGGATTTGAAAAAACTGCAGAATTATATGAGAAAGGCTTTTACAATGATGAGGCATCTTCTACACCATACACAAAAGGTGCGGAAATGATAGCAAATGGTGAAGCAGCTCATTTTCCAATGCTAACCTCTATCTTACCATATATTCAAGATAACTTTTCAGATTCAATAGACGATATTGGTGTCTTTGGTGTCCCAGGTGATGATCCTGAAAACCATGGAATTACATTATGGTTGCCGAGTGGACTATATATAAATAAGGATGCTGAAGATATTGAGGCAGCGAAAATATGGGCGGAATATATGGTCTCAGATGAAGGAGTCCAAACCCTTATGTCAGTAGCCGAACCAGTTGGTCCTCCTGTCGTTGAAGGAATAGAATTACCTGAGGATTCTTTTGAAGCAGTAAAAGAGACGATGACATATATTGATTCTGGAAATGTTGCGTCTGCACTAGAGTTCTATTCCCCTTTAAAAGGACCAAACCTTGAACACATTTTGATTGAAGTTGGACTTGGAATGATTTCAGCACAAGAAGGTGCAGAAAAATATGATAAAGATGTGGAGAAACAAGCACAACAATTAGACTTGGAAGGCTGGTAATAGTAAAGATGAATAAGGGCCCTGTTTATTAGGTACATGTAAGCAGGGCTTTAAAATTTCTTTTATATCGAGGTGATCAAATTGAAAGTAAATAAAGTTTATAGTTATTGGCTCTTATTACCAGCTTTTCTTATTTACGCTTTATTATTCTTATACCCTACTGCCGTTTCTTTTTTCTTTAGTTTTACCAGGTGGACATTAGTTGATTGGGAATGGATTGGGCTTGAAAACTTTATCATGTTTTTCGAAGAATCTTCCTTAATGATCGGCTTTAAAAACACCTTAATTTTTGCTGTATTAACAGCGGGTTTAAAAGTAGTTTTAGGACTAATGATTGCTGCCTTTTTAACATCTCAAATTAAAACGAAGAAATTTATTCGTTCCGTCGTATTTTTTCCAGTATTAGTAAGTACTATTGCAGTGGGTATAACTTTTAAAGTGTTAATGCACCCATCAGAAGGGCTTATCAATACAGCACTTTCTTGGATTGGAATAGATGGCCCAAGCTGGTTGGGAAGTCCTAGTTTAGCAATCTATTCAGTAGCTTTGGTTGATGTCTGGAAGGGTGTTGGGATAGCAACGGTTATTTTCATTGCAGGAATGATGTCTATTCCTAAAGATTACTATGAGGCACATCAAATTGATGGTGGCACGAAATTTAATGCATTTTGGCACATCACTCTACCATTATCAAGACCAGCCATTAACGCAGTTATCCTATTGGCCTTAATTGGTGGCCTGAGAACATTTGACTTAGTATGGGCAATGACCGGTGGTGGACCTGGTTTCAGTTCCGACTTAATTGCTTCCATTATCTATAAGCAATATCAAGCAGGTTTTTATGGCCTATCTACTGCTGGGAACGTCATTTTGTTTATATTAGTTGCCTGTGTTGTTTATCCAGTATTTAAATTCTTAACTAGGAGAGAGGTGGATCTATGAGCCAACAACAAGTAGAAATGAAACAACAACATGTTGAAAGTAAACAATTAGAAGCAGGAAAACAAAAACGTAAGAAGAACCTTGTATTAATAATAGTTGAGACAATAGCTGTATTAATATCTATCGTTACTTTTATTATTCCTTTCTACTTTATTATTATAACAGCTATGAAAACAGGTCCTGAAGCAGCAAGATTCACCATTACATGGCCGACTGAAATTAGATTATGGCAAAATATTATAGACGTTTTTCAAGCACGAGATTATATGCTCGTAACAGCTTTTTTTAATAGTACCGTTATTACTACTAGTTCCGTTTTGATTTTAGCTGTTGCATGTTCCATGGGGGCATTTGTATTGCAAAGGCGTCAAAGTAAATTAATTGGTTGGTTAACTTCCTTGTTTTTGGCAGGACTCATGATTCCATCAGCGGTCGTACCAACAATCTGGGTATTAGAGCAATTTGGTTTATTTAAAACAATGCCAGGCATTATTTTAGTCATGGTTGCATTATCCATCCCATTCTGTATTGTTCTTTATACGGGATTTATTGCTACTATACCGAAAGAAATTGATGAAGCAGCGATCATTGACGGTTGTGATGGTTTTCGATTATATTTCCGGATTATTTTTCCGTTATTAAAGCCAATACATTCTACTATAATTATTATAACATCTGTCAATATTTTCAATGACTTTGTTCATCCATTATATTTCTTTCCGGGTGCAGATAATGCAACTGTACAGTTAACTCTATATAATTTCATGAGCCTGTACAACAGTGACTGGAATCTATTATTTGCGAACGTATTACTAATTACTATTCCGCCATTTGTTTTGTTTTTAGTCTTTAGTGAAAAGATTGTTGCAGGTATGACAGCGGGATCAGTAAAAGGATAAGGAGAATTTGTTGTGATAAGCCTATATGATTTACGATTCAGGTGAGGTAGAATCTAGTCAGATATGTCCTAATCGACCAACGTTAGGGCGCAAATAACCATGAACGGAAACTTTTTAACCTTTATGATTTAATTAGGCGCTATCGTTTAGATTTTTGGAACCTTTAATGTAAGCGTTTTACTAATAAAGCCAAGGGAGGAAACAAAATGAAATTAGGAGTTAACTCAGTTCTTTTTAGCGGGTATGATTTAAAAACAGCTATCGAATACATCAAGTTTAGTGGCTATGACGGGATTGAATTGTCATCCATTGTTGGAATGGTAGAACACCTGACTGATACGGCCAGCGATGCCGAGCTTTCTGAAATAAAAAAGATGGTAGATGAAGCTGGGCTAGATCTTTATTGTGTCGAGGCAGCAACAAATATTTTAGTTCCGCAAAATTTAGAGCGAACAAAACGAGTATTTGAACGAGCTGCCAAGCTTGGCATTCCGATGGTAACGACAGGAAGTGCCGGGAAATCAGATGATGAAGAAAGTACGGAGGCTTCCATTCGAGCAATTGAAGAATTGGCTCAGGCAGCTAATGATGTTGGCATTCGATATGCATTAAAGCTACATTACGGACAAAGCATTTACAATACAAAAACGGCACTACGTTTAATGGATGAGGTGAAACATCCAGGGTTAGGCTTAAACTTCGATGCGACACATGTCGGCCGAGTAGGTGATGATCCAGTAGAAGCTATTGGGGCGTTGCATAAATATATCATTCATACACATATCCGCGATACATTTATCGAGCAACTCAAAATTGCTGCACCTGAGTTCCAAACAGCAGGTAGAGGTACAGTGCCTTTAAAAGCGGTTGTTAACAAGATGGTGGAAACCGGTTATGAAGGAGCAACGGTTTTAGAAATTATTGGAGCAAAAGACTATAAGTTGCCTCAGGTTGTTTCGATTGCTGCTGAAAGTCGCGGGTACTTAAGTCGTTTATTTGAAGAAGCGAAGGAAAAAAGGGAGGAATTACAAATATGAAAGTTGCCGTAATTGGTGTAGGTAACATTGGTAAGATTCACTGCCGTTGTTACAATGAAAATCCTGATGTGGAGCTTGTCGCTGCCTGTGACTTAATACCAGAACGTGCACAGGCAATGGCTGATTTGTACGGAATAAAGGCGTATCAAGACATGCATGTCATGTTAGAAAAAGAGGAGATTGACATGATAAGCATTGCCACAGCTGGTGAGGAAAATGGTGGGGATCACTATGAACCAGCAGTAATGGCGATAGAGGCTGGTAAAGATGTGCTAGTCGAGAAGCCGATTTCTAATAATATTGAACACGCCAGAGCAATGGTTCAGCTTGCTGCCAAGAAAGGTGTTCGTCTAGTAAGTAACCTGAACCACCGTTTTGTCCCAGCAGCTTACAAAGGAAAGGAACTAATCGAAAAAGATGAACTAGGAACATTGTTATTTTTAAATATGAAATTAACGATCCAAAATCCACAGGAATCGAGTCCATGGTTCCATCTGCGTGCACTTCACCCGCATTCTGTTGATGTGATGCGCTATTTTGCAGGAGATATTAAGCGTGTGCAGGCTTTTATGACGAAAGCTCCAGGTAGAAATATTTGGTCAACAGCATCGATCAATCTTGAATTTGAATCAGGCGCTGTCGGTCATTTGACTGGAAGCTATGATATGGCTGTTCGCCATCCAATTGAATACTGTGAAGTGGCCGGGAATAAAGGGCGTTTTGTAATTGATAACGTGTATGAAAATTTCACCTTTTACCCGCATGAAAGTGATGAATTATTGGTGCTTCGCAACTCGATTATGACAGGTGTCGGTAGTTTCCAAGAGACATTCAAGAATCGATTAAATCACTTTATTCAGCAAGTAAAAGAAGGGGTTGCACCTGATCAAATGGAAGCGTCTGGTGCTCATGCGCTTGCGGGGCAAGAAGTGATTGAGGCAGCGATTCAATCACACTTACAAAATGGAGCGGTTGTAGAAGTACCGAAACTGGGCGAGGAAGTCAGATTATGATTGGAAAAAAGAAATGGATCATTCCGGATGGCTTCCTGCAACCAATCAGTACGGGCGACCAAATCAGTCATGAAGCAGTCTGTGTCCTCAATGTAGAAGAGGAGGAAGCGGAAATTAAGATGACGTTTTACTTTGAGGATCGAGAGCCAATGACTGAATTTGTTACGACTTGTGGTGCAAAGCGAACCCATCATATTCGGCTTGATAAAATCAAAGATGCGAACGGGGATGAAGTTCCTAGAGGTGTCCCATATGCAATAGAGGTCGATAGTTCTGTTCCAATTGTGATACAGCATAGCCGTTTAGATACTTCTCAAGAAGCACTTGCCTTATTTACAACGATGGCTTATTCAGCTGAGTAAGCCATTGTCTTTATAAAAATAGTAGTTACCGCGTAGAACTTACAAGTTGAGATCAATTTGAAGGGCGGAATGACACAATGAGGTTGAAAAGTAGTCAGTTTATGAGTGTGAACGACTTTCCTTATTGCATTAACCACAAAATTCATACAGACCGGAATCTACCTCCAATCCATGATCATGACTTTGTCGAAATCGTGTATGTTACGGATGGGGAAGCAGAGCACATTTTTGAGGGAGAATTATATCATGTTTCAGCCGGAGATGTCTTCATCATTAATCCCGGGGAAGTTCATACGTATAAATTAGAGCCAGGCAGTAAGTTAGAAATTGTTAATTGTTTGTTTATGCCAACTTTATTTGATGAGGTTTGGTTAAGGGGATTAGGGATTTCAGAGTCGATGGATTACTTTTATGTTCACCCTTTTTTAGATAAAAGTGAGCGGTTTCATCGGTGCTTGAATTTACGAGGGCAGGATGCGGAAGAAATTTTCAGCTTATTCCAAGGAATGTCCAACGAATTTGAGGAGAAAAAGAAAGGTTACTCCACCTTAATTCGGCTTCAATTAGTCCAGCTGTTGGTCCAGTTATCTCGATTGTATCAAAAAGTGAAGGATTCAACTGAACAGGTGAATGTAAAAACCCAAGAAAGAAAAACGCTGATTAAAAGAATTTGTGGATACTTGGAAAGACATTATGATCAGAAGCTGTCCCTTTCTATTCTTTCCGATTTATTTAATATCAGCTCCCGGCATTTAAATCGAATTTTTAAAGAAGAAACCGGGAAAACGGTCATCGAGTTTGTCCATCAAGTACGAATTACACGGGCAAAAAAGTTGCTAACCGAAACAGATGAAAAAATCATTTGTATAGCAATGGATGTTGGTTATGATGACCCTGCTTTTTTCACGCGATTGTTTAGCAGAAAGGTAGGTTGTTCGCCAGGTAAATATCGAGAAAAAATGAACGGAAATGCTGTTGATGATGGTGTCGCCTTTGAAGAGGACCGTTTACTACAGAGCATGTAGAAAGTATTTGCTAAGTGAAAAGGAGCGAAACCTAACCAGCGCCAAGAAAAAGGTACGCCGATGAATTACGAGTCGGAAATGGTAATAAATAGAAAAAGGAGCGGAATATATGAAAAAAACTAACGTCATTGTTTTTGGGATAGACAGTTTGCGCCGTGATTTTATGAGTGGTTATGGATATCATCATCTTACAACTCCTCATATGGATAAAATTGCGAGTGAAGGGGTTTTATTTGAAAATCATTTTAGCCCCAGTATCCCGACAACTCCGGCTTATGCATCGATGTTAACAGGAATGGATTGCTTTGGTACAGATGTCGTTGCGCTAAGGCACGAGGGACCAATGGGGAATCATGTAAAAACACTAGCAGAGGTATTAGGTGAAAATGGCTACAATACTACTTGTGTTGGTTTTTCTAATAACCCATCCTCGAGGGGGTTCCAAAATTATTTGGATTATGAAGCGTGGATGCCAGATGAATCAGGGAGATGTCCAAAGGCGGAAAATTTAAACGATGTTGCTATCCCTGAATTAAAACGCTTGAATGATGAGGACGAACCATTCTTTTTATTCCTTCGTCACATGGATCCACATTCTCCTTACTTACCTCCAAGACCGTTTGAGCGAATTTTTTATGATGGGAATGAAAAGGATCCAAGCAATCATACGATGGAATCCGTTTATAATTTTAAGCCGCATGCCGACTTTTTTAAATCTTGGATTCCTGAAGGCGTTACCGATAAAAATTATGTTGAAGCACAGTATGAAGGTGCTATCGCCTATATGGACGCGTGCATTCAAAATATTTTTGCGACAGTAGAGGATCTAGGCATTGAGGAAGAAACGTTAATTGTGTTGACTTCTGATCATGGTGAGACACTCTATGAACATGACTGTTATTTTGATCACCATGGCATGTATGATAACTGCCTCGTCGTACCATTGATCATGAAATTCCCTGGAAAACTACCAGAAGGAAAACGAATCACAGATACGACGGTTATTCAGGATGTCATGCCGACGATTCTTGAAGTAATGGGTATTCAGACAGATACCAATTATAATGGAAGAAGTCTGCTTCATTTTGTAAATGGCAATGAGTTGCCACAGGTTTCAGAGTTTTATATAACAGAATGTACGTGGATGAGAAAACATGGCTGGCGTACACCTGAGTGGAAGCTCATTCAAGCATTGGAACCGGATTTTCATTTTAAGCCTGAAATAGAATTGTATAATTTGGTTAAAGATCCGGAAGAGAACCATAATGTTGCAGAAAGGGAACCTGAGGTTGTTGCATTGTTACAAAAGAGAATGGAAGACTATATTGCTAGAAGAGAAGCTGAAACGGGTAGAATTAATCCGATGTATACCAATACCAATTACCACGGATTAGGTACTGGGCCGATGAAATCTTCACAGGAAGCATATGATCATTTATACCTCGGTTCCATTACCAATGCAAGAAGATTGCAATCAAAATAATTACTTTGGAAGGGGTCTGTCTAAAGGCAGATCTCCTTATTTATGTGCATGATGACTTTATAATATAGTTTTTCTATTTTTGTACATTACGAAAATTCAGTTATACAGGTAATTAAGCATGCCTTTTTCGTAATGATTGTTTCACCACTGTCTACCCTAATGATACTAGCTGGGGGATTATCCTGTATTTTTCGCTAAGAAATTTCCCAGGATTAATTGTTTTATTTGGACCAAGTCTTCTGGCATTTTTAATCATGTGGTCCTCTTATCTGTCTTTTTCTAACATTTTTCACAACAAAAAAGTAGCATAGTAAAAGGAAGCCCTATTTAATAGGACTTCCTTTTGACTTGCTTTCCACCAGGTATTCTAATCTTTCTTTCGAAGGGTTACGACTCCAGTCTTCCCAAGAAAGGCCAACATTCGATAATATTTTTTCAATTCTTTTTCTGAAGGGTAAGCCTTCCTTTTCAAGCTGGATTTTCATAGGGTCTGGACTTCCTTGTAATATGGAGTCAACCCAATCATGGATATCTTTCTCAAAACTGTCCGCCAATTCCCGATGTGTATCAGCAAGGTTGTGTGTTTCCTCAGGATCACTTTGTAAATCATATAATTCACGAGGTGGACGCGTAAATGGACCGCTATCATAAGTCTTGATAAACTTGAATTTATCTGTACGAATTCCTCTTGCTGCCTGCCACGCACATTCGCTCAAATAAATTTTTGATCGAGTAGCATTTTGTTGGCCATAAATGACAGGCCAAAGACTTTTTCCATCGATATTATCTGGGAGAGATGGTGTTGTGAAATTAGGGCTATTCACTTTTGAGATGGCTTCAAAAATGGTAGGCATTAGATCAACCTGTTGGATTAAACCTTCTACCCGCTTTCCTTCTGGTATGAACCCTGGCCATCTTATCATCATTGGGACTCGAACTGTCGTGTCATAAAGACCACAGTGATCCCAGTAGATATCATGTTCCGTAAGACTTTCTCCGTGATCACCAAATATAACAAGAAGGGTGTCTTCTTTGATTCCTAATACATCTAAGTAGTCATCTATTTCTTTTAATCTATCATCTAAGTATCGTACCTCTGCATCATATAAAGCATTTACATATTCTGCGTCAGTAACAGGTCCAAGCAGATCGAAGTGATGATGTTTAAAGAAAGGATAAGCCAAATGATTATATGCAGGATTCATACTGGTGTTATTTCTGTCGTAGGGGTTATTGTTTTTGTAGTACTTGTCAACGTACTCCTTTGGTGGTAAATAAGGTGTGTGAGGATCCCAGTAATGTAAAAATAAAAAGAAATCTTCCTGTTGATGCTCACGAATCCAGGGCATGGCTAATTCATTTATTGTTTTGCCATCTATCCAGCGCTTTTTAGTTCCGACGCTATTAACGTAATAGCGGAATCCGCGAGCAAACCATTCTTTGAGTTGATACAAATTGTCCACTGCTGCAGTTGTAAAGCCTGACTGCCGAAGCATAGTTGGCAGCCAATCCGTCGATTTTGGTAGGCTAGTTAATTCAGAACCATGGGAAACAATACCCGTTCGCAGCCCTACTTTTCCTGTGAAAATAGCTGTATGAACAGCTTCTGTTGGAATATCTGCTGCAATAGCTTTTTCAAAGAGCACACCTTCAGCTGCAATTTTATCCAAATAAGGACTAGTAGGTTTGTTGTAACCATAACAACCTAACCGATCAGCCCTTAGTGAGTCGAGCGAAATCATAATAACCTTCAACTAAAATCCTCCTTTATCAGCCAACCACAATTAAAATAAGTACTAATTCAATTGTAAAAGACTAACAAAAGAAAATCGACTCCGATTCGGACAAAACAAATGGTCAATCCCGCCATCCAGTGTAAAAGGGGTCTGACCCCTGTTGTGGACATTTGTCCTCGTGTGGAGGACAGTCGAGCTGCAGATGGCGTTTTTTCAATGAAGTCTGGCTTTATCCAATAGAATCAACAGAGGTGGGACGATGGACCTGTCCCTTTGTCCCAAAAGGGGTCTGACCCCCAACTGTTGACTTTTGTCAATGCTGTACAATATTGTGAATATTTGATAAGATTATAGAAGTGTAATAGGGGAGTAGCTTTAGCAGTAATTGTCGTCATTTCAGAGTAATTTTTTACTCTCGGCATTACTGGCGACTAAGACGGTTGTTAGCAAGACCTTTGCCAAATACGGCAGAGGTCTTTTTTTCGTTAGGGGCGAAACAACCTTAAGAAGAACTTAGTTATTGGAGAGGAGAGAGGCAATTGGAATCCATTTGGTTAGAGTATGGATGGACATTATTAGTACTAATTGTTTTAGAAGGTCTATTGTCTGCGGACAACGCACTAGTTCTAGCAGTTATAGCTAAACATTTACCGGAAGACCAGAAGAAACGAGCAATAAATTATGGTATTATCGGAGCATTTGTCTTCAGATTCGGAGCTATTTTTGCCATTTCATTTTTAGCGAATGTATGGCAGGTCCAAGCAATCGGTGCAGCTTACCTTATATACTTAGGTCTTAAACATGTCATCGGAAATTATATTGGTTCAAAAGAAGAGGAAGATGCCGAGGGGAAAATGACTACAGGGAAAGGGTTTTGGCCAACTGTAGCCAAGATTGGTGTGGCAGATCTTGCTTTTGCCATTGATTCAATTCTTGCAGCCGTTGCCCTTGCATTAGCACTACCAGAATCCCCACTTCCAACATTTGGTGGGATGGATGGAGCCCAGTTTGCCGTTATAGTCATTGCAGCATTGGCAGGTCTAATCTTGATTAAATATGCAGCAACCTGGTTTGTCAAACTTCTCCATGTGCGTCCAGGTTTGGAAACAGTTGCATACTTAATCGTAGGTTGGGTTGGCATTAAGCTTGCTGTCATTACACTTTCACACGAACATGTTGGTGTGTTAGATGAACATTTCGCACATAGCTTAGGCTGGACAGTTATTTTCTGGGGCGTATTACTTGCAACTGCAATCGGAGGCTGGTTTCTGTCAGGCAAAAAATCAAATGAACAGAACGAAGAAACCAAAAAATCAAAAGCATCTGCTAACTAAGGCGATAGGGGTCTGACCCCTGTTGTGGACATTTGTCTTTGCTGGGAGGACACTTTCCGGTGTGTGTGACTAGTTAAAATATCAAACATATGGTCAACAGTTTCGTTGCCGGGTGGTTAGAGCCACTCGGTATTTTTTTATAAAATTTGTTGATAGAAAGAGCAAAGTTAAGAAAGGCAACGTGTACTATGGAGAGTGTTTGTTTTTACTCTTTCGTGAACACACTGTTTCATAAATATCTCCCAATGCTTATAATGAAAATAGTACGATTATTTCATAAGGTGAAATCTGCAGTGGGGATATAAAATGAAAACTTATCAAAACAAACAAAAGAAAGAAATTATATATGAGCTATTTATGCTCCTGTTGGCCTCTTTTTCCATCGGTACGATTTGGAAAAGTACTGCATATGATGGGGTCATCGTTTGGGTCACATGGGGGATCTTTTTTGTCGACTTTATTTATCGCCTGATAAAAAGCGATAACAAATGGGGGTTTATAAAAAATAATCCATTCCTTGTGATTGCTGCTATCCCGCTGGACGCTGTCTTTCAGTTTGCTCGTTTTGCACGGATTCTTCATTTGCTTCGTTTAAAAACAATTACCAAATATTATACGATGCCATTTATTAAGTTCCTACAGCGACAGCACCTGGGACTGGTTGTTTCTGTTACAATGCTAGTTATCTTTTTATCTATTATTCCGTTATATATTCTGGAGCCAAATCTTGAAAGCTATTGGGATGCGCTTGTCAGCAGTTTGATGACGATCACATTTTTCGGGCAGTCGGATTTTGAAACTACGACTTTAAAAGGACATATCATTATCGTGTTATTAACTGTTTTCGGAGTGATTCTTCACGGTATTATTATCAGTACATGCATTGACTACCTTTATCAATCCCAACTAGCTAAAATGGTGGTCGCTAAAATGAAACGAACAAAGACAGAGAAGAAAGAAAACATAAAAGAATCAGGAGGAAAATTATAGGGGTCTGACCCCGCCTGTGGACATTTGTCCTTGCTGGGAGGACAGCCGGGAGCTGGTGGGGTTGACTAAAGTTTATCCTCCAGGTTATCAATCTTTGAATCAATGAAAAGAAGTAACAAATGACATCGTTTCCAATTCATACTATAATATAGAATAATAAACAGATAAGGGGGTGATTACGTGAAAAATATAGTGATAGATCTTTGGACTGGAGACCAACTAGATCAAAATGAAAACCCTTCCAACCAACCAAAGTTAGAGACATATATATTAAAAGGGGACAAGAAAAGGCCGGCGGTTCTCATATGCCCAGGTGGCGGATATGGATTTCTCTCGGAGCGGGAGGCAGAACCAATTGCGATTGCTTGGAATGAAGCTGGATATCACGCTTTCATTCTTTACTACACGATAAAACCAGAAATGCATTTGCAGCCTTTATTAGATGCTTCACAGGCGATGTGTATTATTCGTGAAAATGCGGAGAGCTGGCATGTTCATTCGGACCAAATAGCTGTGTGCGGATTTTCTGCAGGAGGGCATCTTGCTGCAAGTTTGGGTGTCCATTGGGATAAAACTTACTTACAAAAGGAAGGTATTGAAATTGGGAAAAATAAACCGAATGCCCTTATTCTAAGCTATCCCGTCATAAGTTCGGGAGACTACCTTCACCAAGGCTCTTATACTAATTTGCTTGGCGAACATGCTAAAACTGAACTGTTGCATGATATGTCACTGGAACACCACGTAAGTTCCAATACCCCGCCTACTTTTCTTTGGCATACGGTAGAGGATGAAAGTGTTCCTGTTGAAAATAGTCTCCTTTTTGCCCAAGGTTTACGAAAAGAAAATGTGCCTTTCGAATTACATATCTACCCTAAAGGAGTTCATGGCTTATCACTAGCAACAGCAGAGACCGCAACAGACGAACGCTTAGCTGACGCCCATGTCGCAACATGGTTAGACCTATGCAAACAATGGTTAGCCGAAGTTTTCCAAAAAGGGGTCTGACCCCCTCTGTGGACATATGTCCGTGTGTGGAGGACAAATACAATAAAAATTAAGAAGGGATGATGAACATGTATGATCATATGGTGTTTTTTAAATTTAACGACAGTTTAACAGCAGAAAAAGAGGAGGAGTTGCTAGGAAAGCTTAAAGCTTTTAAAGGAGTTATTCCTGGGATTGTTGAGTTGACTGCTGGGGTAAACGTGACGGAGGAAAAAGAACGAGGTCAAGGGTATACCCTAGGACTACGAGTGACCTTCGAAGATGAGGAAGCATTAAAGCAATACGGTCCTCACCCAGTTCACCAAGACTTTGTTAAATCCTTAAAAGGGGTTATCGAAGACGTCATTGTTGTAGATTATCCTATATCGTAAAGGGGCTATCTACATCCGAGAGTGGGACAAGGGGACAGGCTCCTTGTCCCATTTTTAACGGAATAAACTTACTAGCTTATATTTTATAATGCTTCACACTATTTCTTTTATTCTTCGCTAGATATAAGGCTTCATCTGCTTGTTTAAGCAACTGCTCTATGGATGCATTGTTTGAATCTTTAATTGAGATTCCAATACTTGTCGTTACTGAAATTTGGTCCACATCATTAATGAACACGTTATTCGAGGCAACCCCTTTACGTATGGCCTCAGCGATTTCGTTTGCTTTGGTTAAACTAACTTTTGGAATGGTTGCTGCGAATTCTTCTCCACCAATTCTACCGAAAATGCCTTTGTGCCTTTGAATAATCTCCTTACATATTGCTGTGAAAGATTGTAATACTTTATCCCCAATATCATGTCCATAACAGTCATTTATCTGTTTAAATTTGTCTATGTCTAACATGAGAACGGCAATTTCATCTGTATTACTTTTTAACATTTTGCTGGAAGTCGTGAGAAAATGCCTTCGATTCAAAATACCAGTTAAATCATCTATTGTTGCTAGCATCTTCAATTCCTTTTCTAATAGTTTTTGTTCAGTAATATTATGTAGAATAATAAGTGCTCCGGTTACCGTATGGTATTCATTTTTTAAAGGTAATGTTTTTAAAACGAAGTAACACATTTCCCCTTCTAGCTCAAGCACCACTTCACGCTCCAATACGTGTTTGAAAGTAAGAGAATCATAGAAAGGAGAATTAGGTGGTAATATAGATTTAATATCACTACCAAATAGGTCATCGTTTTTTTTCAACACATGTGCTTTGAGCAAGTTTTTTGCATAATCGTTTATATCAATTATTCTATATGTTACATCGATGACGATCACCCCGTCCAAAAGATTTTCAATTAATGTATCTCTTGGAATCGGTGAAATAGTAAATAATTTTTGATAGTAAATACTCCAAAAAATGAATATCCCGCATACAACGAATGTTACAGGTGTTAGATCAAATGGTTCAAAAGGATTTAAGTTCAATTGATCCATAACCTGAGATAAGATTGGTACAAGCAAACTGAGCATTAAAAAGAATGGTTGTTTTTTAAATCTTGGTGCAAGACGGAGGAAGGCTTCAAGAAAGAAATATAAAGCTAGTAATAAAAGACCAAAGCTATAAAACATAAACACCATAAAGAAGGATGAGCTTGTTACTTCAATTTGAGATAATCCATTTTTCGTAACAACAAAAGTATCCAGACGAGCCAAGTGGTGAAAATCGTTTGTCCATATCAAAGCAGTCATTAGTATAGGGTAAGCGGCGAGCAAAAGTACATTTTTTTTGTTCATTCTCTTTCTTCCTGTATATTCCCAGGCAAATAATAGCCACATGACTGGTGAAAAGTATATGGCAAGTTGTTTGATATTGTTAAAAACTAGTTTTTCGTGAACGGAAACAATAACAATCTCAAATCCATAACCGATCGACCAGATGGAACCTAATAACATTAACAATCCAAACGGAATGGCTCCGGGAACGGTTCGTTGACGGACACTATACAAAAATAATGCGAACGTTATCACAAACGAAAGAAATAAAGATAACAAATATGGTGAACCCCAAGCCATGTATGCTCCCCCCTTCAACACATATATACAGAACAATCACTAACTATAGTACTAATATACTATATTTTAAGCACTAATAGTTACAAAAACAGGAATTATTTAGCAGGGATTAATAGGTACATTGTCGGAGGGGTCTGACCCCTCATATGGACATTTGTCTTTGTTGGGAGGACAGTTGTGTATTGGTTCCAGTTTTATCACTATATTTTGCCATAGTGCTAGAAGCAATAAGAGAAACCGTGGTTTTGAAAATTAATCTACTAATCTAGTATATTCTTTTGGTTTTTTGTCCATATTAGAACTATCCCCCTTTTACATATAGGCCGCTACTTAGAGTGGATTTTCCAGTTTCGCTCTAAGCAGCGGCCGTTTTCTTTTTTCTTTCCCCGTAAAAAGCATATAAGAGAACTTACCGTTTTCAAGAAATTGATTATATTACAATAGATTAATGCTGAATTCTTTTGAAAAATTGAAATTGTATGGGCGCCGCTCGAATTTCGTCGAAGGAAATAACAATTTTGTTTGTGAATCACCTTCCTTTTCAGAGGGGTAGTAGATTGCCGCCATTTGAAATGGCATTTTATGAAAGCGTTATCTTCATAAAAAAATAACCGTCCCATCATCAATAGATAGGACAGCTACTACTTGTAATACATCAAAGATTGGGTCAATCGCTTTTTATACGGTAACTATTAGTTAGAATACCGGGTGGTTATAGCCACTCGGTATTCTTTATTATAATAGCACTCCATTCACATGTATCCGTGAAATGTAAATGAGCAAATCTGGCTTGTTCTTTAAAATCAAAAATGTATATATTTTCGTTGACATTTCTATGAAAACTGTCATGGATGAAATTATTCAAAAATATCAGGAGTCTTTTTCAACGCGAGAAATAAATTCGAGTAGTTCCCTGCTTTTTTGTTATTAATTTTAAACTTGACAATTAGTAGGGAGGGTTGTATTCTATATTTTAATAACAGAACAAGTGTTCTGTTTATGTTGAGGAGGAATTTGAATGGCAACAATCGTTTCTAGTATTGGTTTAAGAGGGATGGAGGGTTACCCTGTCCAGGTTGAAGTTCAATTAATACCTAGTGTGAGTGGGGTTAGCATTGTCGGTCTGCCAGACGCTTCCGTGAAAGAAGCAAAAGTTCGAGTAATGTCAGCATTATTTGCTAATAATTGTCATATCCCTCAAAAGGTAGTGATAAATTTGTCTCCAGCTGAACAAAGGAAGAATAGTCCTATCTTTGATTTAGCAATAGCAATTGGTGTAATGAGGGCAGCGAATTTTATTCGTTATCCAATTCCGAGTGATGCTGCTTTTCTTGGTTTGCTTTCTTTAGATGGGACAATTAAGCCAGTAGAAGGTATGTTGCCTGCAATATTGGCAGCAAAAAAGGAAGGCTTTAAGATTTTGTATTTACCTTTGATGGAAAACTTTCCTTTAAGGCAAATCCAAGGTTTGGAGCTTCGTTTTGTCCGCTCCCTAAACGAAGTGGTACAGTCCTTATCAGGTCAACTCTCTTATTTATCTTTCAAACAAGACTCTTCTTCTAAAACTTCACAACAAACTGAAACCTCTTATGATAAAGATTTTAAACACATTTTAGGACATGAAAAAGCGAAGAGAGCACTGGAAATCGCTGCTGCTGGGGGACATAATATTTTAATGTCAGGTCCACCAGGGTGTGGGAAAAGTTTGCTAGCTGAAACATTTCCTTCTATCTTCCCTCCCTTAACTCAAGATGCTCAATTTGAAGTCATGAGTATTTATCAACTCGCAGGGATTTCCAATGAAAGTTTTCATTTAGCACCTTTTAGAAACCCTCACCATTCATCCTCAGCTGTTTCATTAATTGGTGGTGGTTCTTACCCTAAGCCTGGAGAAATATCGCTTTCGCATCATGGTGTTTTGTTTCTCGATGAGATGGCAGAGTTTCCAAAACGTACATTAGATATGTTAAGACAGCCAATTGAAACAGGAAAGGTAACGATAAGCCGTGCTGCTTCAACGGTGACGTATCCAGCTCAGTTTTTACTTTTAGGAGCTATGAACCCTTGTCCATGTGGATACTTGGGATCTAGGTATTTTTATTGTACCTGTACGCCTAAACAAATCTCGTCGTACACCAACCGTGTTTCTGGGCCAATACAAGACCGAATGGACGTGATTTTATCTTTAGAGGCTGTCTCAATAGATAAGGAATCAATCAAGTATAATGAGTCATCAGAGCAAATTAGGAAGAGAGTAGAAAATGCTCGGATTAGACAATATGATAGGTACAGTAATGAAAGGTTAAATGCGAATGTTGCCTCTGAATTTCTACTTAAAGGTTCAAATCTAGATTCTAACCAACAGAAAATGGTTCATCAATGGCAAGCAAAATATAATTGGAGTACCAGAGTTCAAATGAAGGTTTTAAGAATAGCTCGAACAATTTCTGACTTGAATGGAGATGAGCAAATAACAAATGAAGCTTTATGGGAAGCGATGACAATGCGACGTTCAATAATTGGTAAAAATAAAACAGTGGTGGCCAAGTGATAGGTTGGTACCCAAGTATTTTACTAAGTTAGAATCCATGTTTTGATTTAAGTTTAATAGAGATAGCAGTTTAAGGGTGTGATAAAATAGTTATACCTAACATTCGGATTAAAAATTGTGTGATTATAATCGAAAAACGCAAGATGGTGATGATGAAATGGAATCAGGCTTTAATGAAGTATTGCAGCAATTAAAGAACTTAGTCATAGTATGGATAAACGCTTTGAGCAAGTGGACAACCGTTTTGACCAGATGGACAAGCGCTTTGAGCAAGTGGATAACCGTTTTGAAAAAGTTGAGAATCGACTTGATAGGATTGAGTCAAGACTAGATAAGGTAGAGAAAAATACAACTTTCCTATATACAGAGGTAGGAAGAAATTCATTGAAAATTAACAGCTTACTTCTGATGGTGAAAATTAATTCTAAAAAGAAACATGTTAATTCTATTTAAAAATTACCCTAGTGCCCTAAAGTACCGCTGATCACACTGGGATGCGGGAATAGGTTGAGACTACTAGAAAATTAATGCTAAAAGAAATCCTAGAAAGATCCTATCTATGAAAATCCAAAGGTAGTTAACTATCCTATATACAGTGGTAATTAACTTCTTTTTTTAGGGATTTTTCAGGTCCACCTTTACAAATAACTGAAAAAAACTCCAACCATTAGGCATGACCTTTTATTAACGGTCGTGCATTTTTCATTTAGAGATGAAAGTATAAAATTATAAATAAGTTATGATAGATAGAATGGTTATTGTTAACAGTACTATGGTGTATCGTCATCTTCCTTTTTCACTGCTATGCCACAATTTACTGGGCAAAGCACGGCGAATACGACAGAAAAGGCAATGGATTATTCTACTGAAAAAAAGGTCGTGCAGGAGGATCAAAAACCGGATGTTGGTGAGATGAATTTTACGATAAGAAAGACCGCGCATGTGGTTGTTTTTGCGGTGCTCGCTCTTTTTATTTATATGATGATTGCTTCATTTAAGTTCGCTTAATTCTTTTCATGGCTTTTTACAACAATCTATGCCTCTTTCGACGAGTGGCACCAGTCAATCGTACCAGGATGAACTTCGTCGATAAACGGTGTAATGATTGACTCAGCCGGGGCAATGGTGATGTTGCTTGTAATTTTTTGTATAAAGAAGAGAATCGGATTCAAAGGGGTCTGACCCTCTAAAAAGACATTTGTCTTCATATGGTGGACACTTGGAGTTAGTTACTATACTAGTCTTCTATAAATATAAAAAAGACGCCCAATAGGACGTCTTTTTGCGCGTATTGCGGCGAGAGACAGCACTCCACATAGTGCATTGCCTAAACGGCGTGTCAATCTCGTCTTATGCAAACCAGCTCATCGCTAGAATAGTATATCACCAATGTCACTGAAAGAAAAGCTGATATTCATGTTTACATCACGTTAATTTTTTCCATTGGATTAAGGTTAAAGGGGTCTGACCCCCTATGTGGACATTTGTCCGCGGTGGGAGGACAATGTGTTTGTATATGCTACCGTTTGGCAGCTTTTTCATATGATGTATTGTACGTTAAAAGAAAAGTATAAGGGTTCCGGTAAAGTAGGGTATAATCATTATGTACTGGAGGTGTATCTGTGAAAGAAGTAATATTGTTGTTGGCTGATGTAGTTAATGAAGTACACGATTTATTAATGGAATTATCAAATTATATGGGTTTACAGCTTACAGATAAAGATTTACATTTTTGGATTATTGGCTTTATCGGTATTATAACTTTCCTATTTGTATACGTCTGCTTTAAGTTATTAGAAAATGTAAGAGGTAAAATCACGATTTTTTCCTTCATCTATACCTTTACGGTGATGGTCGTTTTAGTATTTGCCATTGAAATTCAACAGGCAATCACCAATAGAGGGAATATGGAATTCGCAGATGCAGTAATCGGATTATGGGGATTTATCGTGTTTTTTATGATGTACATCGTTATGGCAATCATGGTTTATTTTATAAAAAAATTCACGAAGAGAAAAAAGTGAGAGGGGTCTGACCCCGCCCGTGGACATTTGTCCGCGGTGGGAGGACAGAGCCTCTTTTTTATGTGTGGGGTTTTCCACACTTTTTACATATTTCGTTAGACTTTTAGTTCTGTCTTTATAGGGAGCCTTATATAACAGTGAATAGACGTATTACAGAACTTGTAATAATGTCTAATACGAAATGTTTGTGGGTGTACAGGCTGTTCATATAGATGTTACAATAGCCTGCAACAAGGTAGGAAGGAGAATGACATTGAACAAAAAATGGTTATTAAGTTTAACCCTTGCCGGCATCGTAACTTTTACAGCTGCATGCGGTAATGAGGGGGAAACAACTGAAGATAATAATGAGGAAGCGGAAACGCAAGAGGAAGAGGTTGCTGCAGAACAAGGTGCTGAAGAAGGTGGCGAGGGAGGTGCCGGTGAAGGTGCTGAACAAGGTGCCGAACAGCCTAAAATGCCGGAGCCTGATTTAGAGGGAATCCCTGATGTAGTTGCAGTCGTAAATGGAGAAGAAATATCAAAAGAAGAGTTCCAAACAGTATACGAAGGGCAATTTCAGCGAGCAGCCATGCAATCACAGATGTCTGGACAAGAGGTTAATCAAGATCAATTAAAACAACAGATTGCAGAAAGTATGATTGGTCAAGAACTACTCATACAGGAAGCAAATAATAGCGGCTTTGAGGCTTCACAAGAAGACATAGATGAAACGCTTAACGGATTAGTAGAACAAAATGGCCTTGAATCGAAGGATGAATTCATGGCTGCTTTGGAAGAGCAAGGCATGGATGAGGCAGAAGTAATGTCTCAGCTTGAAATTCAAGTAAAATTAGATCAGCTTATTGCCAGTGAATCTGGTGACATCGAACCAACGGAAGAAGAACTAGAAGAAGCTTATGAGCAAGTAAAGGCACAGCAAGAGCAAATGGGTGGAGACAGTGAAGTTCCATCTTTTGAAGAAGTGAAGCCAAACCTTAAGCAACAATTAAAGAGTCAAAAAGAAGCGCAAGTAATCCAAACGCTCGTTGAAGAGCTACGTCAAAACGCAGACGTAACTGTTAACTTATAATACGTCAGAAAAACCAGGTCCAATTCCGGATCTGGTTTTTTTGTGTGTAAAGGGTCACTGCCCATGTATAGGGGTCTGACCCCCTCTGTGGACATTTGTCCTTGGTGGGAGGACAGTTGATCACTTTGTTTAGTGGTGGGCTTTTTTTATTTTAGATAATTGATAAGGTTTGTAAATAAGTCTTACAAGAAGGTGTCCGCCTGTGAATATTAATGCTAGTTTTATAGAATCTATTATATTTATTTCAGATTTTAGGGAGGTTACCTCTATTGAAACACTATATTGACGCTGAACCTTATCAATGGCCGTTTGACCATTCTTTTACAGCTGAGGAAACGGCTTTAGTCATTATTGATATGCAAACTGATTTTTGTGGGGAAGGTGGGTTTATTCACTCGATGGGTATTGATGTAAGTGAAATTAGAAAAGTCATTCCCCCTATTAAACACTTGTTAGAAGAAGTGCGAAAGATTCCTGGATTTACAGTTATCCATACAAGAGAAGGGCATCGTCCGGATTTGAGCGATTTACCTGCGAATAAATGGTGGAGAAGTAGACAGTTGAATGCAGGGATAGGAGACCAAGGTCCTTGTGGCCGCTTTTTAGTTAGAGGGGAACTAGGCTGGGATATTATTCCTGAGCTTACACCGATACAAGGTGAGCCGATTATTGATAAACCAGGAAAAGGAGCCTTCTATGGCACCGATCTCGATAAAATTTTACGAACGAAATCGATTAAAAATCTAATTTTTACAGGAATTACAACGGATGTATGTGTTCATACAACGATTCGTGATGCCAATGATCGTGGGTATGAATGCTTGCTGTTAAAGGATTGTACAGGTGCTACAGAATACAAAAACTATCTTTCATCGTTAGAGGTGATGACGATGCAAAGTGGTTTGTTTGGTTGTGTTAGTGATGCTGAATCTGTGATTAGAGCAATAAAAGGGTAGTAGTCCAAACTTTCAATAAAAGACAGTGCGTTTTAAAGGATTCCATCTATCCATGCCCAGTTTCTCAGGCATATTTTGGTTAAATTTTAATGTACACGATCATGAATTATGCTAGGTAGTTCACGGACTTTGGTCCATGCAATTACCTGGCATTTTTGTGCTGGTTTTTATAACTCCTTATATACCACGTCAGAAAAGTTAACGTAGTACAAGACGATTAAATGTTGATGGTGATATCGTAAATACCAAGGAATTAGAAATTTGGTAAGACCGGTCATACCAGATGGAGAAAAACCAGTGCGCACAAGGAGAAACTAGCATGATAAAAGGAAGGGATAACCTTGGTAAAGACAGAGCGAGAGGTAGTTCAATTTCAACAGGTGGATAAAGTTTTCAATAATGAAATCATTGCTTTAAGTGACTTTGATTTATCGATCAGAGAAGGAGAACTAGTATGCTTTCTAGGGCCATCGGGATGTGGAAAATCAACAGCACTAAGAATGGTAGCGGGATTAGGGGAAGCAACAGCGGGTTCTGTTAACGTTTTTGGTAATCATCCAAAAGAAATGATTAAAGAAACAAATGATATTGCTTTTGTTTTCCAAGACGCCAACTTATTGCCATGGAGAACGGTCCTTGATAATGTGCTTCTTCCCCTTGAGTTGAGGGGAGGGGATAAAAAGGAGCACAAAAAGGAAGCGATTCGCGTTCTAGAGATGGTTGGATTAAAAGATTACTTGAAGGCTTATCCTCGCCAACTATCAGGCGGGATGAAGATGAGGGTATCGATCGCTCGTGCTCTAGCAGCTAAACCAAAGCTATTGTTGATGGATGAACCTTTTGCTGCACTCGACGAAATTACTAGACAGACATTACAGATGGAGTTACTAGATATATGGCAAAAGGAAAATATGACCATCCTATTTGTTACCCATAATGTCTATGAGGCTGTATTTCTTTCTACTAGAATCGCGGTAATGTCTGCACGTCCAGGTAGATTAACCTCATTAATTGATATCGATTTACCTTTTCCGCGACAGTTATCTATCAGAACAGATGCTAGGTTCACGGAGTATGTAGATCTAGCGTCTGAAAAACTCGAAAGCGGTAATGAAGGGAGGGAGTTGGTTTAATGTCTATGCCTTCTGTGGAGGTAACCAAAAAACAGAAACTTTTAACAAAAAAAGCTAGTGTGAAGGAAAATAATGTATGGAGTAAGTTTAAGCAAATTTATCTTGGTCCGATTGTTGCCTTCTTTATATTCATTTCCATATGGCAGACGGTACCTGTTCTTTTAGGGTTAAAACACTATATTTTACCGAAGCCTACTGATGTTGTGAATGCGGTAGTGCAAGACTGGGGTCTACTATGGCCAGCCGTTCAAATTACAGTCGTTGAATCGATTATGGGGTTTGTCGTCAGTGCGGTAATCGGAATAATGGTTTCGGTCCTATTGGCTAGTTCAAAAATGTTAGAGAGAAGTATTTATCCATACGCAATTATTTTACAGACAATCCCAGTAGTAGCTGTTGCGCCAATCGTCGTCATTTGGTTTGGTGCAGGGTTTAACTCGATTGTTGTTATCTCATTTTTGATTGGTTTCTTTCCAGTTATTTCAAATACACTGATGGGATTGAATTCAGTAGATAAGAATATGGATGATCTTTTTACACTATATAACGCTTCAAAATGGCAACGAATGTGGAAGTTAAGAATTCCATCTGCATTACCGTATATCATGGCTGGGTTAAAAATCTCTTGTACATTGTCTATCGTTGGTGCAATTGTTGGTGAATACATTGCTGGAATTGGCGGAGGTAAAGGTGGTCTTGGTTATTCAATCACAGTTGCTGCCATTCAAGTAAAGACACCTTACTTATTTGCTTGTGGTATTGCTGCTGCAATGTTAGGAATTGGTTTTTATCTTCTAGTAAGCTTGTTTGCTAAATTTATGCTTAGATCTTGGCACGAGTCAGCTATGAAGGTTGAAAAATAATAAAAAGAGGTGTAAATGAGATGATGAAAAAATTTGGGGGACTTATGAAATTAAATATGTTGCTGATAGGTATGGCTGTTATTTTATTACTAGCGGCCTGTGGTGGCGATGAGACAGGCAGTGCTGCGGAATCCGAGGAGGAAGAAGTGTCGGATAGTGCGAGTGATTCAACGGAAAGCGAAGAAATTCAGGAGCTGGAGTCTGTTAAAATTGTTTTAAATTGGTTTGCAAATGCTGGACATGGTGGAATATATGCAGCAGATGACCAAGGTTACTTTGCGGAAAAAAATCTAGATGTAACGATTGAGCCAGGTGGTCCACAAGTTTCATCGATTCAGATGGTTTCTTCTGGAAGCGCAGAATTTGGCCTTGCCCATGGAGACCAGATAGTAATTGCCAGAAATCAGGGAATTGAATTGGTAGCACTAGCGGCAATTAATCAGCGGAGTCCACAAGCATTTATGTTTCATAAGGGACATGGAATTGATGATTTTGATGAAATTAATGGTCGAAAAGCCTTTATACAACCCGGTATTGCTTATTGGGAGTATTTTAAAAGCAAATATGATTTAAGTGATGTGAATGAAGTGGCATTTACAGGGGACCATACTAACTTCATTCAGGACGTTGACTCAGTCAATCAAGTTTACCTAACGGGAGAACCATTTTTTATGGAGCAACAGGGAGTTGAAACTGAAGTTAAGTTAATCTCTGATTCTGGTTACGATCCATATCAATATGTTCTATATGTAACGAAAGACTATTTAGAAGAAAATGAAGAGACTGTTAGAAATTTCGTTACGGCTTTTAGTGAAGGTTGGGAATATTTCAAAGAAACACCGACTGGAACCTTAGAGTTAATTCATGAACACAATCCAGATCAATCGATGGAATCCTTAAATTATGCAAATGAAACGTTTGAAGAATTCATTTATGGTGGCGATGCAGCAGAACATGGTGTTGGTTATATGACGGAAGAAAGATGGTCCACGCTCATTAACCAGCTGGATGAAGCAGGGGTAATGGAAGTAGAGGTTGAAGCAACAGATATCTTTACGACGGAGTACTTACCTGAGAAGTAACGAAACCATAGTGTGGTAAAATGTAGTAGATAAATTGGAAATTATCGATTGATGAAAGGTAATGAAAAAGTAGTGTCAACACAAGTTGTTGGCACTTCTATCGTTCTTTCGTGTTCGTTTTGCAACAAACGATTAGATAAAGAGAATCTACTCAGTAAAGCGATTATCTAACATAACACCTTTTGAAATAACTAGGAGGATGAAAAGATGAAAAAATTAGTGAAACAAGTACGCTTCGAAGGAAAGTTATGGGACCTGTCCATTGAAAATGGGGCCATTCAGGAGATTGTAGAAACTTCGAGTACCAATAAAGATATTTCTACTTATGATGCAGAGGGACTATTATATTTACCGACACTTGCGGATATGCATTGTCATTTGGATAAGCATTTTCTTGGAGAGCCATGGCGACCGCTCCAACCGTTTATTACACTTCCGAAACAGTTGAAGTTTGAAAAAGAGATGCTGTCAACGATGCAAAGTTCCCTTGAAGAGCGTGCCATGATCTTGTCAGAATTAATGTTAAGCCATGGAACAACAAAAATGCGAACCCACGTCGATGTAGATCCTGAAATTGGATTGAAGCATTTAGAGGCAGTTCTACAGTTACGTGAACAATTAAAAGATGTAATGGAAGTTGAAATCGTTGCATTTCCACAGCAAGGCTTAATCCGATCCAATTCTGTAGGGATTATGAAAGAGGCGCTGCGGAATGGAGCGGATCTTGTAGGAGGAGTCGATCCGGCTGGCCTTGATAGAAAAGTAGAGTCAAGCATAGAGGCAATGTTTGAGCTGAGCTCGGAATTTGATGCAGGTGTTGATTTACATCTCCATGAACCAGGGCACCTAGGAAAATACACGATAGATCTTGTCACAGACTATACAAGACAAACGAAAAAGCAAGGAAGGGTTGCAGTAAGCCACGCCTATTGTCTAGGTATGCTATCCGATGCTGAGTTAAGTGATACGATGACAGCCTTAAGGGAAGAAAACGTATCAATCATCTCAAGTGTTCCTATTGATCGTCCGATGCCTCGAGTAGAAACGCTGCTTGATGCTGGCGTAACGTTCAAGCTTGGTGCGGATAACATCCGTGATGCTTGGTCTCCATATGGTAACGGTGATATGCTGCACCGAGCTTCACGATTAGCAGAGAAAAGTGGATGGGTAACAGATGAGCAATTAATAAAAGCTTATTCGTTCATAACTAATCGCTCCCTGACCCCTAAGGTCGGAGAAACAGCTGATTTCATGCTCGTCGACGCCCAAAACATCCAACATGCGATGGCTTCTATTCCTAAAAGGGAAGCGGTTTTTTCTAAAGGAAAGCTTATTTTTGGGGAAGAAAAAACGTTAAATAGTGAGTACATTTCTCGCTAAAAGTTAAAAGGAAAGAAATATCTGTTGTACAGCAATAGGGCTGTTCCATAAGGGTCTGACTCCCTCATTATACTACAATAATCACTAGATGTTGTAGCTAAGGGGTCTGACCCTTTTCTTTTGGTACAGCCTCATTTTTAGTATGAAAGGCTCTAGACCTATCATCTGAATTTCACTCAATAGAGTTAAACTGATTTGAATACTTTGTTTGCTTTTTTAAAAAGAATATAGACTAGTATAGATAAAAACGAGGTCGCAGCGCTAATCCACACGCTATACAATTCTCCTACAAATAATTGGCTACAATATCCTACACCAAATCCTATTAGACTACTAAATGGGATGAAATTGTCTACTTTTCCTCTGCTAAAAATGATAACAAGTATAGGAGCTATAATAGCTGCGAATATATCACCAAAGAAGAATAGAAACTTTATATTCTTGATATCAAATAAGAGGATGAAAGTTATGGATAGCCCACCTATAAAAAGGGAAAGCGTATGTCCTGTTTTAATTTTTTCTTTTTCACCTACATATGGTTTACGGATTTGATAGACATTTTTAACGATCAATCCAATCAGTGAATGAAGAACAGCTCCGTAAGTGGATGTAATAGCACTAAATGCACATAAGAAAAATATCGTTATAAGTAAAGAGGAGCTATTTAACTTTTGACTCAGCTCTAACCATAAAGAGTAAGTACCATCAAATCCTCCTGTGAATATTACAATCATAAAAAAAGATGAAAAAGCTAAAGGAAAAGCGAACCATATTAGTCCGGCAAGTAAGAATGTAGGTATGACTTTTTTCTTTTTAATCATATAAAGTCGTTGCCAAGTAACAAGATCTGAAATAATCTGTCCAAACCCAATAATCATTCCAGTAAATACATAGAATAGACTTTCATAATTATTAAGTATCAATAGGTAGGGATGGTAAAGTTGAATTCCTAGATATATATTTTCTACGCCCTCTTGAATAAAATAATAGACAGGTATGAAAATGGCTGCCGTAAAAATAAAAAAAACCTGGAAACCTTCCAATCGTTGAATCCAGACAGCCCCGCCTATTCCGGCGTAAACAATACAAAATAAAATGGAAAAAATTAAGCCTATTAATAACGGCATGTCAAAAAATATATTTAATAGAATTCCAGCACCAATACCTTGGCCGATTAAGCAAGATATACTTAAAATGATAAGAATTCCAATCATGAGCCAATAACCAGCGGGATGTAGTTTATAATACAGATAATCTCCAAGCGTTTTTCCACCAGGGTAGTCTTTCCTAGCAATTAACCCTAGCTTGCCAAAGACCATTAAGGCAATTACTCCCATTAGGGCATAACCAATGCCACCGAAGATTCCATACTTTATAATCGCTTCAGGTGAGGAAAAAATAGTATTCCCAGTAATCCACCTGGCTAAAAGTGAAACAATTCCTATGCCTATCCCCATCCGAACTGAACCAATAAGGTAATGATAAAAAGACGAATAGTACAACGTTACCTTTTCCTCTCTCGATAGTCTTTAGGTGAGATTCCTTCTACTTTTCGAAACGTTGTACTGAAATAATGTTGGCTATTAAATCCAACTTTATCTGCTATGATGGATATACTCCAGTTAGTGTTTTCAACTAGTAATTTTTTGGCCATCTTGATCCTAAATTGGATAAGGTATTCAAATAGTGGTTTATTCACTTCTTCGTGAAATCTCCTACTTAAATAAGCTGGATTCATAAAGACTTCAGCGGCTAGGGTATTAAGGTTTAATTTTTCATCGTACCGTTCATGGATAATTGTCAATACATCCTGAATCGTTTTGGTATATTTAGGCATGTTATTGGTTTTATATTTTTTGAGTACATCTTCTAATTCATTTTGAATGATCGGTTTTGTTAAGTAATCAATAACTCCTAGTCGAATGGATTGCTTGGCAAATTGGAACTCTTGATAAGCAGTCACGATGATTATATCGATACCACTATTCATTTTTTTGATTTGTTCTCCAAGTTCTAAACCAGATTTTCCAGGCAGGTTGATGTCGAGGAATGCAAGATTAATTTTAATATCATTGCATATAGTCTTTGCCTTACTTGCATCTGTAGCTTTAAAAAACTTCCATAAAGGAAATAAGGGCTGAATCATGAACTCAAGTTGTTCTAATTCTATTAACTCATCATCAACAAGAAGAACATTCATTTTATAACCTCTTTCATATCAGTTTTGGTTGTTTTGGGCCATTTAACTTGGACAGTCGTACCTTGATTTATAGTAGATTTAATTTCAACCGAAGATGCATCCCCGAAACAAATCGATAATCTTCTATGGATATTTTCAAGACCGTATCCACTATAATCTTGACTGCTTTCATTGTGTTGTTGGATTCCATTATCTGAAACCTCCATAATAATTAGGTCATCAGGTTTCGTGATTTCAATCGTTAAAATTGCAAGATCGTCTGTTACCTCAAAGGCATGCTTAAATGCATTTTCGACAAGGGTTTGTAAAATAAATGGGGGAATAAGGCTTTCTGCAAGATCTTCTTCATAGTCTATTTGTACTGTTAAACGGGCGCCAAACCTTAATTTTTGAATTTCAATATAGTATTCCGTATAACGGATTTCTTCAAAAAGCGTGATTAATGTATCCTTTGTTTTATAATTAAACTTTAGGAAGAGTGAAAATACTTCTAAAGCTCGAATCAATTCATCTTTTCGTTGTAGACGAGCCAAGCTTAAAATAACATTTAATGTATTAAATAAGAAATGGGGTTTTATTTGCTCGTTTAATTGTTGGTATTTGGCTTGTTGAAGTTCTTTCTCAAGTTCCGCTTGTTCTGTTTCTTTTTCTAAAAGGTCAAATCTTCTTTCAAAAATAAATAAAAAAAGTAAAGTAATAGCTCCTATAATAGGAGCTAAAATTAAAAATAGCATAAAAATGGTGAAGCTATGGAAATTAAGCATGAGATCCCATCCATTACTATTATTTTTTAAATATTAACATAATTCGACTTTTTTTGCTATTTTATTTAGTGTTTCACGATACAAGGTGACATGCAACTTGATGTCCATTTTCTATATTACGTAATGGAGGAACTTGTGTTTTACAAGCATCTACAGCTAAAGGACATCTGTTATGGAATCGACATCCTTCTGGCGGGTTAATAGGAGAAGGGACATCTCCTTCTAAAACAATTCTTTCTCGCTTTTCCTCTTTTTTCGTTACTGGGATGGCAGATAATAATGCTTTCGTATAAGGGTGTTGCGGACTTTGGAAAAGTGTCTTTTTATCTGCTATTTCAACAATTTTTCCAAGGTACATGACGATTACTCGGTCTGAAATATGTCGAACTACTCCTAAATCATGTGCGATAAATAGGAATGTTAAATTAAATTGGTTTTGCAGGCTTTTAAGTAAGTTTAAAACTTGTGCCTGAACAGATACATCAAGCGCAGATACTGCTTCATCACAAATAATCAGCTTAGGATCTACAGCAAGAGCTCGAGCTATCCCTATCCGTTGCCGTTGTCCCCCGCTGAATTCATGAGGGTAACGATGAATGGAATCTGCAGGGAGTCCAACGTGTTCCAGTAACTCGTAAATCCGTTCTAGTCGTTTTGCTTTTGGTAACACATTTTGTATAGATAGGGCCTCGTATAAGATACTTTTAATTGTTTGTCGAGGATTAAGAGAGGCAAATGGATCTTGAAAAATAACTTGCAGATCCTTTCGCACTTTTCTCATTTCCTTTTTATTAAGTTTTAAAAGGTTCTGTCCCTGAAAGTAGATTTCTCCATCAGTTGGGTTATCAAGGCGTAAAATTGCCCTGCCTGTTGTTGATTTTCCGCATCCAGATTCCCCGACAATACTAAGCGTTTCCCCTTCATTCATTTGAAAGTCTACTCCATCAACAGCTTTGACATGGTTGATTGTTCTTCCTAAAAGGCCACCTTTGACTGGGAAATGCTGTTTCAAGTTTTTCACATCTAATAAAAGCTCTTTGTCTTGTGCTACTTGTGTTTGAACTGACATGTTATTTAACCCCCGCTTTTGTTATATCTGAATGATCTTCCCATTCCGGAGTGTACATCCAGCAACGAACCTGGCTTCCATCATCGGTATTTCTTAGTTCTGGGATAGCGTCATGACATATACCTTTGGCGTGCGGGCACCGAGGTGCAAAGCGACACCCATTGGGCATATTGTATGGACTAGGTACATTCCCCGGAATTGCTTGTAACGATTCTTGGTCTATATCCATACGAGGCAAGGAATTCATTAATCCAATCGTATATGGATGCTTCGGCTGATCAAATAAATCGTCAGCAGTGGCGTATTCAACAACCTTCCCTGCGTACATGACAGCAACTCGATCACAGGTTTCTGAAACTACTCCCAAGTCGTGTGTAATCATAATCACTCCCATACCTAATTCATTTTGCAATGTTTTCATTAACTCCAGTATTTGTGCTTGAATGGTTACATCGAGAGCCGTTGTCGGTTCATCTGCAATCAGAATTTCTGGATTACAGGACAAAGCCATCGCGATCATGACACGTTGTCTCATACCGCCACTAAGTTCATGCGGTTCCTGCTTTGCACGTTCTTCAGGAGAAGGGATACCGACCAGCTTCAGCATTTCAACTGCTTTTTTCCATGCTTCTTTTCTCCCCATATTTTGGTGAACCCTGAAAACTTCCGCAATTTGTTCCCCAACGGAGAATACAGGATTTAAAGAAGTCATTGGCTCTTGAAATATCATGGAAATCTCATTTCCGCGAATTTTGCGCATGGTTGCTTCACTTTTGGATAAGAGGTTCTCTCCTTTAAAAACAACTTCACCTCCGACAATTTTTCCTGGAGGACTGTCAATTAACCGTAGAATTGACATCGATGTAATACTTTTTCCACAACCAGATTCACCAACAATTCCTAATGTTTCCCCTTTATGAAGCACAAAATCGACACCATCAACCGCCTTACTTATTCCTTCATCTGTAAAAAAATGTGTTTGTAATTGACGAACTTCTAATATTTTATCTTCCTGTTCTAGCATCGTTCACGACCTCCTAATCTAACTCGATTCGTTTATTAAAATAGCGATAAAGTGTATCTACAATAAGATTAACAATGACAAAAATAACCGAGGCAGTAAGAACCGTTCCTTGAATCATAGGTAAATCACGAGCGTAGATGGAGTCAACGATTAACCTGCCCAGCCCATTAATAGCAAAGACAGTTTCAGTAATTACTGCTCCTCCTAATAAAACCCCAAACTGCAAACCAATCACAGTAATAACCGGAATGATAGCATTTTTTAACCCATGCTTATAAATAATGACTCTATTTTTTAATCCTTTCGCACGAGCTGTTCGGATATAATCTTGCCGGATGACATCTAACATGCTAGAACGGGTCATCCTGGCAATGATTGCTGCTCCCATGGCACCGAGAGTAATAGAAGGAAGGACAATGTGCATCCATGAATCCCAGCCGGCTACCGGGAATATTTGTAATTGAACTGAAAAATAAAAGATTAGCATTAATCCTATCCAGAAGCTTGGGAAGGATACACCAATTAATGCAAGTAACATAATCGTTATATCAGCAATTGAATTTGGTTTTGTTGCTGATAAGATTCCTGCAATCATTCCTAAAACAATAGAGAATAGGATGCTTATTAGCGCTAACTCCATTGTAATTGGCAAACGAACCATAATTTCATCAAAGACAGGACGGTTACTTCGTATGGATTCTCCAAAATCACCTTGTACAATGTCTTTTAGGTAACTAAAATATTGTACGAGCAGTGGATCGTTGAGCCCTAAGTCATTTCTGATTGTTTCAATTGTTTCTTCTGTCGCACCCTCTCCCGCAATAAGAACAGCAGGATCACCAGGGACTAGTTTCATAATTAAAAAAACTACAAAAATAACGCCCAGCAGTACTGGTATCGTCTGTAAAAATCTACGAATAATATAAACAAACATATTTTATCCCCCTATTTTTTTAGTCTTGGATCTAGTGCATCTCTGAGTCCGTCACCAAATAAATTGAAACCTAATACAAGTGTTGCAATTGCTAAACCAGGAAATATGGTGAGGTATGGTGCGGAAAACAAGAAATCTCGTCCATTGCTTAGCATCGCTCCCCATTCAGGTAATGGAGGTTGTGCACCAAGTCCTAAAAAAGATAGTGCTGATGTCGTTAGAATGACAGTTGCAAGACGTAATGTCCCTTGTACAATAATGGGAGAAAGAATATTTGGGAGAATATGCTTGAAAATAATAGTGATATCATTTGCTCCCAGTGAACGGACGGCGTCAATGTATTCTAATTTTTTAACAGATAGAGTAGAACCTCTAACAATTCTCGCAAATACAGGTATTGTAAAAATTCCAACTGCGATTGTTACGTTAATTAAGCTGGAACCTAACGCTGCCACAATAGCGAGCGCAAGCAGTATTCCGGGAAAGGCTAGTAAAATATCAATAAATCGCATAATAATTGTATCTATCCATTTTCCATAGTACCCTGCGACAATTCCTAAAATAATTCCAAAAAATGCTCCGAGGAAAAGCGATGCAAACCCAACCCCTAAAGAAAGTTGGGCACCATATAGCAATCGGCTTAAAACATCTCTACCTTTATCATCTGTTCCTAACCAATGTTCCATTGATGGTTGCTGTAACTTGTTTAACAAATCAATCTCGTAAGGATCATGAGGTGCAATGAGAGACGCTGTTAAAGCAAGCAGCATATAGAACAAGACGATTATGCCCCCTACTAAAGCAAGCTTGTTTTTCTGTAACCGCAGGTAGAAGCTTCTCCATTTTTCTTTCTTTACTTTATTCCTTATTGGACTTTGAATCTTTTCGTCTATTACTTCCGTTTTCATGAAGTCCCCCCCTTTTGACTTTATAAAAAATTTATCAGATAGATTGATAATGTCTATACATCTTCTAATACAAGTAAATAAAATTTAAACAAATGTAAAGATTCTGAAAATAAACAAGAGAAATTTTCTTTATAGTTTAACTAGGTTACATATTCGGTTTCGATTTTAAGATTCTATGTAATTTTTATGTACTTATATAAACGGAGCAAAGTAATAGCTGCTAGAGAGAGGAGAATTGGATGATCGATTTACTACTCGTTCATGGTGTGATTATTACGATGGACGAACATAGGCGAATCATTGAAGATGGTGGGATAGCTATTCACAAAGGAAAAATTTTGGATGTAGGGACTACTCAGGAATTGCTATCAAATTATGAAGCTAACGATACTATCGATTGTAAGAACCACTGTTTATTACCAGGTCTGATTGATACACACGGGCATGGCGGACATTCCATGTTTAAAACAGTAGCCATGGACTATCCAGGATCATGGATGCCTGTTATGACGGAAACGTATAAGCATTTTGTAACAGATGACTTTTGGTACTATGAGGGGAAGCTATCTGCACTAGAGCGGTTAAAGTCAGGGGTGACGACAGGCGTGTCTGTTTTAGGGTCAACTCCTCGTTCTGATGATCCCATTTTCGCAATCAATCATGCAAAAGCTTATTCAGAAGTCGGAGTCAGGGAGGTTGTTTGTACTGGTCCGTGTAATCCTCCTTGGCCACAGAAGTTTAGTCGTTGGAAGGGGGATAAACGAATAGAAAAGGAAGTCACATACCAAGAAGCTTTGAACGGTACAGAGGCAGTCATTGAGGCACTTCACCATTCCTATGAGGATCACATCCGGGCTTTTATTACCCCGTTTGTCATTGTTACGTCTATTAATCCTTCGCATCCTACACCACCTGATCAATTGTTTGGATTAACGGACCATGATTTTCTACAAGCAAAGAAGATTCGGGAAATCGCAAAAAAATATAATACTAGAATTCACTCCGATGCTTTTGGTGGGATGGTACACCTTGCGATTCAAGATCGTGACAATGCATTGCTAGGTCCAGATGTACACTTACAACATTGTAGAGGAATTTCATTCGATGAAGCCCGAATTCTTGCCGAGACTGGGACCAATGTCAGTGCTTCTCCAAGCTTCGGACAAATACCTGCCCGAACGCCAATTCCAGAACTAATCGAACTAGGTGCAACAGTTGCAGTATCTACTGACGGAACGGCGCCTGCTACTAGTTTTGATATGTTTCAAGCGATTAGAAAAATGCAAGTGATTAACCAGGCGGCCTTGAGAGACTTCTTTACGTTAAGCCCTGGAAAATTACTAGAGATGATCACCATTGATGCAGCTAAATGTTTAGGGTGGGATGATGAACTTGGCTCGCTGGAAATTGGAAAAAGGGCTGATGTAATAGCTGTTGATATGTATCAACCGCACCTCGTTCCAAATTATATGTATATTCACCGGTTGGTCCATCAGGCCGTTGCTCATGATGTTAATCATGTCATCGTCAATGGAAAGGTACTAATGAGGGATAGAAGCGTAGAAACAGTAGATGAAAATCAAATTCTTGAGGAAGCAAATGAAGAAGCTTTTCGAACAGTGACACAGGCAGGTCTTGAGAAATATATGAACACTTCAGATGCGATGTGGGGAAAGGCTAGGCTGTACGTCGACCCTATTAACGATAACTCAAAAGGAAATGATGAGGAGGAATAAAGTGAAAACAAAGATTAAAGGGAAATTTGTCATTGGGTATGATGGGAATGACCATGTCATTATTGAAAATGGTGAAGTTGTTTATGAAGAAGAAGAAATAGTATATGTTGGTCACCGTTATGAAGGAAATGTTGATTCATGCATCGATGCCGGAAATTCTGTTGTCAGTCCTGGTTTTATCGATTTGAATGCGTTAGGTGATATTGACCATGATATTATTCACATAGATGCAGATAATGCGAAGCAAAAAAACCTCCTTTGGTCTGAAGAATATTATCAAAATGGATATCGGGAGTTTATGACAAAAGAAGAGGAAGAATTTAAGTCTCTTTATGCTTACACGCAATTAATTCTTCATGGTGTTACAACGGCGATGCCTATTACCTCTGTCTTATATAAGCGATGGGCAGAAACCTACGAGGAACTAGAAGCGGCAGCACATCATGCAGGAAAGCTAGGATTGAGAATGTACATGGGACCAAGTTATCAATCTGGCATGAGAGTTGTAAAACCTAATGGTGAAATAAACGTATATTGGAATGAAGAGGAAGGGCGGAAAGGGCTAAGTCGTGCGATAAATTTTGTCAGGAATTTTGATGGAGCTTATAACGGTTTAATCAAAGGAATGTTGGCACCGGAGCGAATTGAAACACAAACCCCGGACAGTTTGGAGCAAACAAAATATTATAGTCAAGAGCTAGGATGTCCTGTGAGACTTCACTCAGCACAAGGCAAGTTTGAGTACCATGAGATTCATCGCCGGTATAACAAAACTCCTATTCGCTTCCTGTATGATCTAGGTTTTCTAGGAGAAAGAACAGCGATTCCGCATGCGCATTGGATATCGGACTACAGTAAAGCAAACATTGGCGAAGGAAATGATCTGGAGCTTTTAAAAGAAACGAATACAACCGTTATCCATTGTCCGCTGATTATCGGCAGGCACTCTTCTGCCTTAGAAACTTTTAAAAAATATAAGGAACAAGGAATCAATGTTGCAATGGGAACAGATACGTTTCCTCCAGACTTTTTTCAAAACATACGATCGGCAACATTGGTGTCCCGTATTTTAGAAGGGAATCCAGAGGGGTCCACCTATGCAGACTTCTTTCGAGCAGCAACTATTGGAGGGGCAGAGTACCTTGGTCGAGAGGATCTTGGAAGATTGGCACCTGGAGCAAAAGCCGATATTATCGTAGTGGATTTAGAAGGTTACCATCTGGGGACAATCGATGATCCAATTCGTACCATGTTTATGTCGGGTTCAGGAAGAGATGTTAAAATGTCTATTATTAATGGAAGAATTGTCATGAAGGACAGAAAGGTACCTCATGTTGATTTGGGGGAAATTCGTGCAAAAGGACAAGCTTATTTTAATAAAATGCGGTTGGGATATAAGGAAAGAGATTATCAGCATCTTACCGATGACCAATTGTTTAACCCTTCCTTTCGTAGGATGAAGAAAAATGAAAAGGCCAAATTGTAAACAAAACTTTAATTATTTTAAGAAAATGTAAAAATAGTTAAAATTCAAGTAAATATAAAAAAACAAACATTATCAGAAATTTCTTATAATTTAATTAAGAAAAAAAGATGCTGAGTTTTGGCCGGAACTAAGTTAGCAATCTTTGATTCTTAAATAGAAATAATAGGGAGGACAATATGAGACAGGTAAAATTTACTTATTTTATGATTGTAGCAACTTTGTTAGCGGTGTTTATTGTTGGCTGCTCAACATCAACGTCAGGTAATGAACCAAGTAGTGAAGAGGGTAATACAGAGGAAACTCAACAAGGTGAAGAAACGTTGATCGTTGCAAGATTATCAGATGCAGAAAATCTAGATCCGCATTTTAGTTCATCGATTAATGCTGCAAGTATCTTTCATGAAAGTATATATGAAGGATTGATCAAAAGGGATAAAGATATGGAGTTTCAACCATTATTAGCAACGGAATGGGATCAGTTAGATAGTGAAACATGGGAGTTTAAACTTCGTGAAGGAGTGGAGTTCCATGATGGTACCCCATTTACTGCTGAAGCTGTTAAAAGAACGTTCGAGCGGGTTTTAGATGAAGAGGTTGCTTCTCCTAAAGCGGGATTGTTTAGTGTAATCAAAGAGATCAAGATAGTGGATGACTATACGGTTCAATTCATTCTTACAGAACCATTTTCGCCATTACTTTCGATTTTAGCTAATCATGAGGGTGGAATCTTAAGTCCAACTGCTATTGATGAATATGGCAGGGATTTGGGCCAACATCCAGTAGGAACCGGACCTTTTAAATTTGAATCATGGAATCCAGGACAAGACATTACGATTACAAGAGATGAAGAATACTGGGGAGAAAAGCCAAAAATCAAAGAAGTCGTTTATAAAGTAGTACCAGAGGATGCGACTCGTATTGCAATGGTTGAAACGGGTGAAGCCCATGTTGCCGAACCGATTCCTGTATCGGAAATAGAACGTATTAAATCATCCGAAGATATGGATTTATATCGAAGCGATGCAATGGGAACGATTTATATTGGATTTAACTTTAAGGAAGAAGTCTTCCAAGATGTTCGTGTAAGGCAAGCGATCAATTATGCTATTAATACGGAAGCGATTCAAGAAGGTGTTTTTAACAACGTAGGTTCAAAGGCACTTTCTGTCATTCCTTCGAAGGTATTTGGTTATCATTCTGGTATTCAGGAGTATGGATACGATATTAATAAAGCGAAAGAACTTTTAAAGGAAGCTGGTTATTCAGATGGGTTTGAGACAACCATTTGGACGATGGATCAAAAGGAGCGTATCAGCTTAGCGGAAGTAGTTCAATCACAGTTAAAGGGAATCGGTATTGATGTAGAGGTAAAGGTACTTGAATATGGTGCCTGGAGTGAAGCTGCAGCTAATGGAGAAACAGGTATGTTTATTAGTAGCTGGAGAAATGCGACAGGTGATGCAGATTATATTCAATATCACTTATTCCATAGTAGTTCACAGGGAAGTACAGGCAACTACTTCTTCTACGAAAATCCAAGAGTGGACGAACTGATTGAGCAAGGCAGACAAGAATATGACGAAGATAAGCGTATTGAAATATATGAAGAAATCCAGGACATTGAGATAGAAGAAGCTGTGTTTGTTCCTGTACATTACTTAGAGAACACGGCAGCCATTGGTAAAAATGTAAAAGGTCTTTATATGAGTCCTTCCAATTATTTAATGATCAATGATGTTTCGATCAAATAAAAAGGGAGAGGGGAGAGGATCCTCTCCCTTTTTACATTTATCAATCGTGGCCTATTTATGGAGTCACACCAAAGTAGAACGTTAAATAGAAAGGGATGGTTTCCTTTATGTCTAATACTTATTGGCTTACAAATGTGCGTTTAGAAACTGGTTACAGTGATCTGACTGAAAGTATTGCAAGGACTGAAACTAGTATATTCCATCTGTTAATAGAAGACGGAAAAATATCAAAGATAGCATCTGGAACAAAACCATTAGATACTAGTCTAGAAACGGTCGATGCTAAAAATTCACTTGCGCTACCAGCTTTTAAAGAGATGCACATTCACATTGATAAAACTTATTTCGGCGGTCCGTGGCAAGCATGCTCTCCATTTAAAAATATTTTTACAAGAATAGAAGAAGAGCAAAAATTGCTTCCTAAATTACTACCAACTGCTAAAGAGAGAGCGGAAAAGATATTACAGTTACTTCTTCGTTTAGGCGTTACACATGTTCGAACGCATTGTAATATTGACCAAGTGGTAGGATTAAAGAATCTAGAGGCTACGCTTGAAGCTACCGAATCTTTTTCTGATAAGATGGCGTTTGAAATTGTAGCTTTTCCCCAACATGGTCTACTTCGAAATGACTCTGTTCAGTTGGTCCGTCAAGCACTGCGAACTGGTGCAAATTTGGTTGGAGGGGTAGATCCAGCTACTGTCGATCTAGATATTGAAAAGTCATTAAACACCATAATGGATCTTGCTGTTGAGCATGATGCAGATATTGATATCCACTTACATGATCCAGGGCATTTAGGAACATTTACGATCAAAAGGTTGGCAGCCATGACTGAGGAAGCGGGATGGAATGGTCGGGTAACGATTAGTCATGCCTTAGGGCTAGCAGGAGTATCTATCCAGGAAGCCGCAGAAATTGCTGAACAACTTAATGAATTAGATATATCTATTGCTACAGTTGCCTCTTCAAGAGCAACAGGCCCTCTTATCCCAATTCCTCTTTTATTAGAAAAAGGGGTCAATGTTTCATTAGGTACTGATACAGTTATGGACCATTGGTCACCGTTTGGCAATGGGGATACGTTAGAAAAATTAACACGGGTAGCAGAGTATTTTCGCTGGCTAGATGAGAAATCTTTGGCTCAATCTTTAGGGCTGATTACAGGAGGAAAAACTCCATTAAATAAAGCAGGAGAAGGTATATGGCCGAAGATAGGCGAGGAAGCAACCATCGTTTTTGTTAATGCTTCTTGCTCTGCAGAAGCAGTAGCACGTAGATCAGAAAGAAAGGCTGTGATGTATAGAGGGAGATTGGTTTCTGGAGGGTTAGATTAATAATAGTAACGTTGTTTGTTGTTAGGCGGTGTTAAAGATTGGGGTTGATTTTTGACTCATCGTGTGAAATCAATGTTTTACACGATTTTTAAGCATCCGGAGTCAATCATCAAATATCAACTCTTATGACAGAGCTATTTGTTAAAAAAAGGTGGCTGATAAGATGGGTAGTAATTATGATTTAATCATTAAGAATGGAAACGTCGTACTTGAAAATAAAGTAGAAACGTTAGATATAGCTATTAAAGATGGGAAAATCGTACAGATAGGTAAACACATGGATGTGAAGGGAGAAGTAATTGATGCTGAAAATTCATTTGTTTTACCAGGAATGATTGACGTCCATGTTCATTTTAGTGAGCCAGGTAGAGAACACTGGGAGGGCTTTGTGACAGGATCTCATGCTTTAGCCAAGGGAGGTTGCACTACCTTCTTTGACATGCCATTAAATGGAATCCCTTCAACCATTAATGTTCCGGCTTTCCATCAAAAAGGCTTTATTGGTGAAGAAAAATCAGTAATAAACTTTGGATTATGGGGAGGACTAGTTCCAGGTAACTTAGAGGAATTGGCAGGATTAGCAGAAAAAGGCGTTATTGGTTTTAAAGCTTTTCTATCTCCTACAGGAACACCAGAATTTGAGAATGTAGATGATTTAACTTTAATGGAAGGTATGAAAAAGATTGCTAAAGCAAATAAAGTATTGGCTCTGCATTCTGAAAGTGGAGATTTAGTTAGTAGGCTTGCAGAAGAAAAAATTAGTCAGGGTAAATTTTCTGCAGACGACTATTCTTCTTCACGTCCTGTCATTGCTGAAGTGGAAGCAGTTTCGCGTGCATTAGTATTTGCTGAAGAAACCGGTTGTTCTATCCATTTTGTTCATATTAGTAGTGCAAAAGCTGTTGATTTAATTACTGAAGCAAAAAGAAAAGGGTTGGACATTAGTGTGGAAACATGCCCGCATTACTTATGGTTCAACCAAAGTTCATTAGTAGACAAGGGAGCGGTTGCCAAGTGTGCACCGCCTTTAAGGGTAGAAGCAGAAAGAAAAAGTCTATGGGAAAAGGTATCTTTAGGAGAAATCGACATGATTTCCTCCGATCATTCTCCCTGTCCAACGGAAGATAAAGAAAAGTTTGCTAATGATTATTTTAAAGCTTGGGGTGGAATCTCAGGTGGCCAGTCCTCATTAGAAGCGTTTTTTGATAAAGCCTATTATGACTACAACCTTTCACTCCCACAAATAGCAAAGTTAACAGCAGAAAATGCTGCTAAACGCTTTGGACTGTTCCCGGATAAAGGGATGATAAGGGAGGGGAGTGATGCAGATTTAGTTATCCTAAATCCCGATATAAACAATCAATGTAAGCAAGAAGATTTGCTATATAAGCATCCGCATAGCCCATATGTTGGTGAAACGTTTAGGTGTAAAGTTACCCATACGATATGTCATGGTAATTTAGTTTATGAACAACTAAAAAATAAAGTTTTTAACAATAGAGGAAAATGGCTGAAAGTAATATCAGGTGTACGTGAAAAAAACGGGGAACGATTTAATGAATACTAGAAGCACCCGTATCATAGGAGCTAATGTGGTGGATTGTTTTTTTTCATTTAATTTGTGTCTTATTCGAAATGGTTTTTTCGCTTGTTTATAAACCACGTCAGAAAACTTAACGGAGTACAAGACGATGATTGTTGATGGTGATATTGTGACTATATGGCATCGGAAATAAATGGATATTTTTCTGGTAAGACCGGTCATACCGGTTTGCTGAAAAATCTAATCACGCAAGGAGAAACGACCATGATTGTTGTAAGTGAAACGGTTCAGAAGTTTTTATTAGATTATATTAGGAAAAAGGGTCTTCAAGCAGGTGATAAACTTCCGTCTGAACGAGATTTAGTTCAATTATTAGAGGTCGGGAGGTCATCGATTCGAGAAGCTCTACAAATTCTTGCGGAGAGAGGCATCATTGAAAAGCGGGCCGGAAAGGGAGCTTATTTAAAAACAACGCTTCATCATAATGAATTGAAGGACATTACAACTTGGCTGCCTTCCATGGATGTTAACCAGTCTTTGGATTTATTAGAATTTAGAAAAGGAATAGAAGTGAAAATTGCCTACTTAGCAGCGAAAAGAAGAGATATTGATTGTATAGACAGATTGGAAAAGTCTATGGATGACTTGCGTATTTGTGTAGCAAACGGAACATCGATAATTGTGCCCGACTTAGATTTTCATGGGACGTTAGCGTTGGCTACCCAAAACGATGTGATTGTCAGCGTCTATAAATCTGTAGTGGATAATTTTAAAAAAGTAAGAATGGAAATGGCTATTAATGATGATATTGAACATGCTTTTTATTATCATAAAGAAATTTTAAAAGCAGTGAAAGAAAAGGATTCGGAAAAAAGCGGTATGTTAATGCAAAGACACCTAGAGGATGTTCAACTTAATTACCGAATCATGTTATCTGAGTTAGGTGGGACTCCATAATTTTTTAGATGCCTACAACTAGACTGCTAAGCCTGTTCTTCTAGTAATATATTTTAGCAGTTCGATTATTTCATAGGGGGGCTTACGATGCTAGACACGTTGATTCATAAGGCTTCCATTCCACACTATAATCACTTAATGGATGTAGGTGTTCAGAATGGGAGCATTACCTATCTATCAAAGGCGGAAGAACGGTTACCTCATGCAAAGCAAATCATGGACGCTGATGGTAGGGTTCTTTTGCCTGGTCTGATTGAGCCGCATATTCATTTGGATAAAGCCTATTTGCTTGATCAAATGAATGAGGACGCAACGACGTTAGATGAAGCAATTCAATTAACAGGTGACTTAAAGAAAGGTTTTACAAAAGACGATATTAAACAACGCTCGATCAAAGTGTTGGAAAAGTGTATTTCATATGGTGTCACTAACATAAGGTGCCATGTTGAGGTTGATCCAATTGTAGGTTTAAAAGGGATGGAGGTTTTATTAGAGCTTAAGCAGCAATATCGTGACCGTATTGATTTACAGCTGGTTACATTTCCCCAAGAAGGGATTTTTCAACAAAAAGGTACAGCTGAACTTTTGGAAGAGTCTTTGATTATGGGGGCAGATGTCGTTGGCGGGATACCATATAATGACCCAAATCCAATTGGACATTTGGATTTGGTATTTGATTTGGCTCATCGATTTGATAAAGCGCTCGATTTTCATGTAGATTTTTCCGATAATCCAAAGCAATTGGCGATCAAAGATATCGTTAGTCGGACATTAACATATGGGTTAGAAGGACGTGTAGCGGTGGGGCATTTGACATCACTTGGCTCCGTACCGCAGGAGGAAGCAAAGCAAATTGCTAAAGATATTGCTAAAGCGGGTATCCATGTAATGACGCTGCCAGCCACCGACTTATTTCTTAATGGTCGGAGTGATAAAGAACGCGTTAGGCGTGGCGTGACACCTGTAAAGCTTCTTTTAGAGGAGGGGGCCAATGTTATCGTTGGAACGAACAACATTCAAAACCCGTTCACTCCCTTTGGTACAGGTGATCCATTAGATGTAGCCTTACTTCTAGCACATGTAGCACAAATGGGAACGCTAAAGGACTCTGAAACACTACTTGATATGACAACCATACACGCTGCAAAAGCATTAGGCATCCAGTCCCACGGAATAGCACTTAACAACCAAGCAGACCTAGTCCTATTTGACACCAAAAACACCCGCAACGTATTACTAGAACGCCCAAAAAGACTAGCAATATGGAAAAAAGGAATACAAGTGAACAAAACAGCATTAGGGGTCTGACCCCCTCTGTGGACAGTTGTCCTCCATACGCGGACACTTGCGTGAAAAAGAGCGCTGGCTTTTTGCCGGCGCTCTTTTTATCGGATGATGCTCTGTCCTTGGGATAGGAATATATTTTTGGGTGGGGTGTAGCTCTGGAGGAAATCCAAAAATATGTTTGTTGGTCTTGATTGGATTTTTGTTTTGTTTGTCATGATGGAAAACTTTCCGGTATTTGGGTAGTCCTTTAATTCAATGGACGTTAATTTTCCTAACGATACCTCTTCCTTCACGACAAACTCGGATAAGTAGGAAATCCCTAATCCTAGTGCCACTGATTTTTTAATGGTTTGGGAGCTTCCGAAGCTCATTATTCTGTTTGGAGATATCCCTAATTGGGAAAACAAGCGATTTGTTACTTTTCGCGTACCTGATCCCTCTTCTCGAATAATCCATGTTTCCTCTTCCAATTGCCTGAAATCTAAATGTCGCTTTTGTGTTAAAGGATGATTATATGGCACAACAAGAACCATTTTATCTTGTGAAAAAGGAGTGATGACTCGGTCCCCTTCTTCAAAGACATCTCCGACAACGAAGCCAACATCCAGCTCATGGTTATCTATTCTTCTGGAAACCCGTTTCGAGTTTAAGATTTTTATATCTGGCAAAATCTTGGGGTACATTTTATGAAACGCAAAGAGAATGTTTGGCAAAAAATATTCACCAAATGTATATGCAGCACCAATAGAAATCGGTCCGGTTGGTGATTGATTCAAGTCCTCTAACAAGTGCTTTACATGGGTGTATTTGTAAAGTATTTCCTTTGCATGCTCATATAAAATTTCTCCTGCTGTCGTAAGACGTACATATTTATTCGTGCGATCAAAAAGCTTTACTTCAAGTTTTTTCTCTAACGATTTAATATTCAAGCTTATTGCTGAAGGTGTCATATGGAGTAAATTTGCTGCCCGCGAAAAGCTTTCCTGCTCAGCTACATTGACGAATACGATTAAATTATTATCCATACCAACCACCTCTCTTATGTTAGATAACCTCACGCGTTAAGTTATTTTTAATATCATCATTAATATGTTTAATTTTACTAATAATACCACCTCATGTAAACTTTTAAATATAAAATAATTCAGAAAACTTTTGATAAAGATTTCCTTGCCAGGAGGTTAGTAATGAATTTAGCTAAATTTCCAAGAAGAAAGTATACAGAAGGGGATACACCACTTGAATATCTAGCACACCTATCTAAGGAATTAGCAGGTCCGGAAATATTTATGAAAAGAGATGATCTGCTTGGACTAACGTTAGGTGGGAATAAAACAAGAAAATTGGAGTTCCTAGTGGCCGATGCATTGGAAAAAAACGCGGATACGTTAATCACATGCGGGGCAATCCAATCCAATCATTGCCGTTTAACGTTATCAGCTGCAATTAAGGAAGGGCTCGATTGTATTCTTGTGTTAGAGGAACGAGTCCCAAACACCTACAATGAAGCGGCAAGCGGGAATAATTTTCTTTACCGGTTACTTGGAGCGGACAAGGTAAGGGTCGTAGCTGGTGGGTCAGACATAGCTGCTGAGATGGAGAAAGAAGCCGAGTTGGTCAGAGCAGATGGTGGATCTCCATATATCATCCCGGGTGGTGGCTCCAATGAAATTGGCGCAACAGGATATGTTGCCTGTGCCCAGGAGATTGAACAGCAGATGTACGAGAAAGGCATCGATATCGATTCTGTCGTTTGTGCAAGTGGAAGCTCGGGAACACATGCTGGTCTTGTCACAGGTTTTCAAGGGAATAACACAAATATTCCTGTTGTTGGTGTTAATGTTAGTAGAAAAAAAGAAGAGCAGGAACAGCTAGTTTACAATTTGGTTCAAAAAACAGCTGATCGTGTTGGGGTTAAGCAAACAATAGCTTCTGAGGCTGTCACGTGTTTTGATGAATATGTCGGTCCGGGGTACTCATTGCCGACAGATGAAATGAAGGAAGCTGTTCAGCTTTTAGCGAAAACAGAAGGGATTTTGCTTGATCCAGTATATTCAGGAAAAGCAATGGCTGGATTAATAGACTTGGTTCGTAAAGGTTATTTTAAAAAGGATCAAAAGCTATTATTCCTTCATACTGGTGGTTCACCGGCATTATATGAATATGCAACGACTGTATTAGGTTAAAAAGGGGTTTGAAAAAAATACATGAAAGGGGTAATTCTTCGATTAATAGGTTACTAGCTTTTCGGCTCACGACCTTTTAACAAGAAGAATTCGCTCTTATCATAAATAAAAAAAATAGGGGGATTTCCAAGTGAAAAAGTTACTATCGATATGTTTTGTGGTCATGTTGGCTTTGGTTTTAGCAGCTTGTGGCTCAGCGAGTGGGACAAGCTCCGGTGATGACGGTGCGGATTCCAGTACAGGTAGTGAAAGCTCTGAATCTAATAGTGAAGATACCGGAAGTGCAGAAGCAGCAAGTGATTATCCGGAGCAGCAAGTGAAATTGGTAATCCCTTATTCTCCGGGTGGGGCAACAGATATTATTTTCCGATTGGTAGGTAAATATGCGGAAGAAGAACTCGGAGCTACACTAGTTCCAGTGAACATGCCGGGTGCAAGTTCTACAACTGGATCAAGAGAGGTTAAAAATGCAGATCCAGATGGTTATACAATCTTAGGTAGTCATGACGTTATTGCTACAGCTTATTATTCTGGTGTTGTTGATTACTCTTTTGAAGCATTCCAACCAGTTTCATTGCTGACTCAAACACCAAACATTGCAACGGTTCATGCTGACACAGGTTGGGAAAATATGGACGACTTCATTAACTATGTAAAAGAAAACCCTGGTGAAGTGAAATGGGGAATGACACCTGGAGGTACTTCTCACTTCTTCGTAGCAGACATGCTTAAAAGTGCAGGACTATCACCAGATGATGTGAAGCTCATTGGTTATGAAGGTACAGGGGCAGCCATTAAAGCAGTTGTTGCAGGCGAAATTGACGGCACCATGACAAACTATACATCTGGTAAAGGTTACTTTGACGAAGGTACATTTGTTTCCATTGGTGTAGCACATGATGAGCGTCTTGCAGAAATGCCAGATTCTCCAACCATGATTGAACAGGGCGTTGAATTTACTAATGCTACAAGCCGTGGTGTTTTTGTACCAAAAGATACTCCGGAAGAGGTTGTAACTGTATTAGAATCAGCGTTTGAAGCAGCTTTAAATGATCCTGAATTACAAGCAGAAGTTGCTAAGCTAGGATCTATAACTAGATACAAGGATCATGAAGAATATGAAACATTCGTAACAGAGCTGCATGATCGTTTAGGTGAGTTAGCAGAAAACATGGAATTACAATAATATAGTCTTTCATTGTAACTAATGGTGGCTACCGTCCATCATTAGTTACTCATTTTTCTACACGTTATGAGGCACTTTGATTTCTTAAGAAGGGAGAGAAAAAAATGGTTCAAGATAGAATTTTTGGTATTAGTGTCTTAATTTTTTGTTTGATCATGTTCATGGAGACATTTAATTTTGCGGAAAAAACACCATGGCAAATTGCGGGTCCAGCAGTTTTTCCAAGGTTTATTATAGCGGTTATAGCGGTTGTTACGCTTGTTCTTCTTATTAAATCATTCCTTCAAAAGAGTGATCGTACTTCGTCTTTTTCCTGGGAAACATTTATCAATAAGTATGGCAAAACTATCATTCTATTTGCATTGTTTGGGGTATATGTTGTCCTTCTTCCGATTCTTTCCTTTATTATTGCGACCTTGTTATTTTTAATTGTTGGACAAGCGGTGTTAATGGGATTAAAGAAACCGAAAACGATTGTGTTAAACCTTTCCATTTCAGTGATTATGACCTTTTCTGTTTACCTAATTTTTACGCATTTATTAAATATTTGGTTGCCTTAACTAATAGTAGGGAGGGAGAAAAAAGTGGATAATTTCTTTTTATTAGCGTTAGGAGAAGTATTAACGATTCAAACGATCTTATTAATTATCATTGGAGTCATTTGTGGAATTATTGCAGGGAGTATTCCTGGCTTTACGGTAACGATGGGAATTGTCTTGGCCTTTCCGTTTACATTTGCGATGGAGCCTATTCAAGGACTTGCTTTAATGGTCGCAATTATGGTTGGTGGCTATACCGGAGGATTAATTTCTGGGATTATGCTAGGGATTCCAGGAACACCGTCTTCCATTACTACGGTATATGACGGGTTCCCGTTAGCGCAAAGAGGGGAGCCGGGTCGAGCGCTTGGTGTCGGAATTCTATCCTCTTTCTTTGGAACGATTTTTAGTATTTTAGTATTAACCTCGTTTGGACCGCTAGTGGCAAAATTCAGCCTTAATTTTGGACCATGGGAAATCGCGACACTGATCATCTTTGCATTAACGCTTGTTGGAAGTTTGTCGGACGGTGCGATGCTCAAAGGGTTAATTGCAGCAGGGATAGGGTTGCTGATTGCGACAACAGGATTAAGTGCTGGTGGTCAAATGCGTTTTAATTTTGGCTATGATTTTTTAAGCAACGGACTTCAAATCTTGCCAGTATTAATTGGTAGCTTTGCTTTTTCTCAGTTGATGGAAAACGTAGAAAAGATCAAACAGAATACGGAGCAAGGGAAAAAATTTAAAGATATTAATACGAATGTAAAAATTCCTTATCGCCAAATTTTGAAGGATATATGGAAACAAAAGTTTAATTTGCTTCGTTCCTCCGCATTAGGAAGTACAATTGGTGCGATTCCGGCTGTCGGCGGGTCTGCTGCTAACTTTGTAAGTTATGACCAAGCAAAAAAATTCTCAAAAAATCCTGAAGCGTTTGGGAAAGGGAACCCAGCTGGGATTGTAGCGGCGGAGTCCTCCAACAACTCAGTAATTGGTGGGGCGTTTATCCCGACATTAACATTAGGGATACCAGGTAACATGACAATGGCGATTATGATTGGGGTTCTCATTTTGCACGGAATCACCCCTGGGCCGTTACTATTTAGAGATCAGCCAATATTAGTTGGCAGTATTTATGCTAGTTTGTTTGTGGCTGCCATCGTGTTAGTTGGGGTTATGTTTTTCTTAATTCGTGTGTTTACAAAAATTGCACAAATTCCGCCGGCTATTTTAGTTCCCATTGTATTAATGCTGGCAGGCGTTGGTTCTTATGCATTAAGTAACAGCATGTTCGATGTTTGGACATTATTTTTATTCGGTGTGATTGGGTATTTATTTTCAAAAGCAGGAGTACCGTTAACTCCGATGATTCTTGGTGTTGTACTTGGTGGTCAATTGGAAGTAAATCTATTTCGGGCACTAGAATTAGAGACGACATGGACAACATTTTTCACTCGTCCCATTTCATTAACGATGATTATTTTAACAGTACTATCGATTATTTTCTCGACTTGGCAAAATTATCGCATGGCTAAAAAAAGAAAAGAATTGGAGCAAAGCGAAGCAGATGAAATGAACGACGATGATTTCGCAAAGCGAGCGTAGTTTTGATTAAGAAAGGGAGTTAAAAAAATGGTAGAATTTGATCCACTTTATAATCCGTATCCAGCGCAACAGCTGACAAAGTATGCGAGAAAAGGGATGGTAGCAACATCCCAGCCATTAGCAGCACAGGCTGGGCTTGAAATTTTGAAAAAAGGTGGCAATGCCATTGATGCAGCGATTGCTACTGCGATTAGTTTAACGGTCTTAGAGCCTACTTCGAATGGAATCGGTGGCGATGCATTTGCCCTTGTGTGGGTAAAAGATAAATTGCATGGACTAAATGCAAGTGGTCCTTCCCCTGAAGGTATCTCGATAGAAGCGGTGAAGGATCAAGGTGTTTCTGACATACCGGACTATGGCTGGTTACCTGTCACTGTTCCGGGTGCCCCAAAGGCATGGGTAGCTTTATCCGAGCGTTTTGGTAAGCTGCCATTTGAAGATTTATTTGAATCAGCGATTAAGTATGTTGAAGAGGGATATGCGGTTTCTCCAATTTTGAGTAAATATTGGAAGCGTTCCTTCGATCAATTTTCTGAGAAATTAAAAGGAGAGGAATTTCAACCTTGGTTCGATACGTTTGCAGCTGCTGGTCGTGCTCCGCAACCTGGAGAAGTTTGGCAATCAAGTGATCACGCAAACACATTGCGATTAATTGCTGAATCAAAGGCGGATGCTTTTTATAAAGGTGAGTTAGCAGATAAAATAGAAGGATTTGCGAAGGAGCATGGAGGTTTCTTGCGTAAAAGTGATCTGGAAAAATTCGAAGTCGAATGGGTTGATCCAATCCGTGTCAATTACCGTGGCTACGATGTATGGGAAATTCCGCCAAACGGACAAGGGATCAATACATTGATGGCATTAAATATGTTGAAAGAGTTTTCGTTTGCAGCAAAGGACGATGTCGATACGGTTCATAAGCAAATCGAAGCCATGAAACTAGCTTTCTCAGATGGATTTGCGTTTGTTTCTGATCCGGAAGATATGGATGTCACTGTTGACACGTTGTTGTCTGAAGCGTATGCAGCGCAACGTCGAAGTGAAATTGGAGATGAAGCGAGCACGCCAAAACCAGGGACGCCGCAAAAAGGTGGTACGGTCTATTTATCGACTGCAGACGAAGAAGGTAACATGGTTTCCTTTATCCAGAGCAATTACAAAGGATTTGGCTCAGGGATTGTTGTCCCGGGCACTGGAATTGCACTTCATAACCGAGGAAAAGATTTTAAACTAGATGAAGATCATGTTAATTGTCTTCGCCCAGGTAAGAAAAGCTACCATACGATTATTCCGGGATTTTTAACGAAGAATGGAAAAGCAGTCGGACCATTTGGCGTCATGGGTGGCTTTATGCAGCCTCAAGGTCATTTGCAGGTTATGATGAATACGATTGATTTCCGTTTGAATCCTCAACAAGCGTTAAGTGCACCAAGATGGTTATGGACGGGTGGCAAGACAATCAAAGTCGAGCCGAATTTCCCAGACCACATTACACAAGCGTTATCAAGAAAGGGCCATCACATCGTAAAGTCCATTGATGAGGTAGACTTCGGTCGGGGTCAGATTATTTGGAGAGATGAACAAACAGGTGTCCTATCAGGTGGAACAGAACCACGGACAGATGGCCAGGTCGCAGGCTGGTAGTTTTGAGATGAGCGGGGACTGGGCAGGGAGGTAACAGCAAGCTTCCAAGTGCTTTTACTTACTCATTGCTCAGTGAGAACGAGGAGATTTTTTTCTACTATCGGCGGATTAGAGGTAGAGTCTCTGAAATAGGTTACAGGCTTCGCTTAATAGGTTAGGGGTGTTTTATTATTTCGGTACAAAAAAATATATTTATCGGTTTTTTTCGATCAGGGATGCTTGGCTATGGAGGAGGACCGTCTTCCATTCCGCTTGTCCATAAAGAAGTTGTCGATAGATTTAAGTGGTTATCGGATGAAGAATTCAGTGATATTCTAGCGATTGGAAATACATTACCTGGACCGATTGCAACAAAAATGGCTGGGTATATTGGCTACCGTGTTGGAGGCGTTACTGGTGCAATCAACGCTGTGTTGGCTACCATTTTACCCACTGTTATCTTAATGATTTTGTTTATTGGTTTTTTGATTAAATACAGGGAATCAGCAATCGTGCAAGGCATTACCCATTCGATTATTCCGGTGGTCACCGTTATGCTCGGATCCCTTGCTTATAAATTTTTCAAACAATCGCACGACAAGCTCGGCAAAAAAGGATTGCTCCTTCTTGGTGGAATTAGCTTTATATGCTTTGTACTATTAAACATTCACCCAGCCATACTAATTGCTGTATTACTAATTTACAGTTTAGTTAAAAAGACAAAAAGAGAACAAAAACCAGAAAAACAAACCGGAGTTAGCTAGGGGTCGGCTAAAGGGGTCTGACCCCCTCTGTGGACATTTGTCCTCCACACGTGGACAGTGCGGGAAAATTAAATTAGTGCTGGGATTCATGGTTATAATTGGTCACGATGTGAAAAATGAACAGAGAAGGAGAAGTCCAATGCTTTATCTTGATTTATTTTTAGCATTTTTAATTCCTGGAATCGTTGGATATGGTGGAGGACCTGCTACGATTCCTTTAATCGAACACGAGGTAGTGGAGCGATATGGGTGGATTACAGTCGATCGATTTGCGGAAATACTAGCCCTTGCGAATACCCTACCAGGACCAATCGCAACAAAAATGGCCGGCTATATTGGATATGAGGTTGGAGGCATGCTAGGAGCTGTGTTAGGAATTGTAGCTACCGTTGTTCCTTCCTTGCTGGCAATGATTTTGTTAATGGGACTATTAATGAAATTCAAGGAATCACCAAAAATTAAGAAAATGACCAGCCTTATTCGCCCGGCCATCGGGATGCTGCTAGCTATCTTGGCGTTTAGCTTTTTTACGAGATCATGGGAAACTGCTGGTATTATTCAAACGGTTGTTTTAATTGCTATCAGTGTATTTTTCTTAGAATATAAAAAGGTTAGTCCTGTCCTTGTGATTATTTGTGTGTTATCATACGGAGCAATGAGTGGTTATGTCGGTGGTTATTTGATGCAATGAGAAGGTGACTCACATTGGTAGCTTCAACCTATTTTAAAAAATATGCGATGTTAATTATTACACTAATCTATTTCACCGGGGTAATGGGAACACGTCCATTGATTCCGCTCCTGTCTAGTGAGCTTGAGGCGAGTACCGTTGAAATAGGTTTGATTGTCGCACTATTTCCGTTGCTGCCATTTTTCTTTGCGATAAAAATTGGGCAGGTGGTCGATCGAATTGGCCATAAGAAACCAATCATTGGCAGTACGATTATCGGTTCGCTGGCGCTGGGCATTCCTCTATTTATACCAACATTAACAGGTATATACATATCCCAAATTGTTGCTGGTATTTGTCAAACGGTTTACGCGGTATCAGCTCAAACATTTGTAAGTAATAGGACGGTAGATTCAAAAAAAGATGATAGTATTATGATATTTAGCATCGGTGTTGCATTGGGAACCTTTGTTGGCCCAATGCTCGGTGGACTTTTTTCTGAGATGTGGCAGTATCCGGTAGCATTTGGACTGTTAGGTGGTATCGCGGTATTATCATCGATTCTCGCGCTGTTTATTGACTCAACACACCATCGATTGAATGAGGATGAAAAGCAAAATAATATATTTAAATCCTTTCATTTATTAAAATTTCGCAATATCCGAATCGCTTTTTTGGTTAGCATTCTCATATTACTCGGAAAAGATATCTACACGGCCTATTTTCCATTATTGGCGTTAGAATTCGGTCTATCCAATTCAATGATAGGGTTGATTGTTTCTATTAATGCGGCTGGTGGAATATTGATTCGTTGGCTGATTCCATATTTGCTAAATAAATTTACGCGAAGCAGTGTCGTAATCGGCTCAATTATCGGATCAGGATTCTTTTTCTTCCTTATCCCGTTCTTCGAGAGTGGTGTGATGCTAGGGATTGTGTCGTTCCTATTAGGGCTTGGTCTAGGTCTCGGGCAACCATTATCGATATCAACCACAGCCTACTCACTACCGAAGGACCGCGTCGGAGAAGGCCTCGGCTTACGACTCACTGCCAACAGGCTCACCCAAATGTCAGCTCCAGTCCTATTTGGTGGCATCGCACAACTCATCAGCCTACCAGGAATCTTCTGGATCGTCGGAATCATCATCCTCATAGGCGGCACCAAAGCCAAAATCCCAAATTTCTAGAAAGGGGTCTTAGAAAGGGGTCTGACCCCCTTCGTGGACAGTTGTCCGCAGTGGGAGGACAGTTATCGGTGGGGGTCAGACCCCTATCGGTGAGTGGATGATAGGAAAGCAAAGAAAGGCTGTCCCAATTACGTAGCTTTTGGGACAGCCCTTTATGGTTGGTGATTTAATTTTTTAAATCATTATATATTTTTGTTAGCAGTACTTGATTTGGGTCTTGGCTAAGCTCCCACATCATAGCGCCACCTAATCCCATCGACTGAATGTAAGAAGTTTTATGTCCAATCGATTCTTTGTCATCATAGCTTATAAAAGTGGAACCATTAAACAAGTAAGGAACTTTTGAATCAGCTATCCAATAACGAACGTACCCATTTTTGTTAAGGTAGTCGGATTCAATCCTACTGTAACTCACCGCCCCACCATTATCAAAAGGTTGGTACATGCCATTATTAGTACTGTTTACTTGATTAAAAACTCTGCCGTAAAATGGAAGTCCCATCACCAATTTTTTAGCTGGAACCCCGCCACTGATATAAGTCTTAACAGCGTCTTGAACGCTCCAGTCCCGATAATATTTACTGTCAAGATCCCGGTATAATGGTGCATTCAATCCAGAGATCTCATCCCATTCGCCGTGAATATCATAGGTCATCAGTTGAATGTAATCAACATAATGATGAAGTAAGTCCAATTCCATATTATTCGCATGGGAATCATTAGCTCCTACTGCGATTGTTAATAGATACTCTTTTCCATCGTTATCACTTTGTTCATCGAGTAATTCCCGTATCTTTTTCAACAATAACGTAAAGTTTTGTTTATCTTCAGGGCGATTAACGTTGTCTGCTTTTCCGCCTCCTACTGGATATTCCCAATCGAGATCAACGCCGTCGAAGCCATACGTAACCAAGAAATCTACGACACTCTCAGCGAAAATTGTTCTAGATTCTTCGGTGAGAGCCACATCCGAGAAATTTTCTGACCATGTCCAACCACCGACAGAAATCAATGTTTTCAAGTGAGGATGTTGTTCTTTTAATTTATTTAATTGATGAAAATTCCCTTTAAAAGCTTGTCTGTCAGAATCACCAGGGAACTCTTTTTCTGTATCGGCCCAAGTATCTCCAACAATTATTTTTCCATCTTCAGAGATATTTGCAAAGGCATAATTAATGTGTGTTAGTTTACTAGCGTCAATATCTTCGACCTGATAGCCGGAATACGTTGACCAGCCGGCATAGTAGCCGATTCGCTTATACTGGTTTTGTACACTGCTAGAAGTCCTTCCGGTAAACTTGTTATAAACCAAATACTCAGAAATATCTTCTTTATATGTCAAAGCCTTCGATGGTAATGTAGAAGCTTTCATGAATGACTTCGCTTCTCCCACTGAGCTAAAACTAGAAACATAAATTAATAAAAAAAGAGTTAGAACTGATAAGCTAACCAACTTTATGATGTAGTGTCTCCCTCTTAGTTGCCGCATCGCACAAAATCCCCCTATTATTCTAGCTACCTACTCTATTGTAATATGAGAACAAACCAACAAACAGTGGTAAATCGTGGGAGGGGTCTGACCCCGCCTGTGGACAAATCGGTCATTTTGTCTTTGGTGGGAGGACAGTTGGGTTGGGAGACTTGGTGTTATGAATCAAGTTTTTTGGTTTGAAAAGAAAATTATGTAAATTTATACGAAGGTTTTTATTACTGAAGGGGTCTGGCTCATACCTGCTAGGGTAAGGGTCAGACCCCTTTTACAGTTACCTTTATGTTATGATTACATGAGGGGGGATAATAGAATGGATACGATTATTTTTGATGTGGATGATACGTTATATGATCAAGCGTTATCTTTTAAAAATACTTTCAAGAAAATGTTTCAGGAATCGTTCTCAGATGAGGAATTGGATCAATTATACTTAGCTAGTCGAAAGCATAGTGATGCGTTGTTCGATAAAAGTGAAGCCGGTGAAATTTCCATTTTGGACATGCAGGTACATCGGATCACCGCTGCATGTGAAGAATTTGGGATACCGATTAATTACCAAAAAGCAGTGGATTTCCAAGAAGCTTATGTAGCTGAACAAAAGAAAATTACTTTATTTGATGAAGTAGAGGAGTTATTAGAAGCACTGTATCAAGAAAACAAGCAGCTCGCTGTCTTGACAAACGGTGAGGAAAAGCACCAATCGATGAAAATACAGCAATTAGGATTAGCAAGATGGATTCCTGAGGAACATATGTTTATTTCGGGTGCCATTGGACATGCGAAACCAAAACAAGAAGCGTTTCACATCATTGAAGAAAAGCTCCAACTAAATAAGAAAAAAACAGTCTATATCGGAGATTCATTCGACAATGATATCGTTGGTGCCAAACAAGTAGGCTGGCATGCAATATGGATGAACCACCGCAACAGAAACATGCCTGAAAGTCCTTTCAAACCAGACAAAATAGTATATAACGCCAAAGAGCTCCTAGATGAATTTCGTGCCATAGGGGTCTGACCCCGCCTGTGGACATTTGTCCGCGTATTGAGGACACTGGGTTACTGGGTTAACAAAAAAAGGGAGATTGGCACAGCCAATCTCCTAATCTATTTTCTATATAATCTGTTATTTTCCAATAAACATTTGTGTCCAATAATTTCCGTCTTCTACATAACCTACGCCAATATGGGTAAAGTTAGCATTTAGGATATTAGCACGGTGACCAGGACTGTTCATCCATGCATTTACAACTTCCTCTGGTGTACGCTGACCTCTCGCAATATTTTCACCTGCTGTACGATAGTCGACACCAAATTGACTTAACATGTCAAATGGAGATCCATATGTCGGGCTGTTATGACTAAAATAACGATTAACTGCCATATCTTTAGATTTTTCACGAGCGACCTTGCTTAATTCAGTATCTACCTTTAATGTTGGTAGTCCCTGTTCAGCTCTTTCTTCATTTGTTAAATCAACTACTTGTTGCTCAAATTGGTTTAGTTCTGTTTGTGCTTGGTCCTTCTTTTGTTCTTGCTCTTCTACTACTTCCTCGTTCGTTGGGTCCTCAATTACTGGTGTTTCTGCTGGTTGTTCAGCATCATTAGTTGGTTCCTGATTGTCATCGGGAATTTCTACCTCAACAGGTTCATTTTTGACAGGATCGTCTTCTTCAATCGGTGCTTCATTTTCAGCAGGATTATCTTTTTGCTTTAATTGTTGAAATCTTTCAATCACGTCATCCCAGCTCAATTGTACCTTATTAACAGAATTGCTTTGATGATCATTTACCTTATCTTCAGATATAAATTGTGATTTCCAATTAATAGAATAATAGACTTTATACACTTTTCCCTGAGATTGAACTTGTTGAAATGAATCACTAGCTGATGAAAAACCGGATCCAAATAACAAGGCTGTTGATAATGCTGTAACGATTCCTAGTTTCTTAAACATAAATTGGTCCACTCCTTTAAGTATGATCGAATTTTAATTAAAAAAAAACGATGAGAGAGGTTGTCTCGTTTTTCTACAAGTGAATTGTAGCATGGGTTTTTTGTAATATTTATGGGAGTAATTACCAATCGATGTTCGATATAAAAAGCAATTCAATGAAATCTTGAAAAATATAGGATAAGAAAAATTCCAAAAAAATATTTTGTGGGAATAAATGGATATGGAGGAATTTATTACGTTAAAATCCCTATTGACACCCTATTAAACTAACAAGTTATATTACATTTTCAAACTAGTCGTAAACAAATTGTTAAATATCTTAAAGGGGTCTGACCCCCAAAAAAGACATTTGTCCTCGTACGGTGGACACTTAAAGTAATAAGATGAGTTGTATTGAAATATAATAAATCTGTAAGTGGTGTTTCATTTTTTAAAAAATTAGACATCGATTATGTGAAAACATTGACTATCAGAAAACATGATCAAAATATGAATGAAAATGAAGATCACCGCTTTTTGTGTTAGTGGTGATAATTTGTCGTACTCCAGTATGAAAAAGTAACGCAAATCAGTATGATAACTACATCGATTAAAAGCTGAAAAATTAATCAAAGTTAAAACGTGGATGGATACTTAGAACTTTGGTTACACTATTTTTTAAAAGAGTAAAAGGGAGGAATGTTTATGAGTAGTACTACAGGAACTATTGTCCAACAATCCCTGGACGCTTTATTGGAAGATGAGGCATTTTTACCAGACTTGCAAGGCCAAACAAGAAAGCAGGCGTTTACGTCGCTAGTTTCTATCCTATCAACTCCAAATCACGTACATAAAGCATTTTTGCGCATTGCTTTAGAAAACGGAAAAGTCGTTCGCATCCCTGCTTTTCGGGTCCAACACAATAACACACTAGGTCCCTATAAAGGTGGGATCCGTTTTCACGAATCAGTAAATGAGGATGAGGTCACTAATCTTGCTTCGCTAATGACGTTGAAGAACGCCTTGCATGAAGTTCCATTTGGTGGTGGTAAAGGTGGCGTTGTCATTAATCCAAGGGAATTTAAAATAAAGGAATTACACTCTATATGTAAAAGGTATGTACGATATTTTAGTGATGTGTTAGGAACGGACAAAGATATTCCGGCACCTGACGTAGGTACGGGCGATCGAGAAATGGACTGGATGATGGCAGAATATAAAAGTATTCATCCCGGTATGCCGTATAGAGGAAGTTTTACAGGAAAAAGTGTAGTAAACGGCGGATCATTAGGACGCAGAGAAGCTACTGGTAAAGGTGTTTATTTTACATTCCGCTATATGTTCCATGATTTTATAAAAGAACAAAAAAAGTGGTTTTCTAATAATGAAAATGTTTTCTCAAAGACAGCGTTAGACCATGCTGAACGGCCACTGACTATTGCTGTACAAGGGTTTGGAAATGTAGGATCAGTTGCTGCGCTCGAAGCCTATAACTGTGACCACCTGCAAAATAAAGTCGTTGCTGTCAGCGACCGAAACGTTACGTTATACAATTCGGACGGATTAGATATACCGGCTCTCGTGAAATACGTTACAGAAAAAAATGGTGATTTACCTACTACAGAAAAGGACCTAGAACAAAATGGGATTAAGGCTGTTATCCATGACCGGGATGATCTTCTAACCCTTGACGTGGATGTATTGTTTTTAGCAGCTTTAGAAGACCAAATTCATAAGGATAATGTTGATGATATAAAGGCTCGGATTCTAGTAGAGGGTGCAAACTCACCTGTAACAAGAGAAGCGGATACCACTTTAAGTGAGAAGGGCGTCATTATTGTTCCAGATATACTTGCCAACGCTGGTGGGGTTATTGTGTCCTATCTTGAATGGCTACAAGGCCGAGAAACACAGTTTTATGACGAAGAACAAGTGTTTAACCTGCTATTTGATAAAATGAAACACACACTCGATACAGTCCTACCACAGTTTTTCGGCGACCCATTCCCATTACGCCAAAACTGCTATATCCACGCCGTCATGAAACTATCCACCATCCTCTACCGCCAAGGGAAACTATATTAGTGGCGGAAGAGTCTACCTCTCTTTTCATAGAGGGGTCTGACCCCGCTTGTGGACATTTTATAGGATTTGTCCGCGGTGGGAGGACATTTTGGTTTGTTTCTGTGACTTCCGTAATCGATAGAACGTTATTACATCCTTGCATCCTGAAACAAAACAGGAAGTGAGGATGTTTTTTATTGCACGTGAAGGAAGTATAAATTTGTGCGCTTCGATGTCTAGCTCCGAGCGCTCGGCGACTAGTGAGACTTCCTTCACCTCCCGTACGATAACAATTCGACATAGCCGAATTTCCTAACTCACTTCGTTCACCGTTTTCCTTTATCTCCTGCGCTTCAGTCCGTTGCTAGACGGGCGCTTTTCGCTTTTCTAATCAGCAGTATTCTTCCCGCAGTCAAGTAATTGCACTGACGCACGGAGCACTGTTTTTCGCTTAGCTCCAAACCACATTGTATTCTTCTCCATGATTTTGATGCCCCCAATTCCTCCGGCTAAACTTTTTACTCCATTTAGTAAGGAAATAGGTATATGTAAAGATTCTCGGCAGAAACTATAATAAAATTTTTACTAAAATTGGAGGGAGATCATGAAACTTTTAGCGATAACTTCATGCCCTAATGGTATAGCACATACATATATGGCAGCAGAAAATCTACAAAAAGCTGCTGACGAATTAGGGATTGAGATGAAGGTAGAGACACAAGGTTCTATTGGAGTTGAAAACGAGTTTACCGATGTTGATATTCAGGAAGCTGATGGCGTGATCATTGCTGCCGATCGAACCGTTGACAAATCCCGCTTTGTTGGAAAGAAATTAATAGCTGTCGGAGTTCAAGAGGGTATCCGTAACCCAAAGGAGCTAATTCAAAAAGTACAAACGGACCAAGTTCCCGTTTATAAAGCTGACACGCAAACGGGCGACACAAATAAACCGCAAAAAGATAACCAAAATCCTGTTTACCGCCATCTGATGAATGGTGTTTCCTATATGATTCCATTTATTGTTGTTGGTGGTTTATTAATTGCTATCGCGTTAACGATTGGTGGCGAACCTGGTCCAGGTGGAATTGCCATCCCTGAAGGTTCTTTTTGGAAAACGATAGAGAGCATTGGGGCGGCATCATTTTCTTTCATGGTTCCAATACTAGCGGGTTTTATTGCCTATAGTATCGCTGATAGACCTGGACTTGCTCCTGGTATGATTGGTGGCTTTATTGCTGTAAATGGTAGCTTTTATAATAGTGAAGCTGGTGCCGGATTTTTAGGTGGAATAATTGCAGGGTTCTTAGCTGGTTATGCAGCCTTATGGATTAAAAAAATAAAGGTGCCAAAAATGGTACAACCAATCATGCCTATTATTATTATCCCGGTTTTTGCTTCATTATTTGTAGGTTTTGTATTTGTACTTCTGATTGGTGCTCCTGTAGCAGGTGTGTTTGAAGGATTAACGAATTGGCTTGCTGGTATGCAGGGAACTAGTTCGATATTATTAGCATTAATATTAGGAGCAATGATTGCCTTTGACATGGGAGGACCCGTCAACAAAGTGGCATTTTTATTTGGTGCAGCGATGATTGGCGAAGGTAACTATGAAATTATGGGACCAGTTGCAGTTGCGATCGGGGTTCCTCCAATTGGTCTAGGATTAGCTACATTTATGTTTAAGAAAAAATTTGAAGGTGCACAGCGAGAGGCTGGTAAAGCATCAATCACAATGGGGTTTTTCGGGATTACGGAAGGTGCCATTCCGTTTGCTGCTCAGGATCCATTGCGCGTGATTCCAAGTATTATGGTTGGGTCGATGGCAGGATCCGTTGTCGCCATGTTGAGCGGTGTTGGTGACAGAGTCGCACATGGAGGTCCGATTGTTGGTCTTTTAGGAGCCGTAGATAATGTTATCATGTTTTTTATCTCGATCATCATCGGTGCAATTGTAACAGCACTTATGATTAGATTATTGAAAAAAGATGTCGAGCCAACTACGGAATCGGTAGATATGGATGGTGATCCATCTGTCGCGAGAGAAAATAATGTATTAGAGGAAGAAACTAACCCATCAACGGAAGAAAAAAGTGACATAAATAATATTACCGACATCACAAGTTTAGACCTGATTGATACTGATTTAACAGGCTCTACACGTGATGATGTGATTGATGAGCTGATTGAAAAGTTAGATAAGGCTGGCGTATTGAATTCCGCAGCTGATTTTAAAGGGGCAATTCTTGAGCGTGAACAAGAGAGTACTACAGGCATTGGCATGAATATTGCAATTCCACATGGCAAATCTGATGCTGTTAAAAAACCAACTGTTGCCTTTGGTATTAAAAAAGAGGGCGTAGACTGGAAAAGTTTAGATGGGACAGATGCTAAATTAATCTTTATGCTAGCTGTACCGAAAAAAAGCGAAGGAGACGCACACCTAAAAATCCTACAAATGCTATCCAGAAAACTAATGGACGACGAATTCAGAGAAAAACTAATCACCGCAAACACAAAAGAAGAAGCCTACCAATTGCTAGAACAGATATAAAAAAGGGGTCTGACCCCCTTTGTGGACATTTTATAGGATTTGTCCGCGATGGGAGGACAATGAACGAGTTACTTGTACCGAGTGGTTGTTGCACTCGGTATTTTATTTTACCAATTGGCTCCCTAGCTCGAATTTTGTCGAAAGGGGTCTGACCCCCTCTACATATGAAAGCGCAATCAAATTAATTGTTTGGATTAATTACTAGTATTAAAATATAGTTGTATTCATTGCTTTATATGGAAACTTAAGGTAATCCTTATCGCTTATTGGGGAATGGTTTTTTAAGTGTTTTCAAACACAAAAAGGGAGGCATATTTAATGAAAGATAAACGTCGGGAAGAGCTGTATCAATTACTTGGTGATTTGCCACCGAAATCACAGTCCATTTCGTCAAAATGTATAGGAGAAGAAGAACATCACAACTATATACTGGAGAAGTGGGTGCTTGATTTAAATGGTGTGGATCCGGTACCTGCTTACTTCGTTCGTCCGTTAAAGGGGCAAGAATCTTTTCCAACTATCTTATTTAATCACTCCCACGGTGGGAAGTATGAACTTGGGAAAGATGAGTTGATTAAAGGAAATACTTACATGCAAAACCCTCCGTATGCAGAGGAACTGACAAATATGGGTTATGCAGTCCTGGCCATTGAGGCATGGGGATTTGGTAGTAGAAGGGGAAAAACGGAGAGTGAACTTTTCAAAGAGATGCTGTGGAATGGGGAAGTATTATGGGGAAAGATGGTCTATGATAGTTTACGAGCCGTTGATTATTTAGTTAGCCGCCCCGACGTTGATGCAAATCGCATTGGTACGATCGGAATGTCGATGGGAAGCACGATGTCTTGGTGGGTAAGCGCATTAGAACCTCGTATAAAAGTGTGTGTAGATATCTGTGGGTTATGTGATTATCATAGTTTAATTGAGCAAAGAGGATTGGATCATCATGGTATTTATTATTATGTCCCAAGCTTACTAAAGCACTTTACTACTTCGGAAATAAATGCACTAATCACACCTCGCGCCCATTTAAGTCTTGCTGGAAATCATGACCTGCTGACTCCAACGAAAGGACTTGATATCATCGATCAATCATTAAAAACACAATATGAAAAAGAAGGCATACCAGAAGCATGGGAGCTAAAAAGGTATAATACCGGGCACTTGGAAACCGAAGAAATGAGATACGAAGCGAAAAAGTTTTTGAGGAAGTGGCTGTGAGAAAGGGACTGCCCTTTTGTGAGGGGTCTGACCCCCTTTATGGACATTTGTCCGTGGTGTGTGGACAAACTGGTTAAATTTAACAAATTATTTCAACAACTATGCGTGATTACCAAAAATTCAAATGTACACTGTGTAGAAAAATGTAAAATTATGTTGTATGATGATTGAGGCAATTCATTTTCTACATGTACTAGGGGAACTAATGTGAATTGCGAAAAATCAACTTAAAGAGTGATCTTTTTTGAAAAAAATTCCATTTTTAAAAGGTACCAAGGTATATTTTATAGCTACATCTGTGACAGGGATAAGTTTGTTTTTTTGGCATGATGTTTTTTCGGCAACGTTTCAACGAATATCAAGTGTTTTCGGTTGGATACTTGTTATTTTATTAATAGTTGCTTGTATACTTTCCAACCGCTTTAGGATTATCCTTCCTCCAGATGGAAAAAACTCTCTCTCTATGGATTCATCCATTTATATAGCTTCTACTTTTATTGTTGGATTAGAAATCACACTATTTCTATTATTTTTTAGTAGTCTCTTTGATGATTGGAAGCAGCGAAGAGCTAATTGGTGGAACCAAAGTTTTAATTTTGCTGCTTTCGTTTTAATGATAAGTGGCGCCTATTATCTGTTTACTTTTACAGGTGGGGAAATCGGCTATATTCACTTGGGTAGTACAGTTTATTACATCATATCTTTAGTCGGTTATTTCTTCATTAATATTTTTTTAATTGGTTTATACCTTTGGATATCTTTGTCCATTAACGTCCGCCCCTTGATAAAAGACGCCTTTATCGAAGCACTTCCTAATTACGTGATCACATTCGGTATAGCATTTATTTTAGCTTTATTGTTAGAGTCAAATCCATTCTTCGGTGTCACCTTATTTACTGTTATGATTATTATGTTTTCTTTAATTTTCAAGAAGTACTTTCGTTTATATGAAAAGGTATCCAGTGATCAGAAATATAGAGAACAAATCCTGAATTCCTTACCCGTTGGAATAATTACTTTAGATGAAAAAACGAACGATATTACACTGAATTCCTCTGCAGTAACCCTATTGAACGTAAGTAAAGAGGAAGTAAAAGAAAACATGACTAATCCTAGTAACCATACAATGGATAATAGGGACTTTTGGAATCTTTTGCAAACAAAAAAGGTATTTCAAAATGTTAAAACTTCTTACAGAACGAAGACAAAAGAAGAGGTTTTATTGGCTTCGCAATCGGAATTGAAAAATCAAATGGACAACATAATAGGTAGAATTTATTTTTTTATTGCCGTTACAGAAAGAGAAGAACTCGAAAAGCGGATGCACCAATCAGAAAAGTTAGCATTACTTGGCGAGTTATCGGCTGGGGCTGCACATGAAATTCGTAATCCACTGACTGTGCTCCAAGGCTTCTTAATGCTTATAAAAGAATCATTTCCCGAATCTGAACAAAATAAATTTCATCTACCATTTATGTTGAAAGAGGTTGACCGCATTAACATGATTGTTGAAGACATGCTTTTACTTTCAAAACCGGGTGAGCTTAAATTAGAAGAGGCTTCTATAAAGGGTGTAATTGAAGAAATGGTTTCTTATTATAAAAAGTCTTCTGATGCAGATAAGATTCAATTTCATTTGGATTTAGATAATACTGCGGTCATGCTAGATACAAAGCAAATAACACAAGTGATGTACAATTTAATTCGAAATAGTAGCGATGCGATGGAAGGGAAAGGTACGATTAGCATTTATTCCAGGGTAAAACACGATACTTATCAATTGTTTATTCAAGATACTGGTTCAGGTATTCCAGAAGATCTGCAGCAAACAATCTTTGATCCATTTCTAACGAATAAAGAGGCAGGCACCGGCTTGGGATTATCAATTGTTCAAAAAATTATAGAAAATCACCAAGGAAAAATCGAATTATTCTCAAGCTCACCCAAAGGAACAACATTTAAAATCACCCTTCCACTAACGAAAGGGGTCTGACCCCTCTTGTGGACATTTGTCCGCGACAGGCGTACACAGGTGGGGAAAGTTGGATTTTATTGAATAAAATGGCTTAATTTTTGTAATGTGTAAGTGTGGTTTTTTATACTTCGGGGTATATGAGTTGGAGCCTCCAAATGTACCCTTATTTCTAATGAGAAAAAGTAACCGCTGAACCAACAACCATGGTTAACGGTTACTCATTTTGAATGTAGTTATCATCCTTTAGTCGCTTACTCATGTGGCAAGTTCATTATTTCCACAGCTTGGAGCACGTTATGAAGTTAGGCTGTTGTTATAACTGCATACATAAACCGTTTCCAACCGCCTCACACATGCTAACAACGAAAACCTAGCTTTGAAAACTTTTCAACTGTTTTAATAAATTTTTTACAACTCTCTAAATACACGATCAAATCCGACTTTCGAGCGTTGTACTAGCTCTTCAGGCGTTGCTGTTGGCTGTTCAGGAGTTAACACCTCTTGGGCAACTGCACCATTATATCCTGTTTGTCTAACACTACGTAAAAAACCAGCTAAATCGATAACCCCTTCGCCGGGATATAATCTATCATTATCCTTCAGTTCATCAACCGGGATATCATGGGCGTCATTGATATGAACATGAACGATTTGATTAACTGTTAACTTTTCTATATCAGCATTCGTTAACCCTGTCGTATACCAATGATAGGAATCTAGCAAAATTCCAACGTTTGGAGCACCAATAGCATCGATTAATTCTAATGTTTCATCTAATGTCCATATAAATGGGTTTTTCCACGCTGTTCGCAAATGCACTGGCCCAACAAACTCTAACCCCAAACGAATTCCATACGCCCCAAGAATTTCAGCACAAATCCGTAGTCGTTTAACTACAACGGACATAAAGCTTGCTGATTTAAAATCAGTGGAAGGGAGAATATAAGTGCAACAACTCGTACAGCCCAATTCTGCAGCAGCTTGGGCAGCGGCGGGTAAATGAGTAATCCCTTGTTGGAACTCTTTATCTGTTTGCCTCCACTCAACTGGAAGATTAGTAGATCCGATTACTATATTTTGTTGTAGCAATAACTTCTTAGATGCTTCCAGTCCATAAGCATCAATTAACCCTTTTGCATCCAAGTCAACAGATTGAAACCCATATGATGCAGCTAAAGATATGAATTCCTTGTCATTCTCTAAATTACCTAAACCAGCTCTAGTCAATCCTCTCAACATCTACAAAACATCCTTTCTAATGAGATAGGGGTCTGACCCCCTTTGTGGACATTTGTCCGCGATAGGCGTACACTCTGTTGGTGTAGCATTAGTGTAACGTTATTTTTGGGAAAATATGTAATTTAGTGTTTTCGTGAATAAATGTTAACGGTTACATATATTTCCTAGATTGACATATTTATATAATAATATCAATTAAAAAACGAATATAGATGATAAAATTAGCGAGTGATGAATGCGTTTACAAAAATCGCATAGCTATTTAATTGGTTACAAAGGACAATTATTGAAGGCACAACAAACAAAGATATCAAATAACACTTGGGAGGGATACACACTAAAATTTACGAGCGCGCAATAAAAATATGTTGAGAAACTACGAAGAAAAATGATAAAAAAGGGTGTTTAACCAATGGAAAAAGTTCGAATTGGCATGGTTGGTACAGGTGGTATTTCACATTTACATGCAAGTCACTTAACGGAAATAGATGATGCAGAAATTGTTTCTGTTGTAGATCCGAACGAAAAAAATAGGGAAACCCTAATATCTAAATTTCAACTAGATGATGTTCGTCAGTTTTCCGATCATAAGGAAATGCTAGAGAAAATGGAAGTAGATGCAGTCGTTTTGTGCTCCCCACATACGCTTCATTTTGAACAAGCGATGGATGTGTTAACTAGTGGGTGTCATGTATTAATTGAGAAGCCAATGGCATGTTCCAAAGAAGAGGCACAGCAATTGATTGAAACTGCGGATCATTTAGGAAAGGTTCTTCAAGTTTCGTATCAACGTCATTTTGATCCTGAATTTATATATATTCGTGAAGCTATTGCGAATGGTGAAATTGGTGAACTAAAGTCTGTGACAGCTTCCCTATATCAAGAATGGAAGCAAATGACAGTTGGGACATGGCGTCAAAATCCTGCTTTGTCTGATGGCGGCATGCTGATGGACTCTGGGAGTCATATTATTGATGTTCTTCTATGGACAACTGGTTTAGCTCCCGTTGACGTTACGACACAAATGGAGCAGCATGACTCTAAAGTAGAAATCGATTCTTTTACATCGATTCGTTTTGAAAAAGGTGTCGTTGCGGGATTAAATATTGTTGGCTATGCTCCTTGCTGGCACGAGACTTATGTATTTTGTGGTGAAAACGGTGGTATTTTTTATAATAATGGAAAAATTACGCTACGAAGATTAGGAGAAGAACCTATTACACCACAATTGCCAGAAAAGACTACCAATCAAGATAAAAGTTTTGTAGATGCTATTTTAGGAAAACACGATGTTTTCGTACCCGGTCAATTTGCAAAAGAAGTTGTCACATTAACAGAAAAAATCTACCAATCAGCAGGATATAAAAGGGGTCTGACCCCCTAAAAAGACATTTGTCCACGAGGTGTGGACACTTATGTAAAAACCCGGTGCCAATACAATGGTAATGGCACCGGGGTTAACGTTGGTAGAACGATTTTTATAAATGGTTCGTCAAGCTGCAACCTACACTTTATTAAATTCATCTGGATCAGCAAACGCGCGTTCACCCGTATCTAGCTTATCAATCTCAGCCATATCCTCATCTGTTAGTTCAAAGTCAAATACATCGGCATTATCAATAATACGGTGTTCTTTAATGGATTTCGGAATTGTAACTACTTCACTTTGAAGGTCCCAGCGAATAATTACTTGTGCTGGCGATTTGCCATATTTTTCTCCAATTTTCGTTAGTGTTGGATCGTCTAAAAGCTCTCCTTGCTTCAGCGGCGACCAAGCCTCTAGCTGAATCCCGTTCTCTTTACAATAAGCTCTTAATTCTTTTTGCGCAAAATTGGGATGAAATTCGACTTGGTTTACCATTGGTTTGATTTCTGCATCCTTCAATAGCTCATCGATATGGTGCTCTTTAAAATTACTTAGTCCAATAGCACGAATTTTCCCATCCTTATATAATTTTTCCATCGCTTTCCATGACTCTTTGAATTTCCCTTGTGCCGGAACTGGCCAGTGAATCAGGTATAAATCAAGGTAATCCAAACCTAATTTATTTAAGCTTGTTTCGAAAGCTGCAAGAGTGGACTCATAGCCTTGATCAGCATTCCAAAGCTTTGACGTAACAAAAAGCTCATCACGAGGAACACCAGATTCTCGGATTCCTTGCCCGACACCTTCCTCATTTTTATAAATGGCAGCGGTATCAATGCTTTTGTAGCCATGCTTTATCGCAGCCTTTACTGACTCAACTGCTTCTTTCCCATCCTGTACTTTAAAAACACCTAATCCTAACCACGGCATCTCTACCCCATTATGTAATGTTGTCGTATCCTGCAAACTCTTAACCAACCTAATTCCTCCCTTAAAATATTGATATCCTAATTTTCTCATATTTCACCCAAAACACAAACAAAAAGTATAAAACGCTTTCAAAAGGGGTCTGACCCCTCAAAAAGACATTTGTCCGCACTGTGAGGACAGTCTTACCTAAGGGTGTTTACTGTTGAAAATTTTGATAAAATATTTAGTGGTTACTTTAGCATGGAGAGATTCATGTTGTTATCTTTCATGAAACAAACGCAAATCAAAAGTAATTATAAAAAAAGAAATTAGTGAAAAAATACGAATAATGTTGTCATTTTTATAAATATATTTTTTTATAAACTTAACTAAAATTTATGATTTATATTGTCTATATAAAGGTAAACTATATTTACAATAACTAAATGCAAGGAGTAATTTAATGATTTTGTGGGCGTTACCTCTAGGCGTGGTTATAGGAATAATGTCTGGTTTCTTTGGAGTTGGAGGTGGATTTCTACTTACTCCTGTCTTATTATTAATTGGCTTCGCGCCGGTAGCAGCTATTACGATGAGCTTGCTTTACACCATTGGTACTTCTGTGTCGGGAGCATGGGCACACTTTAAACTCGGAAATATTTATTGGAAAGCGGTTCTCGCTCTTTCACTCAGTGGAGTAGTAGGAACACAAATCGCTCGTCCAGTTGTTATGTGGCTAGAGAAAAACGGATTTGACGAAACGGTGATACCCTTACTCTATCTTGTTTTACTAGCCTATTTTGCTATTGCCATGTTTACGAATAAAAAAATACAAAAGGAAGCTTCTACTTCACCATCAAGGTGGAAATTTCTTTTTATTGGCTTAGTAGGAGGTTTTACATCAGCAACATTAGGTGTTGGTGGAGGGTTTATTATGGTTCCTCTATTAATAACAATTGCCAAAATCCAACCGAGGTCGGCTGTGGGAACTTCGCTCATAAGCATAACGTTTATTGTTATAGCAGGTTTTCTGTCCTATGCATTTAGCACAACCATTGACCTTCTACTCGCTTCTTACTTAATAATAGGTGCATTAATTGGTACCCAACTAGGGCCAAGATTCACAAAACTCTACTCAAATAAACATATTCAACTTTTTTTAGGAGGACTATATATCGTTACATTTATTAGCGTGTTCCTACAGTTAATGAATTTAGCTATTCCTGGATTAGTTGTATTATTGTTGTATGTTGGAGTGTTAATTGTTCTTTTTGGTATTCAACAGGTAAAACAAGCGCACAAAAAGAAAATAGTAGATGTTAATTCGTGAATTGGCGAGGGATGTGAACGGTATTACAATTTCAAAAAGGGGTCTGACCCCGCTTGTGGACACTTGTCCACGGTGGGAGGACACATATCCGGTGGATGCTGCTAATGATTTGTTTTAAAGAATTGTTTTGCTTAATTCGGTAAAAATATGATCGAGATTAGAATTGCTTCTTAGGTAATCGTCGAAAGGAGGGGAAGTAACCCATGGCAAGAAACAATGATTTAAAACAAAGTGCTAACGACAAACAAGCACAGTTGACAAACGTGGACGAAGATTTAGGCAAAAGACAACGCGCTGATGTTAGAAGGAACTTAGAAAAAAATCAGAAAAAATAGTAACTGAAAAACTGGGCGAAATCCATTGATATGGTTTCGCCCAGTTTTTTCAAAAGGGGTCTGACCCCCAAAAAAGACATTTGTCCACGGTGGGAGGACACTGGAGAAAAAAGTTAGCACTTTTTCCGTAAATTTGTAGGTTGTTGCAGGAAAATAGGGTTTCTTGCAGAATTTTTATATCTATGCATCAACTCGTTTACTCCTCAGTTCGCTTCTTCATTTTCCCTGATGTAAACCATTCACTTTTATCCAATCACTTATTTTATTGAAAGGAGGACTTTTATTGCCAAGAAAAGCACGCATTTGGTATCCAGGTGCAACGTATCATATAACTAGTCGAGGTATTCGCAAGGCACCTTTATTTTATGATGCTGAAGATCGGTTAAAATATCTTGAATTTGTAGAAGAAACAAGGAGTCGAATACCATTTACCCTCCACACGTACTGTTTGATGACGAACCACATTCACCTTCAAATGGAAACACTTCACGATTCTCCAAGCAATATTATGAAATACCTACATTCAAACTATGCCACCTATTTTAATCGGAAATATCAGTTTTCAGGTCACGTATTTGAAGGTCGCTATGGCTCAGAAATCATAAAAAACGCTGAGTACGAATTAGAGATAAATAGATATATCCATCTTAATCCCATTCGTGCTAATATGGTTTCTGATTTAATGGGATACACATGGAGCAGTTATGCCGATTATGTTGGCTCGCGTCCCAAACCATTGGTGAGTACGGAAAGAATTTTATCTTTTTTTCCTGACCCTAAAGTAGAAAATTATATAAAATTCCTAAATACCAAGTATATCGATTTAAAATTCATCAATCAGTATCAAATGATAGTATTTAATGACCAATCTGAGTAAAAGGGGTCTGACCCCTCAAAAAGACATTTGTCCACGATATGAGGACACTTTAACCCGTTGAGTAACCGTCCTGCCGTTGTCTAAAAATGTCCTCGTTAAAGGAGACATGAAGACGAACGGAACAGGATGGTTATTTTTTGGGGAAAACTACTTAGCATTCAGAGCCTCTAAATCCATTCAGCAACCAATCAGCACCAACATCCCAACAATCTTAACTCAGTCAACAGCCGAAATTTTCCCATCCTGCATTTTAATTCATTAATCATTAACAGCCATTTTACCAAGTGGACCATTTTCTTCAATAATATCTTGTAAATCGTAGACGGAGATTGGAAACATCGGGAACCCAAACACATAAGGAGTGATTTCGTACAACTGAAAATAAATAACAAGCGTTTTATCTGCAATGTAAAAGTCTTGGTTCGGTTGAATCGTCGTAAATTCATCAAGAAGTTGAATATTGCGTTCTTTGATTTGTGCTTTGATGATGTTTGAGAGCCGTTGGACGTAATCACTTCCTGGTTTAAATAACTCTTTTAAATCGTATAGCTTTCGGTTTTGCAGGTCGAAAGTTAAAGATTTTATATACGTCATCCCATGAGCAGCATGCTGGTGGTACGTATAATTGTTAAAAGCTAAGCTCAAAACCTGCCGTTGGTTATTTTTTTCCTCATAATATCCAAGAATTTCTTCTACTGTTGTTGGCATTTCCCCAACCTGTTGATTGATCAGCTGCTCGTTCAAATCGACAATTGTCTGATTCATAAATGCTTGAAAGGCTTGATCCTCCAAACCAATGACCTTAGGATAAAAGACTTTTTTATTCCTACCACTTCTAATTTCAACCGTTTCCATACTAACTGGTAACGAAATCGCCATATATCTTCACCCTTTTTAGGCTTTTTCCTATCCTATTCCTTAAAAAGGCAAGATGTGATAAAAGGGGTCTGACCCCGCCCGTGGACAAATGACTGGTTTTGTCTTCACTGGGAGGACATATGGTATGTTTTATAAAAGAAGGACGACATGTCAAAATGTCGTCCTTTCATTAGTTATAATATGCTTCCATCTGATTTTCGTATTGATATCTTACCATCTCATAATCAGTTCCCCAGTCTGATTTTGCTTTCGCCAGCACTTCTTTCTTTACATCTGTATCTAAATTCAAATCTTGTATCCAATTATAGGCTGCAATCTGATTGTCGTATTGATACTGAACCATCTCATAATCATTAGGCCAATCACGTGCTGCTTCATTAAGAATCGTTTCTTTATGTTCTGCATCGATGCTTAAGTTAATTAGACTGTTGTATGCTTGAATCTGATTGTCATATTGATAATCTTGCATTTCATAATCATCTGGCCAATCCCGTTTAGCTTGCGCCTGCACTTCCTCTTCTACTTGAGCTCGGTCCAATTGATCAATCACATTCTGGAACGTCTCCTCATCAGGAGCGGGTTCAGTCTCCTCCGCTTCTGCTTCAGGTTCTTCTTCTACAGGTGGCTCCTGTTCAGGTTGCTCCTCTGGTTCTTCTTCAGCTTGCTCAGCCATTTCTTCTTGTTCTTGATCTTCATTTTCTTCTGTCTGAGTTGTGTCATTTGTTGCTGTTTCTGGTTCTGGCTCATCATTTCCTCCAGACGCCACAACAAAAATGATTATTACTGCAATTAACCAGAACCACCATTTTTTATAAAACGGCTTACGAACTTTTTCCTCAGCCATTATACAACCTCCAAATAAGAAATTTACAATATCCGTATCAATACTTTTCCTATGATTCAATGATTTATGCATAAATTATGTATAAAAGGGGTCTGACCCCGCTCGTGGACCCCGCGCCCGTGGACATTGGATGGTTTTTTATTTGGGTAGGTGGGTTGCGTATGTTTTTCTTAGGTTATTTAAGTTTTGTAGTGTTTCTAATACTGTGTCTTCTCGCATCATGCCAACGCCGACGATTAAGCTTTCTAGAATTGCTGTTGGGGCAACCATCGAGTGGAATTCCCACATTTCTCCTCTGCTTGCGTATAGCACATGTTCAACCTGATTGTTCATATCTGATACTAGTCTGTCTGTGATTAAAATCGTTTTGGTGTTCCTTTTCTTTTTATAATCTAAAATGACTTTTGCCTCTGCTGACATATTAACAAATCCAAACAACAGGATAACATCGGTCGTTTTTATATGAACAAGCTGTTCAAACAACTCGTGACCACTTTTGGCTATCAGTTTGACCTGTAATCCAAACCGTTCCATTCGAAATTGAAATAGTTTACCTAGACTTTCAGATGGTCCAGGTGCATGAACATAAATCGATTCAGCATCATTTAATAATTGGACAGCTTGTCTGATATCCCTCTGTGATAAACGATTTCGTGTTTCTAGCAAATGGTTGATATCTTCATCGATCATCTTCCATACCAGGTCATTTTGATCAACCTTTTTAATGATATCCTTCATCTTATTTGCAGGTGAAATATCCAATGTTTCCTTTAAATGTAGTTTAAAATCTTTGAAATTTTTGAATCCTACAACTTTCCAAAAACGTGATACTGTTGCAATGCTTATTTTCAGCTCGATAGCAATATCCTGTTCTGTAAAGTAGGGAATTTTAGTCGTATTCCGCATAATAAAATCGGCAATTTTTTTCTGATTATAGGACATTTTCGTATTTTTTACATCAAATAATTCCATAGCAACCTCCCTTATCTTCGCTCATTATATAGTAAATCCACGCGAAAATGAAAAATTTTTTTCATTTTTTAAAAAATATTAACTTTATTTACATTATGTATAAAGTAGATTTATATATCCTTAATATTCCTTCCGTAAAATAAGAATTGAAATTACATATTGGGAGGGATTTTAGTGAGTCATTTACGTAGTCAACAATTAAGTCAGTCACAAAAATTAATGGTCTTTATCTTGTCGATGTCGTTATTTGGAATTGCAAACATTATTACAGAAATTACACCAGAGTTTGTACTAGGTCCAGTGGAATTATCCGTTTCCTATTTTGCTTTTGTCCCACTAACGATGGTGTTTTTATTTAGTCCACTTCATGCTGCATTAGGCGCACCATTAGGGGAAATTATTTTTGCTGATTTACTGATGGGTGACTTCGGTGGATTAGGTGAATTAGAAGGATTTATTGAATTTGGTATGGGGATGTACGTAGCGGGATTATTGGTGAAAGACCCTACGAACAAAAAACAGTTGGCTCTGGGTGCTTTAATTGGTGTTGGTATCGACCAAATGCTAAGTACGATTGTCGATGTAGGAAAAGTTTGGTTTGGAATTGAAGAGTTAGAGGCTGTACCAGGTGTCGCCGAGAGTATTCTCGTATTAGAGGGAATCAGCTTTACGACTGAAATGTTGATTTCCGGTGTATTGTTCGGATTAATTCCTACTTTATGGCTCGTTCCTAAGCTTTATGGAAAAATTGAACCGTTGATGGGCTTTGAACCACGTAACCCTGCAACATTTCGGTCATCTGCTGAGGTCATCAACGTAAAATTTATTATTCCAGCAGTATTCCTTGGATTTGTTGCCATGATCGCAGAGTTTATGGCGACACTTGATGTTAATTTTGCGGTATGGGAGCCCGAATTTATCGATCAATTCGGTATGCAGTTTTTATGGGTAGGCGTATCGGCAGCTGCCATTGTATTACTGGTAGCAATCATTGGAATTGTTAAGTTGAAAAATTCTCAAAATCCACAAGACAAATCAAAAGGAGCTTAACTTTTAGAATGAATACTTTGATTTCAGTGAAAGACCTTTCCTTTAAATACCCGGGAGGAACGGAAAATATATTAAATCGGGTCAACGTTGAAATAAACAAAAAGGATTTTACCGCTGTCATTGGGAGTAATGGCAGTGGTAAAACCACATTATGCAAAGCGTTCAATGGATTAATCCCTCACTTTTATGTCGGGGATATCAAAGGGGAAGTTATTGTCGATGGTTTAAATACAAGGGAGCACTCAGTCTCCGAGTTATCGAAAAAAACAGCCTACGTTTATCAAGATTTTGAAAATCAGCTCGTACGGCCGACGGTTTTTGATGAAGTAACCTTTGCACCGCTAAGCTTTGGTATGAAGGATTTCAAAGAAAGAGGGCAGCTTGCCTTAGAAATGTTAGATTTAACATCTATTAAGGACGAGTTTATTTGGCAATTAAGTGGGGGACAGAAACACTTAGTGGCTTTAGCGAGCGTCCTTTCCTTAGACCCTGAAGCGATTATCATTGATGAACCAGTAGCCCAATTGGATCCTGTCAATGCAAAGAAAATATATGAAAAACTAAAGCTTTTAAACGAAGCATACGGAAAAACAATCATTGTGATAGAGCACCATACGGAATTTATTGGCGAATATTGTAAAAAAGTGATCATGATGGATAAAGGCCAAGTCGTTTGGCAAAAGCCTACCAAGGATGCGCTAAATAATGTAGGAGAGTTGATAGAAAAAGATATTTTTCCTCCTCAGGTAACACAAGCCATCCATCGTCTTTATCAAAATAACATTCTACTGCCGATTACTCTATCAGAAGGCATTGATTTTTTAAAAAATCATCCTGTTTCTATTGCGCAACAACCGTATCCGGAAAAAGTAAAAAAGCTACCGACTCCCATTGTTTCATTGGAGGGGGTTACGCATGGGTACAAGACATTAAATCGAGGAATGAATTATGTCTTTACTGACTTAGACCTTTCCTTATATGAAGGAGATCGGGTAGCAATTGTTGGAAGTAATGGCGCTGGAAAATCAACGCTATTAAAGATGATTACAGGGATTATAAAGCCGAAGCACGGAAATGTATTTGTTTGTGGAGAAAACGCAGGAAATACTCCGCCAGAAAAATTATCAGAGAAAGTAACCTATATATACCAAAATCCGGAAGAAATGTTTATAGAAGATAGCATACGTAAAGACATTGAATATTTTTTAAAAGTCAGAGACGTTCCAGATACGGAGCAGTTTTTCAGTAAGTTAGTCGAGCGTTTTCATCTTAAGGAGATTGAAAATAAAGATGGCAGATTATTAAGTGGTGGACAGCAGCGTCGGTCTTCCATGGCAATTGGATTAGGGATGCGGCCGCAAGTTATTTTACTGGATGAACCAACGGCTAGCTTAGACATTTCTAGTCGGAAGGAAATGCTACTCATGTTAGAACAGCTAAAAGATTCCGTGAAAACGGTAGTCGTAGCCACGCATGATATGCAACTCGTAGCGGAATGGGCGAATCGGGTAATTGTCATGGATCAAGGGGAAATTGTAAAAGATGGCAGCAGTCATGACATTTTTAGTGATGTTGCTTTGTTAGAAAAGGCGTCGATTCAAGCACCGCAAATTATCAAGCTTGGTCAGGCGTTAAACTTAAATCCTGTTCCGTTAAGTGTTGATGCGTTTGTTTCATGTCTTGTTGCAGAAAGCGGTGAGGAAAAACTTGAAATCTATTAAAGATTTATTAAGTAAAATTACTGTAGAAAATATAAAAATAGAATTAATGCGGACTGCCTACGGGAATAAAGACACGTTTATGGGGAAACTGGACCCTAGAGTAGCGATTGTTTGGTACTTGATTTTTGCGATTATTCCGTGGCTGTTTTGGAATAACACGATACTTTTAGGATTTTTACTCTATATGGTGGTACTACTGTCCATTTCCAGGGTAAGCCCGCTAATTATTATCTTACTAGCCTTTGGTCTCGTCACTGAAGCAGGCTATATTATCTTTGTGTCGGTAATGTTCGGGGGAGATTTAACGGCAGCAATGGCACTACTAACTTTTACATTGAAGTTAACGATTATTTCACTTGCGAGTATTGCTGTTTTTGCAAGCATGGATCCGGAGAAGTTTAGTGATGCACTGATGAGTTTTCGACTTCCAGGTCAGGTGTGTTTCGGTATCTCATATGGCTATCGTATGTTACCGATTTTAATTGAAGAATACAACAATATTTTTAATTCATTCCGGCTGCGTGGAAAAGTACCAGAAGATAGAGGGGTGATCCATTGGAAAAGAGTTGTCTATTATTGCAAAACGGCTGTGTTCGCTTTTTATCCGATGATGCTAAACACGGCAAAACGTACTCGTACAACCGTTGAGGCGCTTGAGGTCAAAGGATTTACTTATTCATTAAAACATGAAGAAGTTAGAAAATTAAAGCTGTCATATTTGAGGGTTCAACCACGAGATATATACTTTTTTATCTTTACTATTTTTTTAATCATTACTGTTATTTATATCGGTCATTTATATCCAATAGAGAGGGAGATACATCCACTATGAAAATTGATTTCCATACACATGGGAAGTTAACGAAAAAAAGTGAGTTTAGCTTGGAATTTTTTTTAGACATGGTAAAGGAAGCAAATCTGAACGGGCTGCACGCTTTCACATTAACAGAGCATTTTAATACGCTTCATTTTGTCGATATTTATCATACATTAGACGAGCATTATGATTATAACGATGATTACTACGATATCGATGGATTTAAGGTTTTTCCTGGTTTAGAAGTTGATATCAAAGAAACGGGACATATTTTATTGATTGGACATCGAAATGATGTGCTGGAAATAAGTGAACGACTTGCTAGCCATAGAAATGCAGAAAATTTTATTCCCTTTGCTGAGCTTTTGTCGATCGCCCAGCAATATGACATGATTAAAATTGGTGCCCATCCATTTCGTAATTCTACACCGTTACATCATTTAGATCAGTCTTTGTTAAGTCAGTTAGATTTCTTCGATCTGAATGGAAAAGACCTATATAACCAAGGGAGAGAAATTGAAAATAGTGTGAGGCAGTTGGGAGATAATCTTAGACTCCCTGTTGTAGGAGGAAGTGATTCACACTACCCTCTACAACTAGGAAGCATCATCAACAAATTAGACAGAGACTGTAACACCATACAGGAAATACGCACAACCATCCAGAACCAGAACTACCAAACAACCACCTCCCCCTGCCTAGAAACAAAAGTAAAAGCCGCCAAACAAATCAAAAAAATGCTCAAAGAATCACAAGGGGTCTGACCCCGCCCGTGGACAAAGTGGTCCATTTGTCTTCGCTGGGAGGACAGTGGTCGTTGTAATTCTCCTTATAAAAAAATCCCATAGCTCTATTTATAATAAGAGCTATGGGGTCTAATCGTTCAAAATCGGTTCTGGAACGACCGTTTATTTAGGGCTTTATTCTGTTTCATTCTCCATTTGTGGCGGCTCTTCCATCCATCCGTTTTTAATCATAATTTTAATACCGTCTTGCGCGAATGTGTATATATCCTTGGCTATTAAGGATGTTTTTAGGGTTAGATCATTTCTTAATGTGAAAATTGTCCCGAAACTACTACCAACAATTCCGAAGCCATTAAGCAAATATACGCAGAACATCATCAATTTATCAGAAAACGGGGCTATAGTAGAAGTGGTTACACTACTTCCTGAAGTGGCAGAAGGTTGAATATCACTTTCTAATAGGATTTTTTCAAATATATTTATTTGTTTCTTCGTAAGCTCTTTACCTTTCGTAAAATAATCTTTCACGTCTTCCTTTTCAGCGCATTGTGCAAAGCCAATCATTAGCTGCATGCCAACGTTATTTGTTTCAAGTCCATGATGAAAATTACCTACTTCAATATCGTTTAAGGCTCTGTTATCCGTAAATGGATTTAATCCCTTTAAATATTTATCACTTTCAATAAATTCAGTCGACTTAGGCATCGAAACCTTTGGTGGAAGTGTGAGAACTCCTTTTTCCAATAAATATTCGGTAGCTATTCGATACGTTTTTTGCGTCATCGAGGTAAGACTTTCATAAAGTGAGATAATATCATTGCGATATGCCATATTCATATTCAGTGTATACATCCCCATACTCACTTCTTTTAAAATTCGAACGAACATAATGTCAAAACCATTGTCGAATAGTTTTGGAGCATCTAGATTTACATCTTCTTTTTTGAAACCATGTGGAATAACCACTCCATCATTTTCGAAAATTCTTTCTATTTTCTTTAAATAATGATTTAGGTCCTGCCATAATCCACCCAAAATATTTTTTGCTTCTTGATCATCCGCCTTTTCCATGAAATATTCCAACATCCTAATAATCATTGTCTTTTCCTGGTATGTAAGCCAAAGCCCACCCAATTCAGAAGAACTTAAAGGGTTTTTATTACTCACAAATTATCACTCCTTTCTAACTTAATCTTGCTCAAGATGGAAAGGATTATGCAAAAAGGGGTCTGACCCCGTCCGTGGACAAAGTGGTCGATTTGTCTTCGGTGGGAGGACAGTGTCATGCTTTTATCGTTCAAATAATGCACCTTTATGCGTGGTTTTTCTTAAATAGACGAAATGTCCTTCTGCTCCTAAGCGACGCAGCGACCAAAAATAATTCACGAAAATTCGCAATATTTAGGTAAAAAGTCATTTAAATACCGACAAACCTAGTGACTGATTTCGACTTATATTTTATAATGAAGTATAATAGGAAAATAGAACCATTCGGGCGTCCAAGGAAGTGGGGGGATAAATTGCGGGTGCTAATCACTGGCGGCTATGGATTTATAGGATCTTTTGTCGCTGAAAAATTTTATCAAGAAGGTCATGATATTTTTATTTTGGATGATCTATCTTCTGGAAAAAAAGAAAATATTACCTTTCGTCATAAATCGTTCATTACGAATGTGACTAGTTCTAATTGCGAACAAATATTTAAAGGTCACCCCTTTGACATGGTCATTCATTTGGCAGCAAATGTTAACGTTTCAACATCCATGAATAATCCCACCTATGATGCCGATGCAAATATCGTTGGTCTGCTGAATATGCTTCATCTTTCCGGTAAATATGGTGTGAAAAAATTTATTTTTGCATCTTCAGCGGCTGTCTATGGCGACCCCCTAACGATTCCTATTGAAGAAGAGCACGATCTACATCCAATTTCGCCATATGGTATGAGTAAACAGATTGGCGAGTACTACTGTGAGCAATGGTCGAAGCTCTATCAGTTAGATACGCTTTGTCTTCGTTTTTCAAATGTTTTCGGACCCGGACAAGGCAATAGTGGGGAAGCAGGAGTTATCTCCATCTTTTTAAACCGAGTGATGAATAAGCAGAAATTAGTCGTTTTTGGTGATGGAACGCAGACCCGTGACTTTATTTTTGTGAAAGATGTAACGGAAGCAATTTATCGATCGGCCATGAGTGAGCTTACAGGTGTCTATCATGTTTCTACCAACCAGGAAACGACGATCAACGAGGTGATCGATGAAATAAAGGGAATCTTAGACTCAACGGGAGTTGGCAACCTTCCCGCTATCCTTTATAAGGATAAAAATCCTGGCGATATTGAAAATTCAAGCTTAGATAATCGCAAGCTTATGAAAGAGATTGATTGGGCACCAAAATATACGTTTTCACAAGGCATATACGAAACATTCCAATGGTTTTATCAGCAAAAAACAAAATCCAAACAATCCAAATCCACCAAGCAGAAGCCAAATAAATCGAAGCAAGACAACCAATCCGTCCATACCGAAAAATTAATTCCACTTATCGAAAACTTTGTTATTTTTACAATAATCGTTGCTGCCCACTTCACATTAGGTGAATATTTTTCAAATATCGACATGAAGCTGCTGTATGTGTTAATCATTGCCCTGTTCTTTGGAAAAACGCAGGCAGTTGTTTCTTGTGCCCTTGTAATCGTTTTATTTAGCTATGAAAATATGATGGCTGGAAGAGATTTCATCACGTTATTTATTGACAATGAGGTTTTAATGCAATTTGCTGTCTACTTATTTATCGGCTTAATTGTCGGCTATATCATCGACCGCAAAAAGATAGACGCACATGGTGCCAAGCAGGAGCTGGTTGCCGCCGGTCAGAAGTATGACTTTCTTCAGGACTTGTACCAGGAAATTCGGGATCAAAAAGAAGAGTTAGAGACACAAATCGTGGAATCCGAGGATGGGATTGGAAAAATCTACTCGATGGTTCAACAATTAGATAGCTTAGAGCCTGATGATATTTTTGTTGGAGCGACAGCTGTGATTGAGCAGACGATGAAAACGAATGCAGCAGCAATTTATTTAGTTAATAGCAATAGGTATCTAAGGCTTGTATCAAAATCACGAAGAAATGATTTAATTATTCCATCCTCCATTATGGTAAAGGATGAGAGTGTTTTAGCACAAGTAATAAGCTCAAAGGAAAATTTTTTTAACAAAAAATTTGTAGAAAACATGCCGCAGATGATTGCGCCAATCGTGAAACAGGATAAAACGATAGCGGTTGTGTTCATTTATGAAATGAACTTTGAAAACCTTACATTATATTATCAAAATTTATTTCATGTGATCGTAAGTCTGATTTCTAGCTCTTTAATAAAGGCAACAGATTATGTGCAGGCAACAAATCAAGAAAGGTATTATGACGGAACAGTGGTATTGAAGCCAGAATATTTTGCGAAAATACTCGCAAGTAAACAGAAGGCATGGCAACAGTTTAAGATCCCTTATACAAAGCTAAGTATAGAAAAGACGTATCAACTAGAACAACTGAATAAAGTCACACAGTTATTAAGAGAAACGGATTACGTAGGTGTGGAAGCAGATGGAACCCTGTCGATTTTACTAGCGAATACGGATGAAAAGACTGCTCAGCACGTCATTACGCGGCTTCAGTATCAACAGATTTCAGTCGGTGGGACCGCCAATGATTAACGCTCTAATCATTTACGCTGTCGTTAGCACACTAGTCTTTTGGCTAATGAGGAAAAAAATCAATTGGATCGTGCGCTTAGCTTTTATCGTTTGCATCCCCGTATTCGGAATCATTCTTTTGATTTTTTTGTATTTCAATAAAAAAGAAGCAAATTCCTTGCCAGATTGGCTGATTCAAATCAGTGATGATGACGATGAAGAAATTTTGCAAAAGGACCAGCATGCGAGTGTCAGCAATGTGATCCCTTTTAAGGACGCACTAATGTTTAATGATAATCAGCTAAAACGAAAGATGCTATTAAATATGTTAAAAAAAGATTCGTTTCAAAATACTCATTTACTGCGTGCTGCACTTGAAAATGAAGATACGGAAACCTCACATTTTGCTGCTACGGCCATTATGGATACGAAGAGTAAGCTTGGGAATAGCATCCAGGACTTAGAAGTAGAGCTGGACAAGGATCCTATCAATCTAAATAAATTAATAGAAATGAGTCAGCTTCTAAAAAACTATTTGGAAGTCGAATTAGTCGATCATCAAACGATTAGAAAATATAGGTACACCTATAGCGGCGTCTTGGAACGAATCTTAGAATTAAACCCTTATAATGAGGAATGCTTTATTAAGAAGATAGATAATGATTTAGAGCTTGGAGAATACCAGAATGCTAGATATTATTGTGATCTATTTCGACATTATTTCCCAGGAAATGAAGAGAGCTACTTTCAAACGATGAAGCTTTACTACCAACTAAAGGATGATGCCGGGTTTCAGCAAACCGTACATGAATTAAGGAATTCGTCGATAAAACTGTCACAAAAGGGATTAAGCAAATTACGCTTCTGGATACAAGGAGAGGCAAATGAATCGTAAGTTTAGACTAGGAAAAAGTGTGTTTTTTATCCTCTGCTTCGTTTTTATATTTGGATTATTTTTAGAAGTTATTCGCTCAAATTACGCATTAACATTAGGTTACAAGCAATTTCAAGATAGTGCAGCATCTACTGAAAAGGAACAAGCAGTTTCACAATCCTCCTTTACAGAAAAACCGAACTTTTTATTGATTTATGACGAGGAAAGCCAACTCAGCCAATCTGTCACAACAAATGTCGAACAAACTTTAACTTATATGAAAAAAGCGTTTCAAACGGTACCTGTTCAATCTTTAACAGAAGCTTTTGATGCATACAACACAGTAATCGTTAATTTTGAAGCATTGGAAAAATTCGATGATATTACAAAGCTGGATCAATATGTAGCTAATGGCGGGACGGTTTTATTTACCGTCCGCCCGGCAATAGATGATGCTTTTATCTATCTTTATCGAAAACTTGGAATTTATGAGTTTGGTGGCTTTGTTACAACAGCTGGCATTCAAGTGGCGGATAACCTGTGGCCCAATCAACAATCCATGAAAATAGATGGAAGTTTTATTACGAACTCTTCCCTGTTTGTAGGCTTAGAAGAGCGAAGTAATATTTATGCACAGTCTAGTGATGACGTTCCATTACTATGGAATCGTAACTATAAAGAAGGAACATTTATTACGTTCAATGGGACGATGCTTGATAAAAAATCTGCCAGAGGCCTTTTAACGTCAGCGATCAGTCTTGTTGAAGACGACTTTTTATATCCAATTATGAACGTGAAAATGAGTTTCATAGACGGTTTTCCATCTGAAATTCCATCTGGCAGGAATCAAGCAATTTTCGAAGCCTATAAAAAAGATATCGTTGGATTTTATCGGGACATCTGGTGGCCTGCGATTCAAAAAACAGCAATGGATGACGAGCTAAGCTATACGAGTGGGTTTATGCCGGTTAACGATCACAAAGTAAATGCGCCATTTAGTGATGGCCTATTACGCCAGGATTTTGTGAAGTATGTAAGAGAGCTAATGAAAATTGATGGCGAATTAGCGTTAGCAGGCTATAACAACGTCCCCCTGTTTGTTGGGGAAAATTATTGGGAGTCTGTTGATGATATTTATCAAGTGTTGGACAATACAGACCAATTTATGGATCAATCTTTTCCTAATTATTCAATAAAAACGTATTATCCACCAGATTTAAAAATAAGTGAGGAAGGGTTGCAAGCTGTGCAGCAAGTCTATCCATCGATTGAAAATGTAGTCGTTGATTATGCAGAGCAAGCATCTGAGTTTAAACAGGAAAATAATTGGACGTATGTACCGATCACATCCAGTGGGTACAGCTATTCAGAACAAACCGAATGGGTGATAGCAAATGCCATCTATTCCATTGGCGTATATGCACATCAAATTTCACCTTGGGAAGTGCTGACGAGTCAAGCTAGCTGGGAGGAGCTGGCATCCAATTATGAAACGATCACGAAAGATATTCAGGAAAAATATCCTTGGTTACGCTCGATGACCAGTGCAGAGGCCGGTTCTACGATAAAGGAATTTTTAGCTACAGATGTACGCATCGAACAAACAGATAATGGATTAAGTGTAGCCCTTAGTCGTGATGTCGATGAGTTTTATTTCTTTTTACGAACAGACAAGACGGTTCAAACAGCAAAAAGTTACACGGTTGAACTGGTTGATCCGGGTGTTTATCTTATCACAGCTAAGCAAGCGACATTTGAAATTAGATTGGAAGGGTCGTCATGAAAATTTGTGTCATTGTTGAAGGTTCATATCCATATGTAACGGGCGGCGTTTCCAGTTGGGTGCAAATGTTAATCGAAAGCTTGCCACAATTTGAATTTAGCGTATATGCCATCAGTGCTGATCATAAACAGCGTGGTCAATTCAAATATCATATCCCAGAAAATGTCGTTCATATGGAAGAAATTTTTCTCGATTCCTATTTAGATTATCAAATGAAATGGGGAAGGCGATATCGAATTTCCACTAAGGAAAAGGAAGCGATCAAATCAATATTAGTTAGCAAGACACCGGATTGGGATACGGTTTTCGCCTTGTTTATAAGCGGGCGCATCGACCATGTCATTAACTTTTTAACGAGCAAAGACTTTTTCGATATTATTTCCGAACTAGCACTGGAAAAATATCCAAATTTGCCATTTACAGAATTATACTGGTCACTCCGATCGATGGTGTTGCCGTTATTCCTTTGTATCGAGCACCCGATACCCAAGGCAGACCTGTATCACAGCATGTCGACTGGATATGGAGGTGTCGTTGGTGGACTTGCCAGCTACATGTATAAAAAACCGTACATGTTAACCGAGCATGGAATTTATACGAGAGAGCGGGAAGAGGAAATCATTAAAGCTACATGGATTCAGGGACACTTAAAGGATTTATGGATTCGCTATTTTTACAGCATGTCTAATTGTGCCTATCGATACGCTTCTAACGTGATTGCTATGTTTGAAAGAAACCAGGAAATTCAAGTTGAAATAGGTTGTCCGAAAGAAAAAACAACGATCATACCGAATGGTGTTCATGTCGAGGACTATGAAGATTTGCCGATTTTACACCAGGAAGAGGGAATGATTCACATTGGTGCGATTATTCGTGTCGTTCCAATTAAAGATATAAAAACAATGCTGCAGAGCTTTGCGATTGTAAAAGAACAGGTTCCTAACGCCAAATTTTTTGTGATGGGTCCAACAAATGAGGAGCCAGAATATTATGAGGAATGTGTCCGCTTTGTTGAAAGACAAGGATTGGAGGACGTAATTTTTACTGGATCCATTAATATTAAGGAGTACATGAAAAGTATCGATATTCTTGTCTTAACAAGCATTAGTGAAGGGCAACCCTTTGCGATTCTGGAAGGTTTGGCAGCTGGCATTCCGTCGGTAACTACCGATGTTGGTTCATGCAGAGAAATGATTGAAGGTACGAATGATTCATTTGGACCTGCGGGATTCGTCGCTCCAGTCATGAGTTATTCCGTCATTGCAGATGGAATCATTACCCTTTGTCGCGATCAAAAGCTGCGCGAAGAGATGGGGAGAAGCGGATGGAAGCGCGTGAAAGCATTTTACAGCAAAGACGGTTTTATTGAACAATACAAAAATATCTATGAAGCACAGGGGCGCGTACAATGGCAGGAATAGGATTTCAACTGAAAAAACTGTATAGCAAATCGGGATTGTTTCAAAACATTCGCGCCTATAGCTATTCTTCCATTGTCACAGTAGGTCCGATGGCGATATGTATATGCTTAATCTTATTTTCTAAGCTGATCATGGAATCGGTAGGTGCTTCAGTTGAGGAAACAGAGCTTTTTATGGCAGGCACAATGTATGCGTTTATCTTTTCACAGATGATTACGAATGGATTTGCTTACGTGATTTCACGGTTTGTCGCTGATCAAACCTTTTTGAAAAAGGAAGACAACGTGCTTTCATCGATGTACGGCTTAATCAGTATTTGTGTGATGATCGGGGCTATTGCTGGATGTTTGTTTTATTGGAGCTCGCCATTACCCCTGTTGTTTAAGCTGGCAACTTATTCATTTTTTGTCGAATTAATTATTATTTGGATTCAGAGTATGTATGTCTCTGCATTAAAAGACTATATGAAAATAGTGAAAAGCTTTTTGATTGGAATAGCTGTTGCAGTTGGGTTGATTGTTTTTTGCTTATTTACATTAAAGTGGATGACTGCTACAGCACTGTTTCTTTGTTTGGATATCGGTTTTTTTGTCATCATTCTTTTATTTACAAATTATATCCGAGCTTATTTTCACATCGATAATCAGAAATATTTTCTATTCCTGATTTATATAGAAAAATATCCATTGCTATTATTCAGTGGTATGTTTTTCAGTATTGGACTGTATGGACACCATTTCGTCATTTGGCAAAGTGAGTATCAGGAAATGATCGGTGAAACGTTCTATTATGCACCATATTATGATGTGCCTGTCTTTTTTGCTATTTTAACCATTCTTCCAGCAACGGTTTTATTTATGGTGTCCGTGGAAACGACTTTTTATGAAGCGTACAAAAGGTATTACCACCGGATATTACATTCGTTTTCCTTTCGTGATATTTCAACGGCAAAAGATCGGTTATTTAAGGTCGTTTCCTTAGAATTGACATTGGTTGCTGAAGTGCAGCTATTCGTTATCTTTTTTGCCTTTACACTAGGCGTTCAATTACTGCCGACGATTGGGATGACAGCAGACCAAGTTCATATTTTTACAATGTTAACGTTAGGAAATTTATTTTTTAGTCTGATGCAAATCATTCTACTTATATTATTGTATTTTGATTACCAAAAGGGCGCTTTCTTTACATCAAGCTTGTTCGCTATTTCAGTTGTTGTCTTTTCCATTTTAGGAATGAGGTTCGGGTTTTATGGTTTACCCGTCTTTTTAGGTGCATTTGTCGCCTTGTGTGTTGCGATTTTCAGTTTAATGCGATACCTGACGAATATTGACTATTATACGTATTGTTCACAGCCAGTCGTATATGTGGAAAAAAAGACGAAAACTGAAGGGCTATTAAAACGGTTGAAGCATTTGTAAGAGGATGTATTACCAAATGATAAGCTGCGTATTCGTTTCATGTAGGGAAAGCCTACACTCCGATGCTAGAAGCTCCGAATTTATCGACCTTTTTAAACACGCACTTGAAGGGAGGGTTTTGCGATGCAGCAAAAATTATTCATACTTGGCATGTTTATCGTCGTCATCGTGTTGCTATCCGCATGCGCTTACCTGACAGCGGACCCGATAGAAGATGCTTCCTCGGAACAATCGGCTACCAAAGAAGATTCGGCAGAGCAAGGTTCGACGTCAGATCTAGTCATGGAGGATAAGCGGATTTATAAGGAAGACGAGGAAGGATCGCTCGAGCATTTTTACGTGACGATTTTAGATGAGCAAAGCGCTGGTGACCCTAGCTTTTACGAGATGAATGAATTTTACCAGTTCCATGATCAAGATGAGGATAGTCCTGTACTACATGTTATTTTTCAGCTTGGTGACGAAAATGGCCCGAGCAAAAAAATGAAAGGCAATGTTCCAAATGGAAATGCAACGATTCAAATACGTGGAAACTCAAGTAAATTAGAAGTACAGAAATCCTATAAAATTAAATTGAAGGATAGTGCCGGACTTTGGAGAGGGCAGAACAATTTAAATTTGAATAAGCATGCGGATGACATTACTCGGGTGAAAAATAAGCTAGCCTTTGATTTGTTCAAAACGATTCCCGATTTTATTAGTATGCGTACACAATTCGTTGAAATACATGTGAAGGATTTGACTGCAGGTGCATCCTCCTTTGAGTCTTATGGGTTATACACACATGTGGAGCAAGCGAATGAAAGATATTTAAATGCGCATGGACTGAACCCGTATGGAAATTTATATAAAGCATCCAGGTTTGAATTTTTTCGATATGAAGACACGATAAAAGTCAAAGATGATCCTACCTACAATGAGGAAGCTTTCGAGAGAATTTTAGAAATAAAAGGCAGTGATGATCATTCGGGCCTAATAGAAATGCTTCAAGCGGTCAATGACACCAAGCGAAATATGGATGACGTTGTGGAGCAGTATTTTGATAAAGACAATTACTTAACATGGATTGCAACCAATATCTTATTTGGCAACATTGATACGATGTCAACGAACTATTACCTCTATAGTCCGCCGAACACAGATAAGTGGTACTTTATTCCGTGGGATTACGATAAAGGATTTGGCTGGTATGAGGAAAGGGGTCGGTATGTTCCAGCATGGCAAACAGGGCTGGCGAGATATTGGGGAACGGTTCTTCACAAACGATACTTTAAGAACCCGGAAAATGTCGCTGCTTTGAATGAAAAAATAGAAGAGCTGGCTGCTTATATTAATGAAAAAGAAGTGGAACGTTTATTAGACAATTATTATCCAATCGTAAAAGAGCTCGTTTCACAGCCACCAGATTTGACGTATTTTCCTATTGAATTAGAGGACTTTGATGCTGAGTTTTACGATCTAGTTAATGAGTTGGAAAAGAATAAAGCAATCTATGAGGAACAGCTTGAACATCCTATGCCGATTTTTCTCGGTTCTGCTGTAGAAAAAAATGGCGGATACACGTTTAATTGGGAGTATGCGTACGACATCCAAGGAGATGATTTAAGCTACACTTTTCAAATCAGCGAGGATACATCGTTTGAAACGGTTATTCATGAACAAGCTGACTTGCTAGGAACAAGTACAACCGTTCGTGATCTTCCAGAAGGGCGTTTATATTGGCGTGTACTCGTTAGCGACGAGCATGGAAATCAACAAATACCATTTGATCGTTTTATTGATAGAGAAGGAAGCTACCACTGGGGGCTAAAGGAATTTATCAATCAATAAAGAGGGGATATGCATGCACAGGTACCAACCGAAGCGACAACACGAGCTTTCAGGGATTAACAAAAAATTTCGCCATGAACTGAAATATTATATAAATCAACTGGACTATGAAATTTTGCGAAAGCGCATTGGTACAGTGCTTCCGCAGGATAAACATGCTGTCAGTGAAAAAGGATACCTTATTCGTAGTCTTTATTTTGATAATATCTATGATGATGATTTATATCAAAAAAGCTATGGGTTGTTAAAGCGAAAAAAGATCCGAATTCGGACATATAACAAGAGTGATTCTGTCATTAAATTAGAGAGAAAGCATCGCTACGGAGAGTACATATGCAAAGAGTCCGCTCCGATAACGAGAGCAGAATATAGTAAACTAAGAAAGCGAGATTATCAATTTTTAAGAGACAAAGAAGGATCTTATTTGTACCGTGATTTTTATTTATTATTGCGGAGCGAAAGGTTAACACCCAAGGTAATTGTTGATTATACGCGGGAGGCTTATGTAGGAGAGGAAAGTGAAGTTCGGATTACTTTTGATAAGCAGCTTAGTGCAAGTACAAACTCACTAGATGTATTTAATCCAAGCCTTGTTACGAAGGAAGCACTTACCTTTCCAAAGCTAATTATGGAAGTGAAATTTAACGAGTATTTACCATCTTATATTAGAAGAATATTGCACCTAGATAGTCATGAACGTTCCGCTATTTCAAAATATGTGATTTGCCGTGAAGCAGGGATGGATTTTTTTAAACAATGATTTCGGAGGGGAGCCGCTAGCTATGCCGGAGCAATTTAATTTCAATGACGTATTTAATGAAAATTTTCTTAACGTAGAAGAATTTGCCCGTATTTCGATTATAAATATTGTCATTCCACTTATTGTGTCTTTTTTGATTGGATTATTTATTTTTTGGATTTATAAAAAAACCTACCAAGGCGTCGTGTACAGCCACAACTTTAATATGACCCTCGTTTTAATGACGATGATTACGACGATTGTCATCATGACGATTAGCACCAATATTGTCTTATCACTAGGGATGGTTGGTGCCCTGAGTATTGTTCGGTTCCGGACAGCGATCAAGGATCCTCTCGATATTGTATTTATGTTTTGGGCGATTTCGGTTGGTATTGCTGCTGGTGCAAGATTTTATGAAGTCGTCACGATTGGCTCGATATTTGTAGGAATCGTGATTGTGCTCCTATCCAAAAAGAAAACAGAAAGACACACGTATTTGCTGATTGTCCAATACAATATGAAAGCCTACTACGAAGTGAAACAAGAACTAAATAAACTGAAAACCCATACGATTAAATCAAAAATCACCCGAGACGAAATCACAGAACTAACCGTCGAACTCAAACTAAAAATCGACAACACCACATTCGTCGACAAAATCTCAACCATCGAAGGCGTCCAAGACGTATCCCTCGTCCAATACAACGGCAACTACGCCACATAATTGCAAAGGGGTCTGACCCCGCCCGTGGACAAAGTGGTCAATTTGTCTTCGCTGGGAGGACAGTATTAAAAGAAAAAGCTTCGGCCCATGCCGAAGCTTTTGTTCATTATGCTGCGTTATTCCAATTAGAAATGTCTTCTTCCAGTGGAAGGTTATTGTTGCGTGCCTTTTTAGCTGCTCGGAAAAAGACAACGACTAGTACAGTTGATATGATGGCGGCTCCTATATAGGAGGTACTTAATGCTAATCCGAAACCAATCGGCGCATTTAGAATATAAGTCATTGTCGCAAGCAACATGAAGATACCAGGAATCAATGCAATCCAATAGTTCTTTTTCGAAATATATAAGAACATTGCTCCTACAAACAGTGCGATAACAGCTGTTGTTTGGTTGGCGTAAGAGAAATAGCGCCATAATAAGGTGAAATCAATTTTTGTTAGTGCAAAGGAAATCACAAACAACGGAACCGCAATCCACAAACGGTTGGCAATTTTCTTTTGCGATAGGTTAATGTAATCACCAATGATCATACGTGCACTTCGAAACGCTGTGTCACCAGATGTGATTGGTAACACTATAACACCTAGTACTGCAAGCGTACCGCCAATAGCTCCAAGCATTAAGATTGATGCTTCACTTACTACTGCTGCAGGTCCTCCGTTAGCAAGTAATTCGTTCAAACCAGTTGGACCATTAAATAAGCTCATAGCTGCTGCAGCCCAAATCATAGCGATAACACCTTCTGCAATCATCATGCCATAGAATATTTTACGGCCTTGTTTCTCACCTTGTGTTGTACGAGAGATGATAGGCGTTTGTGTTGCATGGAAACCTGATAAAGCACCACAGGAAATAGTCAAGAATAGTAATGGAAAAATTGGTGCGTTATCTGGATGAAAGTTTGATAAACTGATTTCAGGAATTGGAGCTCCAGTAACGACTAGACCAATTCCAACCCCGATCGCACTAATCATTAATAGTGCACCGAAAATAGGGTAAAAACGCCCAATAATTTTATCGATAGGAAGTAACGTCGCAAACAGGTAGTAAACGAAAATTGCCCCGATAATAAGTCCCATTGTTGCCCAGCCGCTCATCATGTTATGAAGCAATCCAGCCGGAGCAGTAACGAAAACGGTTCCAACTAATAGTAAAAGTAAAACGGCAAACACATTCACGACATGCTTCATTACTTTTCCTAAAAATTTACCAGCTAGTTCAGGCAAATGTGCCCCACGATTACGAATCGAAATCATCCCAGTTAAATAATCATGAACAGCCCCTGCAAAAATACAACCAAATACGATCCATAAGAAGGCAACAGGTCCATACAATGCACCCATGATTGGACCGAAAATAGGACCAACACCAGCAATGTTTAATAACTGAATTAATGAATTTTTCCGTGTGTTCATCGGCAGATAATCGACACCATCTTTATGTGTAAAAGCAGGTGTCGCACGGTCTTTGACACCGAATACCTTTTCTACAAATTTACCATACGTAAAATAACCAACAATTAATAATATAATTCCAAATAGAAATGTTATCATTTTGTAAACCTCCTCGTCTCGATGAAAGCGTATTCACATTATAAAACAAAAAGCAGCAAAAAAGGGAACTTTGGATTAACATGTTAAAATCAGTGATTAACATGTAGAATGAAGAGGTTAAACGGTGCCTGCCACCGCCCGAAATTGCACGAATTTTGTCGGAAAACAGGCTTGGTCAAGGATGGGAAGTAAAATTATAGTTCGAGTGCTTGGCGTAAGGCTTTCACGTAGTTTCTGCTGACAGCGAGCGTTTCTTCCATATCTCTCAGTTCCAAGTGATAGGCACCGTTAAACCATGGGGTAAGCTTCGAAACATGATTCAGGTTGACAAGATAGCTTTTATGAATTCTGAAAAAGGAGTAAGGGGCTAAGCGTTTTTCTAAATCCTTTAACGGTGTTTTTACATCAAATGTACCTGTTTTTGTAATAATTCTTGATACTTTTTCTTCTCGGTAAATATAGTAAATATCTGTTGGTACAATGTAGGTGATTTCTCCTTCATCTTCTACTGCAAGCTTTCCCAAGGTATTCGTTGTTTCTATTGCCGATGAAACGAAGAACTTTTTCTGGATTCGGTCGATTGTATCCTTTAACTGCTCCTCATCATAAGGCTTTAATAAGTAGTCAATTGCTTCATAACGGAATGCTTCTGCGGCAAATTCCGGATATGCTGTAGCAAACACAATCAACGGTGATTTTTTCAACTCCAATAATGATTTAGCAGCTTCCATGCCATTCATCTTTGGCATTTCCACATCTAGAAAAACAACATCTGGCTGGTCCTTGATTGATTTCATGATTGCCCCTTCCCCTGAATCCGCCTCTCCAATCACTTGTATAGAAGGATAACCACTTAATAAATGCTTTAACTCATCACGTGCATAACGCTCATCATCTACAATTAGTGCTCGAATGATCTCTGTCATGATCACACCTCCAGTTTTGGTATAAAAAAAGTAATTTCTGTTCCTGTTGAATCACTGTTTATATGCAGCTTCGCGTCTTCTCCAAAAATTAAACGCAGACGCCGATTGACATTGTATAAACCTAATCCAGTTCCAGTATCAGACGTCATTGGCTCTGTTCCTAGCTCTCGTAATCGACCACGGCTTATTCCTTCTCCATTATCTGCTACAATAATTTTGATTTTTTCACCACAATCAATCATTGAAATAAAGATGAAACAATCCTCATCTTTGTTTTTAAAGCCATGCTTAATCGCGTTTTCTACCAATGGCTGTAATGTAAGTGGCGGTATGGTTGCTGCGAATACACGCTCATCAATTTCGTAGTCAACTTTTAAGCGGTCGACAAATCGAGTCTCCTCGATGGTCAGATAGGCTTTGACATGGTCCAGCTCTTGTTTTAAGGACACCATATCTTTTGTCGTCACACTTAAATTTTGTCGTAAAAATTGGGAAAGAGATACTAACAGCCTCCGTGCTTTTGTTGGATCAATTCGAATAAGCGAAACGACCGTATTTAATGAATTAAATAGAAAATGAGGGCTGATTTGTGCTTGTAAAGCTTTTATTTCAGCCTCTTTGGCCAGCTGGTAAGCACGCTGAGCTTCAGCTAATTCCAGTTGATTGCTTAACAGCTTGCTTAATCCAGAAATTACTTCCAAGATGACACTTGTTATTTCTTTTTCCGATTGAAAATAAAATTTAATCGTTCCAACCGTTTGTTCATTTTGCTTTAATGGGGCAATAACAGCTGCGATAAGTGGGCAGTTTCTGTTTTTACAATGAATCGAATCATTATCTGCAACAACTAACTCCCCATGTTGAATCACTTCTTTTGTAGCATCCGTTTGAAGCGGGCTATTCGCACGATGATGATCATCTGCAAGACCAACATGGGCAAGAATGTTTGACTTGTCCGTGATTGCCACAGCGCTAGGCTGTAATTCCTTATAAAGGATGTTGCAAACGGCTAGTGTTGATTTGTTATTCATTCCTTGACGAAGGTGGACAAGTGTTTGATCGGCAATCCGAAACGTCTTCTGAGCTTGAAGTGCACCAACTTTTTCTTTATCATTCACAACATTTCTGGTGATAAGAATAAACAGGGCAGAACCTACACCATTTGCGATGACCATAGGAAAACCAATGATTTCAACCAAGTGCATCGCATTTTCAAAAGGCCTAGCAAGTAATAAAATTAATACCATCTGAACAGCTTCTGCTAGTGCACCAACGGAGAAGGCAAGACTTAAGCTTATTTTCTTGTTTCTTTTGTAGAAAGCACCTGCTATCATACCAGCAGCAACAGCAGCTAGTCCGCAAGAAAATCCAGTAAACCCTCCCAGTGTAAAGCGGTGAATACCAGCAATTAGTCCAGCACCAATCCCCATTTTGTACCCACCGAGCAATCCAGCGATGACAATTCCAATCACTCTAGAATTTGCGATCGCTTCCTCCTGAGATATTTCAACAGCCATCCGGTTAAAAGCGTCGGTCTCTGTGTTCATCGCCACACCTAAATAGGTCCCGATTATACCAAAAATACCAAAAAATACGATCGCTACGAATTGCTGGTTTTTACGTAATTTATCTTGATAAATCAAATCCTGAAAAAACGAAAACCTCGTCAGCACAAAAGCAATCGTAACAATAATTCCCAAACGCTCCAACATCATAATAAAAAGATAAACCATAAAAAGTCTCCTTTATTGTAAAAGGGGTCTGACCCCGCTTGTGGACAAAATGACCATTTTGTCTTCATACAGAGGACACCATCCCCAGGGGTCACATCCACTGGGGGTCAGACCCCCTGTCCACACAGGGAGGACAAAATCCCTAATCTGTCCACACCCGGGGTCAGACCCCTCTTCACCCATGCTCTCATTTTAACTGATTTACTTTTACTGTGGGAGGTTTATGCGCAGTTTTCACAGGTTTATTCTTACCATTGAATGACTTATGCGCACCCCCAGAGGAATTACTCTCAACTATATATGTTTTATGCGCACGGATTGATGATTTCCTCTTACGATCGAACTACTTATGCGCATCGCACCCAAGCTTACCTTTACCTATCCCCAAAGTAAAACAGCCAATGTCCTAATTACGAGATACTGATAAGTACTGTATGGAAAAGAATTGTTAAATTATTGTTAACTTTACTAACACACTTGTTGAGGATTGTCGAAAATGTAGTAAAATAAACTTGTTGAATGGTTACCTTATTTTGGAAACCGATAAGTGAAAACTTTAGCCGGTGTCGAAATGTAGATGAGGAGGAAGTCAGTGGATTTAAAAACAGTCGATACTCTACCAAAGCAAAAATTGCATGAGCTTATTCTTCAAATTATTTTCTCACCAATATTAGCTGTCATTGGCTTGGTAGTTGCTTGGGGATTAACTCATCCTAAACGGAATAAAGTAAAAGGAAATCCAGCAAAACATGGCATGACTTTTCAAGATATCGTGTTTAAAAGCGCTGATCATAAAACAAATTTAAAAGGCTGGTTGATGGAAGCTGCTAATCCAGTCGGAACGATTATTTTTTCTCATGGTTACCGTGGAAGTCGAACAAAATCACCAATTAACTCTTTAAAATTAGCAAAACATTATGTCGAAAAAGGCTATAACGTCTTATCCTTCGACTATCGCAATTGCGGAGAATCAGAAGGAAACAAATCCACTGTTGGTGCTTTGGAATCCAAAGATCTTATTGGAGCCATCCAATATATCAAACGCAATATGACGTATAAAAAAATCATTTTAATGGGCTGGTCCACTGGTGGAGCTTGCGCCATTATGGCTGCAGCTAAAGAAAATGTGGATGCAATCATCGCTGACAGTGCATTTGATAATTTAGAAACGTATTTAGATGATTGCTTGTCTGAATGGACAAACCTTCCTAAACTCGTAAATCCGTTTATCCTATTTTTCTTTCCTATCCTTAGCTTAGGCTATCACCCGAGAATGGTAAATCCATCTAAAAGTCTAGACAAAATTAATTGTCCAGTCTATTTCATACACAACCAAAACGACGAAAAAGTTCCACATACGTGTTCGGTTCGAATGCATCAAGCATATCAAGGAGTGAAGAAATTATGGATTACGAGTAAAGGAGGACATGTAAAAAATCACCTTTCCAATCAAGATTACCTGATAAATATAGATGACTTTTTGGATGAAGCTGTTAAAGGAAGTTGAAGTCCAACGTTCTTACCTTGGTAAAGCGAGCGCCGACCAACGTTATTATGAGATTGTATTGTTCCTAGAACCTTGCTCGTTTTGAACCCTCTTCCGATATTTTTATTATTTCAAATAAATGTAAAAAAAACACACTTAAACACAAAAAAACGCATGGATAAATACATCCATCCATGCGTTTGTAATTTAGTTGAGGAAATAGCTACAACCTTAAAGAATGGTTGTGAATATAAAATAGCTATAACTTATTCTTCCAAATCTAATTCATTTTCAATTTGTCTTAGAATACTTGCTGCTTGTTCCCATTCACGTTCTGCTAATGCATCTTCATATTCCTTGAAAAGCTCTGCCAATTCTTCCAACTTTTCTTCGGCACTTAAGAGCTCATCTGGGTCCTCAACCTCATCGGCGTCATCAACTGGTACTTGCGGAATCCCTGACTTAACCTGTTCCAAAAGTCTTTCGAATGCTGCTTCGATTGTCCGTTCCATCACGATATAATCATCATAAGCAACGACAATTCGTTTAACTTCCGGAAGCGCCGTCTCGTTGTTTGATTCAATATAAATCGGTTCAACATAGATAACCGTATCTTCGATTGGAATTGTGATGAGGTTTCCGCGAATAGCTCTCGAACCACCTTGCGACCATAAGTTTAACTCCTGGGAAATCACGCTGTCTTGATTGATCCTGTTTTCAATTTGCTGTGGACCATAAACATTTTTTTGCTTTGGAAAACGGTAAACGAATATATCACCGTAGTTGTCCCCGTCATTTCGAACACCCATCCAGGCAATCATGTTCTGCCTGTTTCTCGGTGTAAACGGCATGGTGAGTACGAATTCTTCTTTTTCTTCCTCCTGTAGCTTCATCGTTAAATAATAAGGTTCCATCGTGATATCATTGTCGTAATACTTTTCTGTTGGAATCTGCCAGACATCTTCTCTGTTATAAAATACTTCGAGATTTGACATGTGATACGTACCATATTTCTCTGCCTGGATACCAAACAACCTTTCTGGGTAACGGAAATGCTTTTGGATATCTTCTGGAATGTCGGTTGTAAATAAATCCGGCAGCATGTTCTGATAAGTCTTTAATAATGCCTCATCTTCTTCAACGACATAAAAATGAACATCACCTGTATACGCATCAACTGTTACCTTCACACTATTTCGAATATAATTTCGGTCATTCTCATAGGACGAACTGTATGGATAGTTTTCTGCACTTAAATAAGCATCAATCACCCATACAAGGGTTCCATCATCACGAATGACTAGATATGGATCTTTCTCATATTCAAAAAATGGAGCAATGCGATCCACACGATCTATAATATTTCTCGTCCTTAAATAACGGCTGTCATCGGTCAATTGACCGGACACAAGTAGCCGCAGTGATTTATCTTTCCATGCATAAAAGAGTTTTTGCATCCCTGTTAACGGAATTCCACTGTCTCCTTCAAATCGCGTGGACTGATTATTTTCCCCATCCGGGTAATCAAATTCATCCACTTTTGTTCCGACAATGACATCGCCGTAATCTTCTTCACCAAAATAAAGTTCTGGTCTTGTCACCTCAAGTGCACCTTGTGGTGGGATGTTTTCAATCAAATAATCAGGCTGCCCCTGCGAATCAATGGTATTAACGTGACTCATCGCAACCCCATATCCATGTGTATAACGTAACTTCTGGTTGATCCATGTCTGCGCTTGATCAGGAAGGTCAGATGTATTTAATTCTCTTGCCCCGATGAATACTTGTTGATATTTTCCGTCAATTTCATAGCGGTCAATATCCATGTCATTAAATTGATAGTACGTTCGAAACGTTTGTTTTTGGTTATATACTTCATTTAATGGGCGAGCATCATTGATTCGAATATTGTCGATGGTTATTTGGTTGCGCTCCACCATGTCGGCGTCAAATGTCTGGCTTCCTGGGTGTTCGATGCTTTCAATGTCATCGAGCCCATATGCTTGTCTTGACCAATTTAGATTATGTTCAAGATATGGCTTTTCTTTTTCGAACTCATTTGGAGAAACGATAAACTGTTGCACAACAACGGAAGCCAATTGTCCGATAATGGCAACCACTACGAATGATGCAATACTGATTGCAATCATCCTCCATTTTGCTTGGTAAATGGCATATAACACAACAATTGTTATGATTAAAATGAAAACACCCATGATATATGCTTTCGGGATATTGATCAGATCATCGGTATAACTTAGCCCTTCCACAACACTTCGGTGGAATCCACTCACGCGGTCAGTGCTGAGCGTTTCGTATGGTTTTAAAAATTGCTTGATGCTTAATAAAACGCCAAAAATTCCAACTAGTACCATGAGCTGGATTTGCGCCATTCGGTTTTTTTGGTGATACAATACAAAGCCCATGGCAAAAACACTGATAAATAGCATAAAAAAGATTGATCCACTGAGTGCGTTTAAAACCATCTGATAAAATGGCAATTCAAACAAATAGAAACTAACATCTTTGGCGAAAAATGGGTCTTGGATATGAAAAGGCTGGTGCTTCCAATACTTTAGCACTACTTCCCATCTGTCACCTAATGTCAATCCCGTAAAACCAATCAACAAAGAAAAAAGGAATACACCTGCATTTATAAAAAATGGCGGAATATTTTTCATCTCTTTGATTTCCATTTGATTAACATATATGTTTTGAATGTTTTTTAAAACGATATAACACAAAACAAAATTTATTAAAAACCCTATCACCATTAGTATGATTCTGACACTAAACATCGTTGTGAATACCGATACATAATTTAGATCCTTCATCCACAGCCACTGGTCGATGGTGTTAGTGGAGAAAATTAAAATCACTGCTAAAACCATTAATATCGTACCGAAGATCGTGACTTTTTTGATTATTCTATTATTCATGATTACCTCCTCTAACTTTGTCCCTACCATTATACTGAACTTCTCATTTTTGTGTAGAATAATGGAACAAAAAAGTAAGATTCATAGTAGGAGTTTAACCCTAATTTGTAAAATTGCTGTCACAGACAATAGTGGCAGTTTTTTTACAAAAAAACATGCAAATTCTACTATTTATATCTTTTTATGTTCGATTATCTAACAACTTCATTGTATAAGTCTATCAAACTATTAATAATAAAACTATGGAGGTGAAGAAATAGATAGTTTCGCTTCTTAAATCAAATGTAGAAAGGAAAAGCGAAGTACGAAACAGGGTAGGTATTTAATAGACAAAAAAAGAGGGGAAGGGGAGAATAATCTATTTGCAATGCGAAATCAGCGCAAGATTCGCATTTTTTTATTTTTTACCATTCCACTCGAAGCTATCCAGAACATTTTTCGAAAGGGGACAAATTTTTGAAAAAAACGAATGTACTTAAGCGTATCTTTTTAATTTTAGCAATTTTTATCGTTGCAACTGCTGGTTTAACCCCTGTAGGTTCGGTCTTTGCGGCAGAAGATTCTTTTAGCTTAGAAGAAATTACAGTTAATGAGTTGATGACTGGCTATGAAGAAGGGGATTATACGACGGAAGAAGTTGTACAAGCTTACCTAGAACGAATCGCTATCTATGAAAATACATACAATGCATTTACGTTTATGAATGAGGACGCTTTAGAAGAAGCACAGGAAGTTGATCGTTTGCGTGCGGAGGGAGCAGAACTTGGCCCGCTAGCAGGTGTGCCGATTGTTATAAAGGAAGCAGTTGATGTTGCTGGTTATCCGACGACTTTTGGATGGGCTCCACTAAGTAAGGAAGCTGGTGGTATTGAATTAATGCCAACAATGGATGCTCCGATTGTAACTAGATTGAAGGAAGCTGGTGCAATAATCCTAGGAAAAACGAATATTCCAGCGTTCAGTGCATCAGGAACACATGCTAATACAAGTTGGGCTGGACCGACATATAATGCTGTGAATCCAACCCTTGCTCCCGGTGGTAGTAGTAGTGGAACAGCTATGTCGGTATCTGGCAACTTTGCAATGCTAGGAATTGCGGAGGAAACAGGTGGATCGATTCAAAACCCTGCTGCGGCACAAGCATTAGTTGGTATTAAACCATCGTTTGGACTAGTGCCAACTATCGGTGTTACACCACTCTCTGCTAGCACTCGTGATGTGCTGGGGCCGCATGCCCGTACAGTTGAAGATGCAGCTTTAATGCTTGATTCCATTGCTGGTTACTGGGAAACAGATGTTAATACAGAAGCAGCTATTGGCAATGTCCCTGAAGATGGATATACAGCATTCCTTGATGAGGAATCACTCGAAGGGAAGCGCCTTGGATTATATGGGCTTAGCTGGAATACAGAGGAACTGTCAGAAGAAACACAGGAGTTGTATGCCCGTGCTATTGAAGAGTTAGAAAGTCAAGGGGCTGAAGTTGTAACAGATCCATTTGCTGGTTCGGGTTTTATAGAATACGCAGATAATGCACCTAGTTCAGGTAGAGAATCATTTTTTTATGACCTTGAAAAATACTTAGAAAATTTAGATCCAAGTGACGATACTCTTTCTATAGAGAGCGTATTTGAAAAAGCGGGAGAAGTTCCTTGGGTAGAAGGTGGGCCGCTTAGTTCTAGGGCTAACCTTCCTGGAAAGGATAATCCAGATGAACTCCCTGATTTGACGGCATTTAAAGAGGTTCGAAGTGAATACCAACGTATTATTTATGAGGTTATGGAGAAACACGATTTAGATGGATTTGTGTATCCTCAAGCGGAAGCAGCGGCACCTCCACTTGAAGAAGGAAGAATTAGCGCCACGACAGTATCTGAAATTAACATCAGTGGGTTGCCACTCGTTACGGTTCCTGCTGGATATTACGAAAACGGATCACCGTTTGCATTGGCATTTTTCGGTGAGATGTGGAGTGAAGCTAAATTGATTGGAATGGCTTATGACTATGAGCAAGCCACGAATCATCGTACAGCTCCAAAATTAATTCAAACAGTAGCAGATTTTGCCGACTTAACACCGAATAACTCTCACTTCCCGGCAATCATGGATTTAGTTGGGGCAGAGGCCATCAATGGTTATCCATTGGAAGATGGAACACGTGAATTCCGTTCAGATCAGACAATTAGCCGTTCACAGGCTGCACAAATGTTTATGAAGGCACTGGAATTAACTGTTCCAACGGATGTTGATGGAGTATTAGAGAACTTTGATGATGTTACACCTAGTAACTATTATGCCGAGGCGATCGCATCAACGTACCATGCTGGCATCTTTAAAGGAAGTGCAGGCAGCTTCATGGATGGTGCTGCACTTACAAGAGAGCAAATGGCAACAGTGTTAGTAAGTGCTCTCGATTTAGAGGCAAGCGGAGATTCGTCCGTGGATATTAACACAGACAATGTCGATGCATCTCATAAAGCAAGTGTAACGATTCTTGCCGAATTGGGAATTACAAACCAATTCGATGACTTTAGACCAAAAGAAGCAGTCACACGCGGACAGTTTGCAACATTCTTAAGCGCCGCTATGGAAATAGAATAACAATCTGAATGAAAGAGAGGATCCAACGTCGGTCCTCTCTTTTATTTTTATATCCGGGGGTCAGACCCCTAACATTTATTGATTATTTTTTTGTTGCTTGCTAGGAAGCTTTTTTGCTGGAAGTCTTTTTCCTTGCTTTTGTCTATTCTGCTCATCCTTTGCTTGCGTTTCATGGAGCTTCTCTACAAAATCGTGTGTATTATCCATCCTATAAAACCTCCTAAAATTTATAATCCGTTTTATTTTAACCAGTGAGGGGTGAAACATGTAAAAGGAAGTTCTGTTGACATTGCTTTATGCGCAAGAATCCCGTATTTACTCTCACCGTTGGGAGGTTTATGTGCAAGCATCCCATATTTACTCTCACCGTTGGGAGGTTTATGTGCAATCATCCCGTATTTACTCTCACCGTTGAAAGGTTTATGCGCAAGAATTCCGGAATTACTCTCACCGTTGAAAGGTTTATGCGCAAGCATCCCGGAATTACTCTCACTGTTGGCAGGTTTATGCGCAAGTATCCCGGAATTACTCTCACTGTTGGCAGGTTTATGGGCAAGTATCAGGAATTTACTTTCACCTCTGCAGTGTATAAAACTGCTTCTTCATCACAATTGCCATATTATTATACTCGAAATAAAAATTTTATATTTAAAAATAAAATGTAAGGGATTACAATATTTTTAAGTAACAACTCTTACTAGTCTATTCAGCAACTAGTCAACGAGTGATGACCGAACAAGTAGAGGGAATAACGTTCGGATGTTGACATAGTGACGATCGCTGCGAATGAATCAGCAAAAACGAGTAATCCAGTTCGTATAAAGGAGTTGACACGTATATGAAATATTCACTTTGCGTAGGTGCCTATAAGGGGAAAGATGTTGTTTATCATTTGGAAAAAATAAAAGAGCACGGGTTTCATGGCTTAGAGTATTACAACTGGGGAGATCTTGACCTCAAGTATATTGCAAAGGTACAAGAACGGATAGGTGTTGGTATCATTGCGACTTGCACAAGCTTCTTCAATCTTGTTGATCCTAGTCAACGGGAGAAATATATTGCTGGGTTAAAAGATACGATTGAAGCATGCAAAATTCTAGGGACAAAAGCGATCATTACGCAAACCGGGAATGTCATCAAAGGGGTTGACCGTGAAACGCAACTCCAGGCAATGGTAGAAACACTCAAGCATTGTGCACCACTCTGTGAAGAGGCAGGAGTCACGTTAGAAGTAGAACCGTTAAATGGTTTGGTTGATCATCAAGGTCATTTTCTACAACGCTCAGATGAAGCGGTAGCGATTATAGACCAAGTAGATAGTCCGAATGTTAAGCTTGTGTTTGACGTGTATCACCAACAAATAACAGAAGGTAACGTCATTCGCAATGCTACGAACTATATGGATCGAATCAGCCACTATCATATCGCAGACAATCCTGGTCGAACCCAACCTGGTACTGGTGAATTAAATTATGTAAACATATTAAAAGCAATCAAGGCTACAAATTATGATGGTTTCGTAGGACTTGAGTGTGGTTATACGAAAGATACGGACGAAGCATTAGATGAATTTAAGCAGACGATATTGAAGGAAGTAGAATTGGCCCACGTATAAAGTAAAAAAAGCTGTCACTATCAGAAATGACAGCTTTTTTTACATATTAATAATTTTTTAGAGGGGTAAAGGATGCCAAAAATGAACCAAAGTTCGTTTATGATTGAGTTTTAAAGGGTAAAAGGAAACTAAAAGTGAATCAAAGCATAAAAGTCGTCAATAACTTTATCCCGAAAACCAAACAAAGGACCACCTTCTCTTTACTCAAATTTTTCTGAGTTCCCATAAATCGAATCCCTACACGTTCAATAATGTGTTGAATAGAAAGCTTCCATTCCGTAGAAAATAGGAAAAAGTCTGAAGGGGAGGGAAAAGAATGTCGTCAGAAATGAAGGAAAAATGTGGGGTTTTTGGAATATTTAATCATCCACAAGCTGCTGACTTAACATATTACGGGCTACATGCACTTCAGCATCGTGGTCAGGAGAGTGCGGGGATAGCGGTAAGCGATGGGAAAAGACTGAAACACCATCATGGAATGGGACTAGTCAATCAAGCATTTAGCCGTGACATATTAGATAAAATGGACGGAAATATGGCAATTGGCCATGTTCGATATTCGACATCTGGTGAAAGTTTATTAAAAAACGCACAGCCGCTTGTGTTTAATTATAGTAAAGGAGACTTAGCGGTAGCGCACAATGGCAACCTTGTGAATGCAAGAATTGAACGAGATGTGTTGCAGCAGCAAGGGAGTATTTTTCAAACGACAACGGATACGGAAGTGATTGCACACCTTATTGCTCGGTCTAAGAAACAGCGATTTGAACATGCAGCACCAGATATTCTTTCACGAATCGATGGTTCTTTTGCTTTAGTTATTATGACAGAAAACCAATTGTTGATTGCCTTGGATCGTCATGGTTTGCGCCCGCTTTCGCTTGGAAAAATTGGTGATGATGCGATTGTAGCTTCATCGGAAACATGTGCGTTTAATGCTGTTGGTGCTAAGTTTTGGCGGGATGTCGAACCAGGCGAATGGATACTTATTAATGAAAATGGCATTGAAACAGGCCGATTTGCGAAAAAGGAAGAAATGTCGCTGTGTTCCTTTGAATTTGTATATTTTGCCCGACCGGATAGTGTCATTCGAGGACGCAGTGTGTTATCGATTCGAAAAGAATTAGGAGAAACTTTAGCGAAGGAGCATCCAGTAGAAGCGGATGTCGTCGTTGCTGTTCCAGAATCAAGCATTCCATCTGCGCTTGGCTATGCCCATCAACTGGATATTCCCTATGAAATGGGGTTAATCAAAAATCCATATGCCGGCCGTTCATTCATTGAACCAACGCAAGAGCTTCGCGAATTGGCAGTACGATTAAAGCTAAGCGCCGTAGAAGAAATTATCGAAGGGAAAAGAGTAGTACTGATAGATGATTCGATTGTAAGAGGAACAACCATTAAACGAATTGTTAAATTAATTCAAGATGCAGGCGCGAAGGAAGTACATGTACGGATTAGTTCACCGATGGTCCGAAACCCGTGTTTTTATGGTGTGGACATGCCAACAAAAGAAGAGATGTTGGCCAATAGACATGAACAAGAACAAGCAATGGGAGAAACGATTGGAGCAGATAGCCTAGCCTTTTTAAGCACAGATGGCTTGTTAGAAGCAGTCAATATAGACCTAGCAGAAACGAACCAACACTGTATCGCCTGCTTTAGCGGAGCGTACCCAACTCACCTTTATTTGGATTAGACAAAAATCGGGTGGTGCCATGCACCACCCGATTTTTGTCGTCTTTTGTCAAGTTTTGCAAAAAGGGGTCAGACCCCTTTTTGCAAAACTAAATTCAAATTTTAACAGAATTTAAAGAAATTAACATATAATTAAAATACACTCATTTAACGGTAGAGTGAATGCAAACAAAGGGAGAAAGATGCATGAAATCAGAATGGGAAACGGTAGTCGAATCTCTATCTCGCATCTCCATTTCATCAAATACCAATAATAATCCTGTAACGATTGATGGAGGGGCTGATGAACTTCGGTGTATTGGAATTGGAACAGATGCGGCAGTCTTTCAATCCTTTCAAGCTCCAGATTATGCTTTTAAAGTGTATGCGGAGGACAAAGTATCCAAAGTGAGCATCGAGAAAAGGGTTTATAACACATTAGGCGATTCCCCTTATTTTTCGATATGTTTTGCTACTTACGATAATATTCTCGTCTTAAGTTATGAAGAAGGAATTACTTTTTATGATTGTCTCCTACAAGGGATTCATGTTCCTGAGCAGGCTGTTCAAGACGTAGAATATGCAAGGGAGTATGTGCGCCAAAAGGGGTTAAATCCAAGAGATATTCACCTGAAAAATATTTTACTTCAAAATGGGAGAGCAAAAATACTGGATGTATCGGAATATGTGAAAGCAGGAAATGATTATCGATGGGAGCATTTAAAGAAAGCATACGATGATTGCTATCACTTATTCGATGGCAAATCTGTTCCGTTTTGGCTCTTGGAAACAATACGAAAATGGTACAATCAGTGGAATAAATATTCGATCACATTTGAGGACTTTATGAAACATGTTTTAAAGCATACGACATTTAAAAAGTGATTCATTAAATGTTTTCTGGTTATTTGCGGAAAGACATCAACAATAAACTATTATTAAGTAACAAATGATGCGCCAGCAATTGGGGGTTGTTCTCAGAACGGGCTGAGTGAGATATGGGAATTTTAGGGGAATTATTTTCACTCCACCGGTTTATGTGCACCCTCACTCGACTTACGCTCAGGTCACAATTCACCAGTTTTCCATCCCCTCCTCAGATGCCTATTTAAGAACTTAGCATTACAAATTATTTCCAGATTCTTATATAACAAAAAAAGAATTTTTATTTAAAAAATATTTTGTAAGGGGTTACAATGGTGTTTGAATTAAACGAAGAGAGGAGTGTCTAAATGAAACTAAAATATGATACGTCAGCCGACGTGTGGACCGAAGCACTTCCGTTAGGAAACGGTAGATTAGGTGCGATGGTGTTTGGAGGTGTTAATCAGGAGTGTTTGCAACTAAATGAGGATACACTATGGTCGGGAAGCCCGAAAGAAATAAACAATCCAAATGCCAAAAATGTTCTGCCTGAGGTTAGAAATGCAATCTCTGAAGGAAGGTATACCGATGCAGATCAACTTACAAAGGAAATGATGGGGCCATATACACAGGCTTATCTTCCATTTGGAAATCTAAATCTTAATTTTAACCATCCCGATGAACCAACCTTCTATGAAAGAAGTCTCAACATAAACGAAGCGATAGCTAGGGTTACCTACAAAGTAAATGGGACAACCTTTCATAGGGAAACGTTTATCTCCCATCCAGACCAAATGATAGTCACTCGATTAGAAACTGATCAACCAAACGCTTTATCCTTTACAGCCAGCCTTGAAAGTCCATTGAAATCTGAACTCAAAAACAACAACGATAAACTAGTGTTGACCGGTGTTTGTCCTGAAAATGTGGATCCTAATTATTACATGACAGAAGATCCTATTCGTTATTCTGATTCAACCGAAACTAAGGCAATGACGTTTGAAGGTCAACTGAAGGTTATCGTAGAGGATGGAGAAGTTGAGTACACAGACCAAGGAATAGAAGTGAAAAAATCCTCGAAGGCAACACTGTTATTTACTGCTGCGACAAGCTTTAACGGGTTTGATCAATCACCAGCACTGAATGGAAAAGATCCTCATACGATAGCGGAAAATTATATGAATCTTTCAGTGAAAAAATCGTATGACAGAATAAAGCAAGAGCATATCAAAGATTACCAGTCTTTATTTAATCGAATGAAGTTTAGCCTAAACACATCTGACAGATATGATGAGGAATCGACGGATAAACGCGTAACCAACTATGGAGAAAAAGATCTTAAATTAGTAGAATTAATGTTTCACTATGGTCGATATTTGTTAATTTCCAGTTCACGACCGGGAACACAGCCTGCAAATCTTCAGGGGATTTGGAATGATAAAATGCAAGCGCCATGGAGTAGTAACTACACATTAAATATCAATACGGAAATGAATTATTGGTTAGCGGAGGCTTGTAATTTATCTGAGTGCCATCACCCGTTATTAGATTTTATTGAAGAGTTAGCGATCAATGGGGAAAAAACGGCCGAGACAAATTATGGGTGTCGGGGCTGGACTGCTCATCACAACGCAGATCTTTGGAGGCATTCCGCGCCTGTTGGGGCATTTGGACATGGTGATCCTGTGTGGGCGCTTTGGCCGATGTCTGGTACATGGTTAACCCAACATCTATGGGAGCATTACTTATATACAGGGGATGAATCCTTTCTTGATCAAAAAGCATATCCGATTATGAAAGGCGCAGCCAATTTTTGCTTGGATTGGTTGATGGAAAACGAGGATGGCTACTTCATCACGACTCCATCGACATCTCCAGAGCATAAGTTTAGATATGATGGAAAATTAGCAGCCGTTACGGAAGCGAGTACGATGGATTTGGCGTTAATTTGGGACCTATTTTCCAATACGATTGAAGCGGCACAGAAGTTAAATATTGACGAGGAATACTGTAAAGAGTTGAACGACAAATTAAATCGATTATACCCGTATCAAATTGGTAGATTTGGTCAGCTGCAGGAGTGGGGGAAGGACTTTGATGATGAAGATGTGCATCACCGTCATGTATCTCACCTATTCGGAGTCTATCCAGGTAAGCAGATTACAGAATTATCCGATTCGATTTATGAAGCAGCCAAGGTTTCACTCGATCGAAGAGGTGACGACGGAACGGGCTGGAGTTTATCCTGGAAGCTATGTCTTTGGGCACGGTTTAAAAATTCAGAACGCGCTCACCGATTAATCACCAACCTTTTTAATCTTGTAACACATGATTCAGAAAAGGAGCATAAGGGAGGCGTTTACCCGAATTTATTTGGTGCACATCCACCCTTTCAAATTGATGGAAACTTTGGTTTTACAGCTGGAGTTGTGGAGATGCTCATTCAATCCCATTTAGGCTATCTTGAATTTTTACCAGCGCTCCCTGCCAATTGGTCAGAAGGTGAGATGAAGGGAGTTAAGGTAAGAGGCGGATTCGAGGTTGATTTTTACTGGTCTAATCAAGAACTAAAACATGCTCTTATTCATTCTAGCCAAGGAAATGAATGTAAACTCAAGCTTGATCATCCCTTTGTCGTGCAATCTAATGGTGAGAAGGTGAAGGTATCTCACCTTGATAACGGGATTGTCCAATTCCCTACAAAAACTGGGGATTCTTATGTGGTGGAAGTCGAGTAATGATAAAAGAGGTGAAACGATGAAGGTGAACTTCTCTACTTAATTATAGAAAAAAACAATGTATGAAAAGCTATTATAATAATTTTAAAGAAGAAAAAATCCCAAAAATATATTATTCGTTGGTTTTATTTATGAGCTAATTTATTCTGAAAACCAATTACTCTATTATAAAATCAAGAGGTCTATAAAACAGAAAAATGCTCCTGAAATGATAAATGAAATAAGAAGTTTATTTTTTTATGAATTTATTGAAATAAAAAATAGTACAAAGGAGTTGTTTTGCGATGAAAGGAGTTACATGTGTAGAACCTAACTTGTTTAAAAGGGTTGAATTAGAACAACCAAAGGCTGAATCAGGGAATGCAATCGTCTCTATCAAGCGCATTGGAATTTGTGGCACCGATTTACACGCCTATAAAGGGAATCAACCTTTTTTTCAGTATCCACGAGTGCTGGGCCACGAGCTAGCGGGAGAAATTGAATCGATTGAGGAAAATTCCCAAGGGTTAGAAAAGGGAGATCAAGTGACGATTATTCCTTATCTGGAGTGTGGTGAATGCAGAGCCTGTCGAATTGGTAAAACAAATTGCTGCACGCAAATGAAAGTGTTAGGTGTACATGTAGATGGTGGAATGCGTGAAAAAATATCTGTTCCATATGATCATTTGATAAAAACAAAAGGAATGTCATTGGATGAGACTGCTGTTGTTGAGCCTTTGAGTATCGGTGCACATGCGGTTAGACGCTCCGGAATTCAGAAGGGAGAATTTGCCCTTGTCATTGGTGCGGGGCCCATTGGTTTGGGAGTGATGGCATTTGCTAAGCAACAGGGAGCGAAAGTCATTGCTATGGACATTGATGAAAAAAGGTTAGAATTTTGTCGTAACTGGGTAAAAGTGGATCATATTGTAAACGCTTTAAAATCACCGACAGAAAATTTAAATGAAATAACAGACGGTGACATGCCGAGTGTTGTTTTTGATGCAACAGGAAACAAACAGTCGATGCAACATTCTTTTGATTATCCTGCAAATGGAGGAAAATTAATTTTTGTAGGGTTAGTAAAGTCAGATATAACGTTCTTTGATCCGGATTTTCACTCCAAGGAGCTGACGTTAATGTCGAGTCGCAATGCTACCAAAGAAGATTTCTTCCATGTCATTCAATCAATAAAGAATGGTGACATCGATGTAAATGAATACATTACTCATCGTGCTAATTTTGATCAGGTCATTGAACAGTTTGAAAGTTGGTTAAAACCGGAATCGAATGTCGTAAAAGCTATGGTAGAATTATAAACTTTTAGAAAGGGCGTATAATGATGCGAATCGATGCTCACCAGCATTATTGGAAAATTAGCCGAAATGACTATGGTTGGATTACTCCAGAAATTCCAAAACTTTATAGGGATTATTATGAAAAAGATTTAGTCGCTCATCTAAAAAGAAACGGGATTGATAAAACAATTGTTGTTCAAGCAGCTCCAACAGTAGAGGAAACAGAATTTATCTTGTCTCTTAGTGACGACTCAGAAACAATCGCTGGAGTTGTTGGCTGGATTGATATTGAGGATCCGGAATATAAGAAGCAGCTTGAGCAATTTCAGAATCATCCCAAATTTGTTGGAGTTCGTGTCATGATTCAAGATATGCCAGATGCGACTAAAGTATTAGAGGAAAACTATCTAGATGCTTTTTCTTATTTTTCGGAAATGGATCTTCCAGTTGATTTGTTAGTAACATCTGATCAGTTGCCAGTTTTACTGGAATTGTTAAAGCGTGTACCAATTCGCGGAGTAATAGATCATATTGCGAAACCGGACATCGCTCGTGGAACATTAGAACCATGGAGGAATCAGATGGTTGAGATAGCTAAATATCCGAATATCTATTGTAAGTTGTCCGGTATGGTTACGGAAGCAGATCATAAAAATTGGAAAAAGGAAGATTTTATTGCTTATGTTAACCATATTGTCCATGTGTTTGGAATTCAGCGAGTGATGTTCGGAAGCGACTGGCCTGTTTGTTTGTTAGCAGCTAGCTATGAGGATGTTTATAAGCTTTTAACAGATACCCTGCCAGAAACGATTAGCAAAGAAGAAAAAGAATGCGTCTTTGGTCGTAATGCTTTGGAGTTTTATAAAATAAAAGATTGATGAGTAGATGGTATGGGGGGAGTTAAATGAAATATAGAAAGTTAGGAGAAACAGGATTAGATGTATCCATTCTTAGCTATGGAGCATCTTCCCTTGGCTCTGTTTTTAGGGAAATTAATGAAAAAGAAGGAATGAAAGCTGTTCATACGGCTATTGATCAAGGAATCAACTACATCGATGTATCTCCTTATTATGGACTAACAAAAGCGGAAACTGTTCTTGGAAAAGCGATTAAGGATATTCCTAGAGATAAATTCATTTTATCAACAAAAGCAGGACGATACGGAGAAAATGAATTTGATTTTACTAAAAAGAGAATCATGACTAGCTTAGAAGAAAGCTTACAAAGACTACAGACAGATTATGTTGATATTCTCTTGTTACATGATATTGAATTTGGTTCTTATGAAGAAGTGATAGAAGAGGGAATACCAGCTTTACAGCAATTGAAAGAACAAGGGAAAATCCGATTCTTTGGTGTATCCGGTCTTCCGTTGCACATTTTTGAAAAAGTTTTGGATCAGGAAGATTTGGATGTCATTTTATCCTATTGCCATTATTCGTTAAATGATACGTCAGTACTGTCTCTTCTTCCGTTATTAGAGAAGAAAAATGTCGGATTAATAAATGCTTCTCCACTTTCGATGGGGTTATTAAGCTCCAGACCAGTAGCTGATTGGCATCCTGCAAGTGAAGAAATTCGTCAAACGTGTAAACGTGCAGCGAGATTTTGTGAAGAAAACGGAGCCGACTTGTCCAAATTAGCAATTCAGTATTCTGTTCAGAATGAAAAGATACCAACAACCTTAGTAAGTACCGCAAGCGTAGACAATATCACGAAAAACATAAGCTGGACAGATGAACCCATCGACGAAGAATTATTAAAAGAAGTACTCAAAATCTTAGAACCAATACATAACCAAACTTGGTAAGGTGCCTAGTCACCACTCGGATTTTGTCTTACCTTGTCGATAGAGTATTTGAATGAAAGTGTGTGCTATGATATAGACTGGCAGAGAGCCGTCATTCTACCACAGGATTTTGTCTGTGGTATTTTTTTGTGGATTAAAATTCCGTGTATACACCAAAAATCAATTCCAAAAATTGTTCCTCCAAAATCTATTAATAAAAAATGTAGAAAAATGAAGGTTTTTCTGCCCGATAACTAAATATAAAAAATTTTCTGAAAAAACATTGACAATTATCACAAGGTGGATTATATTATTCAATGTAAGCGCTTTAACTTTAAGGCGCCAATTTTTAGCAATAAAATAAACGCGCGTTCATAAGGATAAAAAAAATCCATTTGTTGGAGAATTTATTTTCATAAAACGGTCTTTATTATCGTACTTTTATTAATAAACGCGCGTTTACAATTGAATTTAACTTCATTTCGAGGAGAATTAAGATGCCTGAAATAAACAGTCAAGAAATTGCCAAGCTAGCTGGAGTTTCGCGAAGCACAGTAAGTAGAGTAATTAATAATTATCCCAATGTACCGGAGAGAACTCGTGTAAAGATCCTCGATATTATTCAAAAATACAATTATTATCCAAACTTAAATGCTCGAGTGTTGGCGGGTAAGAAAACAGGAACATTAGGGTTGTTCATTATTGAAAGCGGTCAGGTATCCGGTGACAGCTTATCTAACTTTATGATTACGGCTGTTATTGAAAGCGCATCCAATAATGGGTACTATGCTTTAACTAATGTCATTCGTGATCCGAATAATCCAGAGACTCGGAAGAAAATAAAAGAGGTTTTTTATCAAGGAAGAGTAGATGGCGGTTTATTCATTGGAGCAGATAACTATGAACCTATTATCGAAGAGTTAATTAGGGAAGGATTTGTGATTGGAATTCTTGACCAGGATATCGCAGAAAAAGATGAGCCGAATCGTATCGTTTATAACCTTGATAATGAAAAAGTGGCAATGAAAGCAATCGACTACTTAGTTAGTCTTAATCATAAAAAAATCGGAATCATTTTAGGTAACATGAAAAGAATTGCAGGTCCGCAAAAGTACGATGGTTATTTAAAAGGGTTAAAAAAACATGGATTAACGATTAATCCAAACTGGATACTTCCAGGGGATTTTAATAGAGAAAGTGGATATATGGCGATAGAGGAATTAGTAAGACGAGATACAGAATTCCCAACAGCGATACTTGCTGCAAACGATAGTGTTGCGTTTGGTGCAATGGAAGCCTTACAGAATCATTCGATGAAAGTACCTGATGATATATCGATGATTGGTACGGATGATCATTTGATGAGTGCTTATGTGAAACCAGCATTAACAACAATAAAGATTGATTTTCCTCAGATTATTACAAAATTAACCAACAGCGTGATACATGTCATTGAGAACAAAGAGGAAATGATCACCAGCGAGATTGGAGCAGAACTGATTATTAGGGAGTCATGTAAAAGTATATAAAAAAGGGGGCTAGAGTGGGGAGCATTTTGTAGTGAGGCCATGGTAGTTAAAAAAACAAATAGGAGGTCAAACGAATGAAAAAAATATTTGTTTTCCTTATCTTTTTACTAGCTATGAGTATCACAATGATTGGGTGTAGCAGTGGAACAACATCTGACGAAAATGAAAATACCGGCGATTCGAGTGATTCCAGTAGTTCAGATAATCAAGGCGGAGATGGTGCCAGCGCTGGTAGCTTTACTTATTGGTATCCATGGGGTGGAGATTCCGAGACATGGGATGAATGGAGAATGGAGAAATACGAGGAAGAGACAGGTGTATCCATTGATGCGGTTTATGCTCCACCAGATGGCGGGCTAAGTAATGGTAAATTATTATCCGCTATAAGTGGTGGGAACCCGCCAGATCTCGTAATTAGTAATGATTATGCCCTGGCTTATGGATTAGCTGCACAAGGCGCTTTAGAGCCAATTGATGAGTATTTAGCCAATGCAGGATTTAGTGAGGATGATGTTTTAGAAGGCTTTGTCCCTTTAATGAAGCAGGAGGATGGTAACACTTATTTATTTCCTCAAGATTCCAACGTAAACTTACTTTATTACAATGTAGAAATGTTTGAAGAAGCAGGGTTAGATCCGGATCAGCCACCACAAACGATAGAAGAGCTGGACGCTGCTGCTGAAGCATTAACAAAGGTTGAAGGTGATGAAATTGAAAGGTTAGGGTTCATTCCTTGGCTAGATGCTGGTGACGGGTCATACCTTTGGGGATGGGTTTTCGGAGCAAACTTCTTTGATCCAGAAAACAATCAAGTGACATTAAATCAGCAAGCTTTGATCGATACGTATGAATGGATGGATGGCTATGCCCAGAAATACAATCCTGAAAAAATTAAATCCTTCACATCAGGATTTGGAGGCGCTTTCTCCCCTGACCACCCATTCTTTACAGGGAAGGTAGCGATGACTGTAAACGGGAATTGGTTTGCAAACGCATTAAAACTGTACTCTCCAGATACGGAATATCGGGTTGCTGCTATTCCAAGTCCAGAAGGGGGAAGGGAGAATGCAACAACATTTGGAACAAACGTATTTTTAGTACCTAAAGGTGCAGAAAATCCACAAGCAGCTATCGATTTTGCCCTGTATGGAAGCAAACAGGATATTCTTGCAGACAATATTAATACATGGAGATCTATTTCGATTTGGAAGGAAACAACAGATGCGATTGAATGGGAAAATGACCATGTGTATGACATGGTATTGGATGTAGCTGCTTCATCTAATTCTGGTCACCCAGCACTTACATCGATTGCTGGTCAAATGGCAGATGAGCTAATGTCTCTGAGAGATAGTGTGATTTACAACGACAACAATGTTGCAGATCTATTACAGGCTGCTGAGGAAAAAATGCAAAAAGAAGTAGATGAAAATTAATACTGATTCCATTGTGATCCCTGGGTCTTGAAAATAAAGCCCAGGGATCATAAAAAAGTCAAAAAGGGGAGAATTAAAAATGAAAGCATCACTCCCGGTTACAAATCATATGGAAACTAGGCCTGACATTGATCCTACTCCTGAGCCAAAAAAGAAATTAAAAAAAGTAAATAAAGGATTTAAGCAGCTGGCTGTTTACATCATGCTAATTCTATTTGCTTCAGCATTCGTTGTTCCTTTCTTTTGGCTTTTGTCTGGTTCCTTGAAAAGCAGTTCAGAATTATTTGCAAATCCACCTGTCTGGATACCGGAAGTTTTTCAATGGTCTAATTATAAAGAAGCTTTTACGTCTTTTCCTTTTTTATTATATTTTAAAAATACATTAATAATTGTGTTCTTTACTTGTGTTGGAGCAGTGATGTCCAATTCATTAATTGCCTATGGTTTTTCAAGGATAGAGTGGAAATACCGTGATGGAGTGTTCATTCTTGTGTTAGCAACACTCATGCTCCCGTTTCAGGTAATTATGGTGCCTTTATTTCTTATATTTAAAGATATAGGCTGGATTGGTACATTTTATCCATTGATTATCCCGCATTTCTTTGGTAATCCATTCTTCATCTTTCTTTTGCGTCAATTTTTTATAGGTATTCCAAAAGAGCTGTCAGAGTCAGCGAAAATGGATGGCGCAAGTGAACTTACCATTTTTTTGCGGATCATCTTGCCTTTATCTAAACCAATTCTTGCTACTGTCGTCATCTTTCAATTTATTGAAGCGTGGCGGGATTTTCTTGGACCGCTCATCTTTTTAAGTGATAACAGGCTTTATACGCTCTCTTTAGGGGTACAGCAGATCATGTCAGAAAATGATCCGCGCTGGGCACTGCTGATGGCTGTTGGAGTGGCAATGACCTTACCAGTGATTATCATCTTTTTCTTTTTACAAAGATATTTCATTGAAGGGATTACTTTTACTGGATCGAAAGGGTAGTTGGAAAAATCGGATTTACTACTTGAGATCGAATACTTCTTCACAACAACAAGCACTTGTACCACATCTATTTAAATAGATTCTATGAGGTGTTAGCTATGAATACGGAAAGAAGAAATTTGAGAAATGGTTTACTTTTTATCTCACCTTGGATCATAGGCTTTTTATTCTTTACTATTTACCCATTATTTAGCTCGTTATATTATTCTTTGACAAAATATAATTTAATAACGGAACCTGAATTTGTGGGACTGCAAAATTATCGAGAATTGCTGTTTGTAGATGATGTATTTTTTACCGTTTTGGGCAACACGATGTATATGATCTTTGTCGGGTTAACGTTAACAACGATTGTAACCATATTTATCGCAATATTACTTAACACCAAGGATATTAAAGGGATGTCGTTTTTTCGGGTCGTCTTTTTTATTCCGACACTCGTCCCTTTCGTAGTTCTTGCCATTTTATGGATTTGGATTTTGCAACCGGATTCAGGTGTTGTAAATTCTGTACTCGGTTTAATTGGAATTGAAGGACCGGGCTGGTTTGCCAGTCCGAAATGGGCAAAGCCTGGTTTTATTTTAATGATGATATGGATGTCTGGCAATATGATTTTGATTTACCTGGCAGCATTAGGGGATATTCCAAAAACCTTGTATGAAGCAGCTTCGATTGATGGAGCGAATGTTCTGCAAAAAGTTTTCCATATTACACTTCCGATGCTGCGGCCGGCCATTTTATTTAATGGTATAACAGGTATGATCGCCATTTTTCAATCCTTTGCGGAAGCATTTATTATTACAAACGGTGGTCCGGACAATGCGACCTTGTTTTACTCGCTGTACTTATATAAAAATGCGTTTCAATATTTTAACATGGGATATGCATCAGCTATGGCATGGATCTTATTAATTATTGCTCTAACGATGACGTTGATCTTTTTCCGACTCTCTAAAAGGTGGGAGTAGACGGTTTGATCACCGAAATGAACCGATCATTATGCAAAGGAAGCTTTGTATAAAATATAAAGAAAACGAGGAGGAACTGTAATGAAAAACAGTGTATTAGGAACAAACGTTGTCACGCAAATTGCTATTATTGTAGAGGATATCGAAAAAACTTCTCAGGCTTATGCTGACTTTTTAGGAGTAGAAAAGCCGAATGTAATTATCACCGACACGGTAGATAAAGCGCAAACAGAGTATCGAGGGGAATCTTCCCAAGCACGAGCGAAACTAGCTTTCTTTGATGTAGGAGGGAATTTGCAGCTGGAGTTAATTGAGCCGGATGAGCACCCGAGTACATGGAGAGAATTTTTGGACGAACATGGGGAAGGGGTGCACCACATTGCCTTCGTCGTTGAGGATATGAAGGGAACCGTTAAGAAATTGGAGGCGAACGGCATGCCTTTAATCCAAAAAGGCGAGTACGACGGTGGTAGATATAGCTACGTGGAGACGACGGATGAGTTGAAGGTTCTACTAGAGTTGCTGGAAAACGATTAAAAAGGAGGTTCCTATGGATATTTTAATTACTGGCGCAAATCGTGGGTTGGGTTTGTGTCTGGCTAAAGTAGGTTTGGAAAATGGGCACCATATTTATGCCGGCGTTAGAAGCCTCGACGAAAAAACAACGGAGCCATTAGCCCAATTACAAGAAACGTATAAAGAAAAACTAGAAATTGTGCAGCTCGATGTTACAGATGAAAATTCTGTGATTGCTGCGACCGAAACAATCAAGAGGAAGAACGCTAGCCTTGATGGAATCATCAATAACGCTGGGATCCTTAACGAAAGAGAAAAAACGATAGAAGAATTAGATTTAGAAGCTTGTAAACTAGCATTTGATATTAATACGTTAGGCCCGATTCGTGTCATTAAACATTTTCTTCCGCTATTAGAAAAAGGAAATAAGCAGTCGATTATTAATGTTTCTTCGGAAGCGGGAAGCCTGACGAATGCATATGCCGGAGATTATCCATATGGACTATCAAAGGTTGCGGTAAATATGCTTTCTGAAAAGTTAAATGTTTACTTAAGGGAGAAGGATATTAAAGTATTATCTGTTCACCCGGGTTGGATGAGAACAGATATGGGTGGAAACAAGGCCCCGCTTGACCCGATGGATACAGCAACAGGTATTTTTGACATGGTTGAACGCAAAAAGAACGTCAATAACAAGTATGTATTTGTAGATCATCATGGGCGTTCGATGGTGATTTAAATTGAACCAAATGAGGTTTAAAACTACATTTTGTCTTCACTTCCATGAAACAGGCGCATTCATTGCCTGTTTCATGGAAGTAATTAAGTGTAAAAAAGTGGATGCAGTTCAAAAATATTGAAAACGATTTCAACAACTGTTATATTCTTAATGTTCAGTAAATTAATAATTAATTAGTAAATCGGTAAGGGGGGAATACGTTAATTCGTTAGAATTAGGGAATTTTAAAGTGCTGAACAAAGATTATATATGAAGGAGTTAAAGAAGCATGGGAGAACAGGAACAAATTAGAATGGGTTTTATTGGTGCAGGAGCCATGGGCTTGATTCATATGCAGGTTTTTAGTGAATTAGAAGGAGTGCAAATGTCTGCTGTGGCGGATACATCGGAACAAAGGGCAGAAGCTGCCAAATCAGAATATGGGCTGGAAAAGGCTTATGTAGATAGTGAACAGCTTATTTCAGATCCAGATGTAGATGCGGTCGTAATCAGTGTTCCGAACCGCTACCACGCATCAATAGCCATTTCCGCACTTAATAATGGTAAGCATGTGTTACTAGAAAAACCGATGGCGATGAATGCTGAAGAGGCAACCAGCATATTGGAAGCCGAGCGTCTATCGGGAAAGAAACTCATGATTGGTCATCAAATGCGCTGGAGTTATCCATTCAACCAAGTAAAGGAGCATATTGAGCAAGGCCAATTTGGACGTATTTATTATGTAAAAGCAGGTTGGTTTCGCCGTAAAGGAATTCCTGGCTGGGGAACTACTTATACATCGAAAGAACACATGGGAGGTGGATGTGCGGTAGATATAGGAGTTCATATGTTAGATTTATCGTTATTCCTTGTAGGAGATAGGAAGCCAATTTCTGTAGTAGGGGCAACCTATGGTGAAATTGGAACACAACGAATGGGTATCGGTAATTGGGGTACACCAAATTTTTCTGGTTCGTTTGATGTCGAAGACTTGGCCATAGCTATGATCCGATTAGATGATGGAACAGTGATAAATTTGGAGGTTAGTTGGGCAGCCTTTACTGATGCAGAAGAGAATAAGCCGTATATGCATATTATGGGTGACCAAGGCGGTGTTTCCATACGTGATAAGTATGGTAAATGGATGATAGAAAAATTTAACAGTTCCATTGATTTCAGTCCAGAACCAACGGAGACCGAATTTGATCGAACAGCTTTGTCTAATCACTTTTTAAGCTGTATTCGTGAGGATAAACAGCCAAGTGTTTCTGGAAGAAGCGGATATATGAATAATGTTATTTTGGATGCACTATATGAGTCAGCAAGAACGGGAACAGAAGTAAAACTGAATCTTTAAGTTGGAGGTCATATAGAATGAAAAAGAAAATTACTGCCGTATTAGGTGACTTTTACCATGAGAGAAGTATAGCCGTTAAATCGTTTGAAAGTGCTGTTCAACGATTAAATCAACAAAGCAATACAGAACTAGAGATAGACTATTTACCGGTGAGTGAATTGATGGAAAACATTCAAACAAACCCAGATGCCGTTGTTCTATTTGCAGAAAACCGTATTAATCCTCAAGATGATGTAGTAAAAAGATGGATGACAGAAGACGATGCATCTCTTATAAACAAGTATGTAGAAAATGGCGGAGGTTGGCTAGCTTGGCATGCCGGTCTTGCATCCTATGAAAATATGAAAGAGTATATCACGATGTTACGCGGACATTTTATTCACCATCCGAAAGAACATCAGGTTGTACATTATTATGCAGATTCTACTAGCGATTCTATTCACGTAGAGAAGTCGTTTGAATTTCTTGATGAGCATTACTTTGTTCATTGTGATGAACAAAACACGAACGTATTCTTGAAATCGGAATCGGTCGATGGTTCGTCTATTGCAGGATGGTATCATGAGTATGGAAAGGGTCAAGTTGTGTGTTTGACACCAGCTCACTTAGAAGAAGGTTTATTAAATGAAGACTTTTTGAATATACTGGTACAATGCTTGAAATTGAGTTTTGAATAATAACAGAATGTGTAAACGAATTCAATTATTTGAATTTTTTGATAAAAACTATTGATTGGAAAAAAATTCTATGGTACATTTTAGTAGAATCTCAGAAAGGGGTGCATAAATGGAGTATACAAATTTAGGTCGGACAGGCCTTAAAGTAAGTAAGTTGTGCTTGGGTACGATGAATTTTGGTGTAGATACCGAAGAAAAGGAAGCATTTAAGATTATGGATGCGGCCCTAGATGCTGGTATTAATTATTTTGACACCGCTAACATTTATGGATGGGGTGATAATGCAGGCCTCACTGAAAAAATCATAGGACGTTGGTTTGAACAAGGTGGAAATCGTAGGGAAAAAGTTGTACTTGCAACGAAAGTTTATGAGAAAATCAATAATCCACTTGATGGTCCAAATGATGAGCCGGGATTATCAGCATATAAGATTAGAAGACATTTAGAGGATTCACTTCGCAGATTAAAAACCGATCATGTTGAAATTTACATGATGCATCATATTGACCGAAATATTACTTGGGATGAAGTTTGGCAGGCATTTGAAAATGCTAATCATCAAGGAAAGATTGATTATGTTGGATCAAGTAATTTTCCAGGATGGGCACTAGCCGAGGCTCAAGCAGCTGCTAAAGCGAGGAATTTTTTTGGATTAGTTTTAGAGCAGCATAAGTATAATTTGAACTGTCGTCTTCCAGAATTAGAGGTGCTCCCGGCAGCAGAAAGAAATCAAATCGGAGTTGTCCCATGGAGTCCATTAGACGGGGGATTGTTAGGCGGGAATGCATTAAATCCTGATCGACAATCAAGAAGTAGTAAGAATAGAGAAAGAGCAGAAAGACATCGCGAGCAATTAGAACAATATTCAGCTTTATGTAAAGAGATTGGTGAAAGGGAAGATACAGTGGCCTTAGCATGGTTATTATCTAATCCAGTTGTTAACGCACCAATCATAGGTGTTCGAACTTTAGACCAACTTGAAAATTCGTTACGTGCAGTAGAAGTTAAATTAGAAGACGATGTGCTAGCTAAGTTAGATGAAATTTTCCCTGGTCCTGGTGGACAAATTCCAGAAGTATATGCATGGTAATTCCCTCTGATTTTTGTATTGACAAAAAGAAGAATAAACCGCATTATTAAAGAGTAATATGTAATTACATCATTACATCGTTACATTAGGACAAATGAGTAATAGTGAGGGGATTAAATGTCATCTGTATTTAGTAAGGACAAAGTAATAAACAAAAACAATCCGATGCCATTGTATTATCAATTAAAGGAAATATTGTTAGAATATATAACAAATCAACATACAGATCTTGATGTACCAATACCTCCAGAGGTTGAAATTAGTGCACATTTTGAAATTAGTCGTCCTACAGTGCGTCAGGCTATAAATGAATTGGTAGTGGAAGGTTACCTTTTTCGCGTGAAGGGGAAAGGCACTTTTGTGTCAAAGTCAAAAATAAATCAGTCATTTCTTAGAGAGTTAGACAGCTTTAATAATGAAATGAGGGAAAAGGGGCTTCATCCTTCGACAAAGGTATTACGCGCTACAGTGATTAATAGTGATAGGAAAATTAGCGAGGCCCTGCAAATACCATTTGGTATGGAAGTGATTGAATTAAGAAGATTACGCTTTGCGAATGATGAGCCAATTGTTTCAGTCATAACCTATCTGCCATATGAAAAATGTAAAGCGATTTTATCGAAAGATCTTGAAAATGAATCACTTTATCAAATTTTACAGGATGAATGTGGATATATACTAAAAAAAGCAGTACGACAGCTGGAAGCATCATTAGTAGGTGAATACGAAGCTGAATTGTTAAGAGTCGAAAGGGGCGCACCAATTCAGTACATTAAAACGATTACGTATTTATCAGATGACACGCCAATTGAGTATTCTTTAGCAAAGTATAGAGGTGACCGGAATAAGTTCACATTTGAGATAGAAAGGTGAAATAATTTAGTAGGATTTCAATTTTTACTTAAATATGTCATGACATATTGACATCATTACTTTAGAACATATGCAAGGAAATTCCATTCGGACAGGAGGAAGTGTTTCATGGTAAATCAACAAAAAGTTGATAAAGTAAAAAAAGCTTTACTTGGAATGCAGAGATTTTCCTGGGAACAAGGAGTAGCAGCACAAGCACTATTAGAGTTGGGTGACACGGATAATGTCATTTTACTCGCTAAAGACTCTGTTGTACGTCAGGATAAAAGTGGCAGGTTAGGCGTTATGGGCGATACACAAAGTGTAACCGATCCTGCTGCTAATGGTGAACCGCTATTATTCGCAGCTATCAAAACAGGAGATTCGAAATTGCAGGAAGCGGTTCAAAAAATGTTGCATTACTTACTAAACGATGCTCCAAAATCGGAAAGTGGAATTTTATATCATGTAAATCATAAAAAACAAGTTTGGGTTGATTCGTTTTATATGGCCCCTCCATTTCTAGCGGTTATGGGGCATGAAAAAGAAGCGGTTAAACAAATTGAAGGATTTAGAGACCTCTTGTGGAGTGAGGAAAATCAGTTGTTTTCCCACATGTGGGATGATGATATAAATGATTTTGCTAGGAAAGATTTTTGGGGCGTTGGCAACGGTTGGGCAGCAGCAGGTATTGTTCGTGTCATAGAAGCTTTACCAGAGTCTATGTCTGATGATAAAAAACGGCTAATGGGTTATGTGAAAGAAATCATCGATGGTTGCCTTCGTTATCAAAGGGAAGACGGATTATTTCATGATGTGTTGGACGATCCATCAACGTTTGTAGAAACAAATGTTGGCCAAATGCTCAGTTATTCCATTTATCGAGGTGTATCGTCCAATTGGTTAAGTAGTTCTTACTTAGAACAAGCGAACAAAATGAGAGAAGCAGCTCATAAAAAAGTAGATGAATTTGGCATTGTTCAAGGCGTTTGCAGTGCTCCTCACTTTGATAAGTCTGGTAGTGCACCAGAAGGTCAAGCATTCTTCCTTTTGATGGAAGCAGTTGCAAATAAAGTAGTTCCTGTTTAAAGGATTATCAAAAATGAAAGCGGATACGTTAGTCTTTTAATGGAAGCGAAGCTTAAGACATAGTAGACATAGAAAAAGGTGGTGTGTCAATTGAAACAATCAACATTATTTGCTTTACTCCCAGACTATGTAACGACACCAGATGGGATGGAAGTTGCATCGAATGGAGATTTAGTTGTTTCTTGTCCTAATTTCGCAGATCAGTCAAAACAAGGTGGTTGTTTGATTCGATTTGATGAAAAGAAGAATCCGAGAAAATGGGTGGATGTTCCTGTTGCAGAAGATACAGGTATCGCCTGTCCAATGGGAATTGCATTTGGACCAGACGGAGATATTTACATTTGTGATAATCAGGGCTGGTCTGGTGAACCAGAACTACAGGAAAAAGGCCGTGTAATCAGGCTGAAAGTACAAGATGATAAAGTTGTTAAATCGACTGTTGTAGCTGAGGGGATGGAACACCCAAATGGCATTCGAATTCGTGGCAACGATATGTATGTGACACAGAGTGTTCTTCCAAAAATCAAAGATCCATCTGGTTTATTAGTAAGTGCAGTATATAAGTTTCACTTAGATGATGAAGGGATTCAGGTGACAAATACGTTAGAGGATGAGCATATTTTAACAACATTTATCACCTTAAATGAAGAAGACCAATACGGGGCAGATGGCATTGTTTTTGATAAAAAAGGTAACTTATATGTAGGCAACTTTGGAGATGGTGCTGTCCATAAAATTACATTTAATGAAAATGGATCCGTAAAAGAAAATAAAGTATGGGCAAAGAATCCAGAACAGCTACAGACAACTGATGGCATGATTATGGATGATGAAGGGAATTTATACGTTGCAGATTTTTCAGCAAATGCAATAGCGAAGGTAACGCCGGATGGTACGGTTACCCGAATCGCTCAAAGTCCAGACACAAATGGATTCAATGGAGAAATTGACCAGCCCAGCGAACCAATTATATGGAATGGAAAGTTAGTCATTTCTTGCTTTGGTTTAGTTACTGGACCTGGAAAAATTAACACTGGTCATGAGCTCCCTGCCACAATGGCAGAGCTGGAAATATAATCTATTACACTATCAATCACAGTTTAAAAGTGTTGTAGGTTGATAGTGTAATAAAACAATACGACTTAATACCAAGCCGCTCTTTTTTTAAAAAAATAAATGTAAAGACATATTTACAGCATAGACACCATTTTGTAGGGCATTTTACGTTGTTAGTAATTCAGGTGTTGGTGTCTTTTTTTCACCCGGGATGGAAGGCGCTTACATTTATGTGATCAAGATAAGGAGGTGATTTTTACCGGTTGTTGGGAGGTTGTTTTACAGTTATAAAAAACAAGGAGGTCAATGGAAAATGAAAGGAAAAATTTCAATAATCTTTTTCATGTTTGTTTTATCACTTTTGCTTGTGGCTTGTAGTGATTCAGATGAGACAGGTGGAGAGTCATCTTCGGGGGGAGATGGAAACTCTGAAGAAAAAGTAACATTAGACTTTTGGGTATTTGGTCAATTTGGGTTTGACGGACTTGTAGAAAAATATAACGAGGAGAATCCGAATGTAGAAGTTAATTTACAGTTACAAGAAAGCGAAGATATGCATAATAATTTATTTACATCCCTTTCTGCAGGTTCAGGAGCACCTGATATTAGTATGATTGAAATAGCATACATCCCTCAATTCAGGGAAGCACAAGATCATTTTTATAACTTGTATGACTATGGTGCTGATGATGTAAAAAATAATTTCTTAGATTGGGCTTGGAAAAATGCGGAAAGTCCTGAGGGAGATTATATGATTGCCTTGCCTACTGACATTGGTCCTACTGCAATGTATTATCGAACAGATATATTTGAAGAAGCTGGATTACCTTCAAATCCTGATGAGGTAGCGGAATTAATCAGTACCTGGGATGACTATGTGGAAGTAGCCAGAACAATTAAAAGTGAAACTGGAACGAACATCACGGATAGTCCTGAATTACTATTCAATGCTGTTCGAGACCAGGCACCAGAACAGTATTTTAATGAAGATAATGAATTGATCATCGAAACCTCACCTTATGTAAAGGAAGCTTATGATTTTGCAACAGGATTAATTCAAGAAGGACTTGTAGGCCAAAATGAGCTATGGACTCCGGAGTGGGGAAATGCAATGTCTGAAGGTACTTCTGCAACACTTCTAGCTGCTTCGTGGATGGTTGGCCGAGTAAAGGAAAATGCTCCCGACGCAGCAGGTAATTGGGCTATTACAACACTACCTGAAGGTGCAGGAAACTGGGGAGGATCATTTATCTCTATTCCTAAACAAAGCGAGTATCCGGAAGAAGCCTATGAATTTATTTCATGGTTGACATCACCCGAACAGTTATTAGAAGCATTTAATGTTGCTGGTATCTTCCCATCTACTCCTGGAGTTTATGAAGATGAAGATTTTCTTTCAAAGAGTGATGAATATTTCAGTGGTACAAAAACAGCATCTGTATTTGCTGATGCAGCACAAAAGGTAGAACCAGTATTTATAGGGAAGGATACGCCAATTGTTCATAATGAATTGGTTACAGCATTAATTAATGTTGCTTCCGCTGATGGCGATCCAGAGGAAGAATGGAATAATGCAGTCGAAAGAATCAAGGATCAACTTGCAAGGAACTAAAGAAAGGATATACATCTCTTAATAACTAAATCCAAACGGAACTGTCCAAATATAAAGAGATAACCATTCAATTATTACATCTAGTACTCATGGAAAATAATTTGTGTGGTTAAATGAGGGAGTCACGCCCTTATAGGTCAGCTCCGTTTGGGAAACAAAGGGGATTATAGTGTGATTAAAACAACGATTAATACGAATAGTTCAGCACAAATAAAAACGAAGAGATATTTTAGTGAGAGCTTTAAAGAGAGTTTTGTAGGTTACTTATATGTCTCGCCTTTTTTTATATTGTTTGGCATCTTTGGGTTATTTCCTATTTTATTTAGTTTTTATTTAGGTTTTCAGAAATGGAACGGGCTAAATGAAATGGAGTTTGTTGGGCTAAACAACTACAAATTGATCTATTCAGATCCAGTCTTTTGGAAGGCTATCTATAATACGATCATCATAGGATTTTTAGGTTGTTTTCCAATCTTGGTTTTTTCTATTATATTGGCGTTTATTCTCAATTCAGCATTCGTTCGGCTAAAAAGTATTTTCAGAGTTTCACTTTTTATGCCATATGTTACTTCGACAGTTGCTGTAGCAATTGTTTTTGGAGTAATTTTCAGTAACATGGAATTTGGAATTGCTAATTTGACTTTTAGTTGGTTTGGGTTTGAACCAATCAAATGGCAAGTAGGAGAGTGGGCTGTAAAAATCGCTATTGCATGTATGGTTCTATGGAGATGGGTAGGGTACAATGTCATCATCTTTATAGCTGGCCTACAAAGTATTCCAATAGAACTGTATGAAGCAGCTACTATCGATGGGGCAACTACACGTCAGCAACTGTTTTATATTACCGTTCCTTTATTAAAACCTGTCATCATATTTACTGTTTTTCTTTCAACAGTTGGTTCTTTACAGTTATTTACTGAACCCCTCATATTTTTAGGGCGTAATGCTAGGGAAGAAGGAATAACAGCTGTACTTTACCTTTGGAGAGAAGCATTTAATAATATGGCATTTGGTACTGCATCAGCAGCTGCTGTAACATTATTTTTCATTATTATCATTGTTTCATTTATCAATTATTTAATAACAAATCGAATTAGTTCTTAAAGGAGGTAAAATGACAATGCATAGTGGAGGCAAAGGATTCACTTTTTCAAAATTGTTTATCTATATAATCCTTATTGCAGGATCAGTAATTTCCCTGTTTCCATTTTATTGGATGTTTGTAATAGCAACGAACCATACTAGTGCCATTAATAAAGTTCCTCCTGCGATACTTCCTGGAAAAGAATTGGTTACAAACTTTCAAAATGTTTTAGCCAAAATTGACTTTTTTGGAGCGATGTTAAATTCATTAATTATTTCTAGTTTAGTTACAATAGGTGTTTTGTTTATCTGTTCATTGGCAGGGTTTGCTTTTGCGAAATTAAATTTTAGAGGGAAAGAATTTTTATTTATTTTCATTCTAGTAACCATGATGATTCCACCACAACTTGGTTTAATCCCTCAATACTATATTATTACACAATTGGGTTGGTTAAATGAATTAAAAGCGGTTGTTGTTCCTGGATTAATCGATGCTTTTGGAATATTTTGGATGAGGCAATATGTAAAAGGATCCGTTCCAGATGAATTGTTAGAAGCTGCAAAGATAGATGGTTGTTCATACTTTAGAATATATTGGAACATTGTTTGTCCTGTAATATTGCCAGCCTTTGCTACATTAGCGATTATAAGATTCATGTATGTCTGGAATGATTTTTTATGGCCACTCGTCGTTCTTCGGGATACAACATCTCATACGATTCAAATCGCAATTCGTACATTAGTAGATAATTATGTCCAAGATTATGGAATGATTTTGTCCGGTACTTTTTGGGCAACAGTACCATTAATCCTTGTGTTCTTAATATTTAACCGATTCTTTATTGAAAGCTTAACACAAGGGGCTATTAAGAGTTAATCAAGCATCTGTACTAGTCAACTTGATTTGTATGAAAAAATTCATCTAAGAAATTCTATCCATTCACTCCAAGACTACCATTTTCTGATACGATTAACTAACCTATTACATTACGTCTAAGGGGGAATTTCAGTGGCAAAGCAGTATGTGTTAGCACATGACGTCGGAACAACAGGGAATAAGGCGACACTGTATTCAACAAATGGTGAACTCATAAATAGCGCTTTTTTTGGATATGAAACAAACTATCCTCATTCCGGATGGGCAGAACAGAATCCTTCTGACTGGTGGAAAGCTGTTTGTGAAACGACGAAAAAACTTGTTTCCGAAAAGAATATAAATAGAGAGGAAATAGCTGCAGTTAGCTTCAGTGGTCAAATGATGGGTGCCTTACCTGTGGATCGCGATGGTAATCCGCTACAGCATTCGATTATTTGGGCAGATATGCGAGCAGAGGAACAAGCTAGTCAACTCGAGCAGCAGCTTAGTATGGAGTATGTCTATAAGGTAACAGGGCACCGAATCAGCTCTTCTTATTCAGGAGCTAAAATTAAATGGCTGAAGGACAATCGACCAGAGGTGTATCAAAAGACTTACAAGTTTCTGCAGGCAAAAGATTATTTAGCCTTTAAAATGACTGGTGTTTTTGTAACCGATTACTCTGATGCATGTGGAACGAATTGCTTTGACATCGTTAATAAGGTTTGGTCAAAAGAAATTATCGACGCATGGGATCTTGATGAAGAAGTGTTTCCAGATGCTTGTGCCTCAACAGATGTTATTGGAAGTGTAACGAACCAAGCTGCTGAAGAGACAGGTTTACTTAAAGGAACTCCAGTTGTTATCGGGGCTGGAGATGGTGTATGTGCAGCCGCTGGTGTTGGTGTCATGGATCATGGGGAAGCATTTAACTATATTGGTTCATCTTCATGGGTGGCAGTTGCTTCTGATGAGCCTGTATTTGATCCGGAAATGAAAACCTATACATGGGTTCATTTAGATCCAACGAAATATTCTCCTAACGGTACGATGCAAACAGGCGGGGGATCGATGCAATGGGTCACTCAGCTGTTGTACGGTCATTTGAAATTGGATAAGTACGATGTGATGAATGAGGAAGCAAGTAAATCTCCATTAGGCTCCAACAAATTACTATTTCTTCCTTATTTAATGGGGGAGCGTTCACCCAGGTGGAACCCTGATGCGCGAGGTGCCTTTGTTGGATTGTCGATTACTCATGATCGCGGAGACATGGCTAGAGCAGTGATGGAGGGTGTAGCTTTTAATTTAAAGGTTGTCCTCGATACATTTAGAAATTCCGGGATACCTATTGAGAAAATGTGGGTATTAGGTGGAGGCGCTAAAAGTGTGTTATGGCGTCAAATATTAGCTGATATCTATCAATTAGATATTGAGGTTCCTTCGTATTTAGAAGAAGCAACCTCAATGGGAGCTGCAATGGCAGGTGCTGTCGGAAGTGGTGCCATTAAAGACTTTCAAGAAGCAAAAAAATGGGTGAAAAGAGTGTCAACACATGATCCAGATGTAAAGAATAAGTCGAAATATGAAGCATTATATGAAATTTTCAATGATACCTATGAGCAGTTAGTTCCTATTTATACAAAACTAAAACAATTTAACTAAGGAGTGATTCATGTGAGTGCAAAGTTTCAACCTTTCACTACGGAGTATGAATTTGATACAGGAAAGCTTAATCCAGAAGGCAGGGTAATTGTTAGAAAGCTTTCTCATATGAAGGAGATGTATCTTGATCAAAAAGCTGTTGAAGAGAGAGTGGAAGAGGATCCACTAATCTATGAAGTTTATAATGTCGAGCTTCCGGAAACCATGGCACATATTCAGCATTGTACGACTATTTTATACCCAGGGAAAATTGGTAACGAGTATTTTATGACAAAAGGTCATTATCATGAAATTTTAGATCGGGCCGAAATTTATTTTTGTTTAAAAGGAAAAGGGCAGCTAATTATGCAGACAAAGGAAGGGGACTTTAAAAAACTGGAGATGGTTCCGGGAACAATTGCTTATGTTGCACCTGAATGGGCGCATCGGACAGTTAATACTGGGGACGAACCCTTTATCTTTTTTGCTGCTTATCCCGGTGATGCCGGGCATGATTATGGCGGGATTGAGACAGAAGGATTTGTGAAACTATCCGTTGAGGAAAATGGAGAGCAAAAATTGATAGATAATCCTCGATATCAAAAGGTATAAAAAAGCTTTTGACGATTGCTAAGGGAACAGAACGTAAAGGGGGAGGGTTGAAATTTGCCAAAAGTATTAATTACTCCGCGATCCTACGGAATGTTTAACAAAGAAATCTATTCGATGTGGGAAAAGGAAAACTATGAAGTAATTCGGGAAATTGGTCCTTTAGATAGAGAGCGAATGATGGAATTAATGGAGGATGTGGATGCATTAATTGTTGGTACAGATGAGCTGACGGAGGATATTTTGAAAGCAGCTAATAAACTGAAAATCATATCCAAATATGGAGTTGGAATAGACAATATTCCGAAAGATTTTGCGGAAGAAAAGGGGATAAAGGTATTAAATACACCTGGTGTAAATACAGAAGCTGTCGCTGATTACACGTTTTCGTTACTTTTATCAGTTGCTAGACATGTTCCGCAAAGTCATGAAAAGCTACTCCATGGTCAGTGGGCGAAAAGTGTTGGTACGGAGGTTTATGGGAAAACAATTGGGATTCTTGGTTTTGGTGCAATAGGTAGAGCGGTAGCAAAGCGTGCACGTGGATTTGATATGGATATCCTTGCATATGACCTTTTCCCAAACTATGAATTAGCAGAAGAAATGGACGTGAAAATCTCTGAATTTGATACGATCATCGAACAAAGTGATATCCTTTCTGTCCATCTTCCTTTAGTAGAGGAGACGAAAAACCTATTAAACTACCCTATGTTTAAACGAATGAAAAAGAATAGTATTATTGTGAACACGGCACGAGGTGGAATAATTAATGAAGCTGACTTAGCGAAGGCATTAAAGGAAGAGTTAATTTTTGGTGCAGGAATGGATGTGTTCAGTACGGAGCCATTAACAGAATCTCCATTATTTGAATGTGAAAATGCTATTTTAACCCCTCATAATGCAGCTGCTAGTTCAGAGGCAATTACGAGAATGACCGTTCAAGCCACTCAAAATGTGCTTGAGTTTTTTACGGAAAAACAAGAGTCCGTATAAGCTCTAAACAAGTATAAGGATTTAGTTAGGATGTGAATGTATGATGGAAATGGGGATACAAACGGTTTTAGGCCAGATCGATCCAAAGAATCTGAAACACATTCAACCTCATGAGCATCTAATGATTGAAGCTGGAAATGCTTCAGCTGTTAATCCAGCACTGTGCATAGATGATATAGAAAAAACAATCAAGGAAGTAGATGAATTTCAAGCAAATGGCGGCAGCTTAATTGTCGATGCACAACCAGTTGGAGCAGGAAGAGTAGCTTCATCCTTAGTGGAAATTTCTAAAAAAACAGGTGTACATATCGTTGCTTCTACTGGCTTCCATAAGTCGATGTTTTATTGGCCGGAGCATTGGATCCACGCATGTTCGTCGGATCAATTGTATCAGTTATTTTTGGATGAACTCCAACAAGGAATGTACCGGGGTAACCAATTTAGCTTGCCGATCGCGCGTGTGAAAGCAAAAGCAGGAATGATAAAAACAGCTGTAGGTGCAGATGGATTAACAGATTACTATATTCCTAAATTCGAAGCAGCCGTAGAAGCGGCCAAAGAAACAGGTGCGCCCATTATGGTTCACATCGAAAAGGGGTCAGACCCCTTTGAAGTTATTCAGTTTATAACGGGGCGTGGAGTACCTGCAAGTAGGGTTATTCTATGTCATTTAGATCGGACGCATCACGATTATCGGCTTCATGAGCAGATTGCTGAAGCTGGTGTGTATTTAGAATACGATACGATTGGGCGTTTTAACTATCATGATGATGAAACAGAAGCTCATTTAATTTTACACATGATTAATAAAGGACATTTAAACTCTCTTTTATTAAGTTTAGATACAACAAGGGCTCGACTCCTTACTTATGATGGAGAAATTGGCCTAAGCTATCTTTTTACATCGTTTTTACCAAGACTAAAAAAGTTAGGTGTCCCACATGAAAGCCTTAAAACGTTAACCCTAAGGAATCCAAGCTCCGCACTATCTATGATTAAAAATTAAATGGAGGGATAATGGTGAAACTTGAAAAAGCAACTACACCTACCTTTTATTTTATAGGTGTAACAACAGCACAGTCATCAATTATGAAGCTTTTTCCGTTATGGGCAAAAGAGCTAAATATCGATGCAGTTATTAAGGGGATAGATATCAATATTCATGAAGATCCAAGTGTTTATCGAGAGGTCGTTCAATTCTTGAAAGATGATGAATTATCATTAGGTGCCTTGGTCACAACTCATAAAATTGATTTGTATCAAGCTGCCAAGGATTTATTTGATGAATTAGACCCATATGCTCGTCTATTTGGTGAACTTTCCTGTATTTCTAAAAAGGATGGAAAGTTAGTTGGACACGCAAAAGATCATATATCTAGTCATTTGGCAATGCAAGCATTCATTCCAACTAATTTTTGGGAGCAGCATGGCGGGGAGGCTTTCTTGATGGGAGCTGGCGGAAGCTCGATCGCAATCACTTCCAATCTAATTGAAAGTGCCAATAAAAATAATAGACCGTCCAAAATATATGTTGCTAATCGAAGTCAACCACGGCTGGATTCGATGCGATCAATTATTAATGAAATATCTACAGACGTCGAAATTGAATATGTCCTAGCAGATGATATGATTATCAATGATGAAATACTTACTAGAGTCAAGCCTTATTCATTAATCGTTAATGCAACTGGGCTAGGAAAAGATCGTCCAGGGTCTCCATTAACGAATAATTGCTCTTATCCTGAGAATAGCCTCGTATGGGAATTGAATTACCGTGGCGATTTATTGTTTATGCACCAAGCACTTAACCAAAAAGAAAGTAAAAACTTACATGTGGAAGATGGTTGGGTGTATTTTATACATGGGTGGACACAGGTAATTTCAGAAGTATTTCATATGGAGATTAATCAAAAGGAGCTTTCAAAAGTAGAACAGATTGCAAGCGACTATGTTACGAATAAATCCTAAATTTATTTTGTATGTAAAAGGTGGGTTTGAAAAAAATGAAAAGCTTAACCGTTGATTCCAAAGGTGTTTTATCCATAAAAGAATTTCCAATCCCCGAATTTAACGAATACCAAGCGCTTGTCAAAATGGAAAGCTGTGGTGTTTGCAGAGGTACAGATTTAAAGCTCATTCATGGAGAATTTAAAGGTTTTGACACTTACCCAGCGATTCTTGGCCATGAAGGAGTAGGAAGGGTTGTAGAAACTGGAGAAAATGTAAAATATTTAAAAGCTGGCGACCTCGTGCTACTGCCTTTTTTAGAGCAGGAAGTTGATGGATATACCCCAGGATGGGGAGCTTATTCCGAGTACGCGGTTGTCAGTGATGGGAAAGCAATGATGGAGGATGGATTTGGTCCAGAAACAGACCGGTTTTCAGAGGCCTATTATGCACAGCAGGTTCTCCCGGATGATATAGATCCTGTTGGTGCAGCAATGATTGTTACGTTTAGAGAAGTATTAAGTGCCTGTAAAAGATTTGGATTTAAAGAGAATAATAGTTTAGTCATTTATGGAGCGGGTCCTGTAGGCTTGTCATTTATTAAGTTTGCCAAACTATTAGGGCTAGGTCCCATTATTGTTTCTGTAAGAAGCGATCTTAAAGTGCAAGAAGCCTTGGATTTTGGGGCTGATTATGCCTTTAATAACCAAAAAGTTGATGTGGTAAGTGAAGTTAGAAAGATTTGTAAAGATGGTGTTGACTTTGCCCTTGATGCGGTTGGTGTCAACAAACTAATTAATGAATCAATGGAAATGGTCAAAGATAACGGGAAAATTTGCTGTTATGGTATTTCTCCCCAACTAAGCATGGATTTAGATTGGAGCAAGGCCCCTTATAATTGGGATCTTCAATTTTTACAATTCCCTTCTAAGCTGGAAGAATCAGAGGCACATCATCAAATTATTAATTGGATTCAAATGGGTGTTTTAGATTTGAATGAGTTTATTACAGAGGTTGTTGATTTTGAGAATATATTAGATGCATTTCATAGAATTGAGCATGCGTCAGGTATTAAAAAGTACATTGTTAAGTTTTAATTTATCTGTAAATAAGTGAAAGGGTTGGATTGCATGCTTAACAAGTGGGAAGTTTTAAACAAAATCACTGAATCCGGACTTGTAGTTGTTGTTCGGGCTGATACGTTAACGGAAGCGAAAAAAATTACAGAAGCCTGTCTGGAAGGCGGAGCTGCTGCTATTGAGATTACCTATACTGTTCCCAATGCCACCCGCCTGATAGAAGAATTGTCAAATCACTATGGGGAAGACGCTATCATAGGAGCGGGGACCGTATTAGATTCAGAGACTGCAAGAATTGCCATGTTAGCTGGTGCAAAGTATATCGTTAGCCCCTATTTAGATAAAGATACACTGAAACTTTGCAATCGTTATCAAATCCCCTACATGCCAGGGGTGATGACCATTGAAAGTGCAGTAGAAGCAATGGAACTCGGTGCAGATCTTTTAAAATTATTCCCGGGTGAGGCATTTGGTCCTAAGATGATTAAATCGATAAAAGGTCCACTTCCTCAAGCAAATCTGATGCCAACTGGCGGAGTTAGTCCAGATAATGTTGGAGAATGGATTAATAACGGAGCAGTGGCAGTCGGGGTGGGAGGCAGTTTAACGGCAAGCGCTAAACAAGGTGACTATGGAACGATAACAAGGTTGGCATCTAACATTTGTCGAGCGATTAAAGAGGCCAGACAGGGATAGATTTTGATTTGTGAATGGTGGATTGGCCATTACTGGTTTAGCAAAGTTTTAAAGGAGCGTTTGTTTCTATGAATATTCATATCTATCAATCAGAGCAAGATGTTGATCAGGCTGCTTCGGAGGTTGTGATACAGTCAATAAATAATATGCCTAGTTTCAAACTAGGTCTGGCAACAGGACAATCACCTGTTGGTATGTATGCTCAGCTATCTAAGGCTTATAAAGAAGGATTAGTATCGTTTGATCAAGTAACATCATATAATCTTGACGAGTATGTTGGCTTGGATCGGGGGCATCCACATAGTTTTTATGCTTTTATGGATCAACACTTGTTTCAGCATGTGGATTTCAGAGAAAATCATATTTATATTCCGAATGGGTGTGCAGATAATTTACATGACGAATGCAAAAGGTATGACCAACTTTTAGAACGAGAAGGCCAGTTGGATATTCAAATTCTAGGCATCGGTTTAAATGGTCATATAGGATTTAATGAACCTGGTGAAACGCTTCACGCAGGTACACACATTGTGGAATTAAGTGAGCATACTAGGAAAGTAAATTCACAGTATTTCCCTTCCTTTGAACAGGTACCTACAAAGGCGGTCACGATGGGAATTGGCAGTATCTTAAAGGCGAAAAAAATAGTTTTTATCGCAAAAGGGGAGCAGAAATCAGAAGTGATAAAAAAAGCTTTTACTGGCCCGATTAACCCGCTATGTCCCGGATCATTTTTACAACTACATCCAAATGTTGAAGTTTTTCTGGATGAGGATTCAGCAAAGCTATTATAACTAAAGAGAAGTAACCGTTTAGACAGTGGTTACTTCTTTTGAGTGATCAAAATTTTGGTTATGACAACCAATCTACCTAACAAAATATATTAGTTAAAAAGTATTGTGGCAATCTAGGAACAATTTGCTAATAAAATTGTAAAAAAATGTGTCATTTACCTTGATTTCAAACTAATTTTAGGGTTAATATACTACTATACTAATAATAAAAAAAGTAAATTTAATATAAAGGATGGAAACTGTGAATAGTTTAGTTCATTTAAGTGATGATTTGATACTAGAGTCTTATTATACTGCGATTTCATTAGAGTTAGAAAAAGATTTCATTCAATTAATTCTAGGTGAAATTCGTAGAAGACAAATAGAGGTAGAATTAGTCAATTAGAATAGTGCTTTTTTAGATGCAAGCCATAGAAGAAATTCCTTTTCCTTATCCGTTAGTTTTCGATTCAACAAAACTTCAAATTCTTCCTTGAGCTTAAGGTAGAAGTCGTTTTGATAAGATTGCAAGATAAAACCTCCATCGCAAATTCCGAGTATTCTTATGGGTATTATAAATTATTATGTCGATTTATGCCATTGTTTTTTGAAATTTAATTAAAAAATTCTACATCCGAAATCGTAAGGATGTATTTTTATTGGTATACCTATCATAGGGGTCAGACCCCTTATCCCGTAGGGGGTCTGACCCCTATATGCTTTTTCAGCTTTTTCGTTCCATGAGGTTAATTCCGATTCCAGTCATGATGACGCTCATGAGTAGCATGATGCTGATGGGATAGAGTGCTTCGGATAAGGGTTGGCCGTAAATCGTGACTATTTTTAGTGCATCCATAATGTACGTTACTGGGTCAACCTTTGAAAGGGCAAGCAGGAATTTGTTCGATACGATTTCGATCGGCCAATAGGAACCGCCGATCATTGCCATACTTACGGATACAATCGGAATAATCGCGTTAAAGGTTTTGGTTGAATTGGATGCCCCAGCAATGAGTACGGAAAGGGAGACAATCGCTAACACATACGGAATCAAAAGTACTAATGTTTTTCCAAACCCTCCATGGAAATCAACTCCTAACACATAGTTGAAAAAGCAAAACACGATAACAACTTGGATATAGCCTAACAAAAATGCATAGGACAAAATGCCAATATACATTTCCCATTTTTTCGCTGGAGATAAAATGAACCGGTCCCAAATTTTTTCTTGTTTCGCCACTAAAATATGAATGACATGAAACGCAATCGTATAAATGACAAAGAAAACCGTAAAGCCAAACAGAGCCTGTAAATTCCCATCATAAACAAAGGAATCCTCACCGAAGAACGACTGAGTATCTACGGTGAACATTGGTTCTTCTATTTGCTGGATGATTGCTTCACTGTCCACCTCAGCTGCTTGGTGCAGTTGTTTTTCCTGTAAGTATTTGCCGAACGCCTGATGAATATTTTGTTCCAATACAGGAAAGGCTGCTGTTTTCGAAGCAATCACCAGCTCATAATGGTCCTCATATAATACGAGTCCTGCTTCTGCATCACCTTCCCGAACAGATTTTTCTAACGCTGCTTGATCGGTTACTTCATATCGCTGTGTGCCATAGGATGTTAAGTCGTCGAGCACTTGCTCTGTATCAGTCGCACCCAACTCCGAAACAACGGGAACGTACGGTTGATAGGTAGTGTTTGCATTTCCTAAAAAAAAGGCAAACAGCACAGAGATTCCAGTCATTAATAAAAATGTCGATGGATTTCGAATGAATAATTTTATTTGTGCGTAAAAAATGCCCTTCATGCTTCCTGCCCCCTTTTTGGAAAGGTAACTATCGCTGCTACTAGCATCACGATCGTAAAAATAAGCATAAACATTAAATAGCTTCCAATTTCACTAAATCCATAGCCTTGCGCACTCGTTAAATAAGCAGACATCCCTGCTCCATTAGGGGTCATATCGCCAATGAACTTCACAAGGTCTGACGAATTTCCAACCGGAAAAAAGCTGCCACCTAAAAAGGCGAAAACCATAACAATGGCACTGCTAAACACAGTAGAGGCGTTCTCTGATTGTAACCGGAAATTGATGGCGGTCAGTAAGGAGGCAATCCCCCCAACAGAAAAGCTCAAACACAACGTAATCACTAAAAATTGCACGATATTTGGCCAGGTAACCCCAAATATTAGGGCGGCAAACCCATACAAAAGAAATAATTGAACAAGTGCTAAAATCGTACTAGCAGTAAACGTACCAGTGAAGTAAATCCAACGCGATACATTCGCTAGTAAAATCCGGTCAAACACATGTATTCGTTTTTCCTCATAGGCATACGATCCCATCGTTGCTGCGATGAATAAAACAAACATGACACTCATCCCTACAACGTAGTACATCGTCCCAGAAATCGGCTCAACCTTTGAAATGGAACGAATTTCTCCTTGAATGTCCTCCGTTGTAACTACCAGCTCCGATAAGCCATGTTGCCCGAGGACGGTATTTATTTTCATTTGCTCCTCATAGGTCAGCAATAAATCGTTGATAATATTAGGGACTAATTCCTCGCTTTGATTGACATATAAGGTTAATTGAGGTTGATCGTTTTCATCCGAAATGATACTTTTTAATAAATCATAGCTAAAGCTCTCCGGCACCTCGATAATAGCAGCATAGGATTCGTCTTCTTTTGCCTGCTCAATCGTATCAGGAGTAATTTCTTCTATAGTGAACATTTCTTTTACATCTTCATGGCCAAATACTTGCTCCTTCAAAATTTCAATCGGTTGAAAAGCAGCTATATCAGCTTCAACAGCTTGCATATTTTCCTCAGACATTGGTAACTCCATCAGCTCTTCGATGACGTTTTGGAGGTCAGCTTCTTCATTAGAATGCTCTGCAATAGCGATTGTCGCCTGGATGTCAGGTGCCTGTTGATTCATCATATCGGCAATCGCAAATTTAATAATGAAAATGAGTACCAATGGCATAGCTAACAGCAATGCAATATGCTGACGGTCACGAATGATTAATCGCAATTGTTTCAGTATAAGATTTAAAATCATAGCAGCTGCCTCCTTAATCGCGCAGCGCTCGACCAGTCAAATGAAGGAATACATCTTCAAGTGATGGCTTTTGCACTTGAACAGATTTCAACTCGGTACCGGTCTGCTGGGCTAGCTGAATGATCGTCTGAAAAAATTCCACTTCATTTGGTATGAGTATCGTTACTGTCGTTTCCTGCACCTTTAACTGGCGAACAGAAGGATTTGCTTCTAATTTTTCGATGAAATCATCATGGTCGGCAGCTGTTTCCACGACAAACGTTTGCTCGGCTGACAAAATATTTTTGATTTCCTCCTTGGAGCCTGCAGCGATGATATGTCCTTGATCCATGATGTAAATCCGATCACATAAATACTCGACTTCCTCCATGTAGTGACTCGTATATAAAATCGTCGTGTTGCTTTCCTTATTCAATCGTTTTACCGTGTCTAAAATATAATTTCTGGATTGCGGATCAATCCCAACCGTTGGCTCATCCATGAACACGAGTGATGGTTGATGGAGGAGAGCAACCCCGATATTCAGCCGTCGTTTCATCCCGCCGGAAAAAGTTTTAACGAGCTCATGTTGTTTTTCTACTAATCCGATAATCTCTAGTACTTCATCAATCTTTTTTTCTAGCTGCTTTTTATCAATTCGGTAAACCTTGCCGAAAAATAATAGATTTTCTCTTGCGGTTAAATTTAAGTAAAGTGCGATTTCCTGCGGCACGACTCCAAGCTGTTCTCGTAACTGCTGTGGCCGTTGAATAATACTCTCGTTGTAAAAACGTACATCCCCGTCCGATGGTTTGGTCAAGGATGACATAATGGAGATGGTCGTTGATTTGCCTGCACCGTTTGGCCCGAGTAGACCAACGATTTCTCCTTGTTCGATAAAAAGATTCACACCGTCGACCGCTTTGGTGTGCTTGAATTGTTTTTTTAAATCAATAACCTCTAACATGGAAAATTCCCCCTTTGCTATATCTATCATATAGTGAATTGATTTTTTTTCCACGTATCTCCAGTCACTAATTTTTATTGGATATATGACCTAAGTCATGGTTAGGCTTCAAAACAAGAGGGAGCTTTAGTCGTGACGGGTTCCGTTTATCAGAATGAAAATAAAGCCTTAATCGCACCGTCATTCACATATACTGCCATAATTATTGTATAATTACAGTCACATTGTAATCGGAGCAAAATATCAAAGGAGGCAAAAACAGAATGAAAATCATTGTTACCAGTATATTCGTGGAAGACCAAGATAAGGCACTGGAGTTTTATTCAGAAACGCTGGGATTTGTAAAAAAGCAGGACGTTCCCGCCGGAGAATTTAGGTGGATAACGCTTGTTTCTCCAGATGAACAAGACGGTACCGAGCTTTTGCTCGAACCGAATGCCCATCCAGCAGCCAAAGAATATCAAAAAAAGCTATTTGCCGATGGAATTCCAGCAACCATGTTTGGCGTGGCAGATGTTCACAAAGAGTATAAACGATTAGTGGAAAAAGGTGTGGAATTTACGATGGAGCCGACAGAAATGGGCGAAGTCACAATAGCTGTCTTCAACGATACATGCGGCAACCTTATTCAGATAGCGCAGAAGTAACTTTTTGTTAATCCTGTCCTAATGTTAGGACTTGTTGAGAAGTGCGTAATAAATCGGCTCTTTTAAAGGGGGAGCAATTACCAAAACATGATTCAAACAAGAAAATTCCGTGCAATTAGCGTAAGGAAAGAATCCGCCAAATCAATAAAGTAATGATCGTTTTTCTTCCATTCACCTACTGCACTAAAAAAGCGAATGCTGTGACTCAGCATTCGCTCGTACTAAAATCCATCAACTACCGTCGCAATGCAATCGTATCCTTAACAAGCTCAACAAACGCATAGTGCTCTTCACGTTGAGCCGAGGATTCAGCAAGCTCTAATACCGATTCCAAACTACTCTCTTTTGCCCAGTAGCTTCCGCCTAAGATTTCTGCAAACTCGGCAACAGCAGATAAAAACAGGAGATCCTCAGGAAGACTGTCACCTTCAAATGATAATGCGCTTTGAACTTCCTCGACTTCTTGTGTTTCTTCATTTAAATATCTTAACCGTACTTCTCCAAGCGCATCAGTGTCTTCTTTTACTTTCACTTCATAGAGGGCAGTCACGGTATGACCCGCACCAACTTCTCCACCGTCAACCGAATCATTTCTAAAATCCTCGTCTCGCACATCACGGTTCTCATAACCTAATAGACGATACCGATCGACTTTTTCTGGATCAAATTCTACTTGAATTTTTGCATCCTTTGCTATCGTTTGGAGTGTCCCTGTTAACTCCTCCATAAATATTCTTCTAGCTTCCGAAAAACTGTCAATGTATGCGTAATTTCCGTCACCGTTATTAGCGAGCTGTTCCATTAAAACATCATTATAATTTCCCATCCCAAAGCCAAATGTACTTAATGTAATATCCTTTTTCGCATAGTCTTTAATATTGTTCAAAATTTGCTCGTGCCCTGTTTCACCTACATTGGCAACACCATCTGAAACTAAAACGACACGATTAATTGCATCCTCTGTAAAATACTCACGTGCTAATTCGTACCCTAATGTAAGCCCTTCTTCTGCATTCGTAGAGCCTTCAGGTTGCAGTTCTTCAATCGCATCCATAATTCTATCCTTTTCATCTATACTTGTTGGGTTTAAAACGACTCGGCCTCGTGAACCGTAAACAACGATCCCTACTTGATCTGCCGGCTGTAGTTCATCGACTAGTACTTTTAAGCTTTTCTTCACCAACCCTAATCGATTCTCCCGATTCATGGAACCTGAAACATCAATGACAAAAGTTAAATTCGCATTTTTTCTGTCCTCCACTTCAATCTCTTTCCCTTTTATACCAACCCGTAACAGATGATAGCCCTCGCCAAATGACGACTTGCCACCATCTACATGGATGGCAAACGTATCTGTTGTTGGTGCTTGCAAATTCGTCTTAAAGTAATTCACAAACTCTTCTACTCGTATGGCCTCATCCGGCGGAAGTGTTCCTCTCTTTATATAGTTCCGCATCACGGAATAGGACCCTGTATCTACATCCATTGCAAAAGTCGATAACGTATCATCATCCGTAGAAACAAAAGGGTTTGTTCCATATTCTTCAAAAAACATGGTATCATAATCTGCCCCATTTGGTGGTGCAGGCTGGATGGCTCTATCCACTGTTTCCATTTCCATGGACGACTGATCTGTACTTGCGGCCGAATCGTTTGCTTGATCTTCGCTAGCTGAATCCTCATTCCCACTTTTACACGCAGCGAAGAAAAGTAACAGCAGGCCAAGAAATACAACAAGAAAATTTCGCATAAAAATGCCCCCTTTTCTGGATTGGTCGAAAAGAGGGGGAAAGGAGTTACAAAATTTTTACAATTTCACAAAGCGTTTTTCTTGATCGATAATAGCTATCCTTTAACTTTATTGATTTTCTAACAAAGAAGGACTATTTTCAGCCCTTTTTTATAAGTCATTTCATTAGATCGTTTACTTTAGCTCGAATATTTTCTAAAACTTTTGAATGGACTTGTCCAAACTTTTTTCTGACAATACCTTTGGATAGTGTGTATATTTTATCTCCTCTAATTGCTGATGCAACTTTAAGTTCACCGTCTTTTAAATCTGTTGATTCAATTACCACTGAATAATCAAGATTTCTTAATTGTGAAGTAATAGCTAAAACAACTATATCTTCAGTCATTTCATTATAACTATCGCTTGAAATAACAAGAACAGGTCGTTGCTTTCTATTTGTTAAATCACTGAACGGAACAGGTATTAAAACAATGTCACCCTGTTTATACATCATTCCAAATCTCGTCATCTATGTCATTATCCCAAAAATCTAAACTACTTTCACTTGCTTTTGTTAAATCCTTAGACAAGTCTTTTTCTTTTTTTGCTTTTAAATACTCTGCAAAATCCAAAATTTTATCCACTTCTTGCTCAGGTATTTCATCAATAATTTTAAGCAAACGCTCTTTAGCTGTATTCATGATGCGTTCACCTCTTCCGTAAATAGTTTATTATATTATATCATGTATTGTTTCCTTTGAGTTTAACATTTTACCGATGCAAATGGTACTAAACCCCCTACACAGTATTTACTCCAAAGCTTTCTGAAACACTAGGCCAAATCATTTTTTACGGCAAAAATCGCCAGCTGTGTTCGATCCCTAAGCGCTAATTTATGTAGAATTTGCGTAATATGATTTTTAACTGTACCGATGGAAATGTATAGCTGGTCAGAAATCTCCTTGTTTGTTTTCCCTTCACCGACTAACTGTGTAATCGCGAGCTCCCGAGGGGATAGGGCGAAATTTTTTGGCTCATGGGTTGATTTCTTCAACAGCCGTGGCATCACTTTGGCAGCTACTTCCTCATGAATCGCGATTCCGCCGTTCAAGCAGCTATGGATGGCTTTGATTAACTTATCGGCATCAGCGGATTTCAGCAAAAATCCATCTGCACCTTCACGAAGCGCCTGAACTGCGTATTCATCATCATTAAATGTCGTTAAAATTAATACGTGAACATGCTTCCATCGTTCTTTTATTTTCCGAGTAGCCTCAATCCCGTTTATTATCGGCATTCGGATATCCATAATGACGATATCAATCAGGCGCTGTTCCATCTGTTTAATTGCCTGCTCGCCATTTTCAGCTTCTGCGACAACTTGGAATTCCGGATCCTGCTCAATCATCATTTTTAAACCATTTCGAACAATCGTCTGATCCTCAGCTAATAAAATGCTATAACTCAATTTCTTTTCCCTCCAATGGAAGATAGCCTGATACAACGAAGCGGTTATCCTGTTGATAAACGTTCAGCATGCCATTCAATTCTTCGATGCGTTTTTTCATATTGGTTAAACCAAACCCCCATGTTAGCTGCTTCTGTTCATATATCTTATTTTCAACCGTAAACTCCAGATTTCGAATCGCATTTAAAGCAAGTACAACTTTTACCTCGCGTGAATGGGCATGGCGCATCGCATTCGTTAATGATTCTTGCAGGACGCGATACAAGGCTACGTTTTGCTTGTTGCTAAGATTCGCCGATAATACACCTTTTTTAAAAGTAAAATCTAAATGAATATGACTCTCTGATTCTAGCTGGCGGATTAATTGTAAAACAGAAGCAATTCCTTCATTTTCTTCATGCTGCAGCGCCCGAACCGCATGCCGCGTTTCTTCTAAGCTTTCAGATGCCAGTAGCTTTAGCTCCTCGTACTCGGTTTTCCTCTCCTGGAGACGAAGCATTTCCAGCTTCATCAATAGTGCTGTCAATTTATGTCCAACTGAATCATGAATGTTACGGGCAATTTTCGTTCGCTCCTCCAACCGGGCTCCACGTTCTGATTCGAGAGCTAATCGCTTCATTTTCCGAAATTCGCTTAACAAAGTTTCATATGTATGCTGTTGTTCGTGACGTTCCTGAATAAGCGCATGTAGCTTTAGAAGTGGATATAAAAGAATAAGCGAAAGCACCAGCCACTCTATCTGAAATTGTTCGTTTATGTATAAACCGAGATGAAGGAAGGTAAAATTAACAACAGTAAATACCCGGTATGCTATGGTGCTTAGCCAATGCAGCGTATCTAAATGAATGTAAAGACAGATTAGTAGTAAAAATAGATTGATCGGCCCAATGTTGATATAATCGATTGTCCATATAAGAAAAATCATCACAATGTATAAAGCCAATCGCCACTTAAGGACAGGAATAAGAAAATAGCAAACGAAAACCAAACTTAATAAAAGGATGATAAAAGGAAAATGCTTCTGACTATAAGCATGAAATAACCCGATGAAACTTAATATAGCAAGCGGTAAAAACCTCCCCAACAACAACCCCCCTTTATCTACATCTATCATACCGATTGAGAACATGCTTGTCATCAATATATGCGCAAGGAATCGAGGTTTACTCTCATTCTAGCAGAGGATATGAGCGGGGATTCGGGATTTATTCTCACTCAAGCGGGGATATGAGCGGGGATTCAGGATTTACTCTCATTCAAGCAGCGTTTATGCGCACGGATTCGGAATTTATTCTCATTCTAGCAGGGGTTATGCGCGGGGATTCGAGATTTACTCTCATTCTAGCGCCGTTTATGCGCACGAATCCGGAATTTATTTTCACTCTAGCAGGGGTTATGCGCGGGGATTCAGGATTTACTGTCATTCAAGCGGGGATATGAGCGGGGATGCTGGATTTACTCTCACTCTAGCGCCGTTTATGCGCACGGAATCTGGATTTACTCTCATTCTAGCGAGTCAAGTCCATATTTTTGTGTAAAAGTGTTACAAGGTTTTCAACGATAAAAAGCAATATAAGATATTTAAACTAACTTATTTTGAGTTTACATT
>NZ_JAFBDR010000001.1 GCF_016908325.1 Aquibacillus albus | reverse complement strand
ACCGGCTGGAAAATCGACTGAAACATTATGCGAAATATAAGCTACTTATTATCGATGAAATTGGCTATTTACCTATTGATGCAGAAGATGCGAAGCTGTTTTTTCAATTAATCGATTTAAGGTATGAACAGAAAAGTACCATTCTAACAACGAACGCTAGCTTTAAAACATGGGGAGACATATTCCAGGATACCAAAATAGCCAATGCCATTTTAGATCGTGTTCTTCATCATGCCACGGTAGTAAACATCATTGGAGATTCATACCGTCTTAAAGATCATTTTAATAAGGAAAATAGTAAATAAGGAGAAAATTAAATATGACCAATTTGGTACTACAAAAAACTATAAAGTTCTTTCGTTCATACGGAGTCAAATGTGATGAGACATTAGTTGAAGAATGGCTAAACGCTTCACCTATCAGGGAAATCCATTATCAAGTAAATGAAAGTGATCTTTATGCATTTAATGATTGGTGCAGATGGAAAGGTACAGCATATGAAGAAGGGATAGATGATACAACGAAAATATCAAGATTATTAGAGGAAATAAGTGAGTTGAAACGAGAGAATTCAGAGTTAAAAGAAGAAAAAGATCGCCTAGCAGATGGACCAGCTAATATTCCGTTTTTATAAGATATCTCCCCCAGCCAAACCTTACGGTTGGGGGAAAATACAACTCGCTTGTGAACAAATATGTACATTCTAAAGTGATCAAAAATGTACATTTTCTAATTGACATTTATAATTATGTGTAAAGGAATAATCATTGGTGTTATTGGTAGCTTTTCAAGCAATAATTCACCTCCTGATAATAGTAATAAACACTAACAACGATACCATAAATAAAAAGAGGATTTTGTTCTAAGCCAGCTAATAGAAACTTATCACTTATTAAACTATCGGGATGCGAATATTCAATAAGGAGTTGTCAGTGCCGCAGCGCCAAATTTGTTAAGGATAGTTTAGTAATGAAAATATAGGAAATTATTGTGAACAGTTTTAAAAGGGGAGGATACTATGAATTTTATGGAGATAGTGCAAACAATATCTATATTAGTTGGTTTATATTTAGTAACAACTAGTCTTTGGGAATTAAGAGAAGGAACAAACAAGAAAAAATATGTAGTATTTATGTTTTTTGGATTATTTTTAACTATTCTCTTTCCTAATATTATTTATTGAATTGTCGATGTGAAATTTCACTAACGGGCGCAATCCTTGAACAACAGGGATTGCTCTTCTACTTATTGAAGTACGGTCAGGATAGGTAACAAGCGAAGAATTAATTAAGAAATGATTTACATAAATGGGAGCAGAGGGAGAGTAGTATAGTGATATTTTTCGACATAGATGGAACCTTACTTGACCATGATCGAGCAGAAAAAATGGAAACAATTGATTTTTATAAGAATTTGGGGAACGAGTTAGAACTTACTGAAGCTGAATTTATTGACTTATGGTATAACTTATCAAAAAAATATTTTGAAAAGTTCTTAACAAAAGAATTATCCTTCCAGGAACAAAGAAGAATGCGAATAAAAGATTTGTTTGGACATCATTTAAACAACGAACAAGCAGACAGCAAATTCGAAAATTATTTGCATTTATATAAAAGAAATTGGTCTGCTTATAAAGACGTAATTCCTTGCTTAAAACGATTAAACCAACAAGGACTTCACCTTGGAATTATTAGTAACGGTGATTATAATCAACAGTTAGAAAAATTAAAAAGTACAGGGATACATAATTATTTTGATTGTATTATTACTTCAAGTGAAATAGGAGTGTCTAATCCGAATCCGACTATCTTTCAAAAAGCATGTGTTCAAGCAAATGTTCAAGTACATAAGAGTTATTATATAGGTGATAGACTTGAAACTGACGCAATAGGAAGTAAAAATGCAGGGATGATTGGAATATGGTTAAATCGAAAAAATAACACAACACATGCAAATGTAAAAGTAATACATAGTCTTGATGAGTTGACATTGTTGTTTGATAATTCTTTATAAAGTAAAAGGTGCTTATGTTTAACTGGGGGTGTTAGATTTTGGGGTTGATATAGTTATTTATCATTATGCTATGTGGGTGTGGGTCATTGGATTTCCTATCATATTTATTATTTGTGTTTTAATTGTTTATTGGAAGAAGTATCGTCGTAAGAAATAACTTGTTTCGCTAAAGGGGGCAAGTGCTGAACAAGATGATCGTCAATCGTGGCGGTCCTTTTTTTGAATTTAAAAAAGTTAAATGGAATATTATGTTAATATTAATTTAAAGATATTGTAATTAATGGCAGAAATGTTGAAAAGGAACACATAAAAAGGGAGAATAAAAATGATTGGCATATTGCAATGGGTTGCGGTATATCTAATGCCTATATTATGTATTGTTTTAGTTTTAAATAGTGTAGGTCTAGCATTGAAAATAAAAGATGGTGATGAAAATATCGCTGGAAATACAGCTTGGATTACAATTACGTTTACGCTCATAATGTACTCTTTAGTTAGTGTAATGATATCATAACTTACTAACAAACGGGTGGCGAATGCTTAAAAAGCTTGTTCACTTTATTTGTTGAAGTAAAGGAAAGTAATTAGTTGAAATTGGGGAATGGGGTGTAAGAGTGCAAGTGCTGGGTTGGATAGCTATCTTAATTTTAGTTGTTATCGCCTCTTTATTTGTAATCGTATTGAGAAAACAAATATTTAACAAAATATTATTTTATGTTCTTATTGGGGTTGTGGTTATTTTTAGTGGGTATAAACTAATGGCAATGCCTCAAGTCTCGCAAGAAGAAGCCGCTAAAATAGGAAAAGATACAGTATCTCCTTACATGGAGAACAGAATCTATGATAACCAATTAACAACTGAAATAATAAATGATGATAAATATGCAGTAACAATCAACTTTTCTAACGATGGTTATGCAGTAGTATATATCGACACTAGAAGTGGAGAGGTTTTAGAATCAAAAATAAACAATTTTAATGAAGAAGATGTTGAAATAAAATAACAAGGTTGTTCAACAAACTGGAGCTTTAATTCAAGAATTAAAATGTCTAAAATTTTAAGGGGGAATGTTTATGCCTATTCCAGAAGTAACCCTTGAAGAGATAGAGAATATCGCTGACGAAAAAGATGACATTTATAGAGGTTATTTATACTCTATTGATGATATATTCACTTTGTATTCAGTTTATATAAATGAAAATAAAGTGGCAGTGTGTAACATAAAGAAGACTGATAATGGAAATAAAATTGTTGATTTTATAGGTTCTCATAGTGTAATTAAATTTATTGAAAGGGAAATTAGAAACTGGAAATGATTTAATCTTCAACAAACGGGTGCGCGCGACAAGTTCTGCTATAAGTGCATCTAGCGCGAAAGGCAGGAAGTTTACCAGATAAATTTCCACTTTACAACGGAGGATTGGAATGAAGGAACCATGTTTCCTGAAACAATCCCATCAATACTCCTGCATGCGTCATGGTTGCCAGGTCATGGGTGTGGAGCACAGGTAGATTCGGCAGAAGGAAAGCTAGACTATACCGAACAAAGGCGGTATCAAGCTCACAGGCTTACAGGAAGCACCTACATCTAGAATGGATAGCTACGTTGTAAGGTACTTGGAAAGCAAGGAACGTTGAATCAAGAGCTGTCACTCGAAACGTTCGCTATAAGACGAGAGTCGAAAAGCATTCATCCTTGTGAGGGTAGGGGTACGACCGAAGAACCTTCTGTAATGGAAGTGGAGGAACAGTCCCAAGTCTAGCGAATGGAATGATTATTTTCCAAGCGTTCATCGCACCGACCGGGTAGGAATGCGAGATTTTTCGCAGTGCGAGCTCTAAACACGAAGCTTTATAGACATCTTCGAGTATAAGGGTAACGAGGAACTTATAGTCTAAGTACATACCGTTAGATGGAGCGCGAAATGACGGGAAACTGTCACATTTCGTGTGGAGCAGGGGAAAAGCTGGAGATAACTTCAAATGCTTACCTATTGTTAACAAAAGTTGAACAGGGAGTTGTCGATCAGGCAGCTTCTATTGTGTTAAATGGCAGTTATGTGGAATAAGGGATAAGTTAAAAGGTTGAAAGTTAGAGGTGGTAAGATGAAGTTCCATCTGTTAGGAGAGAAAACTAAAGTAGAAATTGATGTCAAAGGTCGTGAATATCCGAACAGTTCTGATTATTGGGATGGAAACTGGGTTGTTTCAAATGTGAAAGTTGAAATACCTGGCTATAATGTTAATTTTAACGCAAGTTTAAGAACAGATGACATTAGGGATTTTGTAAATGACTTGAAGTTAATGAGTAGAAATTTATCAGGAAAGGCTATTTTGAAAAATCTAGATAGCTTTATACATTTTGAAGGTGAAATGGATAAGTTAGGTCATATAGAATGGTCTGGAGAGACTTGTTATCCAGCAGGAAGTGGTGCAGTATTAACCTTCGAATTTGTATCAAATCAATCATATTTAGATGCCTTGATTAAAGAATTAGAGGATATAACTTATGTTTATCCAGTAATAGGTAAACCGTAGTTATTCAACAAACGAGAGCGAATGCTGAACAAAGAAATAAAATAAGGTGATGAAAATGATAAAAAACGTCGAACTAATTACAAATGAAGTTCAAGATTTTTCTCTAATAAACATTAAGCTTATAACTGCCTTCTCTGTTTCTTATTACAAAGAATTTGAAGAAAACAAATCCTTACTTGAAATTGAATTTGTTATTGAAGATGAAGACGGTAATAAGTTTCTTTCAAATTTCCACTTTCATAATCCAGAAAATATCCGTTTTGAAAGTGGTGGTCCATATCATCAAATATCAATAAAAATTCAGGACATTGAAGATAGAGGTTGGGAAAATAAAAGGTATGAAGTTATTGACTTTGAAGGAGATACTCTTCATTTTTACTGTTCTGATATTGAAGTGATGTCAATAAAGGGAACTAATTATTTCATATAAGCTTGTTGTGCTAACGGGTGCATATCTGGAACAATGGCTCGACTGTTATACGGGAAGGTGTAGTAGGGATGAAAGTAAACAAGAAGGAACTTAGAAAGCTACAAATAGAAGACAAATCATTTTTGTATGTTGTTAACGAAGACCCTTCAAAAGATAAGGTTAAAATTAGAGTTTACTCTTCTAAATATAAATCAACCTACTTTGAAGTTTATTTTGACTGGAAGGAAAATTGGTCAGTTAACCTTCATAAACCAAGTGTGTGTAATGCATTGATAAACTATTTTATTGCTGAAGGCTGGCAGCCTGAACAGAAAAATAGTGTATTGTCTATTAAAGACGGAGGCTACCTAATTGAATTATTGAAGTTAGAGTTATTAAGTGTCTCCGAAAATAGCTAACGTTCTTGTTGCATTAAAGGGTGCTTATCTTCAAGAAGGATCAAGCACCTTTTTGTTCAAAAAGAAATGGTAAAATGAAAAAAATAAAGTTATTTAGGGGAGAGTATTATGGTTATTCGCAAACTAAATATAGATGAAGAGCCTCCAATGGATTTGTTGCTATTAGCTGACCCTTCTAGAGCAATCATTGAAGAATATTTACAAAGAGGAAAATGCTTTGTAGTCGAAAGTGATGCTCAAATTATTGGGGTTTATGTACTACTGCCGACAAGACCTGAAACAGTGGAATTGGTGAATGTTGCAGTAATAGAAACCCAGCACGGTAAAGGCTTGGGGAAACAACTAGTAATAAATGCAATTGAAATGGCTAAGTCAAAAGGATACAGAACCATAGAAGTCGGAACTGGAAATTCAAGCATTGGACAATTAGCCCTTTACCAAAAATGTGGTTTTAGAATTGTTGGTGTTGATATTGATTTTTTCACTAGGCACTATCCAGAAGAGATTTTCGAAAACGGTATACAATGCAAGGATATGGTTCGATTATCTCAAGATTTATTGAACTAACTGGAGCAAATGTTGAATAAAAAATAGTGAAAAAAGATATTTTGGTATTGACTAATATTTTAAACTGTTATAACATTCAGTCAATTGGATATAATTAACAAATTGCAGTGATGAAGAGAAGTAAACAGAAAGAACACTTTAGAGAGCTGATGGTTGGTGAAAATCAGTGTGGGACTTTTGTTGAATGGGCTTCTGAGCAACCAAGCTGAAAAATAGTAGGCTTCGGCGGAAAGTCTCACCGATAAAAGAGACAGTGTATCGATGAGTATATAGCTCATTCTGTACATGAGAGCGCGTTTATATTTATTATAAGCGAATGAAGGTGGCACCACGGGTTTTCCGTCCTTATTTTTAGGATGGAAAACCCTTTTTTAATTTATAAAATTTCTGAGAGGTGAGTTTAGTGAGTAGAGTTGAGCAAAGTACAAAGTTAGATTTAGAAAGAATTATTTTTATCGGGAGGACTTTTGAAGAGTATTTGGATATGTTTTTACTTTCTAAAGAAGATTTGGAGGGGAAGAAAATACTAGATTGTCCTTCAGGGGCTTGTTCTTTTACAGCAGTTGGAAATAGTTTAGGTTTAGATGTAACAGCTTGTGATATTGCTTATTACCATTCAGGTGAGGATTTAAGAAGAAAAGGTCTTCAAGATATAGAACATGCTATGAATCATATGATAAAAGCGAAGAGCAATTATAAATGGGATTATTTTGAAGATATTGAAGGACTTCGGGAGCATCGTTTACGTGCCTTAAAGGACTGTGCAAATCACATGGTGAAATCGAGTGATCGATACGTTCCAGTTACTTTACCTTCTTTACCGTTTGTGGATGAGGCTTTTGATGTTCTTCTTTCTGCACATTTTCTATTTATGTATGCGGATCGTTTAGATTACGAGTTTCATCTAAAAACAATTAATGAATTATTAAGGGTCACTAAAGAGGAAATTCGCATCTTTCCTTTAGTTGATTTAGAAGGACAGCGGTATGAGTATTTAGATAAAATAAAAGGGTATCTTGCAAAAAAAGGATGTACCGTTGAAGAAACTAAAGTGCCTTATGAATTTCAAAAAAATGCAAATTCGATGTTAATTATAAAAAAGGAGTAAAATTAATGGAAAACCTATTTGGCAATGTAGCTGAAGACTTCAGTAAGTACCGTTCTGGATATCCACGTAAATTTTATAAAAAATTAGAAGATGATTACAATATTTACTTTCAAAATCAAAAAGTGCTAGACATCGCTACTTCTAATGGTTTAGTAGCTAGAGATCTAGTGAACAGAGGATGTTTAGTTACTGGGATAGATAATTCACCAGAACTTATAAATGAAGCTAAAAAAAATAGCCAATTCTTAAATATTGATTATATTCTTGGAGATGTTACTAACCTTCCTTTTAATAATGATTATTTTGATATTGTTACAGCAGTTCATTGTTGGAACGTCCTGTCTTCTGAGAAGGCTATTAGTGAAGTGTTCCGTGTTCTGAAAGAAGGCGGAAGATTTATTATCGGTCAATTTGACCAGCTATTAATGGAAAATAATATCGTTTCAGAAACACAGAAACTTGTCTGTAAATTTAATCCCGAAATTAATCAATTAAATAACTACGGTATTTATCCTCATTGGATAGAAGAACTTTATAAAGTAGGATTTAACAATATAGAAACCTTTAGTTTTGATACTGTAATTACCTTCACTCATGAGGAGTGGAGAGGTCGTATGAGAACTAGGTCGGAAATTGGCGGGAGTTTATCGCGAGAAGAGGTACTGGCTTTTGATGCAGAGTTAAATATTTTCTTAAGAAATTACGTCTCTGATGGAATATTAAAAATACCTCACCGCATGTTCTCTATTATCTGTGAAAAGTAAATGGGTCATGTCAAGATAACCATCAGTTGTTTATTTAATCTGACTCATTAGTGATCGATTAAATATGGGAAAGGTGAGATGAGAATGGGACAAATTAAAATTTACGGGATTAAGGACAGGTTAAATCCAATTAAGGACACACTATCGAATGTTATTCATTCATGTATGGTAGAAGCGCTTGAATTTCCTGTTGATAAGAAATTTCTTCGCTTTTTCCCTATGGATAAAGAAGATTTTTATTTTGCGATTGGGAGAACTGAAACATATACTGTAATCGAGGTTAGTATGTTTGAAGGTCGAACTGTTGAAGCTAAAAAGCAATTACTAAAGTTATTATTCGCACGTATAAATAGTGAATTGAGTATATCCCCACAGGATGTTGAGATTACAATTTTTGAAACTCCAAAACATAACTGGGGAATAAAGGGATTACCTGGGGATGAATTAGCACTGAATTATAAAGTTAATGTATGAGTAAAAGGCGGTCAATTATTGATCGCCATTCGCTTATTCAAGTAAACCAGCTAATAAAAGTTCAATACTTATTACGTTAACGGGATGCAAGAGTTTAATAAGATGATCGTCAATCATGGCGGTCTTTTTCTTTTGAATTTAAAAGGTTTAAATGGAATATTATGTTAAAATTAATGTAACGGAAGAACTTGTGTAAATAATTGGCAGTTTACTTCAACAAGAAATTATCGAAAATTATATAAAATATTAACCGTCTAATTATCGAGGGGGGATTGGATGAAAAAGCTTCTGTTTTTATTTTTAATAATAGCGATATCCGTAGTTGGTTGGATGATATCTTCTAAGCAACAATATGAGTTCTTATATTCTAAAGCACAAAAATCTTCTTCCACAGGTCCAGAAGTAGCGTTAGAACCTAATGACGAATGCTACTATATTCCTGACTTGAACTACAAAGAAGCAATGGATTGGCATACGAATAAACTTTCCTCTTTGGGATGGACAGGTGAGGTTACATCAGATGATGTCCCCGTTTCTGGTATTTATGAAAAAGAAGGCAAAAAATTTCAATTGATTTTTTATCCAGAAGCTAGTGCAGATAACGAGGGTGTAGGATTACTTATTAAAGACATAAATTAAGCTTTAGTTTCTTCAGCTAAACCAGCAGTTTAGCATCATAAGTGAAACTTATTTCTGTATTATAAGTCAGGTACTAAAAGGGGGAGATAATTATCTTAGTAAGAGTGAATTTAATAATCCTGTCATTAATTATTTTGTCTGGTTGTTCTTCTAAATTTGAGTTAAGTTCCTCCAACATCGATGTTATCAAGTTATATGAATCAGAAGACTTTGAAAAAGTTGGAGAAGAAGCATATAAGACAATTGGAAGTTCAACAGATATTACTAAGTTTGTTCGTGCTATTGAATCTGCTGAAGAGTACAAAGGTCAAGTTGACATGGGACCTCCTAATTTTATAGCAATGATTGAATATGATGATGGTGGAAAAAGAGACTTTCAACTTTGGATAAGTGAAAGTTCCATAAGAGGAGCAGTTACTGAAATAGGAAAAGGTATTTATTATGGAATACCAGAAAACTCAACGAAAAATTTAAAGGAATTATTATTGGATTAATTATTATTTTGTGAATAATTGCACTTAAAGTAAAGGGCAGTTATGTTGAATATGATTTGGTGAATTTTTCAAAGATAACTATGGAATAATTCATGTTAAGGTTGCCTTAAGAAAGGGGGATTTTTTGGCTATACAAAAGTGTAAATCTTGCGGTTACCAATTTACATGGAAAGAAATACAAAAGGCTATTCGTTGGACTTATAAACCCCTTGTATGTAAAAAGTGTGGAACAACGCATGTTGTTACTAATAAAACTCGAAGTTTATTTGGCATTTTGTTTCCATTATTAGCGTTTGCAGTTGTTTTAAGTAACATTTCTCTTTTAGTTGGACTTTTATCAATTCTAACAATAGTGATTATCTCAATACTTCTATTTCCTTATTTTGCAAAATATAAGGTTAAAAAACAATGATTAAAATAACATCATTTTATTTCACTATCGGGGGCAAGAGTGTAATAAGGAGTTGTCGATGCTGCAGCTCCTATTGTGTTAAAGAAGCAGGATAATTCAACAAGGTGACTGCAATATAATGTACAATTAAGGTAAGGGGAGAGTTGGTTTTATGAAGAATTTTTTGATTGGTTTAGGTTTAATAATTGTATTTTCTTTAATTGGATGTTCAAACAGTGAGAGTATTTCAAAAGTTCAAGAAGATTTGAAATCCAATGATATTGAGCAAATAAAAATGAGTATGTGGGTGTTAAAAGGTAATTTTAACGATAATGTAAATGTTGAATTGTCAAAAGAAGAGATTAACCATTTACTAAAGCTGTATAATGAAACTCCAGAAGACAGAATTACTGAGGTTGAACAAGTACCTCCCGACCTAAAGGCAGGAGTCATGATTGAAATGAAAACAGGTACGATAATTAGAATTCAATATGACGGTGAGGACATTTATAATACAATAACAAATGAAACAGGACAAAGAATGTATGTAATTGATTATCCAGAATTAAATTCGTTTTTCGATAACAAATTGGAAGAGAAATACTAGCTTTTCTTATTAAACAAACGGTTGCATTACCGCAACAACGGTAGTGCATTTTCTTTAAGATTTACAGGAGTGCGGAACAAGAAATGATAAAATATGGGTATGAACGAACGTTCAAGGGGGACTTAAAATGGAATATGAACTTTGGATACTTATAAGCCTAATTTATTTATTCGTGTTCTATCTAATTATTAAAACAGCAGTTACAAGAGGTATAGATGAGTCAAAGTCGATAAAGGAATTAAAAAAAGAAATTAGTGAGTTAAAAAAACAGAAGGAGGATGAGAGAAGTAGTGAAAAATCTAAACACATTATAAATAGAAAAGCGTAAAGCTGTAATTGCACTCCCATGAAAATTCAAAACGATGAAGATCTAAAAAAGAACATAACAAAATAGACTCAGAAAAAATCTTTTTTAAAAAAGGCTGAGCCTTCATATTCTTATATAAGTTGAAGAAAAACTACAATACTGTAATCGTTCCTTCCCAGTGTTATAAAAGACTTGGCTGGTGCAACAACCAGAAAAGGATTAATCTCCCATGAGTGCTACCCATATAGGGCGCGACAGTCAGTGATGCACCGTGGTCGTTGGAGTCAGACTAAAGGATGGGCTCTAGGCACCATAGTGTATAGACCTTCCTCGCCAGCCTTAGATCCAGTATAAACAGTATAATACATTTTCATTCGCTGTGGTGCAGCGCTGATTTTTTGCGCTGCATGGATGACTAAAGGGTGCGATTGCTGAACAAGCAGCGGTCGCTATTCCACTATAGAGGCAGAAGAGTTGTATAATCGCTATATAATATGGTGAGAAGTATAAAGGAGGTATTGTGTGAAACAAGCAATGGTATTATTTCTAATTATTGTAACTTTCATAATAGGATGTACTAAAGAACAAACTCCAAAAATAAATCCAGAAGATGTAACAATAGAGGCAAAATTAAATATAAATGAAAATGAAAGATTAAGTTATAAAGATTATATGTTAGAAATAGTCATTGATAAAGAATTTGGAGAAAACATGATATATCCCTATATGGAGGGTATAGGTTATATGTCCTTTGATAGTAACGAAGCCAAAGAAGCCTATTATTTACCTGGCAGTGTAGGAACAAGTTTGTCTGATGAAGAAATGGTACATAACGAATTAAGAAAAAACAATATTATTGATGTGACAGATGACTTTCAATTTTCTTCTCTTATTGGTTTCTATACCCCTGAAGATAAAGGGAGATATCAACTTAGAATGTACTTTGAAAAAGATAAAAATTTTGATGGATTTGATGATATGTACTTAGTTTATTTACACAAAGAAGATGACAATAAATGGTCGAAATTGATTGAAATAGAATCGGAAATAGATTAGACCTTATTTAATTAACGGGTGCATTACCGCAATAACGGGGAATGCTTTTTCTTTAGAAACGAAGCAGTTTAGTTAAAGAAGCCATAAAGTTATAATATTAGTTAAGAAAATATTAAAGGTGGTAATTATGACCGAAAAAAATGAATTGGTTATGTGGAAACCAAATAATGAAATACCATCAAAATTACTGGATTTAGAAAAATATGAGTGGAATGAAAATGGCTTCAATATTTTCTTAAGCAACAATGATGGCACGCTTATCAGGTTCAAGTTTAATTTCGTGATGTCGTTTCGAAGTACAAATGAACAGATGATGTTAAGGTTCGACGATAAATTTGGGAAGTTAAGAAATAAAAAATTCCCAAGCTATGTATGGTCGTTATTTAAAATGAAGAACTCCGATTATATAGAGTGGTTCAATGAACAACACCATAATATATATAAAAACATAGCCAGTAAATTGGAGCATTATGTATTTGTCACTGAAGATGAAATATTAGAAGTGATAAATGATAACCCACCAACAATAATCGTTGAAAAAAACAATTGTTAATTGCATTAACGGGGGCGATTCTTAAAATAAGGGGCACCCACTTCTGACTTTCATTTACGGAGTGAAGCTATTTTAAAAGTTTACATTATTAGGAGAAATTTTTAATGACTTATAATTGTGTAATCTGTGGATACGGAAACTTAAATAAAGCTCAATATAATTCCTTTGGAGACCCGACATTTGAAATATGTGATTGTTGTGGCTTTGAATCTGGTTTTGACGATGATGACCAAGGTTATTCTTTTGCAACATATAGGGATGAGTGGTTGCTCTCAGGTGCTACTTGGTTTTATATAGATACCAAACCAAAAGACTGGAGTAAAAAAACCTTAATTAAACAACTAAAAAGAATAGGCTACGATGTAGAAAACAAATATAAAGTTTTGGATTTAGAAAGTGGCTCAATGGAGATTAAACTCAAGTGAAAATATTTTCCTTGTTGAACTAAAGGGTGCAATGCTTTAACAAGTATTTATATGTGAGGCTTAATTCAGAAGGATTATATGAGGTGCATTTATGAAAAAACTTACTTGCCCATGTTGTGGCTATAAAACAATGGATAGTGATGGTCATTATGATATATGTCCCATTTGCTTCTGGGAAGATGATCCCTTTCAGAAAGAGGATGTTTATGAGGCGGGTGCAAATCAAATACCATTAATAGAAGCACAAAAGAATTATTTGAAATATGGTGCTTGTGAAAAGGAGTTTCAAAAAAATGTTAGGAAGCCAAACGGAAATGATAAAAGAGATCCAGATTGGAAGCCAATTAATGATTCTTTGTATGAGTTGAAGTTGGCTTGTAGGAAGTTTAAAGAAGGTGTGTATAATATTGCTGAATTAGGAAGAACCCTATCTTGGATTGCTGTGCCCAATGAAATTTCGGATGTTGTAAAGCAAGCAGAAAATGATTTAGAAATGATTAGGTTTTGTACTTCAGACTATAAGCAAAGGGAAGAAGCAATGCAAGTAATTAATAATATGCTAGATAAATTAAATATTAGTATTGAAGAAACAGACGATTAGATCTTCAACATAAGGGGTGCGTTACTTCAATAACGATATTTCGCTATGGGGCGCAGTAATCGAACAAACTATCCATTAAGGTTTGAGTAGGTGGTGCATTTTGAAGGAGAATAAAGGTATTGCTAGTCGTGTGATAAATATTTCTTTTTTTATTATGTGTGGTTTAGTTTTGATTTCTATAACCTTTGGTTTTATTGGATTGATAATTCTTATGTGTACAAAGTATGCGGAATTAAATTTTTGAATAGTTGCTTTATACCTTTATCGGGTGCTTTAGTACAACAAGGGTAGAAGGTTATTGTGCTAAACCAGCAAGTTAATTTAATAGTTTTTAAAGAGGAGGCATCTAAATGGGGAAGTATATTAAAATCTTTTTTTGGTACATTAGCTATTAGCTTTATTATCTTTTTTCTGGGCAATGGATTTTTTGATGGTGGCAACCATTTAGAAACAACAATTTTATCTGTTGGTACAGCGATTGTTTTTCTTCTATCATATCTAATTGCACAAGTTTATTACCTTATTGATTTAGTGAAGAAGAAATAATTATTATTCAACAAACGGGTGGCGAAATTTGAAGAAGCATTTACGATCAGTTTCAACTGATCGTTCTTTTATATTAGGGCAGTTTAGCAACAGAAATGGAGGGTCTAGCCATGGGTATTAGGAATTATCTGATTGAAGGCGTTTCCGGCACCGGTAAAACTTCGGTCTGCAATGAATTGCAGCGGCGCGGCTACCATGCCATTCATGGTGACCGTGAATTGGCTTATCAAGGCGATCCGGAAACTGGTACAGGGACGGATAGCGCCACGCACGAGAACCACATTTGGCATGTAGATAAAGTAAAAGCTTTGGTCGCAAACCAGGATGAGGCGGTAACATTTTTCTGCGGTGGTTCTAGGAACTTTTCGAAATTCATAGATCTATTTGACGGCGTGTTTGTCCTCGAGGTCGACCTTGACACATTGAATCGGCGGCTTTACGAGCGACCGAAAAATGAGTTTGGCGGAAAGAAAACGGAATGGGAACTCATTGCGCGTTTGCACCAAACGAAAGAAGACATTCCGAAAAACGGAATTATAATCGACGCCACCGCACCGATCGAGCACGTCGTTAACGAGATCGTCCGTCAAAGCGGAGAAAATAAACGCTAACGACAGTAACTTACGATCGCTCACGGACAGCCCAATACACCGGTGCACCTGGATACGAATAGTCCCATCAACTGCGCTAACGGGTGCGTTTCTGGAACAAGCAGAAACGCTTATTTCACTATTGAAGCAGGTTAGTAAAGTTTGAAATAAACCATAAATGGGATAAAATTGATATAATAAATCATGTTAGAGGTGTTACAATGGATAATACAATTAAGTCTTATTTTGCAAATCTTGAAGGGAAAGACAAAAATTTACAATATGAAGCATTTCAAAATATAATTCATGCAACCAAAGAAAAAGTAGACTGGTCTTATGAAGTATGGGATCAATTGATAGGTTGGCTTACTGATCGCGATAATCACCGTAGAGCCAGAGCAGGACAGTTTCTTTCTGCTTTAGCAATCAGTGACCCTGAAAAACGGATGCTTCATGATTTCCCAGCGTTATGGGAAGTAACAAAAGATTCAAAATTTGTAACTGCTCGCCATACTATACAATCAATTTGGAAAGTAGGATTAGCAGGACAGGAACAAAGAGAAATGCTTCTCGATCATATTATAGATAGGTTTAAAAATGGAATGGACGAAAAAAATTACACCTTGATTCGATACGATATGATTGTGGGTTTAAAAAAATTATATGATGAAGTAAAAGATGAGCAAATTAAGGAAATAGCAATGGATTTGATTGAGTACGAAGAAGATAGTAAATATCAAAAGAAATATATGTCCGCTTGGAAATAAGAAGTTATTAAACTTGGATTTTTTCCAAGCTTCCTTAATGGAATACTTTGTGAAGTTTTTCACTTCAACTAAAGGGTAGCTAAAGTGCAATAAGGAGTGACTAATGTGATTAACGTGCTAGAAAAGTTTTTACGTTCAGAAATAATGTATCAAGATTTATATGATGAAATAATGAATTTTATTTATAACGTTCATATAAGAAATGGCGAATTTGAAGGTAATGAGTTTATTATTAAGAAAATGGACAGAGATAACTTTATTATCTTTCCTGAATACACACATCGTGGAGAAAACCAAAGAGATATTCCATATAGTACGTCTATTTATAAACAAAATCTAATAAAAGAAATTAACGATTATGCACAAAAACAGGGCATAAAACTGAAATAGCTTGTTTCGCTAAACGGGTGCAATCCTTTAACAAGTGGTTGTTATTTTTTCAGGTTTTATATAAACAGATTTCAGAAAATGATATAAGAAAATGATATAATGGATTTAAAGTATTGAAGAATGTGAGGGATGTGTTGTGATTAATGATGTTCTTCAAGAAAAGCGTGACATAATATTAAAATTAGCAGGTCAACACGGTATTCATAATGTACGTGTTTTTGGTTCGGTTTCAAGATTAGAAGATGGACCTTCAAGTGACCTAGATTTACTAGTGGATTTCGAGGAAGGAAGAAGTTTGTTTGATTTGATTCGCTTTAAACAAGAAGTTGAAGACATAATAAATACTAGAGTTGATGTTGTGACTGAAAACTCGATTCATTGGAGTATGAAGGAAGAAGTTTTAAATGGAGCCATTCAACTATGAAAAATGACAAGCTCTATTTGAGGCATATTATGGAGTGTATAACTAATATTGAATCTTTATCTTCCAAATGGAGAAGATGATTTTTTTAGCTCAAAATTAATCCAGGATGCAGTCATTCGTAATCTTGAGATTATTGGAGAAGCTACAAAGCGAATATAAAAAGAATATAGAGAACAACACTTGCATGTACCTTGGCGAGAAATGGCTGGACTTAGGGACGTGTTAATTCACGATTACTTTGGTGTAGATAATGGGATAGTTTGGAACGTTGTAGAAAAAGAAATACCACCATTAAAAGAAAAAATTAATGATTTGTTAGAAAAATCGTAGGAAACTAAAACGCTTGGGTAATAAAAGTAATCCAAGCGTTTTAATTTTTGAAGAAAATAATACTACATTGAAAATGACATATGTGAATGAATACGCTTAAAGTAACGAAGAGCGAGAGTGGAACAAGAAAATGCGGTCAGCTAGGGCTGATATAAGTGGCATTGAAAACAACGGCATTAACATACACGGCCTTACATTCTTTTACCACTGCAGCTCGATTGTAGGGATGACAACGAACCGCCTATTACGATTATTTGATCAGCACAACGTCCAAACAAGAAAGGTTCTTCCGCGGGCAATCACCATTAATGAGTTCAAAGGAGATGCAGGAGAAGAAAGGTTTCAAACGAATGTGGTGGACGTGGAAAATAAAGTGATTATTGATATCCTGCCTGATCGAAAAATAGAAACGATTGAAAAATACTTGCGTTCATGCGATACGAGTAAAGGTGAAATGGTCGTGATGGATTTATCCAAGTCATTTAAGCTGGCAGTGCGTAGAGTTCTCGGAGACCCATTAATCATTGCCGACCGATTCCACTTCATGCGCCAGGTCTATTGGGCACTGGATGAAGTTCGTCGAGAAGTCCAACGAAACGTGGATAAAGAAACTCGTATTCATTTATAAACTGTCAGGACTAGGACAAGAAAAAGTAGAAAAACTTTACAGATTCATCCACGTTTAAAAGAAGCATATGAACTAAAGAACAAATTAGATGAATGGTTTAAAGCGAGTAATGCGAAGACAGCGAAAAAAGGATTGGAAGCTTGTATGAAGTGGATGCAAGCATCAAACATCGAAGCATTTCGCCGCGTGAGAAAAACATTTTTACGTTGGAAACAAGAGATCTTACAGTCGTTTTATGTATCCATTTAACAAATGGTTATATAGAGGGCATAAACAATACAATTAAAGTTTTAAAACGAGACTCTTTTGGGATCAAAAACTTCCAACGTTTAAAACATAAAATTAGAAAGGTGGTTGGTGCATAATAGCAATGTTAAGAAGATTGATTGTTTCACTTTTATCGACAGTAATATTTAGTCTGATTTTGGCTTATATGATGTTTACACCTGTCTCCGAAAGAAATCCGGATTCTTGGTATGATTCATTTGGAGCACCTATACCAATCTTGTTACTAATAACAGGGTTAGCATATTTAGTAGGTGGAATACCTATTTCAATTTTTATTGACAAAAATGTTGAAAAAGAAATTATAAAATTGATATTTTACTTAATTGCAGGATTTATTGTAGGTGTTCTTACTATTACAATTGTTTCACTGTTAAGTGGTGGACCAATTACCTTTTCATTTTTTGCATTCGGAATCTACGGTTCTGTCGGTAGCTCCATATTTTTTATATTTATGATATTAACCATAAGGATCAAATAGGTTTCTTCAATTAAAGGGAGCGATTGTTTAAGAGGATACAAAAAAGTTTGTAAATAAAAACACAGGTAATAACGCAGAGAAATTTCCCGTTGTAAAAATAGATGGAAATATTCTTATTGGGCACATTGTTTTTCATAAGTATTTTGGTGAGCATACGTATGAGATTGGATGGGTTTTTAATCAAAACAAACTATCAAAATAAAGGGTATGCTTCTGAAGCGGTAAAAAGGATAAATCAAATTTTCATTGAATAGTATCTAAATATCAATGTACAGGGAGAGTGGTTTTGAATGTGTGGGATTTGTAAGTAAACACAAAGAAAGAGACCTAGAATTACCAAAATACCGTAAAAAATTATTAGATTCAATCGAGAAAGATTTTTTATATGATAATAATGTTCTAGCTTTCTTTTACGGTGGATCAATTGGAAATGAAAATACGGATGATTATTCTGATATTGATCTTAGAGTAGTTGTTTTTCCTGAAAAAATAAAGGAATATATTTCAAACAAAAAAACACGTCCCGGAAATTGGGGAAATGTTCTTTATTATGAAGATGTAAATCCTGTATCAATTTATACTGTTGTTCACTATGATTGTTTTGTTAAAGTAGATACCTTTTATTATGAGCCAGACGATATTCGACCATCTGTTTGGTTAAAAAATATAAAGATTATAAAAGATACAGATGGAAAGATGGCTGAAATATTAGAAGAATCAATGCTCCTAACTTATGAACCGTTACTGGAAGAATTTGAGTTGTGGAGATCTAAATTTTTTGCATATTTACACGAAGCGTATAGAAGAGTTATGAGAAAAGAGTATTATTATGCATTAAGTTGTATAGATAACTTACGTTTATCAATGTCAACTGCATGGTATATGGATGCGGGAGTTCAACCAAATACATTCGGTGATTGGGCTAAATATGAAGGCGAAAGAAGTCAGTTAGAAAGCTGGCAACAGTCCCTTCTTAAAAGTTGGGAATGTGGAAGAAGTACAGTAGAAATTATAAATGTAATGAAAAGTATTGTGCATGAATTTAAAATAGTTCATAGATCGCTTTGCAATAAATTGGAGATTGATGAGAACGCTGATTGGTTAAATAAAATTGTAAACATGGTGATATAATTTAACACTCCCGGTTCGGACTTGTTCTTATTCACTAACGTGCAAGAGTTGGAGAATGAATAATAAGCTATTATGTGATTGGTATGGTATGATATGATGACATGGTATTGACTAGTAATTTGAATTATTGTAAAATTCAGTTAATATAATCAGTTGGATATAATTAACAAATTGCAGTGATGAAGAGAAGTAAACAGAAAGAACACTTTAGAGAGCTGATGGTTGGTGAAAATCAGTGTGGGACTTTTGTTGAATGGGCTTCTGAGCAACCAAGCTGAAAAAATAGTAGGCTTCGGCGGAAAGTCTCACCGATAAAAGAGACAGTGTATCGATGAGAATATAGCTCATTCTGTACATGAGAGCGCGTTTATATTTATTATAAGCGAATGAAGGTGGCACCACGGGTTTTCCGTCCTTATTTTTAGGATGGGAAACCCTTTTTAAATTTATAAAATTTCTGAGAGGTGAGTTTAGTGAGTAGATTTGAGCAAAGTACAAAGTTAGATTTAGAAAGAATTATTTTTATCGGGAGGACTTTTGAAGAGTATTTGGATATGTTTTTACTTTCTAAAGAAGATTTGGAGGGGAAGAAAATACTAGATTGTCCTTCAGGAGCTTGTTCTTTTTCAGCAGTTGGAAATAGTTTAGGTTTAGATGTAACAGCTTGTGATATTGCTTATTACCATTCAGGTGAGGATTTAAGGAATAAAGGTCTTCAGGATATAGAGCATGCACTGAATCGTATATTTCCATTAGTTGATTTAGAGGGGAAGAAATATGTGCATTTAAATAGAATAAAAAGTCACCTTGCCGATAAAGGTTGCATAGTCGATGAAGTTAAAGTGTCATATGAATTTCAAACCAATGCTAATTCAATGCTTAAAATTAAAAAGGATAACAAAGAAGGGTGAGAAAGAATGGGACAAATAAAAATTTATGGCGTTAAGGAGAGGTTAAATCCAGTTAAGGAAATGCTATCGGGACTTATTCATTCTTGTATGGTGGAAATCCTTGAATTTCCTGCGGATAAGAAGTTTCATCGCTTTTTCCCTATGAACAAAGAAGATTTCTATTTTGCAAGTGGTAGAACTGATGCATATACCATCATTGAAATTAGCATGTTTGAAGGTAGAACGGCAGAATCTAAAAAACAATTAATTAAACTACTGTTCGAACGTATAAATAGTGAATTAAATATATCTCCGCAGGATGTAGAAATTACAATTTTTGAAACACCAAAACATAACTGGGGAATAAGGGGATTACCTGCGGATGAATTAGCACTGAATTATAAAGTTAATATATAAGTAAATAGAAATCAGACAAATATTATCGTTAACTTGGAGAGGCGAAGTTCCTAATAATGAAAATTATCAGAAGTTGAGCGCGATACTTATTGGTACGTTAGGATTTTTCTCTAGTTTACATAATATATATTATAGGAAGTATTACAAAAAATAATCTCGATATCTCAAAAGTTAAGTATTCTTAAGATATTGAGATTTTTTAAAATTAAATTTAAATACAACCGTTTATTATTTATCCATTTTGTTAACCGCATCACGCATTTCGTCATTGGTAAGATGCGTGTAAATCATAGTCGTTTGTATAGATGAATGTCCCAATTGTCTCCTTAACTTAGGGACATTATTGTTTTCTAGGTGATATCTTGTTGCAAAGGAGTGTCTTAATTTATGTACTGACAGAGATGGTTTTCCAAATGCTTTCGCATACTTTTCCACTAACTTTTCGACAGATCGTTCAGTTAATCTTCTGGTAGTTCCTTTTGGCCCCATAGTTGCTGCAATAAATAACGACTTGGTGCTTTTATTAATTCCATACCTTTCTTCACGAACTGCTACATATTCTTTTAAATCAATCGTTGCTTGGTCGCTAATATATACATACTGTTCTTTATTGCCTTTTCTGACTACTCGAACCATGTTCTTTTTCCAGTCAATATCATCCAAATCAAGACCGGTTATTTCAGATAACCTCAATCCGGAGCCTAAGATTAAAGATATAATAGCAGTATCTCTTTCTCTGTTTTTTTTATGAAAATTGGCTAGTTTTTTGTTATCTTTGTTGATTAAACCATAGTCATGAGCCACAAATTGCCTAAATTGTTCATATTCATCTCCTCGTAGCATTTTTCCTTCTAATCGATTGGCAATTGTTTCTTGATCTTCCTTCACATCGTTCAATTCTATTTTTGCTACTACGTTTCTTGTTATGTAAGGATCTAGCTCTGCAGTTTCCGCAATATTTTGCAGGTAATGAAATAAAGATTTTAACGCGGATAATTTTCTATTAATAGTTAATGGTGAATTCTCTAGTTTAAACTCTAAAAAGGATAAGAAATCTTCAATTTGTTGAACTGTTAGCTTTTCGAGAGCATCTAACGGAACTTCTTTACGTGAACCTTCGAAATATCCTTCAGCTAATAACCAGTCAAAGAAAATGATATAATCATGACAATAGTTTAATAATGATGCTGCGGAAAGTTTTCTGCGTCTTTTATCTATGTATTCACCAACATACCATGGAAGCTCTTTTACTTTTTCCTCAACTCGTTCATAATAACGCTGCTTCTTATCTTTATTCATTTTGAATCACCTCTTTCTTCCAATTTTATACTTTTTACTTTATTCCGTCAAATTTATATTTTACGTAATAAAGTCTTGGTTAAATTTTTCTCCTTCTTCGTTCAATGTAAATAATCTGATTTAAAAAATCATAACCTGTGCGATCATAAAATTCTTCGAAGTATCCTCCCTCATTCTTTATTTATGGGTTATTATATACTTGTTTTTTATCAACCACTTGTTCTATTTATTAAACGATTCACAAATTCGCAGTGAAACTAGACATTTCTATAAAAAAGAAAAAATTTCTTCCATTCAATAATTTTTTCAATCTGTGTTAGAATATGGTTATAAACTCATATACTGTTGCTAAGTTAACATCATTAATGAAAGCGCTTAATAAATTCTGAAGACGTGGGCTTATAAAAAGTAATTCTGTCCTTTTTGCCTTAACTAAATTTTACAATAAGGAGTTTTTTACTATGAATCTTTCTTTTGATTTTGACGAAGTTGCTAGACTCCCTTTACCGGGAGATAATGTCGCCGTTGCAATTCGCTCACTTGACGCTGGCACAATTATTCACTATCAAGACAAAGAGCTGATTTTAGATTATACCGTCTTAGAAGGTCATCGTTTTGCAGTGAAAGCAATTTCTGCTGGTGAATACTTACTCTCTTGGGAATTGCCTTTTGGTGTGGCTAAGCAACCAATCGAGCCAGGTAATTATGTGATTAACAAGGGTGTGTTGGATGCACTTCGCGTGCGTTCGCTAGACTTCCCCCTTCCTCCGGAGCCTAATTTTACTGATCAAGCTCCTACTTTTATTCTTAATGAGGAAAAGTTTCAACCGGCCCCAACCCTCCCTGCTTACAAGGAATCTCGAACCTTCATGGGGTATCGTCGCAGTAAAACACGTGGAGTTGGTACCCGTAATACGATTGTCTTATTGGGAACTACCTCTCGTACGGGGAGCTATGTTAAGCAACTTGCTGCCCGGTTACAAGATGAATTAAAGCATTATCCTCAAATAGATGGGATTGTCCCCGTTGCACACACGGAGGGTAATACAGAACAACCTAATAATCTAACACTCTTGCTACGGACATTAGCTGGATTTATGGTCAATCCAAATGTCGGTGCAGTCCTATTGGTGGATTACGATCATGATCCCGTAACAAATCAAATGGTAGTAGATTATGCACGAAAATACCATTATCCATTAGATGATGTGTTGCATCGTTTGATGTCAATCAATGGGGGCTTCCAAGAAAATTTAAATAAAGGCGAAGCAATTGTACGTGAATGGCTACCAACAGTTAATGATATAGAAAGGACCCCTGAATGTATAAGCAACCTAAAGATTGCTTTACAGTGCGGTGGCTCAGACTCTTTTTCTGGAATTTCTGCTAATCCGTTGTTGGGGTGGATTTCGAAAGAGTTAATCCGATATGGAGGCAGTGCTAATCTTGCTGAAACTGATGAATTAATTGGCGCCGAGCCATATGTCTTGCAAAAGGTTCGTGATGTTGAAACTGCACGTAAATTCCTAAATTTAATGAAAGACTTTAAGAATCGTGCATCTTGGCATGGTACTAGTGCTGAAGGAAATCCATCTGGTGGTAATAAATATCGAGGATTGTATAATATTTATCTCAAATCCATTGGTGCTGCCCGCAAAAAAGATCCTGAAACTCGCCTAGATTATGCCATCAACTATGGTGAACCGATGAAAGATTCTGGATTTCATTTCATGGATAGCCCGGGTAATGATCTTGAGAGTGTGGCTGGGCAAGTAGCTTCCGGCTGTAACTTAATTTTCTTTACAACAGGTAATGGATCCATAACCAACTTTCCTTTTGTCCCGACGCTTAAGGTAGTGACTACTTCGAGTCGATTCCAATTATTATCCAAAGATATGGACATCAATGCCGGTCAGTATCAAGATGGTATGTCCATGGATGAGTTGGGTAAGAAATCCTTTGAATTGGCATTACAGACTGCCTCAGGTCAGCGCAGTGTTGGTGAGAAAGCAGGCCATGTACAGGTACAGATTTGGCGTAACTGGCAGCAAACGGATTCAAGCCAATTACATTCATTACTTCATAAACCTGAACCAACTGGGGAACCCATCCCAATTCAAACAACTTCAGCTAAAACTAACAAACCAATTAAATTCACCTTTACGCATAACCAAGATCAAATAGCTAGTGATTCGGTTGGTTTAATCCTACCTACTAGTCTTTGTTCTGGTCAGGTAGCTAATATGATTACGAAGCGATTGAACGAACAGGGAATTGGTCAGTCTAATGGGCTCTCGCGCTTCGTGGCCTTAGCTCACACAGAAGGATGTGGAAACTCAGCTGGAAAACCAGAGGAAATGTATGCTCGAACAATGATGGGTTACATAAGCCATCCACTAGTCAAGCATTGTCTGTTACTGGAACACGGATGCGAAAAAACGCACAACGACTTTATGAAGAATAAGATGAAGGAGATGAATATTGACCCAAGACGTCTTGGTTTTGCTAGTATTCAACTTGACGGTGGCATTAATAAGGTAACGGAGAAGGTGGAAGCGTGGTTTATGGATCAATTGGCTAAAGATCAATGTGGCACACAGGAAACAGTAGGGCTAGAAGGATTGCGGATTGGTATCTTAAGTGATGGTTCGATTGGAGATGCAGAGGGTGAACAGCTTGCCACATTGACTAAAATGATTGTAGGTGCAGGCGGTATGGTGGTTATTCCTGAAAACAGTGGATTGCTTTCAACAGATGCTTACAGTGAAAATACCTTAACTACACCTAAAGTCCAACCTTCCTTAGCCTATGGGGAACATGCTAATAAATTTGGCTTTCACATGATGGAATCTCCAACTACACATTGGGTAGAAACCATTACAGGATTAGCTGCTACAGGTGTTGAGTTAATCATTGCCCTGACTAATGAAAGCCCTATGCAGGCACATCCATTCGTGCCTATCCTTCAAATGACATCGGATTCGTCTATGCAGCAAAACTACGCTACCGACTTGGATCTGTTCCTTACTGGAGATCCTACTTGTTGGACAGAGCAGATTCTAGAGCGATGCAAACAAATCTTTGAGCATAGTTATACTCCTCGTTTGTTTAAACAGGGTAATGTAGACTTTCAGTTTACACGAGGACTACTAGGTATTTCGTTATAAGTGGGAGTTAATCAACTATTTTATTTGAATTTTAAATATAACTAGAAAGCTTGGCTTATCGTTAAAGAGATTCCTTGAAAGTGCTATTTACTTTCTTCGAAGCCCTTGTACTCTAAAGTGCATGTCCTATTGGCGATAAGCCTTCGTTTTACTTATAAACTGATTTTTCACTATCAAAACAGTTAAATACAGACTATAATATAAAATAGTACAATACATAATATTCTCTGTCAGGAGGAATGCATTATGAAAATGGAACATGTGGGGATTATGGTCAATGACATGGACGAATCTTTAGCGTTCTATCAAAATATCCTCGGTTTAGAATTAAGAAATAGAGAATGGTTAAATGACACGATTGAGCTTGCCTTTTTATTTTTTCCAGAACAGCCAAGCGTAGAGGTAGAACTTGTCTACGGCAGACCATTTGAAAACGAAGGAATCGTGAACCACTTGGCCTTTACTGTTAAAAACATTGAAGCTGAACTCGCACGCTTTAAAGAAGCGGGTATCAAATTAGTAGATGAAGAACCTCGAATCATTTTAAATGGTACAGTGAAGATAGCGTTTTTCGAAGGTCCGAATGGTGAGAAGCTGGAACTTGTGGAAAGATAAGGATGCTAAGGCGACAGGTTCCACATGGACCTCTTAGTTTACTGTGATATTTAGCCTTAGTTTGACTGAAATAGTAATAATTAAATTGAGGAAAGCCGAGTGGCAGCAACCACTCGGCAACGTAACTACAATAGCGCATAATAATCGGTTAACCTAATGTTTGTTATTTTATCAAGAGAAGTAATCGTTATCCATTGGTCGTGGGGGTTACTTCTTTTTATATAGGTAGACACCGATAGTAATGTTTTAAGTTGTCTATGCACAACTAATAATTCCAAGTCTATTCACATCTACTTACCCAAATACAGGTAACACTATTACATTGATTTGTGCACTAAATTTCTTATAAATATAGGAAATGATTGTTTATATTTAATAACCCGAAAATTCTTCTACCCGGATGTTGTTTTCATCAACTCCCATTTCAACGAGCAACTGATGCATATCTTTGACCATTTTAGGAGGACCGCAGAGATAGTATATCGGAGCGCTAATATCTGATACATATTTTTGGATCATATCAGTGTCAATCAAACCTCTTTCTCCAGTCCATTCATTGGGTTCGGTATTCGTCATTACGGGGACAAACAAAAAGTTGGAGTTCTTTTCTTCAAATCCCTTTAAATCCTCCATGAACGCCGCATCTTGAGGCTTTTTGTTCGAATACAATAAGATGAGATTGTGGGGAAACTGTTCATTTGTAGCCTGAGCAATAATGCTCCGTACCGGTGTAATGCCGATACCTCCGATTATAAATACAGCCGGTGTAGTTTCATCATGGTGCAAAGTAAACTCTCCGCGGGGCTCATCAAATTCCACCTCTGTACCAGGCGTGAATTCTTCCAGCATCTGTTTAAAAGCCGAATCGGATATACGAGTGGCCGTCATAACAGCTTCTTCATATGGAGCGGTTGCTATTGATAAAGCACGTTCTTTGCCTTCCTCGTCAGTTAATTTTGGGTTAATTAGGGTCATAGTACAATATTGTCCAGCTTTATATGTAAACCCATGTGGCTTTTCCCAATAAAAGGCCATTGTGTCATTCGCTATCGTTTGTTTTTTCCGTAATTTTGCTTTATATTTTTGCTGCATTTGTTCTTACACTCCTTTCCTGGTAAAAGTATTCCTTCACTCTGGGCATCAGTTGTTTCCTAACGCTTCTATCTCATATACTTTACCATCTTAACGTGTAATATATACCCAAAACTTGCATTAAAAAAGAACAATCTCTTGCTAAATTTGCAAATTAGTCCATGTATGATAAGTACATATTGTTTCATGAGACTATGCTTATATAACACGCATATCAACTCTTTTAATAACATACATTTATTAAGTATTAATAAATCTTTACATCTTTTATCTTGAGATAACCTAACTGAGAAAGGATGACCTCTATGTATATTCACGTGGTACAATCAGGAGATACCTTATGGAGGATTTCTCAAAGATATGGAGTGGCCATGGATCAAGTTATCGCTGCAAATCAAATAACCAATCCTAACCAACTGGTCATAGGACAATCGTTAGTAATACCAGAATCTGCTCGATATCATATCATTCAACCTGGTGAATCATTGTGGAGTATTGCCCAGGGATATGGGGTAACAATCGAGTCTATTATTAATGAAAATCAAATAGAAGATCCTAATTTAATTTACATTGGACAACGATTAAAAATCCCGTCTGACTTTCACATTTTAAAAGCTGGTGAAACACTTTGGGCTATTTCTATAAAATATGGCGTTCCAATCCAAGAAATAGTTCGTGTAAATCGAATTGCTGATCCATCACAGATTTATCCCGGACAACGACTGATTATTCCAGAAAAAACGAAGCCGCTTATCGAAGTAAATGCATATATCACAAGATTGAATGAAAGTGGTCAGCAAATAGTAAGAGAGATTGGTGACTATTTAACTTATATTAGCCCATTTAGTTATCAAGTGAAAGCTGATGGATCAGTACGAAATCTAAATGATACAGAGTTATTGAATGTTGCAAAGGTTGAAAATGTAGCACCCCTAATGGTTTTAACCAATTTTATAGAGGGTGAATTTAGCTCAGATCTTGCACACGAAATTTTTATTAACCCATCTGTTAAAGAAAAATTGTTAAATAACATCGTACAAATTATGCAAGAAAAAGGATATATTGGACTAAATATTGATTTTGAATATATATATCCACAGGATAGAGAGAACTATAACGCATTTTTACGACAAGTAGTTAATCGTCTACATCCATTAGGTTATTCAGTGTCTACTGCAGTGGCACCAAAATACTCCGCTGAACAACAAGGGCTGTTATATGAAGCCCACGATTATGCTGCCCATGGGGAAATCGTCGACTTTGTCGTCATCATGACCTATGAGTGGGGATGGTCTGGTGGTCCACCGATGGCAGTAGCTCCGATTAATGAAGTACGACAGGTAATTGAATATGCTCTTACTGAAATACCAAGTAATAAAATTGTGATGGGTATGCCTTTGTATGGCTATGATTGGACACTACCATATGTAGAAGGTGGTCCTTGGGCTCGAACATTAAGTCCACAAACAGCTGTTGAACGGGCTGCTCAATATGGAGTTTCCATACAATTTGATGAAAAAGCACAGTCACCCTTCTATCATTACTATGATGAACAAGGGAAAGAGCATGTCGTTTGGTTTGAAGACGCTCGAAGTGTGCAAGCAAAGTATGATTTGGTAAAAGCGTTAAATTTACGGGGAGTAAGCTATTGGGTTCTAGGAAATCCATTCCCGCAGAATTGGCTTGTACTTGCAGACAACTTCCGGATTCAAAAATTTTAGCAAGGGAAAATTAATAAAAAAAGAGTTGTTGATCCAATTGATCTTTCAACTCTTTTTTCGTCTGTCATTTTTTCTTTTGTTATGTACAAAATTGTTTTTTGGCATGATGACGCGCCATAATGTTAACAGTTATCAGCCGTGATCCATTACAACACTTGCGTCATTAAGTGATAATGTCATTTCGTAAAAATCAATGAGCTGTCGTGAAGGTCTTGCCCAGCTATATCTTTCAGCTTCATTCCTTGCATTTATTTTCATTTGATTGAAAAGATTTTTATTATATAATTGTTCAATTGCTAAATTCATACTTCTAACATCTTCATTTTCATACAAAATCCCTGTTTTACCCTCCTCAATTTGTTCCATCGTTGGTTCACTTTTTGCTGCAATTACAGGTAATCCTGACGCCATTGATTCTAAAATTACAAGCCCGAGTGTCTCTGTTGTAGATGGAAACACCATAGCATCAGCAGAAGCAAACGCAGACGCTAATTCTTGCCCATGTAAAAAGCCAGTAAACGTAGTATTAGTATCCAGAAAGATTTCTTCTAAGCTGTCTCTTTCTGGTCCATCACCAACAATTGCAAGATGAATATCATCTCTTTCTTTTAGTAACGGATGTAGTTTATGGATTTCTTTTTCTGCCGCTAATCGTCCCACAAATAAAAGCAATTTTTTATCCTTGTTTCCTTTGGAAAGACGTTCTCTCATTTCACTACTATAATGATCTGGATGATATTTATTGACATCTACACCTCGTTGCCAAACATGTACATTAAAGAAATTTTTATTTAACAATTCTTTTTGAACCGCTTCAGAAGTACAAAGGTTTAAGTCAGCTTTATTGTGTAACTTCCGGAAATAACTCCAACACAAAGGCTTTAGTAGTTTTAAATGATAATAGTCAAAATATTTTGGAACATGTGTGTGATACGACGCAATTAATGGATATCCTAACTTTTCTGCATAATAAACACCTGAAGCCCCTAGTATAGCAGGATTAACAACATGAATAAGATCAGGCTGGTGTTTTTCTATTATTTCCTTTACCTTCGTTTGTGGCAAAGAAAACGGCCGATAACGATAAAAGGGTAACGTTGTTGCTTTGACCCCTTCAATCACTGCTCCTTCATATTCATATACTCCTAAGTCAGGCGCAATCACGACTACTTCATGCTTGTTTTTACGTAAATAGCAAATTGATTGTGTCAAACGGGTTACTACTCCATCAGTTGATGGCAAAAAAGTTTCTGTAATAATTAGTATTTTCAAAACGAAAGTGCTCCTTTTCTACTTCCACGAAATTGATGGCATGACATTTTCCTTTATAACTTTTTCTTTATCATTTAATATTGGAATTCAGATACCTTTAAAACATCATCTGTTAATAAGTTTGGTTCCACTCTTTCAACACGTTCTTCTAAATTATTATAAAATATATTCCATTATAAAGAAATTATAATGGTTTATTTTTTATATACATTTTACATTTCATTTACAAACTTACTTTGTATAAAATTATTGATGACATGATTGAATGCTTGCCATTTCTTTGTAGGAACTTGATGGAGTGAATTTCTTACAATTGCAATTTCTGCATCAGGACAGGAATGATAGTATTTTTTGTGTTTGTTTATCCAAAAAGCTTGCTGGCCATACACGGTTAATAATGGTGACTTCACACTTTGTAGTTTCTGCACACAATCGTAGTACAGCGTTTCTTCATAAAACTCTAGCCAGTTACTTACATCACTTTTGCAAATATGCTCAAATAATGCTTTACGATATACTGTCCTTTTAGCATGACTAAAAGCTAAGACATTAGCAAGGGATTCAGGGGAAGCTTTTAATAAACTCATTCCTAATTTGTACTCTACTTTCAATCCATTAGTGGCTACCTTTGGATAGCCACCGGATAAAAGAATTGCTTTTGTTTTATTTGGATAGGTGAATGCAAACTCTTGAGCAATCATACCTCCAGCTGAATAACCACATATGATCGCCTCATCCAATTGCTCGTTGTCTATAATCATTGATAGCTCATCAACAAATTGCTTTATAATACTAGTATGGTTACGAGATGGTGTAGAATCTCCATGTCCACTTAAGTCAGGTAAGATTATTTTAAAACGATTTGCTAATCGCTTTTGGTATTCAAATGTAATTTTACCCATACCTGGTGGATGAATAAAAATAATTGGAAGACCTTCACCATATATTTCATAGTATGTGATTCCATCGGTGCGTTCGATATATTGCATGTTTTCTCCTTTCAATGCTATGCAAAATATTCATTGTTATATTTTTTTAAAGGCTGTTGAGCCGGCCCCTCAACTACTTCCCCGTTTATATTAAATCTTGACCCGTGGCAAGGACAATCCCAAGTACGATCTCCCGCGTTCCAATTCACTTCACAACCCATATGTGTACAAGTCGTATCAACAATATGAGGTTCGCCATTATTATCTCGATAAACACCTGCTCTTCTTCCATTAATTCGTACTACTTTCGCTTCATCTCTATTCACATCATCTATGTTTGCAGTCGTATATTCAAGCTTTCCTTTGATAAGGTGTTTGGCAACATCAGCGTTTATACTAGAAAATTTTTTAATATCTGGATCTGCATGAAACCGAGAAGGTGAATATAAAGAACGATACTTGTTTTCTTTCGATGTGATAATATCAGCAAGCAATTTTGCGGCTATCGTTCCGTTCGTCATTCCCCACTTTCTAAATCCAGTTGCTATTAATACTTCAGGTTGATCTTCGGTTACTTGTCCGATAAAGGGTACCTTATCCAACGTGGTTAAATCTTGTGCAGACCAACGATATTGGTAATTTTTAATGCCAAATGTTTCATTTGCAAATTGTTCCAGCGCCTCGTAATGCTCAATCGTTGATTTCCCTTGACCAGTTTTATGGTTATCGCCACCAATTAACCATAACTCCTTCCCATTCAATGTAGTAGAACGAATCGATCTAGTTGGATCTTCTGCATTAATATACATTCCGCCTGGAAATTTTTTGTCAGTGTCTATTGCAATGATATAAGAACGCTCAGGATACATTCTCGAAAAGTAATAACCTTCTCCTCCATAGAATGGATAATGAGAAGCAGCAACTACTCGGTCACAGGTAATTCGATATCCCTCTCTCGTCAAGATATTCGGATGATCACCATTAGCGACATCGATTGCGGTAGTGTTCTCATAAATCAGTCCACCATTTTCTTTCATGTAATCAACCAAAGTCTTTAAATATTTCAAAGGATGAAACTGAGCTTGATTTTTCATTACAATTGCTGACTTAATCGGAATATCAAACGGGATTTCTTTTGTAATTTCACCTTTAATTCCGAGTTTGTCGTAAGCTTTTTTTTCACTTTCTATTTTGCTAATGTAGCGATCAGAATTTGTATAAACATAAGCATCTTCTATAGAAAAGTCACACGAGATGTTATGCTCGTTGATTCGTTCTTGAATAAAATCCATCGCTTCTGTGCATGCCTCGTAATAAAGCTTTGCCTTTTCTTCACCAATATGTTGTATCAATTCGTCATAAATAAGTCCGTGCTGAGCTGTTACTTTCGCTGTAGTATGACCGGTAGTACCATTTAATAAACGTCCAGCATCGATCAGTGCAACCTTAAGCCCTGCTTTGACCAATAAATAGGCAGTAGTAATGCCAGTAATCCCACCGCCAACGATTCCGATATCAGCATGTATGCTTTCTTCTAATTTAGGAAATTCAGGTATATGTATAGACTCTCTCCAATAGGGCTCTGGATAAGTTGGAACAGTATAGTTCTTTTCATTGTTATTTGCCATAACTATCCTCCTGTAAACTTTTATAGGTACACGTACTTTCCGTTTATTTTTTCACAAAAAACTATTTTCATGTATATGGATTATCGTTAATCTATTCAGTTTCTATGTGTTACGATAGGCTTAAAGGCTCTAGAATCCGATGTGGAGGTGATAGTATGTATAGAGTACATATGATTGTAAGTGGACTTGTTCAAGGTGTTGGGTTTAGATACACTACACAACAACGAGCGAAAGAAATCGGGGTATATGGATGGGTAAGAAATCTGTCGGATGGTACGGTTGAAGTAGAAGCTGAAGGCGACTCCAAAAAGGTTGACCAATTTATAGAAATGATTAAAAAAGGACCGAGACGTTTTATAACAATTGATAATGTTCAGATTACCACTTATTCTGATATAAAGGATTATAGCTCGTTTGATATCGTATAATTAAGAAAGGCCAAACGCCCATAGCCTTTAAAAAGCCGCTAATGTCTTCATTAGCGGCTAAAAAGGATAACGACTCTAAATTCTTTAATTTTCTTCAAAAAACTTACGATTTAAAGCAATATATTCATGCTCATCGTCAGGTACTTCATCTTCCATATGAATTGCCTCAACAGGGCAAACTGCTTCACACGCACCACAATCAATACATATGTCAGGATCGATATAAAACATATCTTTTCCTTCTTCTATACAATCTACCGGGCAAACCTCTACACATTCCCCTGCTTTTTCTTCTTTACAGGGTGAAGTTATTACGAAAGCCAAGAAAAATTCCTCCTTTATTTTATATACCATTAATTTCTAGTATTAATGCATCATGTAACATTATAGCTTATTTATTCCTTTATAGAAAAGGATTTTTCATTATTTACCGTTTATTATGTGTAATTAATCCATTTAAAAGCGTAAAAATTAAATCCTTATCTAGTTAAATAATTCATTAATTAGCAAATTTTTAATAAGTATTGAAAAAATGAGTGCAGGTTGCACTCATTTTTTCAGCCTTTTAGGAAATGATATTATAAATAAAATTTTCTCTATCATAGATCTATATTGAATTGTCCCACAATCGTTTAACCGTAAAACCAGCATTACTTTTTTCAATCATATATACATCTGGATTAGTAATTGTTTTCCAATGTTCATATCCGAAGTCTTCTTGAAATTCGCCTAGGAGAATTGCGAGTAAATTTCCGTGAGTAACAATTGCTGCATTTTCACTACTTTCATCTTGCATCAATTCATTAACTACCTGGATTGAACGAGACAAAGCATCATTTGAAGATTCACCACCTGGTAGTCGAAAGTCCCGATCTGAAAAAGACTTCTCTAGTACATCCATCCAATCGTCTATTGGGGCCTCACTCAATAATCTTTCTTGCAAACGATGATCTATTTGAATCAAGAGATTATTGTTTTCAGCATAAGGCTTAATACTTTCTCGTGCCCGAAGGTAAGGACTCGTAATAATTCGGTCTATAAAAAAACTGGACTGTTCAATAAAATTTGATAATCGTTTTGATTGTTTAATCCCTTGTTTTGTTAATGGTGAATCCTTATGTTGTCCCTCAGCATGACAATGGCGAATCATGAATAGTCGTTTCACTCTATCATCTCCTAAACTTGGCTTTAACAAAATTATTTAGGTTATTAGGTAACAAGTCAAGTGTTATTCTATCATTCTGTCCTTTTTTTCACCAAATATTCTTAAAAATTTGTAAATAACTCCTTTTCATTAGGCTATGATAAAGGATAGTGTTGATATTTTAAGTCTTAAAAAACTAACCAATCCTCTAACAAGGTCTGGTTAGTTTTTCGACGTTAAATTTCTTCAAAATATTCCTTTTTAAAACCTGCAACTCTATTAGAATTATCAATAATAAAATAAAATTCATCTGTTTCATTTTTCACTTCGTAAGTTTTTCCAGGAGTAAGCATTGTATCGACGACAAACTTTTTTGCATCTGCATGTACACATTTTAAGTGTTTAATGGTTTGATTTTTCTCCCAACTTTTATGAATCATCTGCAAACCAGCTCCTTATTTAAATATTCACGAATTTTTCTTTTTTGATTCATTAATTATTCTCTATTATTGTATCATATTTAACTTTTTCTTTCTCTTCACCTCGAAAGTTTACATAATAAAATTATCTTCAACTTCCGGTTTGCTGTTTTTGATAGCTCTTTATTTTTCCGATAATTAGCTTAAGAACCATAGGTAAAATTAGTACAATGGTTAATAACCGAATCATTTGTAGAGAACTAACGATGGAGGGGTCTCCCCTTACAGATTGAGCAGTTACCGCCATCTCAATCAATCCTCCAGGTGCAAAACTTAAAATAGATGTTGCTATATCTATATTTGTAATAACAGAAAAAATATAACCAAAACTAAAGGATAACAAAACAATCAATAGTGTTAATCCAAAATAATACAGACAATATTTACCGGCTTTTGTTAAGTCACGAATAGAAATAGATTCCCCTAAATGTACACCAATTGCTACTTGTGCACATATATAACAGTAATTGGGCAACTCAAATAATGGTAAATCTATGATTTGGACAGCACCTACAACGAGCATTGGTACAATGACAAGTGCAGCAGGAACTTTGTATTGAAATCTTAAAGCTATAAAATAAATTGCAACATAAACAACAATGGTCCAGAGAGGTCCTTGTTCCATCGGAGTACTAAAAGCGACTGATGGACCTTCACCAGAAATAAACAAATGAGTCGCGGCAAATGGTACGGTGAATAATACTGTAATTAATCGTATGGTTTGTAAAATGGTCACCAGTGCTGTATTTCCTTCTAATGAATCACTTAATGCAATAATTGCCGAAAGTCCTCCAGGGACACTTCCTAACATACTAGTAGTTACATCTACAGGTATCCATTTTGTTAGTAGAAAGGCACTTACTAGACTTATAGCGATAATAATGATTGTTAACAACGTAAAAGGGATAAGATATGGGATTACATGAGTTAACGTGGCTGAAGTAAACGTAGTTCCTATTTGAATTCCCATGATTGTAAAGCTTATCTTTCTTAATGACAAAGATGATTCAATGGAGCGAAGAATAAAAGTTTTCCATAAGAGTAATACAGTTAAGGGGCCGAGAATCCATGGTAATGGTAATTGTACAATGCTAAATAACCATCCACCAACAAAACCAATAATATAAGTGATACAAAGACGTTTCAGATAGGCGCAGTCCATTTAAGAAAATCCTTCTCTCATTATTAATCAAAAATAATTTTTCGGTTTCCATGACCAACCGATCATAGCTACTAAAATCATAACAGACCAGAATATAGTATTCCATAAAGATGAATCAGGAAAATGTTGATCAATAATGTTAAGCTGAGGATGAGCCAATGTATGGATTCCTAATTTAACGGCGACCCAACCGACAATTATGTATGCAGCCGTTTCAAGTCCGGGTCTCCGTTGCAGAAGTCCAACGATATAGGAAGCAGCTATTCGAATAAGAATGAGTCCAATCATACCGCCAGACAATACTACTAGAAATTGACCTCCATCCATTCCACCAATGTCTGGCAATGCAGTACTCTCTAGGGTGGTAGATAACGCTACTGCCGCCAAAATCGAATCTACTGCAAAGGCAATATCTGCTAATTCTACCTTAAAGACAGTTGGCCAAAAACCTAGTCTTCTATTAGGCTGAGATTCTGTAACATTTGTACTTGCATGCTTTTTAAAGATAATTTTTAATAGGTTATTAATGGATATAAAAAATAAATAGATTGCACCTAAGGCTTGTAGTTGCCAAATATCAATTAGATGAGAAATAAAAAACAGTGAACTAAAGCGGAAAATGAAGGCTCCGCCTAAGCCGTACAATAATGCTTTCTTTCGTTTGCTTTCTGGTAAATGTTTTACAATTAAAGCCATTACTAATGCATTATCAGCAGCTAATAATCCTTCAAGGCCAATTAATACTAATAATGTCCACCCATATTCAATCAGAACACCAGAATCCATGAAACAACCTCGCTTTATTGTTCAATTTAAAATATCACTTCATTAAATTGATTTTAATGAAAACCCCCTGCCCAATTTGTTTGGCAAGGGGTTCATTATTCCTATGATTTGTCTTCATCAAACAAATACGCTAAATATCCATATCCTTCAGCTTCCATCTTATGCTTAGGGATGAAGCGCATAGCAGCTGAATTCATGCAGTAACGTTGACCACCTCGATCCACAGGTCCATCATCAAAAACATGTCCCAAATGAGAATCTGATTCATTACTTCTAATTTCAATTCGTCTCATCCCATGAGATGTATCCATATTCTCTTTTAGATGATGCCTGTCGATTGGTTTAGTAAAGCTTGGCCACCCGCAGCCTGCATCATATTTATCAAGTGACGAAAATAATGGTTCTCCACTAATAATGTCAACATAAATACCGTCTTCATTATGATCCCAATACTCATTTTGAAATGGTCGCTCCGTACCATTCTCTTGTGTTACTTGGTATTGTATTGGGGTTAGTTTTTGTTTTAACTCACTTTTATCATATTTTTTAGACCAATGATTCTTTATAAAATCTTCTCTTCCAGAACCCTTTTTATATAAACGATAATGAAACGATTGCTTTTTATAATAGTCTTGATGTTTTTCCTCAGCTCTGTAAAATGTCTTGGCCGGTAATATTTGCGTAGCAATTGGTTTATTGAATTTTCCACTCTCTTCTAATTTACGCTTAGATTCTTCTGCTAGAACCTTTTGTTGTTCATTATGATAGAAAATAACAGTCTGATAAGATTCTCCTCTATCATTAAATTGACCGCCTGGGTCTGTTGGGTCAATTTGTTTCCAAAAAATATCAAGTAATTTTTCGTATGGGAAAATCGTGGGGTCATACGTAATCTGTATAGCTTCCACATGTCCAGTCGTATTCGAGCATACTTCTTCATAAGTAGGGTTTTCTGTTTCACCACCTGTGTAACCTGAAATAACTTGTTTTATTCCAGGCCTTTGATCAAATGGTTCAACCATACACCAGAAACAGCCGCCAGCAAAAGTTGCTAATTCGATTTTTTCAGTCACTGCAATATCTCCTCCTATATTTAAATAATTCTTTGTCTCATTTTTTACGATAAAGGTCAGAAAATCAAGCATTACGAACGCGATAAAAAGAAGTCAGTACATTTACTATTAGATGTATTTCCATAAAACTTTAATAATTAGATAAATAGCTTTGGTGTAGATTCACCTGATGACTTACTCGATTTGACTTTTTGTTTTATTTCGGATAATGTTTCCATTTTATTTATATTTTCCTCTTTAATCTCTATTTTATTATGACTTGATTCATCTATGTCTTTTTTTGAAAATTCTTCCTCTTGCATGTCTTCATCTTCTTCAGTGGTTTCTTCATCCTCCGTTTCATTGAACGCTTTTAGCATTCGAATCATGGTTGGTAAGTTTTTAACCATTGGTCCATATTGACGAATGATCGGAGTTGCAGACTGAGCTAACTTTAATGCCTGTTGTACATTCCCTAATTTATCTGCGATACCTGCACCGCTGTTCAACCCTTGTGCTCCACCAGAATTGAATAAACGTTGAATTATCCCTTGAATACCACCAGTTCCTGGCTGTGTAAACTGTTGGGGACCAGGCATTTGTGGACCAAATCCAAAAAAAGGCGATTGATTCATATTTGGTATTTGTTGATTAAAATTATTACCAGGCGGAAAAAACATACGTATCCCTCTTTTCTCATTTTTCTGTCACTTTAGTGTACGTATTGATATTAATTCGGTGTAGGCGTTTATAATGCCCGCAATAAAAAAGCAGGCTAATGCAAGCCTGCTTTTTTAAAAATTGATCTGCAATAATATCTGCTGTAATAATTAACACTTAACACAATCCCGAACAACACAGCTGAAACAAGTGCTATGAACTTGATTACTTATGGCAATGTTATGAAAATTAATAATCCTTCTTATTTCCTGGGCAAGCGCATAAATTTACTTAATCCGATTTACCCAAGTGCTTGATTTGTCGTTAATTGACATTATACAAAGAAACAAGTTGATATTTGCAGATAGTCTCCTTATCATTCCAAATTAACTCGACAATTTTCCCACATCCGATTGGGGCAGAATCGTCATGTCTGCTTATTTCAATTCGTTGATTAATTGGAAAAAATTTGTATTGATTAAACCTAATTTCAAACATATTTTTTTGATTTTTTAATCGCTTTTCCTTACCATGGGTTACAAGTCTCCACTCAATAATTAGAGGCATCGACATAAACAACCCTCCAAATGTCCTTTTCTATAATATATCTTACGCGTCAGCACCTTACTTTAGAAATAAATTTTTACATATATAATGAATCATGGCTATGAGAAGTTTGATTATCCGAATCCGTTTGAAAATCTACTAATTCAAATGGAAAATCAATATGATATTTGGATAAAATAGCAGCATTTTTACGAAAAGCATTCTTATACTCATCCATTTGTTTATTGGATTTAGCTAGCTCCTCCAATATAGAAGAAATGGTTTGAATAGCAGCTGTTACCTCCATTATTTCTATTAAGCTAAGGTCCTTTAAGTTAGGTATTTCCATTAAATTAAATTCTTTTAACTTTTTTATGTAAGCTTGTGAAAAAAAATAAGGAAAAATGGTTTCATATAATTTCTGTATTAATTCTTTAACATAAGTCTGTTGCTCTGGAGTCGATGCTGTAATGATCTTCATATTTAGTCCTCCCCTAAAAATTTGGACATTTGGTTTTTGTACTTTTTATGAATAAATTGGAATGAAAATTGTCCCCTTATCCTCAATTAACAAAGGGAACAAGAATTAGCCTTATTTAACTATAACATGTAACGAATTATTTTTTTAAGGAGTAATTATTGGCAATATTTATAAGGAATCAAATGTTCATTTCCATTTGGCATTATTATCTTAAAACAAGAACACTCGTTCCTGTTCTGTTGAAAAAGAACGAGTGTTCGATTATAATTGTGACAGGGGTGATATCAAATGGTCAATGATAGAGGGACTATTAAGTGGACTTCATTAATGCTGCCAGAGCATGTAGAAATGTTAAGACAATTGTGGTCAGAGGATCAAAAAACACACAAGCCAGTACTAGATGAGCATCAGTTAGAAGAAATGAACCAAAGACTTAATCATGCAATAACAAGTAATGCAGCTATAACTATCACTTATTACCGAGACGATAACTATCATATCTGTCATGGCTTTATACAATCGATTGATTCTAAAAACCGTCAATTAGTAATTAAGAATCCAGAATCTTCCCAAAAAGTAACTGTTTTACTATCAGAAATCATAAATCTTTAGAAACAAGAGACTGTCCCAAAAGCGAAGGGGCAGCCTCTTCATTTATACTAACTATTTACTAGATAGTCATCCCATAGTTTGTCAAAAACTTGCACTGCTTCTACAAACGGAACATTCCATTCTAAATATCTGCTAATTTCATCATAAGAGGCAGAATGCTTAGGGAAATCATGATCTTCAAACATCCAATCTGCTAAACGACTTTCGTCGGTAGGTTGCTTTAAACCACGATATCTCATCATATAATGATAGAATGAACGCATCGTTTCACCTCACTATCTAATTACTTTGTGTTCATCAATAACTTTTATATTTACGATTCATTCATAAAATTATCATGCTTTTCCTGTTTCTTTCGGAACACAATACCAGATAATACAACACTAATTTCATAAAGAATAATGAGAGGGATGGCAACAACTAACTGCAAAACAAAATCTGGAGGTGATATCATCGTTCCAATAATAATTAAAATGAAATAAGCATACTTCCTGCTTTTTCTTAAAAAAGTAGGCGTAAGTATCCCTAAACTAGTCAAAAACATAGTGATAATCGGTATTTCAAATAGAACAGCAAATGGCAAAGTAACACGTAGTAAAAAACGAAAATACTTATCTACCGTAAACATTTCGTTAAACATACCATCATTTAAAGAAAGTAAAAAAGGTAAAATAAGGCCAACAAAAACATAGTAACCAAAAGTGAGCCCAGCAACAAATAAAACAAAAATAGGTGGTATGTAAAACAAGGAAACTTTACGTTCAGATTTGGTTAAACCAGGACTAACAAACAACCAAATTTGTATACAAAGAAATGGAAGTGTACCGATACTTCCAACGACAAATGCCATTGTAAAATAGATCCATAAGATTTCTCCAGGACTTATCACGTTTAATGTGAACTCTAAATCCTTTACAAAAAAAGCATAAATATCTTTTACAAACATAAAACCAGTCACAAAGAAAATCAAAAACACAATAGCTGTCCAAATTAATCGTTTTCTTAATTCAGAAAAATGATCTAAATAATTCATCTCGTTTTGCTCAGTAAACTGGTCCCCATTGGACATCGTCATCCTCCCTCCTTTCAAAAACGAGTACGCAGAAAAGAAGATGTAAGGTACGTCCCTTACACCTTCTTACTTTTTATTGTCATCTATTTTGTTCGATTCATCATCCGATACAATATCCCTTGTAGCCTTTTTAAACTCTTTTAATGAGCTTCCAACAGCCTTTCCTATTTCAGGAAGCTTTGATGGGCCAAAGATAATAAGAGCAATAATTAAAATTAAAATCAAACCAGGAAATCCTATATTACTTAACATTTTTAATCACTCCTTTTAAACAACCCTATATAAAACAACATTATTTTGACTTATTTGTTTCCTCTTCTTCAGAAATTTCACGAGCTGAATGTTTAAATTCACGTAAGGTTTGTCCAGTTGCCTTTCCTATTTCAGGCAATTTTTTTGGTCCGAAAACGATAAGCGCAATAATTAAAATTAATATTAAACCTGGTATTCCAATTGTTGAAAGCATTTCTTCACCTCAAACTTTAAAAGTAATTACATACGCTTTTTATTGCAATTTCCCTACATTATACAGATATTTAAAATCCCTGTCTATCTTTTAAAAAACGCATGAAAAAATAAATTATTTTCGATCGTATTGAATAAAATAATAATCGTATGGATTTTTTTCGTCCTTTATTCCTTTTACTCGGTTTGTTTCTATCCATTCGCTTTCATCGTAGGTTGGAAAATACGTATCACCTGGGAAGTCTTCATCTATATACGTCACATACATACGGTCAGCTACAGCAAGTGCTTGTTTAAATATTTCCCCTCCACCAATAATAAAATATTCTACAGTTGGGTGTTGTCTATTCCATTCAAGTACTGTTTCTAACGAGTGAATTACTGTACAGTTTTCTTGAGAATAAGAAGGGTCCCTTGTAACAATAACATTTTTTCGATTTGGCAAAGGACGTTTTATCGAATCGAATGTTTTCCTTCCCATAATAATCACATTGTTTGTAGTAAGCTCTTTAAAAAACTTTAAATCTTTTGGTAATCTCCAAGGTAGATCATTTTTATATCCAATTACTCGATTTCGATCCATAGCAACAAGCAATGAAATCATAATATTTCCTCCTTTAACCACACAACTAAACGGCAACAGGCGCTTTTAAAGGTGGATGAGGATTATAGTCACTAATCGTAATATCCTCCATTTCAAAATCGAAAATAGAGGTTTTTTCCTCATTTAACTTTAAATTAGGCAATGGCTTAGCTTCTCTGCTTAACTGTGTACGAATTTGCTCTAAATGGTTCAAATAGATATGTGCATCTCCAAGCGTATGCACAAAATCACCTACTTGTAAACCACATTCGTGTGCAATTAAATGTGTTAATAAGGCGTAACTTGCTATATTGAAAGGTACACCTAAAAATACATCACCACTACGCTGATATAACTGACAAGATAGCTTGCCATTAGCAACAAAAAATTGAAACATTGTATGACATGGAGGAAGAGCCATATTTGAAGGAACATCTTCTGGATTCCATGCGGTCACAATATGGCGTCTAGAATCCGGGTTATTTTTAATTGCTTCAATAACAGTCTTTAATTGATCAATCGTATCTCCTTTAGAGGTTTCCCATGATCTCCACTGTTTACCATAGACAGAGCCAAGATCTCCAAATCTTTCAGCAAATGCAGCATCATTTAAAATCTTTGACTTAAATATTTCCATTTGTTGCTTATAAATTTCATTAAAATCAGGATCTTTTTGACTCCTTAAGCCAAAATCATGCATATCTGGTCCTTTATAGTCTTCGCTTTCTACCCACTTTTTAAAAGCCCATTCATTCCAAATATTATTATTGTGTTCAAGTAGATAGCGAATATTAGTATCACCTTTGATAAACCATAATAATTCACTGGCAATGAGTCGAAATGGAACTCGTTTTGTTGTTAGTAATGGAAAACCATCCCCTAGAGGAAAGCGCATTTGATGGCCAAAAATCGATAACGTACCAGTGTTAGTTCGATCATCTTTTTTTTCTCCATCATTTAATATCATCTTACAAAGTTCTAAATAGGCTTGTTCACCTGTAGTCATCCAAAATACTTCCCTTCCGTACAAACAATATTACTGCTTAATAAAAATAATTTGGTTCAATTTCGTTTCCATTTAATTGCTGAAATCTTTCAAAAAAGGCATATGTTAACGGTGCTTTGTTTCTCATCTCATAATTAGATCGTTTACTATAATAATAGTAAGCAAACATCTCTGAAAAATATTCAGATGGATATTGTATAAAGTAATCCTTTTCAGGAAACATTTCGTGAACTTCTTCTTTCCAAATAAACTCTATCTTTTCAGCAAATCTTTCGTTTGTCAATAAAAGACGATAAACCGTGTGTCCAATTTCATGCAATTCTAGGTTTATAGAACCATGACCACTACCAGGCATGCTCGCACCAATTTTTGCTGAAATTAACCAATTACCGCCTGCACCTGGTACATCATCCCACGTAATATCTTTCTCCCAGCCGCGGGGTTTTTCGCCTCTTAAATGAAAAAGTAATGGTTCATCTGTCAGGCTTCCTTCAAATAATCTAATTTTAACTCCTTGGTTCACAAGCAATTGTAAAACAGATCTATCGATTCGATTAATTCGATTTAACATAACTGTTAAGGACAACGTATTCTCAATGTTCTCGGGAATAACAACTAAATTGTGTAATAAATCATAATTCGAGAGTGATTGTACTGAAAAACCTTTGTCATTACCGATTGCTTTCTGTAGCATTACTCCACTGAAGGGTTTCGTTATATCAACGAAAGGAAGAAATGAAAACAACAAAATGATTATCGATACTTTCAAGTTTTTATACCAATGCTTCATCATGTAGCCGAAAAACATAAGATAATTACTTTTTCATTTGTAGATATAAAATAGGTACTTTTATTGTAACATATTACAATTATGTTTCGTTTATATTATTCCATCATATTCTGTTTTTTTGAACATACACCTTGTTAAGAAGATACTAAAGGAAAGGGGATTTTTTTATGCTTACACAGGGAAGTGTTCAACAAATAATGAAACATTCCATGGCTTATGGGTTTGTTATAAGCCAGCCTTTTTCCTATTATGTGGATGCATACCCTATGTTACAAAACGAGGTATTAGCTCAAGCAAAAGAACTTGAATATGGTGAGCATAGTGATGCTGTGCGAGTTCTTCAACATAAATTAAATCAACTGTCCTACTATGATAAGGAAATCGATGGAGAATATGGTGTTCTTACCGAATATGCATTAAAGAAATTCCAATACGAACATGACTTAACAGTTACAGGTCAAGCAGATATTGAAACGCTTAGCGTTATTAAACGGGTAGAAAAAGAAAAGTATTTGCAGCCTTTAACTTCAATTAAAGAAACCTATCATCCTGGAGATAAAGGCGAAGATATTGCTAAGTTACAAGAAGCTTTATATTATTTCGGCTACTACAAAGCGGAAGTTGACGGAATATATGGTCCAATAACAGATCAAGCCTTAAAAAACTTTCAACGAGACGAAGGACTTGAAGTGGAAGAAGAAATTAACGAAAAAATTGTAAATAAAGTTTTCACAGCAGAATCTACCACAGATTCGACCAGTCAGGAATCAAAATCAACACCAAAACAAACAACACAAACGCAAGAAAAGAAAACAATCTCTAAAAAGGTACAAAAAGTTCCTGAAGAGGCAAACTATGCTGTTTCAGAACTTATAACAGTTGCAAAACAACATATAGGAACTCCGTATATATGGGGTGGAACGACTCCTAATGGCTTTGATTGCAGTGGTTATATTAAATATATATTTAAAAAGCTTGGAATTCAATTGCCTAGAACGGTTTCTGAAATCTGGAATATTACAAAACCTGTAAATAACCTGTCAGTTGGCGATTTTGTATTTTATCAAACGTATAAGCCAGGACCTTCTCATATGGGAGTGTATCTTGGAGATGGAAAGTTCATCCACGCAGGGGAATCAAGAGGTGTTGAAATAAGTGAAATGAGTGATTCTTACTGGACACAAAGATACTTAGGAGCAAAACGCTTAACAATACAAAAATAATGATAAAATCAGACCTTTTCGTAATGCTTAGAGGTCTGATTTTTTTTCATTTATGTTCCATTCATAATAAAACTGTTTTAGAAACACAACCATCATTTCATGTCTATCATTTGCTATTTCTTGCGCCGTTTTAGTATTCATTAAATCCTTAAGTTGTAGGAGCTTATCATAGAAATGTTGAATCGTTGCTGTATCTTTAAATTCCTTATCTTCTGCGTGTATCAAGCGATCATGTGCCCCACCAAACGCAAATGCTCTTGCAATACCAATGGCCCCCATGGCATCCAATCGATCCGAATCCTGGACAATTTTTCCCTCTATAGAATGAGGAGTTTTACCTTTACGAAAAGAAACATTACTAATTATCTCGTTAATTATTGTTACTTGCTTTGGTGACAAATCAATGCAAGATAAAAATTCATTCATTTCCTCTATTGCAATAGCTGGATTAGAAAATAGCTTTTTATCACCAATATCATGTAACCACCCAGACACTTCTGCAACAAAAGGATTCGCTTGTTCTTTTAGCGCTATTTTTTTAGCCATTTTTGCTACACGTTTCATATGATTATAGTCATGTCCAGTTGGATCGTTGTAAAATTTTTGCTTAACATAGGTTTCTATTTTATCTAACTTTGTTTGAGTGTCCATGATTGGTCTCCTAATCAAAATTTTATATCCCTAAACATTTGTAATAATCATATTATATCTATTATGAAGAGGCAATAATGTTGAATCAATCAAATTGACTTTACAGATGACTTGTTCATAAAATTTTAAGCTTGTTAATTGCCGGTGTATTAAAAAAAATTTACTTTATTTTAAGATATTTAACTCCATTCCAAATATCATAATGTTCGTGTTTCTTCGTTTTAATTAAAATAATACTGATATTATCCCTATGGAATCCAAAACCTGTTATTCATTCATAATATTAGCAAATCAGCTTCGTAAACGGACAGTTAATTAATATCGTATTATTAGATAAATTAACTGGCAAATCGTTCGTATTTCATTCATTTCAGGCTATCATGAGGTTCCTTGACTAAGAAAATAAAAAGCGTTATATTTAAATCAAGCAAAGAAGGCGTTTGGAATCATTATTTACAAGTAGCTTCTATAGAAGTAAGGTGAATTTTGATCCTTCGCTTCTATGGAAGCTACTTTTTTCGTTGTCCGATTGTCTTTTTTGTATTATCACACGTAATACGTGAATGTTTTTAGGAGGATTTTTTACATGCAAAACGGTGTAGTAAAATGGTTTAATGCAGAAAAAGGTTATGGTTTTATTCAAGTGGAAGAAGGAAATGATGTATTCGTACATTATTCCGCAATCGAAGGCGAAGGATTCAAAACACTAGAAGAAGGTCAATCCGTTACCTTTGAAATCGTTGAAGGCGATCGTGGACCACAAGCATCTAATGTTGTAAAACAATAATTTTATACTATATGGGCGGTAATCACTGGGATTACCGCCCTTTCTTCTTATTAGATTATGTATAATGGATGACTAAAGGAGAATGATCAATGCTGGAAATATATACAGACGGAGCATCTAGCGGAGACCCTGGACCAAGTGGTGCAGGTGTTTATATAAAAAAGAACAACAAACAAGAGGAGCATGCGTTTCATTTAGGAACTATGTCAAATCATGAAGCTGAATTTTGGGCCATTATTAAAGCGATACGACTGTGTAAAGAGCACTATCCAAATGAAATATTGTCGATTCGATCTGATTCAAAATTAGTGGTTGATATGATTGAAAAAGAATTTACGAAAAATGAAAGGTTTGCACCATTACTTGAAATAATTTTAACAGAAGTAACAACATTTCCTTATTTTTTCATTAAGTGGATTCCAGAGAAGCAGAACAAAAATGCAGATCGGTTAGCTAGAAAAGCAATACATCTGAAATAATTGTATTTATGCGAATCCTTTTTCCTTTAATAGTGCGTATGCTTCTTTTGTTGAGTAAATAGCTTCTTGATTAAGAAGCTCTAAAAGACTTATATAGAAACTGCCATCGAAAGTCTGCTGAAACTGTAATGTTGTCTTCAAAGACAAAATAACTTTCCAATCAGGGGCGTTTGTGAGCTTTTTACCAAAATAAATAAAACGCACCTGATCATCATTCAGTTTAAATCCCTTTGTCCATAAATCTTCTAGATAGTTTGCTAGTCTATTTTTATTATTCATTTAAGGGTCACCTCTACTGTGCTAAAGAATTTAAACCCTCCACTTCATTAAACTAATACTATTATAAATCAACGAACATTTGTTTGTCTACTTAATAGCTTATTCTCTTGGCATTACATCTAATAATGCTTGTTCTTCAATGGGAATTCTAATTTTAAGCAGAACCAAGTGGATCAAAGGAAATACTATAGCAGTTAGATAAGCATTAAAAAGTAATGGAATGATTAACAATTCTATGGCAACAATGAAATAATTCGGGTGTTTTAAAAAGCGATACGGTCCTTTTCTAATTAAAGCAGCACCTGGCAAAATAATAACCTTAGTATTCCAATGTCGACCTAAAGATACAATACACCAATACCTAAACAACTGAGTAGCAATAAATATACCAAATAATACAGGCGAAACGGAAAATGGTTTGGAAGATAGTAATAGCCCTTCCACAAGAAGAAAGATAAAGAAGGAACTATGTGTGTATATAAACCACTTATAATGATCTTCTCCAACCTCATAGGCCCCTTGTTTTTCCATCCATTGTTCATTTTTTCTTGCAAGAAGTAATTCACCTAACCGTTGAGCAATTAAATAAATGAAAACAATCCACAAAACATATGACATTATTCCCACTCCAAGCTGATTAATTCTGAACTAAACCCCGGACCGAGAGCTGAAATGATACTTTTTGTTCCTTTCGTCACATCTTCCTTCATCCATTCTTTTAGAATATAAAAAATGGTTACGGACGACATATTTCCATGGTTTTCTAATATTTGATAGGAGTAATGAAGGTGTTCTCGTGTAATTTGTAATACTTCTTCCATTGCTTCTAACACCTTTTTTCCCCCTGGATGTGCAACGTAAAAAGGGATTTGATTAGTGGAAAGTCCGCTTTCATATAAAAAATCAAACACATGCTGTTTCCAAAATGTACGAACTAATTGCGGAATACTTTTTGCAAATACAACTTCAAAACCATTATTTGTAATGTCCCAGCCCATCACATCAAGAGCATTCTTTTTTGTACGTGTACTCGTCTTTTTTATGCTGGGGATACTTCCACAACCTTTCGTTAAATAAGGAGATTGTTCTCCCAATACTAATGTTGCAGAAACCCCATCCCCAAATAGAGCCGTACCAATAAAGTTACTTTTCTTGTCATCATCTTTTTGGAAAGTTAAACTGCATAGCTCTACGTTTACCAATAAAACAGCCCCATTTGTATAATAAGATAACCATTCATGCGCTCTTGCAAGCCCGTTAACACCTCCTGCACATCCCAATCCCCAAAGTGGAATTCTGACAATATCCTCTCTAAAATTTCTTTCATTTATTAGGTGTGCATCAATAGAAGGTGTGGATATGCCTGTACTTGAGACAAAGATAATTGCATCGATAGCATGATATGGAACTGCTTCTGTCAAGTTCTCTCCTTTTGATAAACATTCGTCAATTGCATGTAAGCTATGAACGATTGTTTTCTCTTTATATAACTTGTTTCTTTCTTTAAAGGAATGTGATTCCAAAAACCAAGATGAATCAACAACAAATTGACGCTCAAAAATATTTGCATGATCAAATACTGGTAGAAGTCGCTCTATTTCTCTATCCGATTTTGAAAATATTTCTTTCACTAATTTTTTTATCTCCATCTGTTTCAAATGATATTCTGGTATGCTAGTACCGATTGTTGCTATGTATGACATACAAACTCACCTTTTTTTGTTTAGCATGCCCATCTTATCATTGATTATAAGCTTATCCGGCGACATCAATCATTGAAAAGTTCATAAAGTGTTTTTATCCTTTTCGAACTCGACTAAAAGCCATAGATTGTCATTCCACCGTCAACAAATAATGTTTGTCCAGTAATATAATTACTAGCATCCGAACCTAGAAATACTGCCGTACCTGCTAGCTCTTCTAGTTTACCAATTCGATTTAAAGGTGTACGATCCAAAATGTCGCGGACATAATCTTCATCCTCAAGAAGCTTTTCAGTTAATGAGGTAGGAAAATACCATGGACCAATGGCATTTACATTTATTCCGAGCTTCCCCCACTCCATTGCTAGATTTTTGGTCATTTGTATTAAAGCGCTTTTGGTCATAGCGTAAACAACGCCAGTCCGTAATGCAACATGTCCGCCAACAGATGAAACATTAATAATTTTACCAGGATTTTCTTTGTCCATTCTTTTAGCAGCAGCTTGAGCTAAGAAAAATGAACTTTTCATGTTCGTGTCAATAATTTGATCCCATTCTTCCTCCGTCACATCCATTGCTTTACTGCGAACATTTATACCAGCATTATTGACCCAGATATCGATTGGCTTATCACCAATTAATTGATCAACTTCACTTATGATTTTACGATAGTCTTTTATATCACTGCTAATTGTGTATGCTTGTCGACCATACGCTTCCACTTCTTCTTTTACTTGTTCAAGTCCATCTTTTGATCTTGCAATTAACACAATATCCGCACCCGCTTCAGCGTATGCTAATGCAATAGCTCTCCCAATTCCTTTTGTTGCTCCTGTAACTACTGCAAGCTTACTTTGAAGCATAAAGTTTGGCAAATACATTTAAATCTCCCCTTTTTATTAATCTTAATGATGATAAATATTTCCATAAATTATAATAGCCCTTTGAAGGTACGTTACACCAAGACTACTAATCCAAATATATTACAATTTATAAATAGCTGTATATTTTTTAGTTAAATAATCAACGAGATACTTTGAATTTAGTGATTCTCCAGTTACATCATTCAATAACTGAAGTGGTTTTTTCATTTTACCAAACTGGTGAATATTTTGGTTTAGCCATTGTTTAATTTCTTTAAAATTACCGCTTCTAATACGGTCATCGATATTCATTTGTTTTTTCAAAGAATGGTTGAATTGTGCTGCATACATATAACCAAGTGCATAGGATGGAAAATATCCAAAGTCACCCGCTGACCAATGAATATCTTGTAACACACCTTCTTTATCAGTTGGTGGTGTTATACCTAGATAATCATTCATTTTCTGATTCCACAGATCAGGTAAATCCTTGACAGCTATCTCGCGATTAATTAATGCTTTTTCAAGCTCATAGCGAATCATAATATGAAGGGAGTATGTTAATTCATCTGCTTCTATTCGAATTAAGGAAGGCTTTACCTCATTAATAGCACGATAAAATTCATCAAACGGAATCGGTTCAAAAGGAGTTGGAGCAATCTGTTTAAACAGATCAAAATGGTTCTCCCAAAACGCTTCACTTCTAGCAATAAAGTTTTCCCAAAACAACGATTGTGACTCATGGATACCCATAGATGTTCCCGATGCTAACGGTGTTTGAGCTAAATCTTGTGAAATATTTTGTTCGTAAAGTGCATGTCCACCTTCATGAATCGTTCCAAATACTGCCATTCTAAAGTCATTTTCATCATAACGAGTCGTTACACGTACATCGTTGGTGTTAATAGATATGGCAAACGGATGAATCGTTTGATCCAATCTTCCAGCATCAAAATCATATCCCATTCGTTTTAAAATTTCTAAACTAAAAGATTCCTGCTTCTCTTTTGAAAAATGATGCTGCAAGATGGATGGGTCAGGCTTTACAGATGCGTTATTTATCTGATCTACTAATTCTGCTAATGAATCTCGTAACGATGGGAATACTTCATCCAAAATTTCAGTGGTGATACCAGGTTCATAATTATGTAATAAGGCGTCGTAAATATTTTTTTCATAACCCCAATACTCAGCAAATTTTATATTATACTCTACTAATTTTTCTAGATAGGGTTGCAGTAACTTAAAATCATTTTTTTCACGAGCTTCTTGCCATATTGTTTCAGATTTTGATCGAAGTGTAACGAATTGCTTATATTCTTGAACCGGTATTTTTCGATTCCGCTCATATTCTTCTTCACATTCTTCAACCGCCTTCTGAATCATTTCATTTTCTGTATTTCCTTTTAATGCATCAATGAACTGCTTCATTTTGTCGGAAGTCGAAAAGTTGTGAAGTTTTTGCGATAAAACACCAATAACCTCTGAACGTTGCTCGAATCCCTTCTTTGGGGCCTTTGTTCGTAAATCCCATTGAATTAATGATAATGCTTCTTCATACGCTTTTTGTTCTTTTAAAAAAGTCAAAAATTCACTTTCTTTTTGATTCATCCCCTTATTCCTCCTTCACCCTTTTTCCAAAATATTGATAATAATCCGTACGAATGAACCCATTAAATAACTTTCTTTTTTTTGTCGCTTTTCTGCCAAATAAAGATTCAAAGTTTTCATTGGAAGTTAAAATGTAAATGCTCCATGAGGGATGATTCTTCATAGCTGCTCCAAATTCCTTATACATTTTTTCAACTTCACTTCGATCTCCAATTCGTTCCCCATATGGCGGATTACCAATAATATAACCATTATTTTGTTTAGGGTTAAAATCTTTTGCTTGCATCTGCTTCCATGTAACAAGATCTCCTAAACCTGCTTCAATCGCATTATTTTTTGATATTTCCACCATACGCTGGTCAATATCGGATCCTGTAATATCCAAAGGTTGATCATAGTTTGCTAAGTCTTCTATTTCTTCATATGCTTTATCCCATACGGTTGAAGGTACGATATTCCACTTTTCAGAAGCAAAAGAACGATTAAAGCCTGGAGCAATATTTTGTCCAATCAAGGCTGCTTCAATAGGAATTGTCCCTGAGCCACAAAATGGATCAACAAATGAATCATTTGCTCTCCAATTCGTTAGTAAAACCAATGCTGCAGCTAACGTCTCTTTTAATGGTGCCTCCCCTTGACCAACTCGATATCCTCTACGGTGTAGACCGGAACCTGATGCATCAATTGTTAGTGTAGCCAAGTCTTTATGTAATGCGACTTCAATTCGATATAGGGATCCTGTCTCTTCTAACCAAGAAGCAATACCATATTTATTTTTCAAACGCTCTACAATGGCTTTCTTAACAATGGATTGACAGTCTGGAACACTATGTAAGGTTGATTTAACCGATTTTCCTATAACAGGAAATTCACCATTCTCCGGTATAAAATCTTCCCAATTTAACGCTTTTGTATTTTCAAATAACTCATCAAAGCTTTTTGCTTTAAATTCTCCGATTAACAGCTTCACTCTATCTGCTGTTCGCAGCCACAAGTTGCAACGAGGGATAGCTGAAACATCAGCAGAAAATAATACACGGCCATTTTGTACGGTTGGTTCATAACCTAAATCCTTTACTTCCTTTGCAACAACGGACTCTAACCCCATTGCCGCAGTTGCTATTAATGTGATGTTTTTTTTCATTTGTACTTCCCTTCTTCTTTAATGATTGCTCTGTTAAAGGATCGTGTTGACCATTAAAATCAACACTGAACTTAAACACAGGCTAAATGATTGACCTATAAAAAAAGCCCTTTCTAAAAGCAATTACCATTAGAAAGGACTCCTGTTTACTAATATAGTATAACCAAATGAATGTTTTATAAGCCATGTTCTGTTCTTTTGTACTACAAACGGTGGTTAGCCTCGTACGCAAGTAGTAATCATCTATCTACAAGCAAGTGCTTGTCCCTTTTTCAGTTGTATTCCCTAATCAAGGATGCCCCTACCAATATTTGGGTTACTCACTCGTGGGGTTTACCGCGTTCCACTCAAGTAGTTTCCTACCTGACTACGTCACTGTGGCACTTTCAAGGTCAATACCTTATCCAAAAGGACTTAGGTATTATTCCTGCCGTTAACCTACGTAGGTTACCTTGGCTTATGATTTTGCCAAGCACGAACACTACAAACATCTCAGCTTGTGTGAGCATGGACTTTCCTCTACACGTAAAGATACGTGCAGCGATTACTCAAACATTCATTTTACAATTATTAATTGTATTCATCTTTCTGATAATAGTCAACAGGTACTAACAACTTATCACTTATTGGTAATGAAAGGCAGTCTCGTTTCTTTTAAGAATCAGCATACTTTTTTCCAAACACTGCTTTTTCTAGGTTTGAGAGCCTTTTTAATATGTCGTAATTAACTTGATGATTGGATGTAGTAGTTCTAGTCCTGGATTGATCTGTTTGCTTTTTTAATCGATCATTTTCCTGTTTTAACCGGTCAATCTCTTGTTGATAATTTTCATAGTCTTGAATCACAACATCTAAAAATTCATCTACTTCTTCTTGGTTGTATCCACGCATAGACGTTTTAAAATTTTTTTCCAATATATCTTTAGCATTTAGTTGAATTCGATCTATTGACATTTGTTTCACCTCATATTTCCACAACTTACCCTTTATTTTTTCAAATAAACGATAGAATGTCAATCATTGTTGCCATATTCTGTGTTTTCATCCATTATTTCACGAACAACCTCTTCGATATCATAGGGAGTAATCATGAGCACTTGATAATACGATTCTTTATTTACTTTTTTTAATTCTTCTAAAAAAAAGCTTGTACTTCCTGGATATTCCTCATCCACTAGTACTAAACAGGCATCACTTTTATTAATCAGCCACTTATCTCGAGCTTTAAATTGAAAAGGTCCCTTATACTCACTTTGATATATCGGTTTAAAAAAGTCCACTTGCTGGGTTAATTCCTGAAAGCTATTTTGATAATGCTCTGGCCAATTTTTATCCATATGTTCAAAGGGTGGAATGATACCTATTTTAATGTCATAGATCTGCTTTAATTCTAGGACAACTTCAGCAGTCCATTGCTCAACTCCCATTTGGCCAGAAACTAATATCCATTCTAACCCCTCCTCTATCAATGAAATTAGCCGTTTCTTTATTGCTGCCTTTATAAAATCTATCTTATGATCGTTTGGTTTAAAAATATTCATCTCAATTGGTTTGTACCCTGTTACAGTTAATATTTTCATTATTATTCTTCCTAACTTACTATATTCATAGGTCATCAATCAAAACAACAGTCATAGTATAAGAACAAAAGCGCAAGAGCCCTGGTAGCGACGTATGGACTGGGACTGCGGTTACTCGTCCCACCGAAAACATTTGGACTGAACCGCAGGAGATAAAGGAAACACGGTGAACAAAGTGAACCGATGTTGACTTATCGTACGGAGGTGAGGGAAGTCTCACTAGTCGCTGGGCGCTGGAGCTGGACGTCGCTAACCTACACCATTTATCCACAAGCCAGACATTTTATAATTTCCTATACCAAGAAAAAGGCTAGTAAATCCTAGCCTTTTCCTTCATTCATTACTTTTTGAATCCTTTAAATTTTCCAAAACTAGGATTAGCAGGAGATATTGGCCCTGATCCTGGTACAGGTCCTACTCCTGGCCCTGGTCCCGCTGTTGGTCCTACAGATCCTGGTCCTGGTCCTCCTGCCGGTCCTACAGCTCCAGGTCCTGGTCCTCCTGCTGGCCCTCCAGCTCCTGGTCCTGGACCAAACGGTGGAGTTGGTTGAACATTTGGTCTTGGTGGTGAAGGGACCTCATAAGAACCTCCATAAATATTTACACTATCCACGGTATTACCATATGACGTAGAATGAGGATATTCATGAATGTTTTTAACGAGATGATGATTAACAACATTTGTATGAGCAGGATGCACATGTTTTACATTGCTTTCACTGCATGTGTGCACTTCATTATATTTTGTTGGATAAACCACCGTATCAACTGGCTTTGGGCATCCGAAGGGTTTATGATGTCTCATATCAAGTCTCCTTTCTTTTTCGTGTTCCATATTAACCTATGTAGAGACAGGGAGACATGTCTAAGACAATTACCTAATTTATTATATATTTTTTATTATAAGTCTAAATCACTTGAATCAAACGAAAATGGAAGCAGTTCTTCTACTGTTAACGTTTTAATTTTATTTTGTAAATTACTTGCATAAACCGTTACTTCTTTTTCAAAAAATTCACTCATTACCTGTCTGCACGAACCACAAGGAGGTACGGGGCGATGCGTATCAGCTACAACTGCAAGTGCTTCAAACTCTTTCTCGCCTTCTGATATAGCTTTGAATATGGCAACTCTTTCTGCACATAAACTAACAGGATATGCTGCATTTTCTATATTACAACCAAGAAAAACTTTCCCTGATTTTGTTAAAAGTGCTGCCCCAACTTTAAAGTTAGAATAAGGAGTATAAGCTTTGCCTCTTACTTTTTTCGCTTGTTCTATTAGTTCCAATTGGTCCATATAAATAACATCCCTTCAATTAAGGTAAGCTTTATTCCGATTACTTTTGGGATAGTGTAAAAGAAATACCATAAAATGTAAGTTGAATATTTCTTTTAGCTATCTGCTGTTTGATTAGATAAATCATTTAATAATATGTCTAAAACATAATGGACAGATTGGTTTAGTTCCATATACCTTTTCCGCTTAACGTCAATATAATAACTGTGCAATAACAGTAACTCCATATTTTCTTTCGTCGAAGCAATTTGTTGAGGATGGACATGAACCTCTCTGTTTTTCACAAATTCTAATGCCTCATCCTCCCATTTTTTTAATCGTTCATATACAGGTGTAGTCTTATGTTTAACAAATTCAAAAAAAGCTTTATCTCTTTTATCCTCTGGTTTTTCATTTTCTAGATAATGTGCTTTTAATTCTTCTAATATTCGTTTTAGGTCACGTGTTGTTTTAGTTAAATTCATATGCAACGATCCCGCCTTTCCTTTCTACTTTATCATTATTTACGGGCTAATTGCATTTTTTTAAACCAACTTTTAAATGGATTACTCTGTTTAATATATGTTACTTGTTTTACTTCTTGTTTTGATGTTTGCTGCTTTACTCTTTTCAATTCACTTCTCAAGTGTATAATTTCCGATTGTAGTTCTTCAATTTCTTGTCTATGAGATAACGTCATTGTAAGTACAACCTCATCAGCCTTAGTAGAAATTCTCTGATCAATTAAACGAATTCTTTCTGACAATTCCAAATAAGCTTTTTCAAATTCCTTCTTTGACAATGCATTATTATTATCGTACTCAAAATGTTTCAATGCCAAACTCATAGAAAACTCCTCCTTCATATCTTTTTCGCTATATTCGATATTCGCTTTCTCCCTGCCGTTACCTGCATAGCCGACAAAACTAGAAGAAAAGATACATTATTAGTGTATTTGTGTCGTATTTTTTACTGTCTTTTGCTTCAAACTACAAAGAAAGGAGGGATTTTTTATGAACAAAAAAGCAAAATTTAACGATAAGAAAAATAACGTAAAAAAAGAGGAAGAAAAACGAACCGGATATGGCGACAAAAAGTTAGAAGGACCAGACCGACCATCTGTATAATAAGATGTATTTAAAATAACCTTTGCTTTCAGAGCAAAGGTTATTTTCATGGGCCAAAGATATACTAAATATCAACACTATCCTTCAACCTGATCCTAAAAGATAAAAACCTCTACCCTTAAGTATTGCTAGGATAACCATTGGTCAATTCGATCTAACCACTTTCTTTTTTTATAAAATTTATCCCATGCATTATCTTTTGTGGAAACTTCTTGTGGCTTCCACCATTTTTGTTTAATACCCCCATTTTTAAACCAATCTTTTCGAACTTTATCTTGATGATCGATAACTGGATAAATCGATCGCAACATCGGTGACGACTTTTTTACGTTAGCGTACATGTATTGCTCATAATCAAATCTAGATCCCGTATGTTCTGTTTGTAATGCAAAGTCAAAAAAACCATCGTAAAAGTCTGAGTGAAACAGAATGCTCGATAACTTTTTCCCTAATTCTATCCGCTTTGATACATTGGAAAAATCATGAACTTCGGATGCAAATACTTCACCAGAGCGCATCGGAAATATCACCATACTTAAATGAAAAAAATCTTGAATAAGATAAGGCCAGTTTAAGAAAACATGTTTTTTGAAAAACGGATGATCTGTAACAGGGGATTCGATAACATTCTGTTCATTAATAATCAGAGCAATTAACAGTCTATTTTCATTTTTATTTTTCCAATATCGAATCCATTCATCTTTCATAAAGGTGGATACATGAAAATAATCTAGAAGGTGGAACATTGGTCTCTGAATGCATTTCGATAATTGATACAATAATAATTGTGGATAGGCATCCGAAAAAATTAACCAATTTGCCCTTTCATAAGTGGAAAACAATTGTGTTCTTAACTTATTCGATAGATATTTTTGAAACAATCGCGTCTCAAGGTCTGTCATATTCCAACCAGCATTCCTAGACACCATACTTGCTAAGAAAGCCCATTTCACCTCAGGAAACAGCTGGTAATAAGCTTGATAAGCTTTCGTGCGCGAAATGTTATCTCGGTTATATCTTTTTGTTTTATTTTCTATATAATAAACAAAATCATTTTCAAGATCACCGCTCCACTTCATGTTATGTACCTCCTACTTTATTAGGATGTACAATTTATTTATTTTTACTTTTTAGTTCTCATTAACAATCATTATTTGATATGATACGAACAGGCGTGAGGGGGAATCTATATTGAAATATCCTAATGGAAAGAAGCCTTCTTCTTCTATTCAGCAGCAGATTAATAATAAGACAAGCTTCAGTAATAGAGGAATGACTTTGGAGGAAGATATAAATGAAACCAATAATTATTATTTGTTACAAAATAAAGCAGTCATTCATAAAAAGCCAACACCTGTTCAAATTGTGAAGGTTGACTATCCAAAACGTAGTGCAGCAGTCATTAAAGAAGGATATTTTAAGCAGGCATCTACTACAGATTATAACGGTATATATCGCCATCGGTATATTGATTTTGAAGCAAAAGAAACGAAAAATAAAACATCTTTTCCTTTAGCAAATATTCATGAACATCAAATTAACCATATGAAATCAGTAGTCGATCATGGAGGAATATGTTTTTTAATCATTCGATTTTCTTCTCATTCTGAAACCTTTTTCTTACCAGCTATGAAACTTTTTACGTTTTGGGAAAGTCAAAATAATGGAGGAAGAAAATCCATACCTTATTCTTTTATGAAACGAGAAGGGATTAAAATCCCTTTTAAATTACACGAAAGAGTTGATTATCTATCTGTAATTGATCAGATTTACTTTTAGAAACGGAGGAAGATGAGTGATGGCAAAACAAAGCCAATCTCGATCTGCTAGAAGAAAGCAACGAAAGCAAAACAAAAAAACAATTTGGAAAAAAGTACTACTCTTGATCATTATTCTTGGTGTTGTATCCATGTTAGGTATAGGTGCTGTATTTACTTATTATGTAGCTGGAGCCCCAGATATTAATGAAGCACTGTTATCTGATCCAGCGTCTACTAAAGTTTATGATATCAATAAAGAAGTGTTCGCTGATTTGGGTACCTATAAACGCACCAAAATTAGCTATGATGATCTGCCCGACGTACTGATTGATGCTGTCATTGCTGCGGAGGATGCACGCTTTTTTAATCATCCAGGAATTGATTTTCAAAGGATTGCTGCAGCGATTTTAGGTAATATAACAAACGGATTTGGTTCAGAAGGTGCAAGCACCATTACACAGCAAGTAGTTAAAGGCTCTTTCTTATCACCAGAAAAAACATTGAAGCGTAAAGTTCAAGAACAATGGCTTGCTATACAAATAGATAGTCAATATTCAAAGGAAGATATTTTAACCATGTATTTAAATAAAAATTTTTACGGAGCACAAGCCTATGGTGTTGCAAAAGCAGCAGAAACATACTTTGGAAAAACTGATTTAGATGAACTCACCTTACCTGAATCTGCGTTACTGGCAGGACTACCGCAAAGGCCTAGTGCATATGATCCATTTGTTAATCCTGATTTGGCAAAACAACGAATGGATACAGTTTTAGATTTAATGGTAATGCATGGAAAAATAACAGAAGAAGAAGCAAATGAAGCTAAACAAGTAAGTATTGAGTCAATGCTAATTAATAAACGTCCTGACTCAACACCTTACGAGGCTTTTTTACAAAAAGTTGCTGAAGAGGTCGAAGAAAAGTTAGACATTAACATTTATAAAGAAGGTATTGAAGTTTATACTACCATTGACCAAAATGCTCAAAAGAGAGTTGAAATGCTACTGACTGATAGCGAAGAAAATCCAATAACCTATCCAGATGAAAACTTCCAAGCAGGACTAACTGTGTTAGATACCAAAACTGGAGCTATTCGAGCGATAGGTGGTGGACGAAACCGTGATAATCAAAATGGTTGGAATTATGCCTTCCACGGTAATGGAAGGCAACCAGGTTCAACCATTAAACCAATAACAGCTTATGGACCAGCTATAGAAACGAATAAACTATCTACTTATCATCAAATTAATGATGATAAACCATATGACGTTGCTGGTAGTTCACCAATTGAAAACTGGAATCGTTCTTATCAAGGATGGGTATCGATGCGTTATGCCCTGCAATGGTCATTAAATGTACCTGCTGTAAAGACGCTAGAAGAAAATGGCTATAGTAACGCACAATCTTTCGCTGAAAATTTAGGAGTAACTTTTGCAAATGATTCGATGACAATTCGTGATGCCATTGGTGGAACATCCACCGGAGTCACTCCAATGCAATTAGCTGGTGCTTATCGCGCTTTTGGTAATGAAGGTATATACAATGAACCATATGCCGTAACAAAAGTTGTTTATAGTGATGGCCGTACAGTTGACTTGAAACCAGAAGCAGAAGCAGTTATGTCTCCATATACAGCATACATGATCACAGATATGCTTAAAACTGTTGTTAGAAGTGGTACTGGAACGACAGCAAATATACCGGGGCTACCTTTAGCTGGAAAAACTGGGACAACCAATTTAGAAGATAAAGAAGGAAGCCCAGATTCTTGGTTTAGTGGATATACAACGAATTATACGATAGCAGTTTGGACTGGTTATGATGATCAAAAAAGGGTCCTTCCAAACACAAAAATTTCACAAGAACTTTTCAGACATACAATGGCCTACATTTCTGAGGGGATTGAAACTCCGGATTGGGAAAAACCGAATTCCGTTGTAGAGGTTAGTGTTGAAAAAGGGACAATTCCTGCCAAATTACCTAGTGAGCATACACCTCATTCTGAAATTATAACAGAGCTTTTTGTAAGAGGGACAGAACCAACAGAAAGATCACAAAAGTACCATCAATTAAATCCGGTTCAAGAACTAACCGCAGAATATGATGAGGATGACAACGTAATATTAGTAGAATGGGATTATGATGAAGACGATGACACTCCTGTTTCGTTTGAACTTTCAGCTGGCACAGACGGTTCGTTAACTAAATTAACAACAACAAAAGGGACCGAATTAGAAATAGGAAATGTTGATCAAGGTAAAATTTATCAAATCGAGGTAGTCGTTGTTAGCGATAATAATGCTCAAAATGTAAGTAATCCAAGTATTGTGGAAGTTGAAATTCCAAAAGAAGATGAAGAAGTAGACGATGATGATGATAACGACAACGATGACACCAACAATGATAATAATGAAGATAATAATAACGAAGAAAATGGTGACGAAAATAATAACGAAGAAGAAAACAACAATGATGAAAGGAATAACGACGATAATAATAACGGCGATAGTAACCTTGATGAAAATGAAGATGACGAAAACCAACCATTGGATCCTGAAGATATTATAGATACACCAAACGAAGGTGAAGATAATAATTCTTAACTATTTTATGACCAATAAACGAATTCTATGGGAAATCACAACTAAATAACAGATTAAATTACAATAGAAATAGCACACAAAACGCATGGATAATCAGATCCATGCGTTTTACATTTTCTTATCTTCCGCTTCATATTTTAACGCCTGCCATAAATAAATCATTCATTTTATCTTGCTCGCATTCTCTTTTGTCCTTCTCTACAAATATCAAGGAGTCGACACTCATCACAGTTAGGATTTTTTGCTTTACAGTGATATCTACCGAAAAAAATCATACGATGATGTGTATCACTCCACTCTTCTTTCGGGACTTTACGCATTAACGTCTTTTCAACCTCTAAAACAGAATCTTTCCATTTACATATACCTAATCGTTTTGATACTCGTTCTACATGGGTATCTACCGCTATCGCTGGCTCTTTAAAAGCAACTGATGCTACAACATTAGCAGTTTTCCTTCCTACTCCTGCTAGCTTTTCAAGTTCTTGCTTTGATGAAGGTACTTCTCCACCATACTCGTCAATGAGCATTTGACATAACTTTCGTATATTTTTAGCTTTATTACGATATAAACCGATCGAACGAATATCTTGTTCCAGCTCTTCTATGGAAACTGCCAAATAATCTTCAGGGGTTTCATATTTATTAAACAAATCCTTTGTTACTTTATTAACAAGTGCATCTGTACATTGTGCAGATAAAACGACAGCTATCACTAATTCAAATGGATTTTTATGAGTCAGCTCACATTCTGCTTCAGGAAACATTTCTTCCATCACATCTAAACAAAACCGTATCTGCTTTTTATTAAGCATCTATCTCCCCCCCCTACTCTTCCTCCAACCAGTTATAGTATAAAGAAACATCTCTGTTTGTCATTTTATTACCTTCTTTATTATTCTGATTAGTATGGAATGATTTACTATGATTTCTAGCTTGTTCAACAGATCGAATTCCTTTTTTCTTCCATTCTCTCAGTATTCTATCAATATACTTAAAATTAAGTTTTCCCATTAAGACTGCTTCACGTAATGCAGCTTTTATTAATGAGGGTTGTTGTTCGTCGTCATCGATCCAAATATTAATTGTCTCTATTTCAAAAGGAGACAATGGTCTGCCAAATTCTTGCTCAAATAAAATGAAAATATTTCTTTCTTGTTCATAAACATTATTGGATTGCTCTTCTTTTAATGTATACAATTGAGACCATAATTTTTCAAGGGAATAGCATTCACTTAACATGTCTTGTTCGTTTTGTTTTTGGTCAATCGAAAGCATGTTATTTTGAATCAATTTCCTTAATGTTTGTGCACATTCTTGTTCAGACAATGTAATATAATTTGATATTTCATTGGGAGTTGGAAAATGATTTCCTTCCATATAAAAACGGTGAATTTGCAAAATCACCATTACTTCTGTCTCAGATAAGCCAATCCTGACATAATGCTTTAAAAGTAAGGATGGAACGATAAGTTGATCTTTAAATAAAGCTTGATATGAGTAATTATTAGTCAAAAATTTCACCTCGCAATGATTATATCATGAATGGTTCTCGCTTATATAAACAGAAGTTCATCGTAACATAAAATGATCAAGGTACGGCGACACTTTATTTAGAAAACGTGGAAAGGACTGGCATTTTTAAATACAAATATTGTTCATCTTATTTATTTGTACCAAAATAGGAGAAATCCCTTGAACTATAGTACAAGGGATTTCATCTTTATGGATATAAACGATTTAGTAATCGTGGGAAAGGAATCGTTTCTCTCACATGATCCACGCCCGCTATCCAGGCGACCGTACGCTCTAAGCCCAGTCCAAACCCAGAATGTGGGACACTGCCATATTTACGTAACTCTAAATACCACTGATAGGCATCTCCAGTTAAATGATGCTCTTTATATCGTTGCTCCATTAATTCCAAATCATCGATTCGCTGAGAACCCCCGATGATTTCGCCGTATCCTTCAGGCGCGATTAAATCAGCACATAATACAACATCAGAACGATTTGGATCAGGTTTCATGTAAAATGCTTTAATTTCTGTAGGGTAATGGGTAATAAAAACTGGTTTTTCAAAACTTTCTGCAATTGCAGTTTCATGAGGCGCACCAAAGTCCTCTCCCCATTCTATATCATCAAAGCCTTTTTCTTTTAATAAATCAATCGCTTTATCGTATGTAATACGTGGAAACGGTGCCTGTATTTTTTTTAGAGTTTCTACATCTCTCTCCAAAGTATTTAATTCTAATTCACAGTTCTCAAGCACAGATTGAACAATGTGAGAAACATATTCCTCTTGAACATTGAGGTTGTCCTCGTGATCCATGAAAGCCATTTCTGGTTCAATCATCCAAAATTCAATTAAATGTCTTCTCGTTTTAGATTTTTCTGCACGAAATGTTGGACCAAAAGAAAATACTCTTCCAAAAGCCATGGCAGCCGCTTCCATATACAGCTGACCACTTTGCGATAAATATGCCTCTTCTTCAAAATACTTTGTATGAAAAAGCTCTGTCGTTCCCTCGGCAGCTGACCCAGTTAAAATTGGCGGATCAATTTTAACAAACCCTTGTTTATTAAAAAAGTCATAGGTGGAACGTATAATTTCATTCCGAATTTTCATGATGGCATGCTGTTTTTTAGATCGTAACCATAAATGACGATGATCCATCAAAAATTCCGTACCATGTTCTTTTGGCGTGATTGGAAAGTCAATAGCTTCATGGATAACCTCCATATTATTAACTTGTAATTCATACCCAAATGGGGAACGAGTATCCTCTACTACTTTCCCTGTTACGTAAAGAGAAGTTTCTTGTGAAATGTTTTTTGCGAGCTGAAATGTTTCTTCAGATACTTCTGCTTTTACAACAACACCTTGAATAAATCCAGTTCCATCTCTTAATTGTAGAAAAGCAATTTTTCCACTGGATCGTTTATTAGCAAGCCATACGCCAATCGTAACTTCTTCTCCTACATGTTTTGCAACTTCTGCTATTGTTGATTTCAAAATAGTTACCTCCGTTATCGCTTATTGATGATTGTTAACAAAACGTTTGATTCGTTTTGATGCTTCTTCTAGTTGATCTAAAGAGATGGCATAAGATAAGCGCACATTATTAGGAGATCCAAACCCTGAGCCTGGAACCAACGCTACTTTTTCCTCTTCTAATAAAGCAGTCACCCATTCATCTACTGTATCAAAGCCGTTCAATTTAACAGCTTCACTGACATTTGGGAATAGATAGAATGCTCCTTTAGGCTTGACACACTGAATCCCAGGAATATCTGTAATCCACTCATATAATTTAGATAGTCGTTCTTTAAAAGCTTCTCGCATTTTATCCACTTGCTCTTGTGTTGATTCGTAGGCAGCAGTAGCAGCATATTGAGCTATAGAAGTAGGGTTTGATGTTGAATGTGATGCCAAATTCGTCATCGCTTTAATTATTTTATTGTTTCCAACTGCATAACCAATTCTCCATCCTGTCATAGAGTGCGATTTGGAAACGCCATTGATAACAATGGTTTGTTCCTTTAATTCCGGAGAAATTTCTGCTATAGAAACATGAGGTTCATCCGTATAAATTAATTTTTCATAAATTTCATCTGACACAATTAGCAGCTTGTGTTTTAAACATATGTCTCCGATTGCTTTTAACTCATCTTTTGTGTACATAACACCTGTAGGATTACTTGGTGAATTAATAATGATTGCTTTTGTTTTAGGTGTGATGATGTTTTCTAATTGATCTGGTGTGATTTTAAATTCATTTTTCTCTAATGCTTCAACAATTACCGGCTTACCCTCTGCAAGCTTAACCTGTTCTGGATAACTTACCCAGTAAGGAGCAGGTATAATTACCTCATCGTCAGGATTTAATAATACTTGAAACAAAGTAAATAATGCGTGTTTAGCACCAGTAGTAACAATGACTTCATCATTTTGGTAAGTTAATCCTTGATCCTGTTTCATTTTTTTAATAATCGCGTTTTTTAACTCGACTGTTCCACCAGCTGGAGTATATTTTGTAAACCCATCATACATTGCTTTATTAGCAGCTTCTAAAATATGTTCTGGTGTATTAAAATCAGGCTCACCAGCCCCAAGACCAATAACATCATGTCCCTGTTTTTTTAACTCTTTTGCCTTCGCAGTAATAGCCAATGTTGATGATGGTGTTAACGTTTTTACACGGTTTGCAAGCTCCATTTTATCACCTTTCCCTATTCAAAATTTTACTAATTGGTGCGTATTCTTTAATATAAAGATTTCCTTAATTTAAATTCCTCATAACTCTCTCCACTTTCTAATGAGAAATATTCAAACACATAACGATCTTGTTCATCTATGTACTTTATCTCCCACAACGGTTGATTTTGGTCTATTGCTAAATTTATTCCAATGAAATGACAGGAAGTACATCTTGTCTCCCATGTTTCTAAAATAGCATCTTTACCAATATAATCATTGGCTAAATAAAATTTTATCGAATCTTCTTGACCTACGGGAACATAAGCAATAGCATCATCACCGTCATTCGTCTTCCCAGTCACAACATGATAAAATATGTCACCATGGTATCTTGTAATGTCTTGTATATTAGTGATGGTTGTTTCTTTTAATACCAATTGTTTTGATTGATCAAACCCATCCTCTTTTCTATCCTGTATTGCATTGAAAAGATAGAGGCTGTACCCAAGTATTACAATGAAAATGAATACTAACCCAGCTACTAACCAAATAAACCAATTAGGTGCGGTAAATGGTAAATATCGCTTTTTCATGATCTTCCTCATCTAGTGCAAGTCCAAACATTAAATCATCTTCCTTTAATGTTCGATTAAGACTATCTACAATTTTGTATAAATCATCGGAATGTTGAACCTTAACTGTTGATAATGTTTCAATTTTATTATTCATAAATGTTGCCTCCATTCAAAGAAGAACTTGTTAAACTTTCAATATTTGTTACTCATAGCATAAGTAAAATGACGAAAACTACTACTACAGTTGAAAATAAATACCTTTTTCATTATATCAGTTTACATCCAACTTTGTATTTTTTTCAACAAATTTCCCTAACCCATATTTATTTTTTACTGTGCGCAACCCTGCTGCGCACAGTTTTTTTATGATAAAATTTCGTAATCATTCAAATCCATTCGTATGACAGTTGTTCCTACGTATTTTAATTGATAGACGTCTATCCAAGATTCATTTAGACGTTCGATTAGTCCTTCATTGGGAACACAGTTATCACAATGAAAAACGATACTTAAATGTGGGTCTAATTTAGATAAGATAGATGAGCTTGGTGAATTTCCCTTCGCATAGTTACCAATCTTTATTATATTTGGTTTAACAGGGATCTTTAAAAGCTGCTCTTCGTTATCCACCTTACCCTGACTCAAGAACAAGATGGAATTTTTACCATAAATAATCCCTAAAGACATATCTCCATTTTCTTTTGCCTGTAGTACATTTATTTGTAAATTCCTTGCAAAGGAAAATGATTGGTCAGCTTTCCACTGTGTTGTTTTTGATTTACTTACTTGCTTCTTACAGATGTTACTTAATTTTCCTGCGTGATATACCTCTTCAATATTATACCTGTGAATGACTCGATTTGCATTCCCGCAATAATCAATGGTTTGCTTTGTAAGTAAAAGCTTATCAATTGTCTGAACTCCTAATTCTTTTAACTGGAAAAGTAGGGATTCTTCACTTTTTTGTGAACCAGTATTAATTAGCATATTTTTTTCCTTGTCTGTTCTTATAAGTGTTGCTTCTCCATCAGGAAGTTCAAAGAATGCAAAATAAATTTCTCCTTTATTTAAAGAAGGTGCTGCCATTGTTTCTATTGGTTCAAATTGTGAAATTAACAATGTACATGCAATGATATAAGAAACAAAGAAGTTAATGACACATTTCATGCTCTCACCACCCTAAAGGTTAGGATATGTAAAAACTAAAAACGTATCATAGCCATCGCTCTACCTTTTGCATTAATTTTTGGGTACTTTTGTAAGTAATTGGTACATCTGGGATAGATTCCGTAAAATATTTCCCATATCGTGCTTTAACTATACGCTCATCACATACAAATACGATTCCTCTATCCGTACTCGACCGTATTAGGCGGCCAAATCCCTGTTTAAAACGTATGACTGCGTTTGGCAACGCAAGTTCCATAAAGGGATTTTTACCATTTTCCTTTAATTGACTCGCCTTCCCCTGATATATGGGATGATCTGGTGGTTGGAACGGCAAACGAACAATTACTAAACAAGATAAATTACTACCAGGGATGTCAACACCTTCCCAGAATGAACTTGTACCTAGGAGAATAGCACGATCAAAAGCTTGAAAGTTCTTTTTTAAACGTTCACGACTTCCACTTGAAATCCCTTGCCCAATAATTATAAATTCTTCATCCATGATTTCCCTCAATAATTGATATGATTTTTTTAACATATCATAGGAAGTAAATAAAACTAACATCCTTCCGTTTGTAATCTCAGCCAAAGACAATATTGCCTCACAGGTTGCTTGAATAAAATCAGATTGATTTCCATATTGAATGGAAGGAAAATCATTGGGTATCATAAGTTGTACTTGTTTGTCGTACGAATATGGCGACTGTAGTTTACGCTCCATAATATTTGCGTCTTGAAGACCAAGTCTTTCCTTAATGAAGGAAAATGATTGTCTCATCGTCAGTGTGGCACTCGTTAAAATCACACTTGCTTTTTTATCGAATAAATTAGTCCGTAGAATCTTGGATATATCAATTGGCTCACAAAAAAGATATACCGAATTTTTTGCTCCGAATGCTTCTATTTCGATCCATTTAATTAATGTATCGTCGTTCTGATAAAATAACTGTTCTAAATAATCAATGATCATTTGCATTCGATCAATAACAGTTTGAATTTCTTCTAATTCATCATTATCTTCATTAAGTTCTGTAGTATTAACAACTTCTTTTGTAACAGATAAAAAATGAATAAGGTCCCTTAAATTAAAGGAAAGCCTGGAAACCATTTCCTTAATAGCACTCCATTTAGTACTCATTTCTTTATCTTGATTCCAACTATACTGGTATCGACCAACATCATTAACCGAAACATCCTTTGTTTGTTGGTCCATTACATATGCAAACAGATACCGGAATAACTCATCTGTGTCCGTTTTTGATTCTTGCCAAATAAAATTCCAGCGACTATTTTCAAGCCTTTGTTTTGCTTTAGGATATTTTTCAGCAATTCGTTTAAGCCATTCGCCTTCCTCAAGGGAGCCAACATGATTCAAAAGTGATTGAACACTAACATAATCGAGCCTAAGACCGAAATGTTTTGCTGCTGTTGACTCTAGATGATGTGCTTCATCAATAATTACTTGCTGATAAGAAGGTAATAATTGGTAATCACTAACAATATCTGCGCACATTAATGCATGATTAACAATCACAATGTTCGCTTTTTGAGCCTTTGTTCTAGCTTTCTGATAAAAAGAACGTGTAAACCAAGGTGATTTTACATCTAAACCACCTTCCGTTTCAGCAGATAACCGATGAAAAAATTGCTTTCCACTTGAGGGTAATTGTATTTCTTCAACATCACCTGTTACCGTTTCTGTCAGCCAAATTAATAAGATTGCCTTCGTTAACGTAATATCATAATTATCTTGACCGAGTGATTGTAGTTCTTTTTCAAACCGTTTAAGGCTTAAATAGTGCTGTTTTCCTTTCAATAGCTCAATGGTAAAGTCAAATGGTAATAGTTTTTTAATCAAAGGTATTTCTTTTTCAAATAATTGTGCTTGTAATTGTGTTAAATGTGTACTAATAACAATGCGCTTTTTATTCGATACTGATTCATAAATAGCTGGTACGAGGTAAGCCAAAGACTTTCCAGTTCCGGTTTCAGCCTCAATTAATGCATGCTTTCGCGATTGAAAAGCATCGAAAATAGTTTCTGACATTTCCTTTTGACCTGAACGCAACTCATAATGTTCCATAGCTTTGGCCAACATACCACTCTCGTTATACAAACCATCCACTAACTCCCCAAAAGAAACGGAAATGGTCTGTTCATTATTGGTTGCAGGCTTATCCTTTTTTATAGCAATACCTCGATAAATTTCTATATCATCTCTATCTAAAGATTGAAAGGATTTTTCTTCTAATAAATCATCGAATATGTCGTTTAAATCACTTTTAAGCAGAGGCTCTAATTGTTTAAGCTGGAATAAGGTTTCATATGGTAGTTTATTTAACTTATCAAGTAAATAGGAAAACAATTTAGAAGTTACCTTTGCATCTGAAATTGCACGATGCGGATTTTTGTGCTGCAATTCCAAATACTCAGCTAGTTGGCCTAATTTATAACCCGGTGCTATAGGCAACAGAATTCTTGATAACTCAACCGTATCAATAACAGGTTGAGTTAACGGTTTATATCCGACTTCCTGGAGTTGATCATTTAAAAAACCCAAATCAAAGGGGACATTATGTGCAACTACATAGCCATCTTTAAAAAGATTTACAATGTCTGTTGCAACAGAATCGAAGCTGGGTGCATCCGACAAATCCGTTTGTTTTATCCCAGTTAAATTCGTAATAAACGGCGGAATCTCTACGCCAGGATTAATAAAGGTCGAATAATCCGTAGTGATTTTCCCATCTTGAATGACGACAATTCCAACCTCAATTATCCGATCACCTTTTGTTGGTGAATGCCCCGTTGTTTCCAAATCAACTATAACAAATTTTCTCAAGGTTCCATCTCCAGTTTATAACAATTTAAATTCAAAAATTCAAAAATCATTTAAAAATTGATTCTCTTTGTACGTAAACAACGAAACTCCTATCAAATATAATTGATAAGAGCCTCGTAGGAATTAATATAAACAATTTATAACTTTATGTTATAACTCCGTTAATGGTGGTTCTTCATCAATCAACTGTTCAATTTCATTGTTATGATTCATGATTGCGACCTTAGGTTTAAAAGTTGATAACTCATCATTGGATAAAATGGCATAAGAGATAATGATAACCGTATCCCCTTTTTGAACCAATCTAGCAGCAGCGCCATTTAAACAGATAACTTTGCTGCCCCTTTCACCAGGAATAACATAAGTTTCCAGCCTAGCACCATTATTATTATTAACTATCTGGACTTTTTCGTGCGGCAATATATCAACTTGTTCAAGTAATTCTTCATCAATGGTTACACTTCCAACATAATTTAAATTTGCCTCTGTTACACGCGCACGATGAATTTTTGCCTTCATCATGGTACGAAACATATTCTTTCCCCCTACAAAATTGATTCAGATAGGAGCCCATCTTCGTTAATTACCAAATTATCAATCAATCTTGCCTTCTCAAAATAAACAGCAATAGCAAGAATTACTTGATTATTTATTTGTTTAACAGGCGTAAGATTTGGATAATTTAGTACTTCAACATAATCAATTTTAGCATGTGTTTGATTGCTAACATAATTCTTCACTTCTTTTACAATGTTAGCAGGATTTTTTTCCCCGTCAACCACTAATTTCTGGCCATATTTTAGCCCTTTATAAATGTATGGTGCAAGCTGCCTTTCCTCCTCATTTAAATAAACGTTTCTACTACTTTTTGCTAAACCGTCATTTTCTCTTACAGTAGCAACCGGGATAAGGGTTATAGGGTAATTTAAATCACGAATTAATAAATCAACCACTGCAACTTGCTGCGCATCTTTCATGCCAAAGTAAACGTAATCAGGAAGTGTGATATTAAATAGCTTAACTAAAACTGTCACTACTCCTGAAAAATGTCCTGTTCTTGACTTACCACATAGGACATTGCATCGTTGAGTAACATCCATGTGAATACCTTGATCAGAAGGATACATGTCCGATTTATCTGGCATGAATAGGATATCAACATGATTTTCCTTAGCTATATCTATATCACGAGCTTCATCACGTGGATATCGATCAAAGTCTTCATTCGGACCAAATTGTAATGGATTAACGAATATACTTGTAATCACTATATCATTATTATTTCTTGCTTCGGATATTAATCGTACATGTCCTTCATGCAAATAACCCATTGTAGGAACAAAGGCAATACTTTTCCCTTCAGCTTTCAACTGTTTTACATAGGCTTGCATTTCTTCTACAGATTTTACAATATACATGTTAATCACCTAGCTTTATTTCAGATAATACATTTGGACTCATGGAAAAGGAATGGGATTCATCTGGAAATGTCCCTTCTTTTACCTCGTTTACATACACTTGTAATCCGTTTACAATGCTATTATTTATATCCGTGTATGCTTTAACAAACTTAGGTAATCGGTCAACACCGTAGTTTACGACGTCATGATAAACAAGAACTTGTCCATCGCAATGATTACCTGCTCCGATTCCAATCGTAGGTATATCAAGTTCATTTGTAATGATTTGTGCTAATTCCATTGGAACACATTCTAATACAAGTGCGATTGCTCCACTATTTTGAATAGCCTTCGCTTCTCTAATTAATTGCTCAGCTGTTTCTTTATCTTTTCCTTGTATGCGATATCCACCGAGTACATTGACGGACTGAGGTGTAAGACCAATGTGAGCAACAACTGGAATGCCAGCGGCTGTTAATCTTGAAGTAAGTGTTAAAACTTCTTCAGATGCGCCTTCAATTTTCAAAGCATTTGCACTTGTCTCTTGAAATAAACGTTTAGCATTATACAACGAATCTGCTAACGAAACATGATAGCTCATAAAAGGCATATCAACAACAATAAATGTATTTGTAGCGCCTCTTTTTACTGCTTTAGCATGATGAATCATATCATCCATTGTAACTTTTATCGTTGAATCATATCCTAGAACAACCATTCCTAATGAATCACCTACTAAGATCATATCAATATTTGCTTGTTCACTCATCTTAGCTGAAGGATAATCATAGGCAGTTACCATTGTGATTTTTTCACCATTATCCTTCATTTTTAAAAAATCCATTCTATTTTTCATCGTGTGTTCCCCTCGTTATAAATTTCAGCAGAATAAATTTTTTCTGTTTTTCCATCAGGGTTTTTTATTAACAAACCCCCATCACTTTCTATTCCCAAAATTGTAGTGTTCCACGTATGATTAGGGGTGGTTATATTAACTGTTTCCCCAAGTTTATATCCAAATGATTCCCACTTCATTTTTATATCATGGAAACCATTTTGCAAATAATGATCATACGTTTGTTCAAATGTTGTTAGTATACTTTGAATTAAATCTCGAATATTATGGGTTTTATTTGTCTCTATTTTTAAAGAGGTTGCGATACTTTTCAACTCTTCTGGAAATTCATGGTGTGATTGATTTACATTTATCCCTATCCCTAGTACGATGTATTGTATTTGATCTTGCTCCGCTTGCATTTCCGTTAAAATTCCTGCTATTTTTTTGTCGTTTAGAATAATATCATTCGGCCATTTTATATAGGCTTTCACATTAACTTTCTTTAACAGAATATCTGCTAAAACCGTTGCAGCAAGTAATGTTAACTGTGGAGCTTGAATAGGTGGTATTTTGGGCCTTAACAATAAACTCATCCATATCCCTTGTTCGCTCATGGAATGCCATTTTCTCTCTAGTCTTCCTCTGCCAGCAGTTTGTTCATCAGCAATAATTACTGTTCCATGCTGTGCTCCTTCTTGAGCAAGTTGATGGGCTATATTTTGCGTTGATGGAACACTTTTTTTGTGAATAATTTTACTTCCTAACCATTTTGTATGTAGACCCCACTGTATCGTATTTGAACTTAATTTCTTTGGGAATTCTCTTATTCGATACCCCTTTCTAGGTACTGCATCAATGATATACCCATCTTTTTCAAGCTCTTTCATATGTTTCCATATCGCTGTTCTAGATTTTCGTAGCTCATTTGATAATTCTTGACCAGAAACAAATTCATCGTTTTTAGTTTCTAACAATTCTATTAATCGATTTCGGGTGGATTCCATTTTTTTACCCACTCTCTTATGTTGTTCTGATTATTTATTAATTTTGCTTCCACTACATTTTTTTCGATTTCGGCCAAACACTGCTTTATCCAAGGTCCCTTTGGATAATTTGGTTTTAATTCTATAATATCCTTACCATTTATAGCAAGCTGACTATTCGATAATATTGGTAATTCAGAACGAATATTGCGCAATTTCTCGATTGAAATTAGTGATTTTTCATTACCAAAAACAGTAATTAAACGAATAAAACCTTCATCACATTGTGGAGGAATTGTATATACTAACCATTTAGTTAAGCCATTTTCAAAATAATATTTACAAGCATTTGACAAGATCTTTGCTTCATTTCTGACTTGGTTGGAAAGTTTCCAGGTTTTTACCCATTCATCAATGGAAACGCATTCATCATACAAGTGTAATACAGCTATTAATTCACCATAAGAAAATAAAGTGGCCTCATGTTTCCTTATTTTCGTTTGTAATCTAGGATTATCTTTAAATACAGGAAAAAAATTCAACATTTTTGTTTTTGTAACTAATGTAATACCGTTAGCAATATATTGCCCATTAAACATTTTTAAAAATTCTACTGCAATTCGTTCAATAGCAATTCTCCCAATTAACTCAACATTTTCACATAATGCACCTAAGGTTTCTTTTTCAATTACAAAGCCAAGTTGGCTAGCAAAACGAATGGCACGCATCATTCTCAATGGATCCTCACTAAACCGTTCCTCAGCAACCCCAACTGCACGAATGCAGTGTTTACTCAAGTCAGAGCTTCCATTGAAAGGATCAATGATATTTCCATATCTGTCCATAGCCATTGCATTTATTGTAAAGTCTCTTCTTGCTAAGTCAGCTTCAAGATTATCTACAAATTGAACATGATCTGGATGTCGATAATCCGAGTAATCTCCCTCCACGCGAAACGTAGTAACTTCAAACGACTCCTTTTTATACCGAACAATTACCGTACCATGTTCTATCCCAACAGGAATAACCTTAGCAAATAGTTTTAATACTTCATTGGGCGTTGCGGATGTAGTAATATCAATATCTCCAATGTTTCTTCCCATTTGGTAATCACGGACGGCTCCACCAACTATAAATGCCTTATGTCCGTGTTTTTCAAAGATTTCCAACACTTCTATTGCTCTCTGGAAAATAGTACCTAACATATTAATCACCAGTCAATGCTTTCGTATATACCTGGAGATATTGGTCCAATATCTTTCTTGAATGAAACGAATACTGGACATGATTTATTGCGTTTTCAGAAAAACTTTTCCATAGCTTTTCGTTTGATAAGAGCTCTATCGATTTATCAGAGATCATCTCAATGTCTCCAACTTCAACAATAAAACCATTTTTATTATGAACAATAACCTCAGGTATCCCGCCAATATTCGTTCCAATACAAGGAACTCCACATGCCATTGCCTCTAATAAAACAAGACCAAAGCTTTCTTTTTCTGAAAGCAATAGTTTTAAATCAGCTAAAGATAAAAGTTCAGCAATATTTTTTTGCTTTCCTAAAAACAATACATAATTTGACAACCCTAAATCCTTAACTAATTGACGTATTTCTGTATATTCAGGACCATCTCCAATTAACATCAATTTAGATGGAACTTGTTCAACAATTTTTTCAAAAGCGTAAATTACATCTTCTACACGTTTTACTTTTCTAAAATTTGAAATATGTACAATAACTTTTTCATCATCTTTTATTTTAAACTGCTTTCTTAAATCAGGGTTAGGTTTATAGTAGTATTGTTGTTCATCAACAAAATTATAAACAACCTCTATGTCTTTTTCGACATGTAACATGTCTAAAGTTTGATTAACTAGACTTTTGGATACAGCGGTAACCATATCGGATTTTTCTATTCCATGCTTAATCATTTTCTTTAAGCTCTTATCAATACCAAGCACCGTTATATCGGTACCATGTAAAGTAGTTACAATCTTAACATCGTGCTGTGCAATTTCGCGCGCTAAAATTGCACAAATGGCATGGGGCATAGCATAATGTACGTGAAGAATATCTAGTTGCTCGTTATCAATTACTTCAGCCATTTTACTCGCTAGCGCTAAATCATAAGGAGGATATTGAAACACCGGATAATGATTTAATTCCACTTCATGAAAATAAATATTTGAAAAAACACTGTTCAAACGAAATGGTACACTCGATGTAATAAAATGAATTTCATACCCTTGTCTTGCTAATAACTGACCGAGTTCAGTGGCAATTATTCCTGAACCTCCGACAGTAGGATAACATGTAATCCCTATTTTTTTCATCGTATTCTCCCAACTATAATTCTTTTTCATGTCAATTTTATATTCTAGCTTACTTTTCGGGTAAATGAGAACCAATAAGTGTCAAATAATTAGCGTGTTGGAAAAGGTTATTTGACGACTTCTCGCCATTGAAAGTAACCATCCTCCAATGCACGAATTAATATTTCCGCCCCGCCAATGTTAGTTGCAATTGGAATTTGGTAGACATCACACAAACGCATTAATGCAATGATGTCCGGTTCATGTGGTTGAGCAGTTAATGGATCTCGTAGAAATATGACTAAATCCATTTCGTTATTAGCAATTTTAGCACCGATTTGTTGGTCACCGCCAAGCGGGCCTGATTGAAAACGAAACACCTCTAAACCTGTCGCCTCCGTTATTTGTTTTCCTGTTGTACCAGTTGCATACAACTTATGTTGCTTTAAGATAGTTGTATAAGCAACAGTAAAGTTGACCATTTCAGGTTTCTTCTTATCATGTGCAATAAGTGCAATGTTCATTTTCCCTCTCCCCTATTCCATTAAGTTTTCCAAACCATAAACAAGTAAATCTAACGTCACAACCTTATCAATAGCTAATTTAACACCAGTCATAAAGGATGAACGATGAAAAGAGTCGTGTTTAATTGTTAAATTTTCACCGGTTGAACCAAATACTACTTCCTGATGAGCAACTAGTCCAGGTAATCGCATACTATGTATTCTCATTCCATCAAGTTCAGCACCTCTGGCACCCGTTAAAGTTTCCTTTTCATCAGGATGACCTTGCTCCTTACTAGTACGCACTTCTTGAATCAGCTGGGCTGTTTTAACTGCTGTTCCAGAGGGTGCATCTAACTTCTGATCATGATGACGTTCAACAATCTCTACATCTGGGAAATATTTTGCAGCCCATTTCGCAAATTGCATCATTAACACAGCACCAATTGCGAAATTTGGAGCAATAACAGCACCTATCCCTTTTTCTTCTGCTAAATCGCTAAGTTCATCCAATTGCTCTTTCGTAAATCCAGTAGTCCCTACTACCGGTCTTATTCCGTATTGAATCGCTGTTTTCGTATGCTGGTAACCAACTTCTGGTGTAGTTAAATCTACTAAGACATCAGCATCAATTGACTGAAAACATTCATTAATATCGCTGTAAACCAATGCTTCGAATGGGGGTAGTCCTTCGATATCCTGCACTTTAAAACCATCGTAATTTCGATCAATGCAGGCTACTAACTCTAATTCTTCTTCCTTTTCGATCATCCGTAGTGCTTCACTACCCATTTTACCACGAGGTCCCGCCACGACTACTTTTATTTTATTCATTACTCATATCCTCCTCATTAACTCTTGTCCATCTATTCTTGTCTCTAGTCTCGAACTTTGTCATAGAAATATCAAATGCATTCGAAAGATCAATATTTAAAGAATTTGCAAAGGAAACCATAACAAACATTAAATCGCCTAACTCATTTTCAATAGTATTTTCATTTTCTGTTTGTTTCTTTGTTTTTTCACCATATACATGATTCACTTCTCTTGATAACTCTCCAATTTCTTCCGTAAACCTTGCAAGCATACTTAATGGTGAAAAATACCCCTCTTTAAATTGCCCAATATAGTTGTCTACCCGCTTTTGCATTTCGCGAGTGGTATATATTTTTTCCTGGTTCATTAAAGTAACTCCTTTTTGAAAAACTTTTTTTCCTATTTTAACACTTCCATGTTAGCGAATAGAACTAATTTTGACAAATGATTGAACCGTTGATTAAGACTGCGTGCTAAAATCCTCTAGAATATGATGTTATTTATTCAATAAAGTAGAAAGGAATCGGAAATATAGGGAAAACGATGTTCTTGTTTGACGCAGTTGTTTTTATAACATCGATTATTTCTTAACCTTCTTAATGTATAATATTAAAACGCATGGAAGAAATCATTTTCCATGCGTTTTTGTGTGTTATTTCTATTGATTTTTACCCTTTATATTTTAACTGTCATGTCCAAAGGTTGTTGCATTATCCATTTATAGTACAGAGCAATTAATCGTCATTAGATGCGACAAACATTAAGATAAATCGAATTAATTCAGCAAGAGCTACTAATGCAGCGGCAACATAAGTTAATGCAGCAGCATTAAGTACCTTCTTAGTTTGTCTCTCTTCATTATTTCTTATTACACCACTAGAAACTAATTGTCCCATCGCACGATTAGATGCGTCAAATTCAACCGGTAAAGTTACTAATTGGAATAGTACTGCAAAGGACATGAATACAATCCCAGCTAAAAACAATTCCATAAAACCTAAAAACATACCTGCTAATATTAATATAAAAGATGTATTCGATCCTAAATTTGCGAGTGGAACTAATGCATGTCTAAAACGCAAAAAAGCATATGCTTCTGCATCTTGAATAGCGTGACCGACTTCATGTGCGGCTATAGCTGATGCAGCCATGGAATGGCCATGATAATTGTCACTAGATAAACGTACTACTTTTTTTCTAGGATCATAGTGATCTGTTAAGGTACCTCTTGTTTCATCTACACTAACATTGTATAAACCATTATCATCTAATATTTTGCGTGCTACTTGTGCGCCTGTCATATATGATGAAGTGGCAACTTTGGTATATTTCTTATACGTCCTCTTTACTTTAGATTGAGCCCATAAAGGAATTATTAACAAGAGCGCAATATAAATAAGATAACCACCTAATGATGCAAACATGTACATTCCTCCATTACAAAATGCCTAGTCTTCAAGGTCAATTTTAGTCAAATTTTATTCTTTAGTCAACTAATTTGTAGTCTGTTTTTGACTTTTGTTTTTTTCACCTTTATATTTTTTCCAACCGACATAAGATAATGTAATCATAATGACGCCACCAACAACAAATATTAGCCAAAGAAATGATGTACTATCTTCTTTTTGGTTTGTATTGGAAACATCTAAAATACTAGTTTCTCGAAAAACTGTGACAAACTCTTGTGCATTTACATCCTGATTAGGATTTTGCTTAAATGATTCAAAAGTGCTTTCAAGACGTTCATAATTTTCTTCAGCCAAAGAAATACGAAGCGCTGGATTGATAATTTTCCAATCACTGTTTATTTGTTCTAATTGCTTGTTAGAAATTTCTGTTTGATTACTATAGGTAATAATTCTATCTTCCAAGTTTTTCTTCCAACTTAACCAGGCAGGGTCATGAGGATGAATAATGGAATCTACTGCAAACACTAAAGAAAGAGCGTTAGATAGCTTATTTGTCTTTTTAATTGATGAGTCTTGAATCATAGCTAAGTTTTTATCTAGCAAAGAAATTAACTCATCACTAGAATCAGGTGTTTCATTCTTAAAGAGTTGAGCTAATGCTTCCTTATGATTTTGTAAAAGGTTGTATGCACTCGTGTACCTTCCATCTTCTACAAATCGCTCATACTGATACAAAGTAGAACTTACATGCGAGTGATTTCCGTAAACAGGAATAGTAAACGTGGAAATTCCTATCATAAATATTATTAAGAAAATTAAAATATTACTATAGTTAAAAATATTGTGTCTCACAGAAATCCCCTCTCTCATTGATTCTCTTGTATATGTATGAGAGAAGAGACAAGTTTAGACCTTTATTTTAATAATAATATTTTACAATTGATCTTTTTCTAATCGTTAACCAATAGGCAATTCCAATAGATAAAATGCTTAACCAAAAAGTAAAGTAACCTATTTCTTTCATATAAGTTGTTAACGATGAGTAAATTGGCATCATACCAAAAACATAGTCAATAATGTCATTATGTAACGTCCATATACTTGTTAAAACGATATGCCTCCATTTAATTCGATAAAATGGTGCATATAATAAGCCTTGAATAGCCATCGCGCCATGTGAGGCAATTAACATATAGCCAGACCATGACAACTCACCATTTAGATTAAGCGTAAGAAGATTCATAACAACTGCCCACATACCATATTTAAATAATGTAACAAGTGCTAAAGCTTCTATATAAGGAACATTTCTTCCAAATAAATAAAAGAAAAGGAAAATTGTAAAGAATAGGCTAGCTGTTGGACTATCTGGAACAAACAGTATAAATTTTAATGGGGTTATTGCTAATTGACTTTCATACCACATATATCCATAGATGGTTCCAGCTAAATTTATGATAAACAATAAAAATAAAAATCTACGATCAAGCAGGATACCTTTCACCATATGTATTAACCCCCTTTAGTAAGTAATTCATCTGTATTTATTTCGAAACAAGAAACCCCCGTCCATCAATAGCGGACGGGGGAGTCAACATTATTATTCTGCTTCTTCATTTACAGAAACGATAAATTCAGCTAATTGTTGTAGCTCTTCTTCTGATCCTTCAAACTGATCTGCCGGCATTGTATTTATTCCATTAACCGCAATATCTTTTATTTCGTCAACATCATATTCAATACCAATTAATGACGGTGCAGCTGCTCCACCCTGAAGATTTTCTCCATGACAACTTATACAACTTTGTTCGTACACCGCATAACCTGGATCTTCCGTATTAATATCTACCTCTTGCTCTAGTACAGGCTTGTTTTCCTCTGCACGTGTTTCCCATTCTACATGAGAAGCCGCTTCCCATGTAAGCCAAATGACAGATATAATTCCCAAAAACATTAGAGTTGTTGAAATCGGACGTTGAATTGGGCGGCGCTTCGAACCAGTGTCCAAAAACGGCGCGAGAAATAATGCGCCAAAAGCAAGGCCCGGAATAACAATTGCCCCGATCACGTTATAAGGACCACTTGCAAATTCATATTTTAGTAATTGATATAAGAATAAGAAATACCAGTCTGGTAGTGGTATATAGGCCGCATCAGTGGGATCAGCCATTTTCTCCAGTGGTGCTGGGTGTGCAACAGTCATACATAAGAATCCAACTAAAAACACAGCCCCAACAAGCCATTCCTTCAAGAGAAAGTTCGGCCAAAAGGCTTCTGTTTTACCAGGGTATTCAGAATAATCTTTAGGTATAAATTTCTTCTTATCAGCAGTAATACGGGAATCGCCAACAAATTCCATCCCTTTTCCCTTTTTCACAGCATTCCCTCCTTCAAACAGTCAAATCTTATAGTGGACCTGAAATACCTTGTTTACGAATTAAGATAAAGTGAGCTCCCATTAAGGCAAATAAAGCTGCTGGTAGGAAAAACACATGTATCGCGAAAAATCGAGTGAGTGTTTGTGCACCAACAATTTCTGGGTCACCCGAAAGTAATGTCTTGGCCATCTCACCGATATAAGGTACACCTTCTGCAATTTCTAATGTTACTTGTGTTGCAAAATACGCTTTGTTATCCCATGGTAATAAATAACCAGTTAAACCAAGTGCGAGCATAACAAAGAAAATCGATACACCCACCATCCAGTTTAATTCACGTGGTTTTTTATATGCTCCCTGGAAAAACACTCGCAATGTATGTAAAAACAACATTACAATAACAACACTAGCACCCCAGTGGTGCATACCTCGTACAATTTGACCATGAGCGACTTCAGTCTGTAAGTAATATACAGATCTCCAAGCATTTTCTATATCAGGAACATAATACATTGTTAAAAACATCCCTGATAATATTTGAATAACTGTCACAAAGAACGTCAGACCACCAAAACAGTATACAAAAGCTGAAAAGTGATGAGCTGGGTTGACGTGCTCTGGAACTTCATGGTCTGCTATATCCCGCCACAAAGGCGTAATATCGACACGTTCGTCAATCCAGTCGTAAATTTTTTGCAGCATCGTCTACGCCTCCCCTCTAGGTTTTGCATTTCCAAGATATAATGTTCCATCTTCAATTCTATGCTCATATACATCTAATGGCGCTGAAGGAGGTGTGTTTGGTACATTTACACCGTCTTTATAATAACGACCATTATGGCATGGACAAAAGAACTCGTTTGGGTAGTCGCCACTTCCCTCCCAGGATACAACACAACCTAAATGTTTACATACTGGAGAAAGCGCTATAATGTCATCCTTTTCATCTTTATATACCCATGCACTTTTTGTTACTTCAGATTCATACCACGCATCAACCTGGTCAATAGTCCAGTCAAAGCGCTGTGGTTCTGTAGTTATCTCGTCCACTTCGGCTACAGCCTTATACTCACCTCGAGCATGTGTTTGAAGAACTGGATCTATAGCAAATCGAACCATTGGTGCAAGCATTCCAGCTGCCATAAACCCCCCCACACCTGTCAGTGTATAGTTTAAGAACTGGCGACGGGATACTTGTTGTTTTTTTTCACTCATCTTTTACCCCCCTCTGTGCATATTACAGCCTACATGGTAATTTTTCTCACAGTTTACTAGGACATTACCATGATAGCGCAAACTATTTGTTCGGTCAATAAAATTCACCAGTAACGTTCACTATTTTTCACCAGTATGATCTAACCAATTCTTTTACATGTTTTACTTGATCCTTAATAACCTTTTGTGTTTCGTTAGAATGTAAATCTCCAGATTGAATAGCAGGAAACCACAGCAGGTTACCTTTTAACTTTGATTCGTGCTTTTTCCAATGATGATCGAAGGTAAACAGGAAAATATGCTTAAAAGGCCTATGTTGTGATTGATTAATCCACTCATTTAAGCGGGGTAACTCCTGTTCTCTATCTGTTGTAAACAAATAGGTATATGTAGGTAACAAAAAAATCCTGCCTGTAAAATCTTTTTCCACTTCATTACTAAAAGCCTGAATAAGGTCGTGTTGAGACACAACTTGATTCATTTGTTCACTATCCTCAAGTGCAATTGGTACTAAAGGAATTAGTAACGTATCTATATATTCTTGTGCTCCTAAATATCTCGTTATGTCTATTTTGTTCCATTTCATTGAAACTATCCAACCTTTCCTAATTATTTCTCTATTTTACTAAATTTATCATAATAAAAAACGAATTTCACGAAAACTGGTGAAATTCGTTTCATTATGAATTATATAACAGATTAATTACTAAACTTAGAAAGGTCAATTTTATCACTAAATTGTATTTCAAGTTCTTGTAGTTGCTCTGAATAAGTATTAAAAGCATCTAAATTACGATCATCAAGTGCTTGATCAATCTTACGTTGTAGCTGTTTTTTTTGATAGTTAAACAATGATATATTTAAAACATCTTTTGCAATATTTTTTTCTTTTTTGGTGATAAAGAAATCATCAGGTAAAAATGGATTGTCCTCCAAAACCGCTACGTATGCTGGACATTGATTTGAATTTTTAAAGCTTAATTGTATATAAATGGGTTCATTTTTGTTTAGACGAATATCATGAAAGGATTTCTCAGCATCGGTAGTAACAATGTGGTTTTTGTAAAAGCGAAATGGGACATCCTTCGAACAATGGGTTGATATGACAATTCCTCTGGGGCAATACCGTGCTTCTCTTATGAAATGCACTCTGCTCAACAAATTATCATGATTAATTAAGTAATTTAATATCCATACACTTTCTCTTTTCTTTAATTGATAATTACTTAAGAACCAACGAATAAACTCCTTTTTATCTTTTACTGAAACAGACGTATTCAAAGTTTCTGTCCCCTCCTAATTAAAAGAGACTATATAGCCTTTGTATTCAATCCGATCAAATAATTTGAGGTGTAACTCAGCTTTATCATTCTATACCTTTACATCCAATCGTCGTTTTGCTTCAAGCGACTAATAAATTCTTCGATTTCATTGTCTGCTGGCTCTAAGTGGAGATATTGGGAAAGAATTTTAATTGCTTCTTCGATCCTCCCTTCTTCTACAAGAAAATGACCATATTCTTTCAGAAAATCTGAATCTTCTTTAAAATTATTATATGCATCGCTATACATGTTTAATGCATCATTAAAAGATTCTGTTTCTTTATATGCCTTTGCTAACTCCCACTTATAGTATCCATCCTCTTCTCCCAGTTCAATTAAATGTGTTAACAACTCAATAATTGCTTGATCATTTTGGGCTTGTTTATAATTTTCAATTAAAAATAAAACTGCCTCTAAATAGCCTGGATCTATTGAAACAGCTTTTTTAATTAATTGAAAGCTCTCTTCTTGATTTCCTAGTCGATGAGCAAGAACACCAGTCAAGTAGTACAGTTCCTTGTTAAAGTCATCGTAGTTTAATCCTTTTTTTGCTGTTTCGTAAGCTTCGTTTACCATTCCTTCGTTGTCATAAGCTTGTGCAAGGAAATAATAAACCGAATGATAATAGGGGTCATTTTCAATTAATTGTTCCCAAACCTTAATAGAAATATCTAAGCGATCACCTTTAAATGCAATAAACCCATAGCGAAACAGAATGTCCGCATCATCATGCCCAGATTCTTGGTAAAATTCAAGCGCTTGTTCGAAATCACCAGTTGACGCATAAGCCTCAGCTAAACGAATGCTAACATCCACATCAGCAATTTGGGGGCGATCTAGTAAAACTTTTTCATAATAAGGGATTGACTTCTGATATTCTCCATTCGAAAAAGCTAATTCACCTAAAGCAAAATCAATTAAATATTCCATTGGATCCATGTTTTTTGCTTCTAATAATTTTTGCTCTGCTACTTCATATAATCCTTGAGCTTGGTATAAATCAGCTAATTGAATTAACACCTCTAAATACCCCTCATCATTTGGTGAAAATCGATTCAATATATTCATTGCTGCTTCGTCATCTTCTAAATCAATATAAATCTCAGCAAGCATAATTTTTAATTCAGCTTCATTCGGATGTTGTTGAGACAATTCTATTAATATAAATTTAGCTTCCTCTAACATTCCCCACTGCATATAAAGTTCAGCAATTGTAAATTTTTCCTCTTCATTTGCTTGTGGTAAAAAGCTCTCTAATGTATCTATTGCTTCTTCCGTACGTTCTTGTTCCATTAATTTGATTGCTTGATGAATTTCCTCCATGATTCGGACACCCTTTCTTCCTAACTTGCTGGAACACTTTTTAGCTCTTCGTTAAACCATTAAAAAATGGCTAGGAATAGAAATTTCTCTAAAGTTACCCTTATTGAGATTATCATTAATGAGATAGTCACTCTTTATAATATTTCCATTCATAACTGTCACTAATGGAATAGCTTTATGATATCTAACTTTAGAACATTCATCAATCGATGGGATTTTTTCTAGATCAAATAGATTATAATCCGCAAATCCATTTGGAAGTATTTCGCCTTTGTAAGGTGAAATTCCTGTTAAACGAAGTGATTCTTTTGATAAAGGAAACTCAGATAATTTTTCAGGTAATGTTCGAACCATAAAAGCTTCACTCAAGTTTCTCCATGTTGATTCAGCCTCATCCTGTTTTTTTTCTAATGCGCTCGTATCAATTAAAATTGGAATTCGTGAAAAGGATTGAGATTGCTCCATCCACTCCCAACTTATTCGAAACAAATCTTCCATGTTTTGTAGATTTAAGATAAGAAAAGGCATTTTTTTTCTACCAAAAAAGCGAACATGTTCTGGACTTATAATAGTAGAAGGTATCTTAGGTACAATCATATAATCAATTGGTAAACCGTCTAAGGCGTCTCGAAAATGATAAAATATTTGCTCGAAATTATTTTTACTTTTTATTGGTAATTGACATAAAAGTAACGTGCATCCCCGATAAATATATTGTTTTACAATGCGTTCTTTATCATTTGCTTTGAAAAGAGGCATTTCTACATCTACGTATACCTTGCCTGGGCCAACCCAAAATTGATCAGTTTCCATTTGTTTAATATTTGCTGATCCTTTCAAGTCCCTAGCGAATTTCCCATCTTGAATTTGTATACATTTTGATGTCCATTTCCCATCATTATAAACATAATCGTTATAAAAATAATAACCCCCCATACCTTGATCCCCCTTTTGGATTTTGTACAAGGTATGAAGGGTTTCTCCTTACTATGATTATTCAACGATAATTTTTTTTAAATCTGAAAAGAATTCCGGGTAAGAAATAGCGATGCATCCCGGGTTTTTTAGTGTAATTGGTTGACTTGATATTAATGACGCAACTGCAATCATCATTCCAATCCGGTGATCACCAAAAGAATCAGCCACTCCCCCATCTATGCTGCTATTACCTTTAATAATCATTCCATCTTTTGTTCCTTCAATATCCGCACCTATTGCTTTTAATGTTTGGACAACTGACTCAATTCGATCTGTTTCTTTGTAGCGTAACTCCTCTGCGTCCCGAATAATTGTCTCTCCTTCGGCTTGTGTTGCTAATAATGCAATAATAGGAATTTCATCGATAATTCTAGGAATAATTTCCCCGTTAATATCGATGCCTTTAACAGGCGAATAACTGACTGTGATAGATCCTACAGGTTCTCCACCAATTGTTCTTTCTTCAACAACTTGGATTGCAGCACCCATTGCATGTAACACATCTAATATGCCTGTTCTTGTTGGATTTAATCCCACATCCTTTAAGGTTAAGCTGCTGCCTGGAACAATAGCAGCTGCGATCAAAAAGAAAGCAGCGGATGAAATATCGCCCGGAACATGAATGTCTGTCCCTATTAACGATTGTTTTCCTTCAATAGTAATTGTTCCTGACTGTTTTTTTATTTTTCCACCAAATGCTTCTAACATATTTTCAGTATGGTCTCTTGTTGTCGTTTTTTCTGTAACGGTTGTCCACCCGTCTGCCATAAGACCTGCTAATAAAACCCCTGATTTTACTTGAGCACTTTTTACAGGTGTTTCAAATGATATGCTTTTGAGGTTTCCACCTCTAACCGAAATAGGTAGGTATTTGCCGTTTTCTCGGCCATCAATGACAGCACCCATTTGCTTTAAGGGAACTGCAATTCGATCCATCGGTCGTTTTGTAAGAGATTCATCACCATATAGCGTGAAATGATAAGGTAATCCAGCTAATACACCCAATAATAATCTTGCTGTAGTACCGGAATTTCCAAGGTTTATTGGTTCTAGAGGTTCTTTTAATTCCTTTACACCTTTACCATCAATCAAAACCGTTTGGCCTTGTTTTTCAATATTTACTCCCATTGCTTGAAAAGCAGCAATAGTTCGTAAACAGTCTTCCCCGTCTAAAAAATGTGTTACTTTTGTTGTTCCTGATGCTAAGGAACCAAAAATAATAGCACGATGGGAGATAGATTTATCACCTGGTACATGCAGTTCACCTTGTAAAGAACTGCTTATAGGGGTTAATAATTTCTCGGTCACTCGAAACACCTCTTATTCTTCAATCATTGTTTCATACCCTTTGGTATCAAGAATTTCTTTACTTCTTTTCTGATCTTTTTTATCTTTAAAACTCAACCGTAGTACACCAGTAATTCCTTCGCGAATTTCTAATATTTCTATATTATTTATACTAATCTCAGCTTTTGCCAATAATTCAACTACTTGTAATAGTGCTCCAGGTTGGTCAAATATATCAACATATAAATCATAAAAAGCAGGGATAGCACCCTTCTTTTTACTATCTAATCCATCCCGATATTCTTTCGCTTGTTCAAGATAGTGATACATTGACACCTTATCACCAGTATCCAGCAAATTTTTTAACTCTTTCATTTCCGTTATCCAATCTGAAAGCAGATGACTCATGCCTTTTCGATTATGAAAAAAGATATCTTGCCACATTCCCGGGTTACTTGATGCGATACGTGTAATATCACGGAATCCTCCAGCAGCTAATGTCGGAATGTAAGCATGGGTTTCCTGCCAATTTTTTGCTTGGTGAACAAGTGAAGAAGCTATTAGGTGTGGAAAATGTGAAATAACACTAGTCATTTCATCATGTTCTTTTGGCTCTAAAATAAGAAAATTACTGTTTGTTCCTCTTAATAATTCTTTCAAAGCCTCAACCTTTTCTTCTAAACAGGGTTCAAAAGGAGTTAAAACATAAATAGCATTTTCAAAAAGATGCCCTTTTGCTGCAGTAATTCCTTTCTTGTGGGATCCTGCCATCGGGTGCCCGCCAATAAAAGTAACAAATTCTGAAGGTAAACTTCGAGCAGCATCCATTACTGGTGATTTGACTGACGACACATCAGAAATAATAATAGGCTTTTTAAATTCAATGTTTTTAAGTTGATCGACTAGTTCAATTGCCTTTGAAACAGGTGCTGCAATAATACAAAAATCAGCTTCTACTACAGCCGAAACAAAATCTGTCGTTGCTTTATCGACAATCCCATTCATCAAACAATAGTCTAGTGTTTTTTTGTTCACATCAACGCCAATAAGGTGATGGTCCGTCGTCTGTTTCAAATTAATTGCCAACGAGCCTCCAATTAAGCCTAAGCCCGCTATTACTACCGTTTGTTTCAATTTACATTCCCCTTCTTCTGTGATGAAGCAATCATTTCATTTACATACTGCTGGAGCTCCTCCATATCTTCTGCATTTCCAATGGTTATTCTTACGCCATATGGATGACCCAATGCTTCACCCGATCGGACAATAAACCCTTTTGTTAATAAATACTGAAACATTTCATCTCCAGTTACGGGCAACTTAACAAACAAAAAGTTTGCTTCAGAATCATAGTAGGAAAGTCCAATTGAATCTAAAAACTCCATAAATGCGTGTTTGTTCTTGGTATTCTTCCTTTTAGTATCGCTTAAAAAAGCTTCATCTTTTAATGCTACTAGCGCTGAATGTTGAGAAATAGCTGTGGTATTAAAAGGTCCTCTAGCAATGTTAAGTAAAGTAACTATATCTTTACTAGCCACCCCGTAACCAACTCGCAAGCTTGCTAATCCATACGCCTTCGAAAAAGTACGTAATACAACAAGATTCGGATATTCCTCTAACGCTTTTATTGTATCAGGGTAATCACTTGTTTCGATATATTCAAAATAAGCTTCATCAACAACAACTAACACATCTGTTGGACACTTCTGCATTACATTGGAGAAGCTTTCTTTATCTATTAAACAACCAGTTGGATTATTCGGCGAGCACAACCACAAAACACTTGTGTCCTTGTCTATTTCTTTCAGCATAGCCTCTAAGTCATGGTAACCATCTACTAATGGTACCTCTCTAACTTCTGCACCTTGAATTAGTGCATTGTGTTTATATTGCGGAAACGTTGGAGTCGCCATAATTGTATTCTTTCCTGGCTCTAGATAAGTTCTACAAATTAGGTCAACAACTTCATCTGATCCACACCCAAAAACGATTTGATCACCGCTAACTCCTAATTTATTTGAGAGAGCTTCCCTCAATTCGGTCGAGTAACCGTCTGGATAAATCTCCAAATGATCAAGTTGTTTTGGAATAGCATCTTTTACCATTTCTGAATAACCAAATGGATTTTCATTTGAAGCTAATTTAACAATTCTTTCTAATCCATGCTCTCTTTTCACATCTTCAATTTGTTTTCCGGGTTTGTACGGAGACATTTGTTTGAATATTTGCTTGCTTTTCATGTTTTTCTCTCCAATCTTTTACATCAACAAAGCACTATATTATAAGTAATAAAAAGAATTGAATGATTACAGAGATTAAGAACGGGACAAATCCGGTCTTAATACGATAGCATTGTTTTGGTACACGTGTGAAACACTTTTTTGATCCTTATCTGTATTGACAGACATCATGACTCTAATACATTTCTCAAGACTGCCTGGTACCTCTATTTCCTTCATGCACATAACTGGCACATATGTCCAACCATCAATTAACCTTAAGGCTTTTGCAGGAAAACCAGCATTTAAATCAGAAGTTACAGAAATAAGAACAGATGCGATGTCCTCAGGTTGGACATCGTTTTCATCAACCATTTGTTCTACTAATTTTTTTGTATTTTCTACAATCAATTGATTACTATTTTCCTCGACCGTTGTTGCACCTCTAATTCCTCTAATCAACCTTTCACCAACTCTCTAAAAAAATTTTCTAAGAACTGGATCAGCTGTTCATCGTCTAATTGTTCGATAGTTGATTGTCCGATCGCCTTTAAAAGAACCATTTGAACCTTTAAATCTCTAGATTTCTTATCTTTTTTCATTCTATTTAATAAGACATACTTATCCACCCTAGACAGATGCAATGGATAATTATTTTTAGAAAGCCAATTATATAAGGTGTCATACGGAAGAGTAACACCGTAAACTTTTTCACTTACTTGAAGAGCAAATAGCATGCCTAATGCTACTGCTTCTCCATGTGTAATTTTTCCATATCCTAACTCAGCTTCTAGTGCATGTCCTAGTGTATGTCCTAAGTTTAAATATTTACGAATATTTCCTTCTTTTTCATCAGTTTCTACAATATTGGCCTTCACAGAGATTCCCTTTATCAGATGCTTCTTCAGTATTTGCGGATTAAATGTTGACAGGATATTTTGTTCCATCACTTGATTAAAGAAAGCTTCATCACTAATTAACCCATGTTTAACTATCTCAGCATAGCCGGAACGAACCTCTTTTTCAGGTAACGAATTTAATGTTTCCACATCATATACAACTGCTTGAGGTGGATAGAAATTACCAATTAAATTTTTCCCTTCAGGATGGTTAATGGCAACTTTTCCTCCTACACTACTATCGTGGGCCAAAATGGTAGTAGGAACCTGTACATAATCTATTCCTCTCATATACGTAGCTGCAACGAATCCAGCTAAATCCCCTACCATACCGCCACCAAGAGCTACAATTAATGAGTGGCGATCTAAACCATTTTCTATAGCGCTAGTCATCAGGTTAAAATAATTTTCAATGCTTTTGGAGGATTCACCAGCAGGCACAACTGCATAAGATACTTTTGTAGTTGTGCCAAATGAATGAATAACATCGTCCAAAAAGAGCTTCTCCACATGACTATCAGTAATTATTAGTACGTTTGAATATTCTTTTTCCAAAAAGCTTGGAAGCTTATGGCGCAATTTAACATCTACATATACATGGTAAATATTTGTACTCGTTTTAATTTCCAATGAACTCATTAGAAACACCTAATTTCTTCTCGGTAAGCATCCAATGCCTCTTTCAATTTAGGAAATTGATCATGTGGAAATTGTTCCAGTAAAGCTTTAGCCACTTCGAAAGCTACAACGTGTTCCATAACAACTGCAGCTGCTGGAACTGCACATGAGTCAGACCTTTCAATACTGGCATTAAAAGCTTCTTTTGTTTCAATATCAACACTCTGTAATGGTTTATAAAGCGTAGGGATAGGCTTCATAACACCTTTAACAACAATAGGCATTCCTGTTGTCATTCCACCTTCAAAGCCACCTAAACGATTCGTCTTTCTGTAATAGCCATTTTCTTTATCCCAAGCAATTTCATCATGTACCTGACTTCCATTTCTACGTGCTGCTTCGAACCCAAGTCCAAATTCAACACCTTTGAAAGCATTAATGCTTTGAACAGCACCAGCTATTCGTCCATCTAATTTTCGATCATAATGAACATAAGAACCTACACCAGCAGGCATCCCTTCAATATACACTTCGCAAACTCCACCAATTGAGTCTCCATCTTTTTTGGCTTTATCTATCGCATCCATCATTTTTTGTCCCGCTTTTGAATCAAGGCTGCGGACAGGTGAAGCTTCAGATACCTTAACCCGATCATCCATACTCATCTCTGGATATTCTTCAGCTTGGATACCAGCTATTTCGCGTACATAACCAACAATCTTGATATCTAAATTCGATAGTAAAGTTTTTGCAACGGCGCCCGCAGCAACACGCGCAGCTGTTTCACGTGCAGATGAACGTTCCAAAATATTACGAATATCTCTATGTCCATACTTTAATGCACCGTTTAAGTCCGCATGTCCAGGTCGAGGTCTTGTAACCGTTCTTCGGATTTTTTGATCTGTATCAATAGGATCTTCACCCATGACATCTACCCAATGCTTAAAGTCATCATTATGTATGACCATCGCAATTGGTGAGCCGAGTGTATAACCATGTCTTACACCACCTGCAATTTCTACTAAATCTTTTTCAATTTGCATTCTCTTTCCACGACCATGTCCTTTTTGTCGTCTTAATAAGGATTCATTTATATTTTCTTTCGTTAAAGGCATTAATGATGGGATACCTTCGACAATTGTTGTAAGTTGTTTACCATGTGATTCACCTGCTGTTAAATAACGCATGTTGTTCCCCCCGTATATTATTTTTGTACTACTATACCATACCTTTTGTATCCTGTGTAAAGCTATGACCAGAAAAATAACTTTATAATTAGATTTTTTTGAAAAGTTTTATTAATGTAAATAAAAAGAAACATTACTTACTGTTTTTGATAGAAAAATGTGTCTAATACTCGAAAATCATATTGGTGTGGATTAAATATTTGCTCTGTACTACCAACAAAAAACACTCCACCATCGAAGAGAGACTGACTAAACTTTTGATAAATGTTGTGTTTAGCTTCCTCCGTAAAGTAGATTAGAACATTTCGACAAACGATCAAATCAAAATTGGCAGGATATGGATCAGAAAGCAAGTTGTGTGATCGAAAAGTCACACATTTTTTTATGTTTTGATTAACTTGATAAAAGTCACCACTCCGTGTGAAGTGTATGTTTAACATGGATTTCGGTACGTCCTGCAAAGAATTTTCCCGATAACGTCCCATTCTTGCTTGATCCAATACATTTGCATCAATATCAGTAGCCAGAATTCGAATATTAGAAACATCGGTATATTGACTAAGAATAATTGCAATGGTATATGGCTCTTCACCCGTTGAACATGCAGCACTCCATATTTTTAATGGTCTGTTTTTTTTCACAAGCATAGGAACCACTTTTTCTTCAAGTACTTTCCACCGACTATAATTTCTAAAAAACTCTGATACATTAATTGTAATTTTATCTAAAAACTCATCGAATAGTTCTTGATCTTCAGAAATTGCTTGAAAATAAGATGAAAAATCAGAAAACCCTTTTTTATTTCGTAAAGACGTTAATCTACGTTTCATTTGGACTTCCTTATACAAAGATAAATCTATCCCTGTTTTTCTCTGGACGAGAATAATGAACTCATGATAATCCCCCATATATTTTCTCCTTAACCCTCATTCTATCTATGCAAATCAAATCAATTCAATTGATTGATAAATAGAAGCCCCAATTAGTATGCGTTTAGAGGTTTTTCCTAGATGTTGGACTTAAAACACTCAAACTGTGAACCGAATTACCTAAACATGCTTCTAAAAGTAAAAAAACACCTCGTACATGACGAGGTGGACATTAATTCTAACTAATAGATCCAACTATCTCCATCTTTCTTATACTCTATTAACTCTTCTGTATTAAAAAATAAGGAGATCTCTCGTTCTGCACTTTCAGTTGAGTCTGAACCATGAATAACATTTTTACCAACAGTTAGCCCGTAATCTCCACGAATCGTCCCTGGAAGTGCGTCTTGAGGATTTGTTTTCCCCATCATTTGCCTTGCTGTTGCAATTACATTTTCTCCTTCCCAGACCATCGCAAACACTGGTCCAGAGGTAATAAATGTAACTAAACTATTAAAAAAAGGCTTTCCTTCATGTTCAGCATAATGCTCTGATGCCAATTCACTGGATATTGTCATTAACTTAGATCCAATTAATTTGAAACCCTTTTTTTCAAAACGTGAAACGATTTCGCCTACCAATCCTCTTTGTACTCCATCTGGTTTAACCATTAAAAATGTTTTTTCCATTATAAACACCTCTCCAATATGTACTTGAAAGCGCTAATATTTAAATTTTAGCAAATAATGTACATCTAAACAATAAATTATGTTTTACGTTTACCAATATAAGTTGCTATATCTTGAAGTGTCTGTTTAGCACGGGTTTCTGGTAAAACACGGATAGATTCGTAAGCTTTTTCCAAATACCTTTCACTTAAAGCTAACGAGCGTTCTATTACGTCTGACGATTTAATATGGTTAATAAAAGGAATAATATCCTGTTGCGATATAGTATCCTTTTGTTCAAATAAGGATCTTAATTTATCATAAAAATCTTTATTTTCCATCGCGTATAACACAGGTAATGTGAGGTTTCCTTGTAATAGGTCACTTCCTGCTGGTTTACCCAATTGTTTATCTGATGAAGTAAAATCCAAAATATCGTCGATGATCTGATACGACATTCCAATATAATAACCATATCTGTATAATGCTCTTTCGTACTCTATTGGTGCATCTGTTGCAATTGCTCCTAATCGACAGCTTGTTGAAATAAGTAAAGCTGTTTTTCTTTTAATTCGTCTTAAGTACGTTCTCAAATTTTGCTTGACGTTATATTTATCCTTAATTTGTTCCATTTCACCAATACACAAATCGACCATTGTTTTTGCTAAGATTTGATGTGCTTTAGGTATTTCTAAGCTTGCCAAATTCTCTAATGAACGCGCAAAAATATAATCGCCGGTATACATTGCGATACGATTATCCCATCTTGCTTTAACGGTTGGTTTTCCTCTTCGCAACTCTGCTTCATCAATAACATCATCATGAACTAAAGAGGCCATATGAATAAGTTCTAATGATACTGCGACCGTTTTGATTTTATCTATATCAAAGGAACCAAATTTACCTGAAAGCAGAACAAAAACAGGACGAAGTCTTTTTCCCCCTGCTTGCAACAACTGAACAGATGCTTCCCGCAAAACTGGATTTTTTGCATTAATCGTTTTATTTAAGGCCTTTTCAATGGTATCAAGATCTTGTTTTAAATATGAATAGGTCATTGCTAATTTCATGTAGTTCACCTTTATGCCTTTATTTTTTGGCTGCATTAAAGTTAGGTGCTGATCTTTGACTCATCGTGTGAATCAAGATTTCACACGACTTTTCAGCTATGCTGAAAGGATGCCAAATGGAAATGAACACGGGAGAAAACTTGTTTTCTCCAAATGTTCATTTCCATTTGGCACAATCAGTCAAAAATATACTAAATATCAACATTAATCTTTAACAGAGCCTAATTTTCAGGTTTTTCTCCCATATGCATTGCAGCTACCCCGCCAGTATAACCTTTAACTTGAACATTGGTTAATCCTACTTGTTTAAATAGCTGTCTTAATTCATCTCTTCCAGGAAAATCCTTAGCTGATTCATGCAGCCAGGCATATTCTTTATAACTTTTTGCAAATAATCTTCCCAATAAAGGCATGATAAACCGAAAATAAAAGTAGTATAACTGCCTAAAGCCAATCATCGTTGGTTGTGAGGTTTCTAAACAAACCACTTTTCCTCCGGGTTTAACCACTCTACTCATTTCCTTTAATACTTGTAAATAGTCTGGGACATTTCTTAACCCAAAACCAATTGTGACAAAGTCAAACGTATCATTTTTGAAAGGGAGATCCATTGCATTCCCATGAACAAACTCCAATTGAGTTAACTGTAAATCTTTCTTTTTCTCTTTGCCAATAGAAAGCATATTTTTACTAAAGTCTAAACCAATAACCTTACCTTCTTTACCAACTGAGTTGGCTAAGGAAATAGACCAATCACCTGTACCACAACATACATCTAATGTTTGATCTCCTTTATTAACTTGCATACGTTTCATGACATCTTTACGCCAAACTTTATGTCGTTGAAAAGAAATAATCGAATTCATCACATCGTAACGATTGTAAATTTTCTCAAATACGTGATGCACACGCTCCTCTTTCGATTGTTGCATGTTGGTCAACTCTCTTCCATTACTTTAATGTTTTTACGTAAGTTGTCATACGTTAGTGCTTGAACATATGATTTTAACGTGTGCAAATGCATAGGTAAATGACTGAATGTATCTTCTACATGTTCTGTGTATTTATGAATAAACTTCTCTACAGTATAGATGATTTGATTATTTTGCAAATGTGTGCCTGGTCCCTTGGTTATTAGATCAAATATCGGAGAATTTCCTTTATCGAGATATCTATTTTTTTCACGTATTAGCTTCCTAATTAACAACCAATTCCCTGTGAACTCGCTATCATCCGATTGGTGCATATGTTGAGCAACTCGCAGGATAAGTAGAGATTCTAAATGCTTAAGAGATTCCATAAATGCATGTATTGACTTAAACTCTTTATAATAAAATGACACTTTATATTCATTAATTTCTTTAATAGCAGAAGCTAGTGTCTGAATCATTGGAATATCTTCTAATTTCGATAAGAGATAATAATATAGCCCACTATAATAATCACCGGCGAGTACAGTAAGTTGACGTTTTTTTCTTGTGATATCGGAATCTGTTTTTAAACTATTTTGTGATACTAGATCATGCGTATCTAACGCAATCTGAACCAGCATAGTTGTAATAACATAATTCTTTTTTTCTATTTCAGAATAATTAGTATGCTCAATTATAGATATTAAAATAAGTAACTTGTCCTCATCAATAACGGGCTTTTGAAGAAATTGTTTCAAATAGGAATGATGTAATTGTTCTTCTAACTCAACTTTTATTTCTTTCATTTTAACATTTGCTATACTCATGTTGATCACCCAATTCCTTTTCTATTATACCCGCTATTTTTTATTACTTACCATTTATAACATGAACATTTATTAGGTAGACGATATCTTCTCACGAAAAACAAATGGTTTAGTGTTTCCCTTTAGAAAATATCGTATTTTTAGTATAACATAACTTATGATAAATCATCGTTTATATGTAATCAAATAGAATGTTATTTCCAATAGCTATGTGCATTCATAAGAAAAAGGGTGCATTCGCACCCTTTCATGGCCCATATGTAAATCACTATTTTACATTATCTTTAAGGGCTTTACCTGGTTTAAAAGCAGGAACTTTACTTGCAGGGATTTCAATCTCTTCTCCTGTTTGTGGGTTACGCCCTTTACGAGCTGCTCGCTCACGTACTTCAAAATTCCCGAAACCAATTAATTGTACTTTGTCTCCAGCTTTTAGTGAATCCATGATAGATTCAAAAACTGCATCAACAGCTTTTGTAGCGTCCTTTTTTGAAAGCTCGCTTTTTTCAGCAACCGCATTAATTAAATCAGTTTTGTTCATGACATTCACCTCCTCCCAATTCACATTCAATGGCTCGAACAAATATGGTTATATTTCCATTTGTTCACCGTTTTTTCAATTTTTATACCTAAAGTCAGCAATTAGATGATGACAAGGCTTATATTAAACGAGATTTCGTGGAAATTCAACAAAAATTAACAAGAATAGTATAATTTTGTTCTTTTTTCCTATTTTTTGCCTCTCTCTTAATTTATATGAATGGTATCATAGATAGAATTCATATGCAAGAGGTTCAATTGGTTGGCACATAAGGGTTTGAGCAATTTTACCACATTTTCACTCCTTTTACTAACATAGTTTCTGTATTAGGATGATATTCCAATAAAGGCAGTATAGAAAACGCTTTATTCTATTTGAAACTTCTTACCACTTAGAAAAATATTTCACATTCATTTTTTAGTATGACAACAGAAACAGTAAACACTTTCTATGCGTTCAGCGGCTATAAAGCGCTTGGCAAAAGAAAAACGGCCTGTATAAACAAGCCGTTAAAGAATAATTGCTATAAGTCCACCTGATCCCTCGTTAATGATCCGTTCAAGTGTTTCTTTTAACTTATATCTCGCGTTCTCTGGCATTAGTGACAGCTTCGCTTGAATTCCTTCACGAACAATAGAGCTTAAAGACCTTCCAAAAATATCGGATTGCCAAATTGACAACGGATCTTCTTCAAAATCTTGCATTAAGTAGCGGACAAGCTCTTCGCTCTGTTTTTCTGTACCGATAATTGGAGCAAATTCAGATTCTACATCCACTTTTATCATGTGAATGGAAGGAGCTACAGCTTTTAACCGAACTCCAAACCTTGAACCTTGACGGATTATTTCCGGTTCATCTAATGCCATGTCTGTCAATGATGGAGCAGCTACACCATAGCCAGTTTGCTTAACCATTTGAAGTGCATCTGCAACTTGGTCATACTCTCTTTTAGCATTTGCAAAGTCTTGCATCAATTCTAATAGATGATCTTTTCCTCTAATTTCTTCACCGACGATTTCTTTTAATACTTGATCATAAAGATAATCTGGTGCCGCTAGGTCTATTTCTGCAACACCTTCCCCCATTTCCATGCCAGCAAGCTTTGCATTTTCAATATAATCATAAGCATCAAAGCTTCCAACAACTCTTTCAACATCCCGAAGTCGCTTAATATCTTTTACAGTTTCTTGGATTGCAAGTTGGTAACTTTCTCTTAACCAATGATCTTCATTTAAAACCATTACCCAGCTAGGAAGATTTACATTTACCTCAAGTACAGGAAACTCATATAATGCTTCTCGTAGTACATTATAAACATCATGGTCATTCATACTTTCAACACTCATTGCCAAGACAGGTATGTCATATTTGTCAACTAAATCCTGACGAAGTGTTTCTGTTTCTTGCTGATAAGGCTGTACTGAGTTTACTACCATAATAAAAGGCTTTCCAACTTCTTTTAGCTCTTCAACGACACGTTCCTCAGCTTCTACGTAATCTCCTCTTGGAATATCACCAATCGATCCGTCAGTTGTCACCACTACGCCCATTGTTGAATGTTCCTGAATTACTTTTCTCGTACCAATTTCTGCTGCATCATGAAATGGAATTGGCTCCTCATACCATGGTGTATTAATCATCCTAGGTCCATTCTCATCTTCAAATCCTTGGGCGCCATTAACCGTATATCCTACACAATCAACTAATCTTACGTTTACATCTAAACCTTCATCGACCTGTACAGAGACCGCCTGGTTTGGTACAAATTTTGGCTCCGTAGTCATAATTGTTTTTCCTGCTGCACTTTGTGGCAGTTCATCCTGTGCTCTAGCTCGTTCGCCTTCATCTGAAATATTTGGTAAAACGACTTGTTCCATAAATTTCTTAATAAAAGTCGATTTACCAGTACGTACTGCACCAACAACTCCTAAATAAATATCCCCATTTGTCCGCTTCGAGATATCTTTAAAAATATCTACTCTTTCCAAATAATCCCCTCCCGATCTACTCGCCATAGAGCAATTACGATTCTTTAACATTACAAGTCTATGACGTTGTCCTATCAAAATATGACTTGTTTATAATGAAAATATTAGAAAAACTTGGCTTATCGCTAAAGCCCTAATGGGGAAAGCCTTAGTATTACTCATACAAAGATTTTTTCAAAAAAATTCATGATGTCATTGGAATACTTTTATGTAGAATTCTTTGTTGGTTACCATGTACCTGGTTAAAATGAAAGATAAGCTAACTAAAAAACCTTGCCACATTATATGCAACAAGGTTTGAATTATTCCTTTATTTATTTTCGTTTACAAAGGAAGGCTCTCCATTTTTTATCGTATATGGAAGAGAATAGGCAGGTACGATTGGATAATTATCAGCAAGGATGAAACGAATATCGTCTCCTGTTTGATAATCATGATCATATGTCTGTAGAGCATCATATAAATCAACTCGATAATCGATATAGATGTTCCCAATCACATCCATAACAATTGGTAAATTATTCTTTGAATAAGGGCTTACAACGTACGGCTCCCCCTCTAATCCAAGTAATTCATGATTAATCGTATAAATACCATCCTCTATCTCTTTACCAAACGGGGGATAAGTATGCTTACTACGATATACATTAATAGCATGTTGTACACTTCTAAGTTTTTCTGTACTTCTTAGATCAATTACTTTAACTGTAGGATTATCCTCAGGATTAATTAATACATATTGGTAGTAACCACCATTTTCAAAAGCAGTTCCAGGTGTACTTGAAATTAAATTTTGTTGTTTAAGCTTAGAAAAATCAAGTAGATATTTTTGAAAAATCGGTGTATCGTTCGATTTAGTTTGTATAGGCACGAGCCCTTGATTCAAATCAACATATTGTTCAACAGCATCCTGTACCATTTGCAATTGAACATCATTTGGGACCTTGTTTTTTGTTAACTGATTATTAGGATATAAACAACCACTCAAAAAAAATATGATAATTACCGAAAAAGTTATGTGTTTCATCTTTTAGTCCCCCCTTAAGCTACCCAGTTGGTCCGCTCATAACAATATAAAAAATAATGATACTTCCAACGATAAAAAACAAATAAGCTAGTAATGCAACAATCGTTGCAAAAAAGCCCTTTAATTTATGTCTACTAAGTAGAATTAATCCAATAGCCAATAATAAAAAAATAATTCCAGCAAATGATATGTACATTTTTAACATTGGTATAGACATTAATAACCCCACTCCTTTACATTTAAAAATAGGTAAACATGTACGAAAGCAATCATTGGTTTAAATGTGCCATTAACTATGTGATCAGAAAGCTTGTCCAAGAATATAAGAATCAGTGATTTTTGCTTCAAGTATTATAACACAAATCTTATTTTCCGTACTTATTAACCGTTATTTCTGAAAAAACTTAAAATTTTACAACAAAAAACCGAGAGTAGAAGGGGCTAGTTCTACCTCGGCATGACTAAATAATACCCAAAGCAACCCTAAATTGAAATGCTTGTGCGATTTATTCTATGCCAATCATTTCATCTTTGTATCCTCATTTGCCCAAGTAAGAGCTATTTTTTAAAGAGCTGACTCAGTGTATTCATGTCTGAAGGAATATTTTTATTTGTAATGGATTCAACAATTTTATCTTCTTTTTCTTTAGAAATCGGTTTGCCAGCCATAGCTGCTAACTGTTTCACCAAACTTCTAACCGTTTCTTCATCAGAAAAATCAGCATTTTGAACCGAATTAGCAACATTTAATATTTCATCAGGCTTGATATCAGATTTTTTCTGTATTTGCTCGAACAAATTCTTTTGAAAATCGCTCACTTTTACTCCTCCTTGCCTTAATCATTCAGAATAGTATATGCAAGGTAGGTTGGGTCTGTTAATCATCTTTTTGTGCATAGCGAGCTGATAAAATAGTCGATAAATCTTCCATTTCATGTCTTCTTACCCTAGTCATCAATTGATCGACAACTGCTTTTGGTTTTTCATTTTCAAAGAGAATTCGGTATAAACCATGTGTAATTGGCATATCTACATTTTGTTGGGAAGATAATTCAAATGCTGCTTTGGTAGTTCTTACCCCTTCTACAACCATCCCCATTTTGTCCAACACTTGATTTAAGTCATTCCCTTTCCCCAATAGGTTTCCAGCTTTCCAATTCCTACTATGTACACTAGTACAAGTGACGATTAAATCACCTACACCAGATAGGCCAATAAAAGTTAATGGATTAGCACCCATGACTGTTCCTAATCGAGCAATTTCTGCAAGTCCTCTCGTCATTAAAGCAGCTTTGGCATTATCTCCATACCCTAAGCCGTCTGATACACCAGCCCCTAACGCAATAATATTTTTTAAAGCGCCTCCTAACTCAACTCCAATCATATCCGGACTCGTGTACACCCGAAAATTTTCGTTAATAAATAAATCCTGAACTCTCTCTGCTTGTGAAATTTTATCGGAAGAAACCGTAACCGTAGTTGGATGTCGTAAACTAACTTCTTCTGCATGACTTGGGCCAGAAAGAACAACAATATCTCCATCATAGCTATCTGCTAACTCTTCCTCTATCATTTCAGATACTCGTTTCCACGTACCGGGTTCAATTCCTTTTGTACCATGCACAACTGTCACTTCTTCACCCAAAAAATCCCTTAATTGTCTACATACTTCTCGAATCGCTTTAGTCGGAACAACGATAAGAATGGTTGATACGTCTTTAACTGCATCACTTAGATTATGGTAAGCAATAATTTGCTCAGGTATTTCAACACCAGGTAAATACCTTTCATTTTGATGAGTGCGATTAATTTCTTCTGCATGATGCTGATTATGTGTCCATAACCTCACTTGATGTTGATTATCTGATAATACAAGGGCTAAAGCTGTTCCCCAACTTCCTGCTCCCAACACTGCAATATTCTCCAAGGAATAACCTCCTTTACTTCCTTCGTCTAGCGAATATTTTAATCGGGGTTCCTTCAAATCCAAAAGCATCCCGTATTCGATTTTCTAAGAAACGTTCATAAGTAAAGTGGAGTAAATCTGGATCATTCACGAAAACAACAAAAGTAGGCGGCTTCACTGCAACCTGGGTAGCATATAAAATTTTTAAACGTTGTCCTTTAATTGTTGGGGTAGGGTTCATAGCCAGAGCATCCATAATTACATCGTTTAAAATATTTGTTTCTACTCGTTTTGTATGATTTTCACTAGCTTCTATGACCTTGGGTATTAAAGTATGAATTCGTCTTTTTGTTTCCGCAGATAAAAATACAATTGGTGCATAATCTAAATACTGAAAATGTGCACGAACCTTCTCCTCAAATTCCTTCATAGCCTTTTCGTGAGAATCTACTGTATCCCACTTATTGACCACAAGTACAACCGCTTTGCCAGCTTCATGTGCATAACCAGCAATCTTTTTATCTTGTTCTATAATTCCTGTTTCAGCATCGATTAAGACAAGCACTACATCTGAACGTTCTATGGCTCTTAGTGCCCTTAATATACTATATTTCTCAGTATTTTCGTATACCTTCCCTCTTTTTCTCATACCAGCAGTATCTGTGATTACGAATTTCTGCCCGTCCTTAGTAAAAGGGGAATCAATTGCATCTCTTGTGGTACCCGCGATATTACTTACAATAACACGCTCTTGATTTAGGATAGCATTTACTAAAGAAGATTTTCCGACGTTTGGTCTTCCAATTAAACTAAAATAAATCGTATCATCTTCAGGGCCTTCTTGACTTACTTCGGGAAAATACCCAACGACTGCATCTAGCAAGTCACCTAACCCTAGTCCATGCGTACCTGAAATAGGAAATGGTTCTCCAAACCCTAAAGAATAAAACTCATATATCTGATCCCTCATTTCGGGATTATCAACCTTATTAACCGCTAATACTACAGGCTTGTTTGATTTGAACAAGAGTTTTGCTACTTCTTCATCAGCAGCAGTAATACCTTCTCGACCATTAACCATAAAAATAATGACATCTGCTTCATCAATGGCAACCGAAGCCTGTTCACGCATTTGTACAAGCAAAGGTTCATCCCCTAATTCAATCCCACCTGTATCTATAATGTTAAAGGTATTCGTTAACCACTCTGCTTGTGCATAAATGCGATCTCGAGTAACACCAGGGATATCTTCAACTATTGATATTCGTTCTCCAACTAACCGATTAAATATCGTCGACTTTCCTACATTTGGTCTTCCAACTATTGCCACAACTGATTTTCTCATGAAAGGTACATCCTTCCTCTTTTTTAGAACATTTTCTAATTAGGAGTTAGAAATAACCGTCTGATCGTTTCTAACTACATTTTCCTTAACTAATACATTTTAGCAAAAGCGGAAAAGTAAAACAATATGAGAACTTTAACAATGCTAACTAGTTAGTGTTTGACGATGATATATAAGTCATCACTTAGTGCATGACTGATTCCATCCAAAATTGCTTCAAGATTTGCAGCAATTTTGTCCATTTCATTTTTCGAATCACAAATAAATATTGGTGCCCCACCATCGATTTTTTCCTTATTCGTTGTTATTACGGAAAGAACTGCTTTTTCTATATTCATTTTGACTCTCCTCCATTGTTATTTGCTTTTGACTCTGAAGGCATCCTTATCGCGTTTTCTAATACAGGTACTGCACCAATTACACGTTTTGCTTGGTCAATACTTTTATCCTGTGGAAGAATAAATACACCAATTCTACCATCATCTAGATCGCGTTTAATTAAAGGGACTAGAGCTGGTGTACCTGAATCACGAAACACCCCCATAGACACCGACACATCATGAAGAATTGCCTGTCTTTGCCCTAAATTTGCTATTGTTGACCGGACATTAAAATTCTTTGGTGTTAATATGAATCCCATTCCATATTTTAAAACCTCTTGTTGGCGTTCCGGAAGACCAATATTCATAATATAAATATTATCAACATATAATCCCGCACCATCGAAATGAGGTTCTTTAAACTCAATATCAACGATATCCTTAAGTGTCGAACCACTCATAAATTTCCTCATGATAATATAACAAATAAGGGCAGCTAATATGGCAGCACCTATATTCCACACCAAGTAAAAAAGAGTACTTAAAAACGATGTAAAGATAACCAAATAGTTTCTGCCTTCAAAAGCTACAGCAATGCCCTCGATATAAGTTTTACCTCTTGGAACTAATTCATAACTATCTAGTTCGGAAAGGGTATTTCTCTCCATATTGCGAACTTCTCTAAATTGAGATGCAGCAATCGTTAAAAATGTCACCGCTGTAAATTCTTTCTCCATGATAGATGGGACAGCTACAGCTCCTAACCCTGCAGCAATAAAGCCTAATGCAATGTGAATAACCTTCCCGTGTAAATAGGTAGGGTATTGTCTATAATCGGTTCGTAACATGATAAAACGTGACAACGTACCGACTATAACACCAAATAGAATTGGATATGTATATTCATTCATGTGTCCACCTCTTCTTCTGTTTTTCGATAAGTAGAATGAATTGTTCCATTTTTTTTCTCATTTCTAGAAATCCTTGCACCAATAATAGGAGTCCGAATTCAATAAACAATAAATCCAAAAAAGCGAAACCTCCGACATATGGTGTAAATCCATAGCTATGTAGAATAAGACCATGAAGAATTTCTCCTGTTGTCACTCCTAGACACCAAATAGCATACCTTTCCTTAAAAGAAGGAGCTAAAATAAACAAAAGAAATAAGGCTAGTGCTGGTATTAAAATAATTCTAGGAAGTACGATCCACACGGGGCTTAGTTGCTCCCAAAATAGTAATCCGACATAGCCAAACAATAAACACAAAGATTGGATCGTATTCATGAACCAATTAGATGAATGTGCGACGATTATAATAGCCCCAATAATTAATACGATTACAGCGCAATTTATTTGCAATCCTTTTATAGAAAAAGATAAGCTAGAAACGATAATCAGAGTTAATATCCACACAGCCAAAAAAGTTCTTTTTCTATTTTTATTTAATAAGAACGTAATAACAACCCACAACATCCAGCTTATCCAATAAAAATACAGACCATCCATTTTGTCCCACCACCATTAAGCATTATGTCATTTTTATAGAAACTCTAAACATCACCTAGTTCGTTTTTGATTTAAAAACCTTCTTAGGTCATCTTCAACTCACTTTTTCCTTAAAAAAAAGGCTGAATGCAACAAAATAATTGTCGCATTCAGCCTTTTCGTTTTATTATTTATATTTATCTAGCTTGTCACCAATCATGTCTCCTAATTGGAACCCTGAATGATCCTCTTCTTTTTCATACTGCTTCATTTCTTCTTGATTTTTTTCTAATTCTACTTCTTTTATACTTAAAGACATCCTTTTTTCGCTTTCATTAACGTCTAGTACTTTTACCTTGACTACCTGTCCAACCTTAAGGACTTCTTGTGGTGTACCAATATGTTCAGTTGAAATTTGTGATATATGAACTAATCCTTCTACACCAGGTAACACTTCAACAAATGCACCAAAGTTAACTAATCTTTTAACGGTTCCTTCTATAACTGAACCCGACTGCACTCGTGATTCGATATCTTCCCAAGGGCCAGGTTGAGTTTCTTTAAGAGAGAGTGAAATTCTTTCATTATCTCTATCTACTGCTAATACTTTTACTTTAATTTGTTGACCTTCTTCTACTACATCAGAGGCCTTTTCAACATGCTCATGCGATAATTGTGAAATATGAACTAATCCATCAATACCACCTAAGTCAACAAATACACCAAAGTTTGTAAGTCGTTGAACTTTGCCTTCAACAACTTGACCTTCTTCTATTGATTGTATAACCTCTTGCTTTTTAGCTGATTCTTCTGCCTCTACAACAGCACGATGAGATAATATAACTCTGTTTTGTTCCCGATCTAACTCAACTACTTTTAAACGAAGTGTTTTATTTTTGTAATCCTCAAAATCTTCTACATAATACGTTTCAACTAATGAAGCTGGAATGAAACCTCTCAAGCCGACATCTACTACAAGTCCACCTTTGACAACATCTTTTACTTCTGCTTCAAATACTTCGCTATCCTCATATTTCTGTTGTAAATCTTCCCATGCCTTATCAGCATCGACAGCTCGCTTAGATAGAATAACTTCATCATCTTCAAGCTTTTTAACCTTCAGATTAAGTTCATCTCCTTCAGTAACAAAATCAGAGGCTTTTTCTATATGAAGACTAGATAATTCACTTATTGGAATAATGCCATCTATTTTGTAGCCAATATCAACGAGAACTTGTTTCTCTTCTACTTTTACTACCTTCCCAGTAACAAAATCACCAATCGATAACTCCTTAACTTCTGAAACTTCATTATTCATTTCTTCCATATAAGAGACCTCCTTCAATTTCCGTCACAACTCCAAAAACAGAAAATATCCTTTTTTCTAACTTCTTATATTTGTATCTATTTGTCAAGCAATAGAAATAGAATAATCCTTTATTTGTGATTTTCTAGCAGTTTTTTGATTTCTGACATGATCCTATCCGTTACTTCCTGTGGTGAAGCTTTATTTTCTCTTAATTCATCCATTTTGATAGGTGGTCCATAGACAACTTTTATTGAACGGAATGAACGGTAGGGTCCAACAATAGCACATGGTACAATAGCTGCCTGAGAGCGAAGGGCAAAGAAGCCAGCACCAGCTAAACCTTCACCAACTTGACCAGATTTACTCCTCGTTCCTTCTGGAAATAATCCTAATGTATTGCCTTGTTTTAGAATTTCCAAGCCTTGACGAAGTGCGTTTCTATCCTTCATCCCCCGCTTGATGGGGAATGCATGCACTCGCTTAAGTATTCCCCCTACCCACTTCATTCTAAATAACTCTTCTTTCGCCATGAAGTAAATAGATCTCGGGCACGTAACCCCGACCAATGGAGGATCGAGATTTGAAATGTGATTCGAACAAATTATGACAGGACCTTCTTTCGGGACATTATCTCTACCAACTATTTGATAACGATATAGTGGTTTTAAAATCACAGTAAATAAAAATTTACCAACATGATAAAGACTCATGATTTTTCAATCTCCTTTAACCTTATCAACAACTTGCAATATTCGTTCCACTACTCCATCAATCGAAAGTGAAGTAGTATCTATTTCAATTGCATCCTCCGCTTTAACTAATGGTGATGCTTCTCTTTCTGAATCTAGCTTATCTCTTTTTTCTATTTCAGCTTTTAACTGATCGAGGTTAGATGGAAAACCATTTTCAATATTTTCCAAATGCCTTCTTTGAGCCCTTTCTTCCACTGATGCAATTAAGAAAATTTTCACTTCTGCATCTGGAATGACATGGGTTCCTATATCACGACCATCCATTACCACTCCACGTTGTTCAACGAGCGCTTTTTGACGTTTTACCATCTCTTTGCGAACGGATGGGTGTTTAGCAACGATGGAAACATGATTTGTGACCGATTCAGTTCTTATTAAACTAGTGACTTCTTTGCTATCAACTAACACCTGTTGACCATTGTCATTTTGCTGTAAATCTATTTCTGTATGTAACAATAACTCATGTAGCTGTTGATCGTTATCCAAATCAACTTGATAGTCAATTGCCTTATATGTTAAAGCCCGATACATTGCTCCAGTATCTATGTATATATACGAAAGTCGTCTTGCTACTTTTCTTGCAACCGTACTCTTTCCAGCAGCTGCCGGGCCATCTATGGCAATTGCTAATTTTTTTTCGACCATGATAACCATTCATTCCTCTCTATCCAATCATGATGCATATAACTTTATAAATATCGCACCCCTAAAAGGATAACACATTCTGAAAGAAGTAGTCTAAGGTTTCTAGATGATTTTGTTCATCTTTTTTAAAAACACCTAAATATTGATAAATCGGATCAATATAGACGTTAAGCTCAAAATGTTGTATAACCCATTGTGAAACAATAAGTAACAGTCCATGTGCAAACAGCGTTACAATGATATATCTCTCTAAACGCTTCATATGCTCACCTTTTTTATCTTATTGTCTCTAGAACTACCTTAATATATACGATTATTCTTTAAAACTTATGGAGTTAAATGACGCCTTCTTACCTTCAATTGCATTTCAAAGCAAAAACGGATGATATGTTGTCGATCCTTTTCCTTAATAGAATCAAATTGTAAAGATAAGATATTCTTTTTTCCTTCTCCTCGGTGATGAACACGAATAACCCTGGAGGTTGAGTATATATACACATAGGAACCAGATTCTAAAGGAAGTACAAGCCAAACATTTAACAGTTTTCCTTCTTCAAATTCATAACCATTACCATTTGGGATAACGATAGATACTCCTCCACCACTTATATCGTGCGTAACTGTAGTAAAGGGAGCTAAATTATTTTCCGGATCATGGATAGCAGTATCAACAGAAGCATTAATTCGTACATATTTCCTTCTTTGTATTCTTTCTAAATCATTTATTGGATAGTCCAACATTAATGTTGGTATATTTATAAGCTTTTTTTCTTTAATCTCTGTATGAAATCGGTAAACAGAATTATCCTGTCCGACAAAACTGGCACTAAACTCTGTCCCCACAGAAAAGATTTCAGTTCTTCCCGTTTTTTCATTAATTGGATAATCAATATATATAAAGCTTTCTGTTTGTTCTACAACTTTACAACGATAGCGCTCAACCTCCTGATTTTTCTTCCATTCTAGGATGAGCGGTGTACCGATTTTAATCAATGCCTCCGCCTCTTTCCCCATAAAATTTATTAACTTTTATTATTATCTCAAAAAAATAGGAAAAGGGAAAGGAATAATCCTTTCCCTGAAACGCTATTCATACTTATTTTCAGCAACCTTTAGTTTTTCCACTTGAACTTCTATCCCTTTATTTGCATCAATGAATATTTGATACGTATCCTGTCCAAGTGTACCTAAAAATCGATAGGCTAGAACCTCTTCACCTAGATCATCTTCTACAACAGCAAGGGATTGTTCTTGTATTTCTACATTTGGGTTTACTTTATCTTTTGCTTCTTCCTCTGTGAGTGTTGGTTCAGAAATATTTCGTTCTTGATGATTACGGAAATAATCTCTAGAAGATAACCCTAATATTTCACCATTGTCTAAAGCAACTTTAACTTGGACTGAGTCAGGATAAATACGTATATCATCTTCGGTATATACGAAATTATATACACCGACATTATCATACTGGCTGCTTTCAAACATTTCCATATTTTTAAAATCTAACTTACTTAAATAATCATTCGCCTTTTCCATTCCTTCAAATAAACTGATTTTTGGCTCGGAAACTTCTCGATTAACCATTAGAGAAAGCGGATGTCCACCTTTAGTGGAAATATCAATATACCCGCTTTTATCATCTGTATGGTAAGATCCGCTATATGTGGGCACTTTTGCCCCTTCACCTGTTTTTGTTATCGTTATGTCCGTATTTTCATCAATATCGAATAATTCTCTAACCTTTTCTAACGCTTGTTGTTCGGTAATTTCTTTTCCATTGATAAATTGATAATCATGGTTTTCTTTGGATGTGCCTGTAAGACTTGGTCCAAAATTTCCTTCTGTGTAACCCTTTACGGTTTCCTCAACCGTTTCAAATCCATCAACAATAGTATTGTCTGCCTGTTGATCGTTAGTAGCTAGAGCTACTTGAACATCCATCCAACGCAAATTTTCTTCTAATACCATGTGTTGTACCTTTCGTAACTCTTTTTCTATATCACCTGATTTTTCATATAAAGATTCTAGCGTTTCTACTTCCTTATCTGTTAACGGTTCATTCTCTAAGTCTCTAACTGCAGTTCGATAAGTAAAATCTCCAATGTTTGCTAAAAATTCCTCTGTTTTATTAAAAGGGAGTAAAGCAAGTGGTAATTGCCCTACATCCGTTTGAGCCTCTGAAGTCAGTCTCCAAATTTCAATTAACTGAGGTGACAATTGCTCTTTTGTATTCATTGCTAACGTAGTCCCTAATTTATCATGTAATAAATCTATATGATAGGTTAAATCATGAAAAGAACGTTGATAATTATTTTCTGCCTGCACTAAGATTGCATTTTTTTCTTGGTGTTCTTGGTAGCCCCATACCCCAGTTCCTATAACACCTATAGCTAATAAAACAATAACAATCCATCTAAACATTTTTTATCCACCTTTCTACATACAGAATATATGTTTACCGATCTTTTTTATTTGGGGTCTAGTCCAAATCCACCCGGAAGTTGCTGTATCAGGATTAAAATAGTAAAGGGCTTCTCCAGTAGGATCCCAACCATTAAGTGCATCAAGTACTGCTCGTCTTGCTGAATCATCTGGGGTTAACCATATTTGACCATCTGCTACAGCTGTAAACGCCCTAGGTTCAAAAATAACGCCAGAAACTGTGTTAGGAAAGGTAGGACTTTCTACTCTGTTTAAAATAACTGCTGCTACTGCTACTTTACCTTCGTGTGGCTCACCACGAGCCTCACCATGGACAGCATTAGCCATTAAATCAATATCATTTTGTGAAAATCCGGCCGGGACATTTACTGCTGTCGGTTGAGGTGATGTATCTTCATTTTGGGCTTGATTTTGTTGTTGTTGTGCTTGATTCTGCCCTTGATTTTGAGTATTTCGTTTGACCTGTTGTTCTTTAGGTGTTCCACCATAATAAGTAAACTCATTTCCTGCATTGAGCTGCTCTCTAATAAATGCTTTATCATATTGACTTGCATTAACTAGCTTTTGTTTCGTCGTAGCACCTGCAAGGCCATCGATGTCTAATCCAAATTCATACTGAAAGTTCCTTAAGGCCCAATAGGTACCCCAACCAAAGACACCGTCTATTTTGCCATTATAAAAACCTAAGTATTGTAATCTAGCCTGCAACTCAATAACATCCTCACCAACAGCACCATGTTGTATAACTTGTTGACTAAACCCTTCAACTGGTTTAGGTGAATGTGTAGCTGTAATACCTGTCATCGTAAATACTGTTAAAATTGTAAGCATTAAAAACTTCTTAAAGTTCATAAGCATTATCCTCCTATGAGCTGGTTCTTCTGTTGTAATGTGTCTCTATTTTTTGATTGATTCCATTTTTTATACATCTAACCAAATAAAAAAACTATTGCAACGATGCAATAGTTTTCATAGAACTGACTTAAACATTGGATTGTTTCCCAGGAATGACAAGTACTTTGTCAGCCTTGTATTGATTTGCAATTTTTACTTTTCTTAATCCAGAGGCCCATAATCCAATCATAAATGGAATAATTATATACATCCAATTACTTTTAATCGTTTCTAATATAAAATCATAGAATCCATGTAATAATACAGGTACTATCAAAGCTATCATTATGGTTATTCGTGGAGCTTTTGATCGATACTTTGCCTTCCCAAGATAATACCCCATTATAACACCGAACAGTGCATGAGAAGATACTGGAAAAAGAGCCCTTGCAAAGGCATATTCAATTCCATGAGCGATTAGGTATAGAAGATTTTCTACGGTTGCGAACCCTAAACTAATGGAAACTCCATAGGTAATCCCATCATATATGGAATCAAATTCTGTATATTTGTAAATGGTATACATAAAAATAAACCACTTAAAAAACTCTTCAAGAAAGCCTATTAATACAAATGAACGTATAACCGGTGTTTGGCCAATTCCCTCTTCTAAAAAAGCATATTGTATAAACATAATTGGAAATACCAATAAAGCACCATAAACAAATGTGCGTATAACAGAATATATTGGCTCTGTATTATAACGATCCTTCAGGTAAAAAAACGACATCAAGGCAAGTGTCGGTGCAATACCTGCAGTTAGTATCGCTAACATAACGACACCTTCTTTCTATAAGAGGTTGTTCAAAAAGTCACCAAATGATAAACGGCGAATCTCAACGTCGGCTTGTTTTTAATTCGTCGAATTTTTGAACACGCACTATAAGCTAAATCAATCGTATCATGAACATATCATAATGAAAATACTAAATATAGTTCATAGGAAGCATATTAGAAGACAATAGAACCAATATAATACAAATGATTGTTCGGTACTAGGACATAATTTTATTTTGTCAAATTACTTTCCTACTGTATAAAATGAAGCGTAGAGAGAGTTTAATTACTCTCTATTCTTATTTTATTCCTTTTCCTTAATATGTTTAGCTATTTTCTTACCATGAAAACGTCCATTTTCAATGAAAATTTCGTTATTATCAAAACCTGCTGCAACTACTCCAGCAATATAAATATCTGAAATATTTGATTCCATCGTTTCTTCATCGAAGCTAGGCCTACCTGTCTTGTTATCAAAGGTTATCCCAAGATCTGAAAGAAAGGATTGATCTGGTCGATATCCTGTCATAGCAAACACAAAATCATTTTTAATACGTTTCAGTACCCCATTTGATTCAAAAACAACTTCATGCTCTGTTATTTCTTTTACATTTGCATTGAATTCCATCGTAACAATATCTTTTCGAATAAGAGATTGAAACTCAGGTAAAATCCATGGCTTTATACTTTTTGAGTAATCTGATCCTCGATATAATACTGTTATTCTTGCTCCTGCTTTATGTAACTCTAGAATTGCATCAACAGCTGAATTCTTCCCACCAATAACAACAACATCTTTATTATAGAAAGGGTGAGCTTCTTTAAAATAATGCATGACTTTATTCAGGTGCTCTCCTTTTACTCCCAACATATTAGGCTGATCAAGATATCCAGTTGCTACAACAACATTTGTTGCCCGATATTCTTTTTCTTCCCCTTTGTTCGTTTCCGTGCGTAACGTAAATTTTTCTTTATTTTTTTTAATAGATACAACTTTTTCAAAACTGTTAATCCTTAGGCTCTTTCTTTCAGCAACCTCTCTATAATAAGCTAATGCCTGATTTCGTACAGGTTTTTTATTCTCCGTTATGAAAGCAATATTCCCAATTTCTAATTTTTCACTTGAACTAAAAAAAGTTTGATGGGTTGGATAATTATATATAGAATTAACTACATTCCCTTTTTCAATTAGTAAAGGGTTTATTCCAAAATTTTGCAGTTCAATTGCAGCCGACATCCCACATGGTCCTGCTCCTATAATAATCGTATGTTCACTTTGCATGTCCTACACCCCTTGTTCTTAAGTTGAATATTATTAGTTTATTTATTTTTAACAACACTAGGCACCAATAAAAAATAATTAACGTCAAAATCTAATATACGAAAGTTCGACTTTCAAATCCAATAAGTTACTCAAAAAATTACTACCGCAGACTCCTAAAAACAAAAAAACCTATTAGTAAAAGCTACTAATAGGTGCAAGCTATATTTAAATCCATCCTCGAAAACGTGCAGCTTCTGCCATTTTTCGAACTCCTACCATATAAGCGGCCAATCGCATGTCTACACGTCTCGTTTCTGCAGTATGATAAACAGAATTAAATCCTTTAGTCATTACTTTATGGAGCTTATCTTCAATTTCTTCTTCAGACCAATAAAAACCTTGATTATTTTGAACCCATTCAAAATAAGAAACAGTTACTCCTCCTGCAGAAGCAAGTACATCAGGAACAAGTAAAATATCTCGATCTGATAATATTTTTGTTGCTTCTAGTGTAGTAGGTCCATTTGCAGCTTCAACAATAATAGATGCATTAATCTTGTTTGCGTTCTTTTCTGTAATTTGATTTTCAACTGCAGCTGGAACAAGGATATCACATTTAAGTTCTAAAAGCTCTTCGTTCGTAATTGTATTGTTAAAGAGCTTTGTTACAGTACCAAAGCTATCTCTTCGATCTAATAAGTAATCAATATCCAGTCCATCTGGATCATAAAGTCCTCCATACGCATCAGATATACCTACTACCTTTGCACCAGAATCATGTAAAAATTTCGCTAAAAAGCTGCCCGCATTGCCGAATCCTTGGATAACAACCCTGGCTCCCTTTACTTTAATGCCTTTTTTCTTCACAGCTTCATCAATGCAAATAGTTACACCCTTTGCGGTTGCAGATTCACGTCCATGCGAACCACCTAAAACGATAGGCTTTCCTGTAATAAAACCCGGATTGTTAAATTCATCAATTCGACTATATTCATCCATCATCCATGCCATTATTTGAGGATTTGTAAATACATCCGGAGCTGGAATATCTTTTGTTGGCCCTACAATTTGGCTAATAGCTCTTACATACCCTCTACTCAGCCCTTCAAGCTCACGAAAGGACATTTCCCTTGGATCGCAAACAATTCCGCCTTTACCACCACCGTATGGTAAATCAACGATACCTGCCTTTAAGCTCATCCATATAGAAAGTGCTTTTACCTCTTTTTCCGAAACTTTTGGATGAAAACGAACCCCGCCTTTTGTAGGGCCTACAGCATCGTTATGTTGAGCACGGTAGCCAGTGAATATTTTTATAGAATCGTCATCCATTCGAACTGGAATTCGCACTGTCATCATTCGAACTGGCTCTTTTAGTAGTTCAAATACTTCCTCTGGATATCCTAACTTTTCTAAGGCGATTTTTACAATAGTTTGCGTCGATTTAAGTACATCCATTTTATCACTTTGTTCGTTTGGAGAATCTGGCGTGTTATCGGCTACCATGAACCTACCTCCCACAATAATCTACCCAATTTTTATTTACCAAATATTTCACACATTAGTATACACGTTACATATGATTATGCAATAAGATTGAATTCATTATTTTATCACTCAATCATATGTTCTATAAACCACTATAATATATGTATGCATTTTATTATCGATAGGACAATATTTAGCATGTTAAATAATGAGGAGACTGGATTGCTTTAAGCCAATCCCCCCCATGAACATTAATAATCACTGGAAAAAAACTTCAATACTTGTTCCACAGCATTATTATCAAAAATAATTTTTCCATATTCATTTAATCGGTAAGAAGTGATAATGCTAGCAGAAGAGAATTCAGACATAATTGCAATAATATGTTCACGATTTTTCCCTTCGACAATTTGATCATCAATTAGCATATAGTAATTATCATTCATGTGATAAACAGTACCACCATTCATTCCAATATCACTTAGGTGTGAACAAACCTGGATAATGTTTTCAAAATTATCAAATGAAAATATTAGTTCTCTACTTTCATCTAAAGTAACTTTCATTTCCACAAATTCATCATCATAGTCATCATCACTTTGATATTCATTTTGTGTGACAATAATTAACATTCCTTGAGCCTGCATGATTTGTACTTGTACAAGCAAAAAACCTTCTAGTTTAAAACCCAGCTCATCACTAGCTTCAAACATCATATCATGAAACAGTTTGTGAACTCTAGGTAAATCATGCCAAAGATCTTCTTTCGTCAGTCCTCTCTCAATTAAATCATCAAAGGTTAAGAATATTTTAAACTGATTTACTGATAGCCTTTCAAGTCGCATTGAATTCCCCCCTTAATTTAGAAAGCAAGGATTAGTAATAATGTATGAGTCAAGGAAAAAGCATGGTACACTTATTTTAAAAATAGTCACCAATCATTGCATATTATTTTAGGATTAATACATGGCATTCAGCATTTGTTCCTAAACGAAAAGGGAATTTTGTATATCCATATCCCTCACTAGTAAAAACAAGTTTATTACAAACTTTTTTTAAACCCCCACGCGTATAAGGGCCAATACCAAGAAATCGAATTTGTCCCCCATGAGTATGTCCGCTTAATACTAAATCAAAAGTACTTAGGAACGATTTTTCCAGCCTAGGTAAGACATTTGGGTCATGAGTAATTAATAAATGGAGACCATCCTTATCCAAACCAAAATCATCCATTATTTTTGGCTTTCCAGTTTTCATGTAATCCAAACCAACAAGAGTAAAGGTGTTCATATCATGTTGAATAGAAACTCCTTGATTCTTTAAAATATATACATTATTATCCTTTAACATTCGTGTTAGTCTTAAAATATCTACTTCATAATCATTATTTCCCCATATAAAGTAAATACGAGCTTCAAAAGTTTGCAAAAGCTTTATGTTTTTTTCTACTCTATCCAAAGGGACTCCTTTTTCAACTAAGTCTCCTCCGATGATTACAATATCAATTTCTTCTTTTATCTTCAAAATAGTCGATGTTTTAATTTTTCTGGTATGAATATCTGAAATGAAAAATATTTTAAAGGGTTTACTTGTTAATCCCAATTCGATATCTCTCACATCTATTAAATCCCTATGTGCTTTGTATACCATAAATCCAATGAGACTACTAATAAAAATCACTAAAATAGATGTAATCGTTACAATCATAAACCCTTCTATTCTCCCTTTTACGCAAATCAACGAATAAAGTCAAATTTAAAATGATAATACCATATTTCTCATGCAGAAGAAAAAATTTAACAATCATATAAAATAAAGTCCAATGAAGAACTTCATCCAACTTTCCATTTTGTATAATTCTACATCCACAAAATACAATCCTTCTTGCTTAAAAAAATCGAATGAGACAAGTTATGATTTTCATAGGCTTTAAGTGTATGTTTTTATTGAAGAAAGGAGGAAACGGACATGTCACACACACACACAAAGTATTATTATCCATATGTAAGTCCCTTTGATCCCTGTAAACCAATCTCACCAAAAAGCTATGTCACACCACCTCAGTTATATTTGGGATTCCAACCACCTAATTTACCGCAATATGATCCTAAAGAAGCTCTATTTCGTGGTACATTATGGCCTGCCTTGTATAGTAAATATGATAAAAAGGGAGATCGAGGTGATGTAAATGAGTAAGCCTAAAACAATGCCACCCGAGTACTATGAGTTATTAGAGCAAATTCAAGCAGTTGACTTTGCTCTTGTTGAGTTAAATTTGTATCTAGATACACATCCTCAAGACTATGAAGCTATCCAACAATTTAATACTCTTACGTATGAAAGTAAAAAGTTAAAGAAGCAATTTGAAAAACAATTCGGACCATTAATGCATTTCGGAAGAAGCTACTCTAATTATCCATGGCAATGGGATGACCAACCATGGCCTTGGCAAGTGTAAAAGGGGGGGGGAAGTTTACATGTGGTACTACGAGAAAAAACTTCAATATCCTGTAAAGGTGAGAGAGTGTAATCCAAGACTTGCTAAATATTTAATTGAACAATACGGTGGTGCAGATGGGGAACTATCTGCAGCACTACGTTATTTAAACCAGAGATACACTATCCCGGGAAAGGTAATTGGGTTATTAAATGATATTGGAACAGAGGAGTTTGCTCATTTAGAAATGATTGCAACAATGATCTATAAACTAACTAAGGATGCCACCCCTGAACAACTCAAAGAAGCGGGAATAGCTCCACATTATGTTAACCATGATAAGGCCTTATTTTATCACAATGCAGCAGGTAATCCATGGACTGCTGAATACATTCAAGCTAAGGGAGATCCAATTGCAGATATTTATGAAGATATAGCTGCAGAGGAAAAAGCCCGAGCAACTTATCAGTGGATTATCAACGTATCCGATGATCCGGAATTAAATGATTCCCTTCGATTTTTAAGAGAAAGGGAAATTGTTCACTCTCAAAGATTTAGAGAAGCTGCTGAAATTTTAAAGGAGGAAAAAGATAAAAAAATTATTTTTTGATCATCAAAAAATGTATTAAAAATGCAACGTAATATTTATAACAACGGAGCTAGTGATTACTATTGCTCCGTTGTTTTAAAAGGAATACTTAAACTCTGTCCAATTTTTACCGTTTTATCAGTTAATCCATTTGCTTCCATTATTATTTTTTCCCCTTGTTTGTTTCCATAATAAAACATAGCAATGGAGAACAAAGTATCTCCTTTTTTAACTACATGCGTTCGTACTTCATTCTTATTTGTTTGTTGTTTATTAGCTTCTTCATTGATGTTAACTTCTTCATCTTGGTTGGTTGATTCTTCAAGGGTTCTATTTTCATTTGAATTTGTTAAGGAATCTACTATTTTTTCTTCTTTACTTATTTGAATCGTATCCTTTACAGGGTGATCGTCATGCTGAAACTTGACTTGAACTAATTCACCTGCAGGATTCTGTTCCATACTTTGTTTTGCGGAAGACGTCTCCAGCAAATCCTTTCCCCAAACTTGGTATGTTAGTACTAAACCTACAATTAATAGAAATAATACAAATAACAATCGAACTAATGGAAAGCTAATTTTCCACTTCATTTTTGCCTTTTTCCCTGCATGTACTTGACTTCGTGGTGGTAAATCTAATATACCTAAGTCATCCTCTGCTTCAAGGGGACTATGATTATCATTATTTTTAGGCTTTTCCCTATTATTATTTATTTCATCCACCATATCTTGTAAGTTGGATGCTTGATTTTCAAAAGCTTTATCAGTCATATGAAAAAACCCCCTTACTATTTCCACGGATAAGTATAGCTAAACAGAAGTCAATGATAAAATGAGCAACTATTGGAACAAGCAAATTATTGGTGACTTCAAATAAATAACCTAACCAAAAACTTAACAATAAAACAACTATACAAAGAACTGGTTTAACCAAATACCTAACATGGACAATAGTAAATATCAAACTAGCAAATATATACCCGAATTCTGTTTGCAAAACTCCCCTAAACAGCATTTCTTCAGAAATGGATACAAAGAATGCAATGAAAAAAATTTCATGAATTTTTCGTTCACTAAAAATCTTTACATTTATTCCGCCATCATCATATAGTCGCTTAGGTAAAAATAAAAGGAAACAGATATCCATTAGTACAATAACGATTCCAGATAATACACCATAAATTAAAATTTGGTTTAGGTTCCACTGAATGATCAAAAACCAATCTGTCATAGAATCAAAAAGAAAAACACTTAGTAAAAGACTGATGAATAGTAATAATGATTGTGAAAAATATAATTGCTTTTTTAACTGATCACTAGACATCTGCTTTATAAGTTCTGCTTGTTTCAACATGTTTTTCTCCTTGTAAAAATAACTCTTTTAACTTTTCTTTCCAATCCAATGATTGAACATTTTTTTCTTTTAGAATTGGCTTCCATTCTAATATATTAAAGTCACATTTATCACAACAATAAAACTTTGGTTCATCTATATATTTTTGAAAGGATGAAAATAACCCTTTTCGTCTACAATTTTTTATAGTTACCCAATTTTCTAACTCGGCAAATTTTTCATACTTATACCTGTTGCGTAGAAGGATAAAACGGTTAATTTCATCTATGATGACCTCTACTTCTTTATTTCTCGACATAATTTTACTATCTATAATCATATCATGTTTTTCTAATTGATACCGTAAAAATCTCCATTGAATCTCAGTTAGTTGAAATAATTCAATGAGAAATTCTTCATTAATTATATTTCCTTGTTGACTATTTAAGTAATAACATAGTTCTTTTACTTGATCATGAGTTGGTAATTCCCTTTCAATAAGTAATTTAGACAGTTTATCATCGTTTGGCGCAGCTAATACTAAACTAACACTTGACTCACCATCCCTTCCAGCTCTCCCTACTTCTTGAATAAATGACTCCACTTGCGTAGGAAGATGAAAATGGATAATAAGTCTTACATCCTTTTTATTAATCCCCATGCCAAATGCACTCGTACAACAAATAATATCAAGTTGACCGTTCATGAATTGTTGTTGTACTAAGAGCCTTTCTGTCTGATCCATCCCACCATGATAAAAAGCAATACTTCGATTGGATAATCTAGACTCTAATATGCTTGAAACTCTTTCAGTCCAGTTCCTACTTGAAAAATAAACCATGGTAGGAACTGGATACTTTGCTAGAACTTTTACTAAAAAATCTATTTTTTTATCTATATTATCAAATGCTTCCACTGCAAAAGTAATATTGTTCCTATCCATCGAATGAATATGCTTTTTCATTGATTTACATTGAAGCTGGTTTAGAATGTCCGCTTGTACAGATGGTGTAGCAGTTGCTGTCAATGCTAAGACTGTTGGATTATTTAAAGCTTTTATGATGAAGTCAAGTTTTAAGTAGTCTGGTCTAAATTCATGTCCCCATTGTGAGATGCAATGTGCTTCATCAATAACAAACAAACCAATTTTTATAGTTGATAACAGCTTTACGAATCGTTTATTTTGTAGCATTTCTGGTGAAACATATATTAACTTATAAGAATCTATCTGTTTATAAGCGAGCTCTTTTTCAGAAAAACTTAAAAAGCTATTAATCGCTACAACATCTTTAAAGCCAGAGGCAATAAGTTGTTTGACTTGATCAACCATTAAAGAGATTAATGGAGATACTACAATAACTGAACCATCAATAATTCGAGCTGGTAATTGATAGCACAATGATTTACCTGACCCAGTTGGAAGTACACCTAATACATCCTTATTATTTAAAATATCTGAAATAATTTCTCTTTGACCAGTGCGAAAAGAAGAAAAACCAAAGTGTTTTTTTAACTCATCTTCCAGTAACATCAAACATTCTCCTCCTTTTTCGTACCACCGTTATGTTGTATAGCAGCTAGAGCAAGTCGAATTTTAAAGTAACTATATTTATGATCCAAGTAACCATTAATGTCTTTTAACCTTCTCGTTTGATACTTTTCCACAATATGAGTAATATCTCTTTCTTCCTCATCAGGTAAAAAGACTTGCGTATCGAAAAATGGGTCTACATATGCAATTTCAACGAGATGATCTTGAATGGTACTTTCTTTTAGTTTCCTAATCTTACAAATTTCATCAATTCCAAATCCTTGTTTTAATAATTGATATGTTTTTGTAGCTGAATCAGTAACAAACGATTCTTGCAATAAATCATCAAAAAATATAATCAAAAACTCACTATTTTGCTTCTTATAGATTAATTGATTTAACATCTTATGTATTATTAATACTAACATTAATTCAATGTCTTCATAGGATTGCTTGTATTTTTTTGCTAATTGCATTTTACTTAATCCAATCTTGTTAAAACCAGTTAACCGATCTACAAATACAGAAGCCTCCATTTGACTCATAGTAGAAAGAATAGCAAATAATTCGGAGTAAATACCATAGATCCATTTATCAATTTCATTTTGTTTGTTGTTAAATAATTTCTTTACCCATATTTGAACAGATTTATCATCTGAAATGGCAAGAAATGAATAATTATTTGAATGAACATTTGTAATTGTTTGAATGAATAATTGTAGTCGTGAATTAAAAATATTTGTGATTCTTTCGTAATTAAGACCACTAAACTGAGAGAGTTGTTCTTGATTTGAAATTTTCTTTAAGTAGCTAAACCCTCGTTCAGTTAAAATAACATAATTATTCTCTTCCACAATTATAAAGTCATTATTATTCAATTGATTGATACATTCCAGAAATTTAGATCTATTCAATGACTTCAATATGCCAAAGTAATTTTTTAAATGATAGATTCGAGCATCTTGCAATGTTTGAGAAGAGCGTTTACCAGTAAGCAAGTGATAAATAGCTGAAGCTGACCTTTCACCATTTAACTTATATATACAATCAAGAACAACATCCTTAAACACGAGTAATTCTCCTTTATTGAAAAGTGTGGAGTACATCTATAAAATAAACTAGTAACCACTATTTATTATTAAGGGGTAAAAGTATGGCAAAATTCACCATTGTAGATAAAGAAACTTGTATTGCATGCGGAGCATGTGGGGCTACAGCACCTGATATATTCGATTATGATGATGAAGGAATCGCCTATGTCAGGCTTGATAATAACAAAGGGACTGCAACAGTGCCAAGTGAACTAGAGGATGACCTATTGGATGCCTATGAAGAATGTCCAACAGAGTCGATTAAGATTTTTAATAAAGAATCTTAAAAAAATAACTATACATTATGTCCATTCGAACATCATGGAATATTATCTTAATTTTACCACGTACGTTTCACAAATTAAACTTTCTTTACGTAAGATTAGTAATAGACATTATGCGCCGGCGAATGCCTAGTTGCACTTATACTTAGTTCCTAAAAATTTCAACAACGTCGAATATTCTTCATAGCTAAAATTTTATACTTGCCTAACGTGTAAAATAAAAGGGTGTCGCAACAAAATAGTTAGCGACACCCTAATCTTATTGTCTAGGAAACTTATAAATAAATGAGCTTCCGATTACTCCAGTATCGCCTCCATAACCATTACCCTATAGCTAAGCTAAAGTTAGTGTAAATAAATTGGATTTGCCCCTACCGGTACAGGAAGCGGGTCCGTTAATCGATATGGACCAACTGTGTCTATTTGCATATCAAATCTGACTTCTGAATAGCCAAAACTTTTTGCAGTCAGTAAAATCGCTTCTAACATATTTAATGTTTCTTGATTATTACCAAAACTAACGGAATTCGAAAAACTAATCGTTACAAGTTGATTGCTTGATTCTACATTTAATTCAACTTCTGAAGGGATTGAAGCCTCCACATGAAACTCAGGCTCACTCAATTTCATTTCTTCCAAAGCTTCTTCTAACGTTTCAAATTCATTTGTTGATGTTGGCAATAAAAGCTCTGGTTTACTTTCATCTCGTTGAAAAATTTTATAACTTTGATTTTCTTGTTTTGTTAATGGTAACCTGTCTATATTTCCATACATACCAAAGCTGTCACGAGATTCATCTAAATTTAAAACTGCTTCGTCAATTTCATTTGGATGAAACATCACAGAAAGAATTCTCTCAAACATTCCTGCTAATGCGCTTCCTTCTTCCAATTCAAAATCATTAGGAATATCTAAATGGACTTCATTTTCTTCAGTTACGATATCAAAATTAATATCTTCAAAAGGATAAATAACGACATCAAATGCTTCTTCATCAATAAAATTACCTAATTGATTATAGTAATACTCAGGATCTGCCTCATTCGTACTAGTATCAACCAATTGCATCGGAATCGTATAGTGAATACTTGGATCCATTACAGCAACAGAAATAAAACTTACATTACTGTCCGGGTAAACCAGTTTACTTGAAGCTGCTTCTTCGATACCTTCCATAATCAAAGCTTCATTCTCTGCACTTTCCTCATTTTGGGATATAGATCCACTTTCGTCTGATTCTCTTTTATCCATTTGAGCATTAAAGGAGCTATCCGTACTTTCTTCTGTTGTATCTTGCACAGAATCATCACTATTTCTTTCAAAAGAAAATTGGTTATCTGATGGAAAGCTTTGATAAATTAATACACATAAAAAAACAACAACAACTGATCCAATAGAAGGGATTAACCAAGGAAACTTAGGTTTCTTCCTGGTGGTATCCTTTTTATTCATACTTGCAGAAACCTTTGAGAAAAGAGCATCTTTATCTTGATTGTCTTCGACTCGAGGCATTTTTCTTAGTAATTTTTCTACTTTATCCTCGTTTGATTTATTGGGACTCAATTTTCGTTTCCTCCCCTCTGTCACCTTCATTTAATAACTTTCTTAATGTTTTCATTGCTCGATGCTGTGTTGTTTTAACTTTACTAACTGTCCATCCTAAAGTTTCCGCTGTTTCTTGAATAGAGAATGATTGAATATACCTTAAGATAACAACACTTTTCTGGTCAATTGTACACTTATCTAAACAATGATAAATATGTCGAATTTCTTCGTTCATTACAGCAATTTCATCTGGCGTTGCGTGCTCATCTTTAATAAGATGGCCCTTTTCTCCCCAATCAAAAAAATCCATTATTTTCTTTCGTTTCCTCTGTTGTTTTCTGAAAAAGTCAATGGTAACGTGTCTAGCTATGGAGAAAAGCCATGTTTTCTCAGAGCTTTCACCTTTAAACGTGTGGTAGGAATTCAAAACTTTAATATAAACCTCTTGTACAATATCTTCTGCCTGTTGCCTATCTTTAACCATATAAAAAATAAATTGAAACAAGTCTTTATGATAACGGTCATAAAGGTCATCAAAAGCGGCCCTCATGAGCAAGACCCCCCGTTCATTTATATTTGTCGAATATGTATAAATAAAAGTTACACATGCATCACATTCCATTACAACTTTTTAAACTCTGCTAAAAAATCCACCCCCTTATATATTAATTGAAACAAATAAATGTATCTACATTTGAATAAAAAAATACCAACTAATTACAATTACCTTTAGTAATTGTATAAGGATAATAACTACAGTGCAAGATAGTTTTTCTTATAATCATTAGTTCTCTAGCTAAAAACGCATGGATTTTTTTATAATCCATGCGTTTCGTATACCTAATTTATTTGTTTTTTCACTTGCTATTTTAGTTGTGATTTCCAATGTATTTTTACAATTTCTCCACGGTATCGAAGTACTTATCATTTAGGTGTTGGTAATTTCGTATTCAACCATTTCTTCTTATATCTTTCAAAGATAATTGATAACACTGGAAATAGTATTATCATAAATAAACAATTTCCGATTGCATGATAAGTATCATACGGTAGCCCAGCTAAATAGTAAGGTATAAACTTTCCACTTACTATAAATGTTGCTAAAGATACGACAAACCCATATAAGTACCCACTTATTACCGAGAACATAACCAACAGGTAAAAAGAGTACTTATTTTGAACTAAACCGAGCACTCCACTGATTAAGCCAATAAATGTCCAAGCTATAATTTGCCATATCGTCCAAAACCCCATACCTAACAAAAGATTCGATAAATAAGTTGTAAGTACAGCTAATAGAACAGCTGATAAAGGACCTAGGAAAAAACCACAAATTATAATGATAGATGTGACGGGTTGTACGTTAGGTATTTGGCTAAAGGCTATTCTACCGATAACTGCTAAGGAAGCAAGAATTGCTAGTAATGTAAGTCTATATGTGTTCATTCCTATCATTCCATTGAACTTAAATCAAAGGTAACCGTATCCTCTGCCCCTAGTTCAAGCTCATTAGCACCTACTGATGCCATTTCACCATTTATTTCATATAGCCAGTACTTTCCAGCGTCAGCATCCTGACTTACACCTTCAATCGATGTAATAAATCCATCAGCCTCTTCAATTTCAAAATTTTCTTTCATGACATCCATTAAAATTGCACCTTCTTCAATCGATATCTCCTTCTCTGCAATAACTTCAGCACCATGGTCTTGAGATATAATGATAACAACCTCTTCTTCATTTTCTGTTTGTGCCGCTTGCTCTGTCTGGTCCTCGTCAATCGGCGTTGAGTCCTGTTGTGAACATCCAATAATAAAACCTAGTAATAAAATAAAAGATATACTACGTAACCAGCATTTTTTCATTTAAAAAAACCTCCAAATTTATATTTACTTTTCTATTCTGATGATGATATTTTTCATAAGTATTAAAAAAACTTATCCTGACCGGATAAGTTTTAAGACAGCACATTAGAAAAAGGCAATAATCTACCTTCATAATCTGACTATCCCAAAAGCTCTATCCTCGAAGCTTTGAAATATAGGAAATTGGTAGGTCTACTGACTTGTGCCTCATCCTACTTTGAGTCCTTCCCATACTTACAATACAGTGGTTATCTCATTTCGTACGCACCTACAGTTGCGAGGACAGTTCTGGCTTTTGACCAGATTCCCTTTTAAGCATTAAGCACCAACAACCTGTTTATTTAATTGTTAAAAACTGATTTCACCATGACAATCTTCCCCAGTAATACTATACTGGTTTGTTTCATAAGGAACAAGATGATTCAACATTTTTTAAGTTATTTCGATATTTTTTGGAATTCGAAAGATAAACGTCGTTCCGTCTCCTTGCTTACTTTGAACTGTAATCGTTCCTTGGTGTGCTTCAACTATATTTTTAGCAATTGCTAGTCCTAATCCTGTACCTGCTTTTCCTTCTGTTCTTTTTCTGGATTTATCTGCTTTATAAAAACGTTCAAAAACAAAGGGTAAATCCTCTTGCGGAATACCTAACCCATTGTCTTTTATTTCAAATTCAATAAATTGATCTTTATCATGAGTATTGACTATTACTTTACCGTCATGACTAGTATGATTGATAGCATTATCAATTAGGTTAATTAAAACTTGTTCAATACGATCAGCATCTATTCGGAGAATGTCAACATTACTATCAACATAGTGAACTAGCATAATATTTTTCTCCTCTGCCAACCCTTGAAATTTTCGAACAATTCGGTTAATAAACATATTTACCTGGACTTTTTCAAGGTTTAATGAAATCTGGCCAGCCTTCATTCGGGCTAAATCAAGGAGCTCATTAACTAGTCGACCAATCCTTAGCGATTCCTCATGTATAATTTTCGCGAGCTCATTTTTTTCTTCTGTACTTTCTGCAATATCATCTACAATTGCTTCGCTATAGCCTTGTAACATCGATATAGGTGTTCTTAACTCATGAGAAACGTTGGCTATAAAGTCTTCTCTAAGTTGATCTAACTTTCTATCTTCTGTCATATCTCTAAGCACTGCTACAACACCACGAACATAATCCTGATCGTACAATGGTGTCATAATAATTACCCAATTACGTCCTTGAATAAACACTTCTCTGGAGGTTTCTTTTTCCTTATCAATAACCTCTGTTAATAATTCTTTGAGTTCATCAGGTAAAATATTTTTAGAAAGATTATTTTCATAATTCCAATCTTCTAAAAATTTCTTAGCGGGTGGATTCGAGACAACAACTTCTGATTTACGATTTAGCGTGAGAACCCCATCAGCCATTGAGCTTAATATACTATAAAGTTGTTCTTTTTCCTGTCTAAGAGCATTAATATTGTACTTTAATTGCCTTCCCATTCGGTTAAATGCCATCGCCAATTCGCCAATTTCATCATGAGTCAATATTGGTACTTTTGTATTAAACTCACCTTTTGCAAGCTCAAATGCTCCCTCACGCATTTTAATAAGTGGTGAAGTAATTCTTGTTGATAAGAAAAATGCAAATACCGTTGTTAAAACAATTGCAACTCCAGCACTAAGCAGCACAATCTTAGTTGTTTGTTTTGAGGTTTCCTTTACAATGTTCAAAGATTGATACACAAATACTGCACCATTTTTTTCAGGAATTGCAGTTCCAACAATCATTACTTGATCATTGCTATTTGGTAAAGCTTTTTCCTGTTTTACTTCTAGCTTCCAGTTGATTACTTGAGACAAATCATTCTCCGTTAATAACCATTCCTCTGACACTTCAGGAAGTTGTGAATCACTACTCTCAGATATCCAAAAATCAAAATTATCATATAAGATAACAACTCGACTGGAGGGATCCTTCACTCTATTTGCAGTTTCTATAATTAACTCTACATCATCATACTGTTCTACCATTACCGAAACTTTCGTTGCAGTTTGCATTAAGTCTTCCTCTGCTTCCATAATATGAAAATTTTCAAAGAATTGAAGCAGTAAAAAAGTTAAGATAGCTAGTACGAAAGAAACGAGTAATAAAAACGTTAACCACAACTTTCCTACGACACTTCTTAAAATCATTAGTCATTCGCTACTTCAAATTTGTAGCCTACACCCCAAACCGTAACAACCATTTTTGCAGCATTTTTAGAAACTTTATTTAATTTTTCTCTTAATCGCTTTACATGTGTATCGACTGTTCTAAGATCACCGAAAAATTCATATTTCCAAACCTCTTTTAACAACTGTTCTCGATCAAAAACCTTGTCTGGAGATTTTGCAAGAAAATGAAGTAATTCATATTCCTTTGGTGTCAAACCAACCTCTATCCCATCTGCTAATACACGATGGGCATCATTATCAATAATCAGGTGTGGGAACTCCAACATGTCCTTCGTTGAATTTTCTTTACCAGCAAAATTGGAGGTACCTGACCTTCTAAGTAAAGCCTTAACTCTCAATACAACTTCTCGAGGACTAAACGGTTTGACAATATAATCATCTGTACCTACTTCAAAACCTTGAACACGATTCGACTCTTCGCCTTTTGCAGTCAGCATGATGACAGGTGTTGTTTTTTTCTCCCTTATTTCCTTACAAACCTCAACACCATCTTTTCCAGGCATCATAATATCTAATAATATACATTCATAGTGGTTTTCAAGAGCCATTTTAAGAGCAGTATCTCCATCTTCTGCTTCATCAATTTCGTAATCCTCTCTCTCTAAGTACATGCGAATTAGACGCCTGATACGTTCTTCATCATCAACAACTAAAATCCTAGCCTTTTGTTCCAAATCACTATCACCCCTTTAAAAATTATGCATAAGAATGAAGTCCAGCAATAATTAAGTTAACAGCTATTAAATTAAACATAATGATAACAAAACCAATAACCGCCAGCCATGCTGATTTTTCACCATGCCATCCTCGTGAGAGCCTTAAATGTAAAAAGGCTGCATAAAAGAACCATGTAATAAGTGCCCAAACCTCTTTTGGATCCCATCCCCAAAAACGATCCCATGCTTGTTGAGCCCATATCATTGCAAAAATTAATCCACCTAGTGTAAACACAGGAAAACCTATAGTTACAGCACGATAAGATATTTCATCAATTAAGTCTGAATTCGTACGATCTAATAACGGTTGAATTGCTGCTGCTATTCTTTTTCTCAAAATCATTCGCGCCAGAACATAAATCACTAACCCAGCAAGTAATGACCAAATTAATGTATTAAATTTACGAGCAGCATTCACTCCTTGCATCCAAGCTGGTGCTTGAAAGATTTCGTCCATTCTGTCTTCAGTAAGCAGTGTTCCGTCATTTGGGCCTGCGATAGGAGGTAAGTGGTAATCAACGGTTGTTACCTCATTGTTAAACGTAAATTCAAAGGTGGCTGAATAGTCCATAGCATTATAAACGGATACAACAATTACGAATCCTACTGTAGAAAAAATAGTATATATAATAACTTCTAGCCAAGTTGTTCGTTTACTAGATTTTGTTTGATCAATTTCTTTAATTAAGTAAATTAAACCTGCTGCAAAACTAACTGCCAAAATTGCTTCACCTAAAGATACGGTAGTGACGTGAATATATAACCAGTGACTCTTTAGTGAAGGAACTAGTGGTGAAATTTCTCTAGGAAACATACTACCATAAGCAATGATTAACAAAGCTACTGGTAGAGTAAAAAGTCCTAGAATATTTAAGCGGTAAATAAAATAGATGATAATAAATGCAAATACTAGCATCATCCCAAAAAAGGTTGTGAATTCGAACAAATTACTGACAGGTGCATGTCCAGAAGCAATCCAACGTGTTATAAAATAACCTGTTTGTGCTAGAAAGCCAATGATAGTAATAGAAATAGAAATTACATTTAATGTTTTACTCTTTTTATCTCCACGTTTATCTCGAATTGTCGCTGCAAAGAAAAAAGTAGCTAACAGATACATGATAAATGCTAAGTATAAAAAATTACTACTTAGCGATATTAAATCTTCCATCCTTCATCCTCCTAGGGACATTATTTTTCATTGTTATCTTGCTGATCTTTCACCATGGTTATATTTGTATTTTGGATCGCTTTTTCGATATCCTTCTTCAATCCAAACCAATTTTTATTTGTATGTGCTGCAATCCACCAACCGTTTTCTTTAGGATGAATCCATACTCTTCTATGATACCAATACATCCCTTGAACAACACCGATCATAAAGATGATACCGCCTAAGCCCAAGATTGGTAGTGTATAATCTCTTCTCACACTCAACCCGGTTACATCTCGAACATCAAACCCTTGTAAACCAATTTTATACTGGTTTTGCCCACTTGCGTCAATGTTTCTTCCTATCCCTGCGAAGCTTACTTCTGGTTCTTCTTGATTAGGTGGATAGACAAAAAACACAAATGCTGGATTTCTAGGATATTTTGTTTCAGATCTTGGCTCACCATCATCTAAATAATAATCAGGAAAATATTGATCTATTTTTACTCGAAATCCATTATCAAGTTCATATTCATATGCTGGATTAGTCAAGTCAACAGTAAAGCTTGCTAATGCTAATTCTTCCTCATCATTTACTTCATGTATTTTAAAAGACATCGATTCAAATTCGTTTAATTGATAGCTCGATTGATACAGTGCAAATCCATCAAACTTTATCGGGTGATTCACTTGAATGCTACCTTCTTTTAATACTTTTAAATCAGGTTCTGAACCAACCACTTCTGCGCCGTCATTTTTATAAATGATTGCGTCCGTTTGAAAGTTCTTTGCAACTGGTCCTTGCCTTTCTAATGCTTCTGCAAATCGTTGATCCTCTTCCGAGTCACCATAAGTTTCTAAAATAAAATCCTTATTCTCAATGAAATATTCACCATTTGTTTGAGGAATTGCTTTTGTTTCTCCTTCACGTACCCATACGAAATCATCAATATACATAAATGGAAGAAATCTTAATAATGCTCCGATTAAAAAGATAATTAAACCTACATGATTAACATATGGACCCCATCTAGAAAAGCGCCCCTTTTCAGCCATTAGGTGTCCATTTTCTTCTGTAATGTTATACCTTAGCTTCTTAAGAGAAGCCAATACCTTCGCTTTATCTTCTTCTGTAACAACTTCCGTTTTGCTGAAATATCGTTGTCTTTGTAAAAATGATTCATGCCTTCTAGCCCGTTGATTTTTTAAAGCACGATACAGTGGAACTACGCGATCAATACTAGCAATAACAATGGAGATACCAATTAATGCAAGCAGAGTCATGTACCACCACGAACTATACAAATTATGAAAGCCTAATTGATAATAAATTTGTCCTATTAGACCGTACTGATCTTTATAATGAACAGAAGGTTGTACATTTGGTGGAATATACATTTCCTGAGGCAGTATAGTTCCAACTGCAGAAGCAACCAAAGTAATAACAATTAACGTTACCCCAACCTTTACTGAGGAAAAAAAATTCCAAACTTTATCTACTATCGTTTTGTTGTAAGTTTGAGACCTTCTGGCTGTTCCATCATATCGCATGTTCAGTAAATTCGAATTTTCATTTCCGTCAATATGTTGGTTTTTGTCTATTGGCTTTCCGCATGACGCGCAGAGAACAGTTCCCTCTGGATTAATGTGACCACAAGCATCACATGTTACTTTATTCATAAAAACCCCCCACTACTATGTACACCTTGTCACTCATCTGGCTGGATCTGCTGCAAATATGATTCTAACCGATTTAATGTCAATGCTCCCTCAATTTTTTCGACTACTTTTCCTTCAGAATTAATAAAAAATGTCGTTGGCAATGGTCCAATATTATATGCATCCATTACTTGTCCATTATTGTCATGTAGAACTGGAAAAGATAATTCATACTTATCAATAAATCTATCAATTACTAGCTTTGTTGCATCAACACTAACTGCAACAATCTCGACACCTTTTTCACTATATTCGGGATACAACGACTCCATATAAGGCATTTCCTCTTCACACGGCTTACAATATGTAGCCCAAAAATTAAGCATGACTCCTTTTCCTTCTAGCCCTGATAATTCTAAAGTTTCTTCCTTACCATTCATTTGATGCAATACAAAATTAGGTGCTACATCACTTACACCAATTACTGCCTTATCTTTATTAAAATTAGATACTAAAGCAAAAATTAATGCACTAAACATAATGAATAAAAGGATGGAACGAAAGAGAAGTCTAATTTTTTTCTTTTGACTTTTGCGTACTCTAGCTTCTTCAATTTTACCCAATGGACCCTCACTCCTCTTTGCCCATTTTAACACTATAATAAAGCGATAATTATGACTATTATTTAACAATTTTAAACCGATTATTTTTTTCTATTTTTTTTGGCTTCCGCAATTAATTGCTTAACTTCTTTTGGCGTCAACTCACGATATTCACCCGGGTTAAGTCCTTGTAAGGTTAAAAAACCAAATTGCTCACGTTTTAATTTATCAACAGGAAATTCGATGTACTCCATCATTCTCCGGATTTGCCTATTTTTTCCTTGATGCAGGATTAATTGAATAATCGCAGTGTTTTTCCGATTATCTGTAGACAAAACCTTCACATGTTCTGCCTTTAATTTTTCTCCATCAACAACAATCCCCTTCTTTAATTGAAGCAGCTGATCCTTCGTAGGAATGCCTTTTATTTTCGCAACATAAACTTTGCTCATTTGATGTTTTGGATGCATTAATAAATTAGCAAATTCTCCATCATTTGTTAAAAGAAGGATACCGGACGTATCATAATCTAACCTTCCTACCGGAAAAATTCTCTCCTTTATCTCTGGAAGTAACTCTGTTACAACTTTTCGCCCTTTTTCATCCTTGACACTGGAAATTACGCCTCTGGGCTTGTACAACAGATAATAAACTGGCTGCTCCTTTTCCAATGGAATACCTTCAACCTCAACTTCATCATCTGGAGAAACCTTTGTACCTAATGTAGTGACAACTTTCCCATTGACTTTTACTTTACCATCCTCTATCAATTTCTCTGCTTTTCTTCTAGAAGCAACTCCACTTTGTGCAATTACCTTTTGTAACCTATCTTGATAATTATCCATTCTATCACCATACTTATATTTTTTATTAAAAACTTTCTTACATAACAAGAGCGTTAACATTTAGTTAACGCTTTAAACAGAAAAAACAATCGACACAATGACGATTGAGGCTATTATACCAATAAAATCTGCAATGAGTCCAACTTTTAGAGCATCTCCCATTTTTCTAATACCAACAGCCCCAAAGTAAACGGTTAAGATGTATAATGTCGTATCTGTACTACCTTGCATCGTAGAAGCCAGCCTTCCAATAAACGAATCTGGTCCATATGTTTTTATTAATTCTGTAGTCATTCCTAATGCTGCTGTCCCTGAAATTGGCCGGATAATGGATAGCGGAACAATTTCGGAGGGAACACCGACTATCGCTAAAAATGGTGAAATAAATTGAATCATTGCATCCATAGCTCCTGATCCTCTAAGGATGGCAATAGAAACCATCATTCCTAATAAAAAAGGAAGAAGGGAAACTGCCATTTTAATTCCTTCTTTTCCTCCTTCAACAAATAATTCGTACGTCGGCAATTTTTTCCAAGTTGCAACAAGCAATACAAACAATATAATACAGGGAATAATCCATGTGCTAATGGTGGTAATTATACTCATTTTTTGCTTTTACGCACCCTTCTGTAATAAAATAATCGGTCAACCATTATTGCACTAATTGTTGTAAATAGTGTTGCCAGTATTGTTGTTCCTACGATTTCTGTTGGGGCTACCGAATCATATTGCATTCTTATTGCAATAACAGTAGTTGGAATGATTGTTAAACTAGATGTATTAATGACCAAAAAAGTAATCATTGATCTACTTGCTTTATCAGAACCACTAATTTTTTTCATTTCTTCCATTGCTTTTATTCCCATTGGTGTTGCTGCATTACCTAATCCAAATATATTTGCAGTAAAGTTGGATAGAATATATCCCATTGCCGGGTGGTCCTTTGGAATTTCTGGAAATAATCTGGTTACTAACGGTTTAAATAACGATGTAAGCACCTTTAATAAGCCAGCTTTCTCCGCCACTCGCATTAACCCAAGCCAAAATACGAGTACACTAACCAACCCAATGGACAACGTAACAGCCTCATCTGCACCTTCGAACAATGCCTGATTAACATTCTCCATCGTCCCATTAAACATCGCATAAACGATACCAATGATAGCCATAAATGCCCATATTAAGTTTACCATTTCACAATACACCAACCATTTTATGGATTAAATAAAACACAGTTTCAATCATAGATCGCTTATCTTCTTTTAAATGATTACGATAAATTAAAGCCTCTGCGATATTTTTTTCATTTAATGTAAAGACCTTTTTTCCAATGATTTCTTTATCAGAATATGGTTCCAGTGTTGTAAAATAAGCAGTAGAATGTAATCGTTCTTTTTCAAGATCTGTTAAAGGCATAGTCACATTCTCTTTCACGTAACCTGTCTTAATTTCTCCAGTTTCAGTAAGACGATAGCTTTCCAATCCATTCTCCTGAATGTTGATCATATTATAATTTTCAAAACCCCATTCAAATAATCGCATATGATCCTTCCAATCATCTGGTGCGTTTAAAGTTACAACGATCAACTCCATTCCATCCTTTTCAGCAGTTGATACAAGTGTTCTTCCAGCTGCACGTGTAAAACCAGTTTTTCCCCCCGTTGAGTGATTATAATATTGAGTCAATAATTTGTTTTTATTACCCCAGGCATATTTTCTTGATTCAGCTTTATAAGAAGTAGAACTTGAAATTTCTTTAAAGATGTCATTTTCCATCGCATGTCTAGTTAATAAAGCCATATCATAAGCAGTTGAATAGTGTGTTACTGAATCTAATCCATGCGGGTTATCAAAATGTGAATGATCCATTCCTAACCAAGTAGCTTTTTCATTCATTAAAAAACTAAATCCTTCCAAACTCCCTCCAACATGTTCAGCTATTGCAACAGCTGCATCATTTCCTGAACGAAGCATAAGACCATATACTAAGTCCTTTAGTTTTATTTTTTCTCCTTCTTTAAGATAGATAGATGATCCTTCTGTATATGCCGCTTCTTTACTAACAGTGACCATTTCATCTAACTTTCCAGATTCAATAGCAATAATCGCTGTCATTATTTTTGTTATGCTTGCAATTAAACGCTTTTCGTTAGCAGATTTTTCATATAATACTCTACCAGTTGACTGTTCCATTAAAATAGCATTATGTGCAGAAACATTAGGCTTGGCCAACGCATTTTGTGGAATAAACAAAAATATTAAACTTATACTGGTCATTACTATAAGTAGTCGCTTCAAGTTGCTTCCTCCCAACCTTCCCTATGTCTTTACAATTTTATGCAAGAAGGACATGCATATGAATGAAAGAATAAAAAATTGATGGAGAAAAATAAAGATCAACCAAAACGAAATCCCCTATCTCGAATTGAGATAGGGGGATTCCGTTAATATAGCGTCCAAACCAATTTTTTTGCTTGATTATATCGATTTTGTACATCATTCCAATTAACGACTTTCCACCAATTATTAATATATTCTAGACGATTGTTTTTATACTGTAAGTAGTACGCATGTTCCCAAACATCTAGAACTAGCAATGGAGTAGTATCCCACAAGCTAAATAACTGATGTTTCTCTGCTGTTTGAATCCCTAACCTACCGGCTCTGGGTTCCCAGACCAATATCGCCCACCCTACACCTTCAGCAGACTCGGCTGCTTTCGTAAACAGTTGTTTGAAATTTTTAAACGATCCAAAATCTTTTTTTATTTGATTTAATAGTGAACCTGTAGGGGCTCCACCACCTTGAGGAGTCATATTATTCCAAAAAATAGTGTGAAGGTAATGTCCAGAACCATGAAAAGCTTGTTCTCTCATCCAATGCTTGATCATTGCTTTCTCTGGCTTATTAACATATAACTCTTTTTCTGCTTTATTCAAGCCATCAACATAGGATTGATGATGTTTTTTATGATGAAGTTCCATAATTTCTTTTGAAATATATGGCTCTAAAGCATCATAAGCATATGGCAGTGGTGGTAGCTCATGATTTCCTGGAGCAATAAAGTCTGCCGCCTGTCTCGGATTCTTCAAAACGTCTTTCCATTCTTCGGTAAGCTTTTCACTTTTATTTTGTATGTCATAAATAAACGAGTCAGTTACATCTTCATTCATTTCAAGCTTTTGTTGAATTGTTTCTTTTATTTCCCCTAATTGTTCATACCAGCTTTTAATACCTATGTGTTCTGTATTAACCTTTGCTAAACTTGCTTCAGCTTTTTCCGCCCATTTCAGTAGAGCAGCTAAATATTCTAACTTTTTATTATCCATGATATCACCTCAAAAATATGGTATGTAACCATTACTTTCAGGTGAATAAAAAAGCAATGAATAAATTCATTGCTAACTTTCCTTATTTACTTCAAGCTGCTCTTGAAATCTTTCAAAAAATAAATCAGCTTCTTGTTCCATATCCGATTCTAATACTTCGTCTGGTAATGGCGGTAATTCTTCAATTGACTTTAATCCAAAATAAGTAAGAAATTCCTTAGTAGTACCAAACATTATTGGACGTCCTACACCTTCTTTGCGACCTACTTCTTCAATTAACAATCGATTAAGAAGCGTTTGTACTGGACGATCACTTTTAACCCCTCGTATTTCTTCTATTTCCGTTCTAGTGATTGGTTGTTGATAGGCAATAATTGCTAACGTCTCTAAGGCAGCTTGAGATAATCGAGAGGATTGAGGAGTTTCCATTAATTTTTGATAATAAGAAGAATGTTCTGGCTTTGTAGTTAAGTGGAATATATCATGCGATTGCATAATAGTTATCCCTCTTTCAACATGATCATAATCATATCTTAATTCATTAATAATATGATCTACTGTTTTACCATCTACTTCTAGTAATTTCACCAATTGTCTTTTACTGATTCCTTCATCACCTGAAGCAAATAATAATCCTTCGGTTACAGCCTTTAATTCTGTTAGTTCCAATATCCACCCTCCATGTCATAGACCAGTAATTCCTCAAAATGATTTTCTTGTACGCAATATATCTCTCTACTCTTCATTAATTCTAAGATTGCAATAAAAGTCACAACAATGTGTGATCGAGAGGGAAAAGGAAATAGTTCAAAAAATTTGACACCTGTCTTCTTTTTCCTCACTTGAACTAAAACCTCCTCCATTCGTTGCTTAATCGGAATCTCTGAACGTTGGATCTTTGTCTCGATTGGTTGATTCCATTGCTTTCTTTGAAATACTTTTGACATAGCAGCAATCATATCATAAATAGACAACTCACCTTGAACAACTGTGGGCTTTTCATTAAATTCTTCAAAAGCTTTAGGAGGTCTTGTGTAAATTTGATTTGCATCTAATTCTTTTTCTTTTAATTGATAAGCTGCATCTTTATATTTTCGGTATTCAATTAATCTTCGCATTAATTCTTCTCTTGGATCTTCTTCATACTGTTCATCTTCAAGTTCTAGTTCTTGATTTGGTAATAATTGTTGGCTTTTAATTGCCAATAAGGTGGCCGCCATCACCAAATACTCACTAGCTATATTTAGTTCCAATTGTTGCATAGTACGAATATAAACCATGTATTGTTCTGTTATTTGAGCGACTGGGATGTCATAAATATCTATTTCATACTGGTTTATCAGATGCAACAATAAATCTAGTGGCCCTTCAAAAGCGTCAAGCTTCACTTGGTAGGTAGAATGCATATATTACCTTCCTTTTGAACAATTCTGTTTTCATATTCTTGATACGAACGAAATAAAATAAGTTAAAAATAAACAGCAGCCCATACAAGAAAAAATTTTTTTCATATAGTATTAATGTAAATGAAATATATTGGTATTAAAGGAGGAATATGTGTCATGGGTGCATACTATGGCGGCGGATTCGCGTTGATAGTAGTGTTGTTTATTCTTCTAATTATAGTAGGTGCAGCTTGGATGTAAAACGATAGAAACAAATTTTTAATTAGCCTTTGCTACCTTTATAGCAAAGGCCCTTGTTATGTCAACAATAGTAAATTTTTAGCACAATGTAATTATAAAGCTGTGTTAAAATTTGATTTAACTTTTTGAATCATCATGTATAATTTAAATCTTGTCAAAGCCATACTAAATATCAACACTTTCTTTTAACAGACCCAATTATAAATGGAAGAATCATAGAAAAAGGCTGACTCTTATAGACATTAGGTGTTTAGGAATGTTAGACAAGACGACATTTTTATATAATGATCTGTTTAACATAGCCTCTAGAAGAGTCAACCTACATTTGTTTCTATTCACATTTGTCTAAAAAATTTTTGGTGTTCTCATTTGAACAAACCTGATATTTATCTTTGTACAGTTCTTTTACTGCGTGAACCATCTTTGTTCCAATTCCCATATTTCTATGCGATGGATTTACCGTAATGTGTTGGATAGTGATTGTATCATCTTCTAATTGTAATCCGATTGCACCAAGGATATCTTCTTCCTTCCACAAAAACAGAAACCAATTAGGATTTGTTTCATATTCCTTAATGGTATGTTGTAGTTTTTTTACATCTTTTTCCTCAGGCATAAAAGATAATAAGCCCATCGCAATTTTTTCAAACGTTTTTTTATACCGAATCAACATATTTAATCCCTCATTAAAAAAATAACTTACCAACTAAAGAGAATAGTATTTATATTTGAAGCAACCTGTATTTGCATACTTCATTTTACACTTCAGCAACAGATGGTTTACTAGTGTTAACCTATTTATGACCTATTTTATTATATTTGTCAAATATTTAAAAATTTAAAACTATATCTTATTATTTTTATATGATACTACTTTTCGCCAAAAATGTCATGACCAATCTGCACAATTTATAAAATTTGGTTCTACTAATTAATTGAAAATGAAGAAAAGCGAGTCATCAGACTCACTTTTCTTCTACTCTCACCGATTTCATAACATCACCCTGTTTAATGCGAAGAACCGTATCCATCCCTTCCATAACTTGACCAAATACAGTGTGAACACCATCTAAATGGGGCTGAGGTTCATGAACGATAAAAAATTGGCTTCCTCCAGTATCCTTGCCTGCATGTGCCATTGATAATGATCCAGCAACATGTTTATGCGGATTTCCTTCCGTTTCACATTTTATTGTATAACCCGGTCCACCAGCTCCAGTTCCGTCAGGACAGCCACCTTGTGCTACAAATCCTGGAATGACACGGTGGAAATTCAAACCGTTGTAGAAACCCTTGTTCGCTAAATCTTCAAAGTTTGCAACGGTATTCGGTGCTGCATCCTCAAACATTTCAACAATTACCTTTTCACCATTTTCAAATTCAATTGTTGCTTGTTTCATTTAATCGTCTCCTTTTTATTCATAAGATAAATCGTACCTAGCCACCTCTTGATATGCTTCTCTTTTTATAACTAACTTATCTTTACCATTCTCAACAAAGACAACTGCCGCCTTTGGAAAGCGATTATAATGACTGGACATCGAATAACCATATGCTCCTGTACTAAACATTGCTAATAAATCACCATGATTAACTGTAGGTAACTCCAAGTCCCAAATTAACATATCACCTGATTCACAACACTTCCCTGCAACAGAAACATTCTCGGCAACAGGTTGACCTGCTTTATTAGCGATTATAGCATCATATTTTGCTTGGTATAATGCTGGCCGAATATTATCTGTCATACCGCCATCAACGGAAATATATTTGCGAACACCTGGAATTTCTTTTTTTGAACCAATTGTATATAGTGTAATTCCTGTATTTCCAACAATAGATCGTCCAGGTTCAATCCATATCTCAGGCATGTCCATCCCTAATTGATCTACTTGTTGTTGAATTTCAGCTACTAATGCCTCTACATAACCAGATAAAGGAAGTGGATCATCCTCTTCGGTATAACGAATACCAAACCCACCACCTAAATTTAAAACGGTAGGAGAGTAATGATGTTCTTGCTTCCATTTACTAATTGTTTCAAATAATCTTTTTGTTGCCATTACAAATCCTTCAGTTTCAAATATCTGAGACCCAATATGACAATGCAATCCTTTAACATGAATATTTTTCTGTTGATTTAATAGTAAAAATGCTTTTTCTGCTTGTCCGTTTGATAAATCAAAACCAAACTTGGAGTCCTCATTTCCGGTTAAAATATAATCATGCGTGTGTGCTTCAATTCCTGGTGTCACTCTAATTAAAACGTCCATTGATGTTTGATTTTGTTCTAAAATTTCACTAAGTAATTCAATTTCAAAAAAGTTATCAACAACGATACAGCCAACGTTATTCTTTACAGCCATTTCCAACTCATCATAACTTTTGTTATTTCCATGTAAATGAATTTTATCAACTGGAAAATCAGCCTGAAGTGCAGTATAAAGTTCTCCTTGTGATACTACATCCAAACTTAAGTTTTCTTGTTTAGCTACCTGTAACATGGCAATTGACGAAAAAGCCTTACTTGCATATGCTACTTGTGCTTTAACACCCAATTCTTTAAATGTATTTACAAATGCTCTCGCGTTATTACGAATTGCGTTTACATCATATACAAATAGAGGTGTACCGTATTTCTTTGCTAAATAGGTGGTATCTACACCATCTATCGTTAAATGGCCTTTTTCATTTATATTAAATGGATTCATCGAAACACCTCCATCCCTTTCTATTACATAAATATACCAAATGAAAATCCCTTATCACCATAACGCTATGATGGAGACAAGGGATTCTATTTGAATAGATAAAATTAATTTACCATATTCACTAGGTCTATTCAACTATTAGTTTAATTTTGTTTTATGTCGTTATGTGGATGGACAATTTTTGGACGTTCCTTCGTTAATGGAACAGAAACACGGAATAATATCTGCATAAACGCCTTTGCATTAAACGGTAAAAATGGCCATAAATAAGGGGTGTTTAATGATCTAGTCGTTGCAAGCCATAGGATGTATGCTGTAAATCCTAGAACTAAACCCTTTACCCCAAAGATAGACGTTATAATAACTAAGATAACACGACTAATTTTATTTGCTACACTTAATTCATAACTTGGCGTGGCAAACGATCCAATTGCACTAATAGCTACATACAAAATAACCTCTGGGCTAAATAAACCAACATCTATCGCTATTTGGCCAATCAGTACTGCTGCAATAAGACCCATAGCCGTTGAAAGAGGAGTTGGTGTATGAATGGCAGCCATCCGCAAGAATTCAATTCCAATATCAGCCAAAATAATCTGCAACACAATGGGTATGTTACCTTCTTCATTCGGTCCAATAAATTGTAAACCCTCCGGTAATAACGTTGGGTCCTTTACCATGAGTAACCAAAGAGGTAATAAGAAAACAGATACCAAGATCCCAATAAGTCGCACCCATCGAACGAACGTGCCCACTGCTGGTGACTGTCTATATTCCTCAGCGTGTTGGACATGATGAAAATAAGTAGTTGGTGTAATAATCATACTTGGAGATGTATCAACCATAATAATGACATGCCCTTCAAATAAATGGCTTGATGCCACGTCTGGCCTTTCTGTATATCTGACCAGAGGAAATGGATTAAAGCCCTGCTTCACAAGAAATTCCTCTATCGTTTTATCCGCCATTGATATACCATCAATTTCTATATTTTCCAATTCTTCTTTTATAAGCTTAACCAAGCCTGGATCGGCAACATCATGAATATACGAAATACAGATATCCGTTTTTGAACGTTCACCTACCTTAATCATCTCATGACGTAAGCGTTCGTCCCTTATTCTTCTTCTTGATAATCCTGTATTTTGAATAATATTTTCTGTAAATCCATCCCTTGAACCTCGTACAACCTTCTCCGTATCTGGTTCTTGCGGACTTCTTCCAGGATAGTTACGAACATCTACAACAAAGGCTTCGCTCTCACCGTCGATAAACAATACGATCAACCCTGATAGCAATTGATCAACAGCCTCGTCCATCGCGGTCACTTTATCAACTTGTTGATGAACTAATCGGTTTTCAATTGTTTCGAATGCTTTATCAATATTTGTTTCATTATCATTAATAGCAATTAGAGTTTGTAATATTTCAACAATCACTTTAGTATCATTTAATCCAGTTAAATAAAATAAGTCTACTTTCTTCTTTAGAATTTTCAATTCACGAAAGCCAATATCAAAGGATGTACCAACACCCACATATTCTTTAAAATATTCTTCATTTTTTTCAATGTTTGATGAGATGGGGAATTTCTCTCGTTGTTCTCTCATTTTAATCCACCTCTTTCCAAAATAATTTCAATTGCTTTTCTCGTAATGGGAGACCCTTTGCTTATATCATCTTTTCCTTGCATTTTTCCAATGTCACCAATTGCAATCACTAATGGAAGGTCTAGACGATCTAACAAATATACTGTGTCACCACTCATCCTTCCAACTTCCGGTATTAAAACACCTTCTTTATCAACACCATTAGGTATTAACTCCCCGTTAGAATCAATGGCGAAGGTAAACCTGGACCACTCCATATTGCATGTATGTGCAGCCACCGCAACTGCTCCAATTATTTCAATTTGTGGGTCATCTGCCAATGCAAGGAGTATTTTTTCTCCATACCCTACACCTAACACACCTGCATCATCAATCATTACATATATGGGCTGTTCCGTTGCGTCAAAAATTGCTTGTTTTACTTCTTCCGGTGAAACTTTAGAAGGATTATCTGCTAAATAAGAAAGACAAGTACCCCCTAGTTCATTTGCTAAAAAATCAAGAGTTTTTCGCGCATACTCATCCCCGTCAGTTATAATAATAACTTTCTTCATTTCAGCCATAATAAATCTATCCTTTCACAAGAAAAAGATGAATATCAAAATTTTTAAAGTACAAAGTAAAGCCATTGAAAAAGTGATCCAAATATTTTGCCAAATACTATTGCCATTAATAACCATATAATGTGGTTCTCTATTCCAATTCTTTTTGCTAACAAAGGAAAGACATTTAGAACTTCGGTTAATGCTGCTGCCAACATTCCGATAAATATACCGTGAAATCCTCCCCATAAAAACACCAACATCGTTGATCCTCTAATTGATATATCTGTAAAGGATAGATATACTCCTAATAAAGCTCCTAAAATAACAGCCGCTTGATACTTGTTTACATATTTAATTGATTTACTTAATTGGACCAACCGAGGAATTATACCTAATACCGTAAGAAAAGCCACAAACCCAGTACCTACAACAAGACCAGAAGCGAAACCAACAAAAACCTCAGCAAGTCTATTTATTATCATTTTTTTGGTTGTTCATCGAATTCTCATAATGAGAAACATAACTATCCAGGTCTTGTTGATACTTAAATAATTCAATTTCAAGTGGACTAGGCTCTTCATTAAATCTTTTTTTAAATAAATGATTAAAAAACAGTATCATTCCTATACCCAGCCCTAAAGAATATGGTATTTGCATCCATAGTGGATAATTTGTTTCCTCACCCGTTAATAAATAATGTAATTTTATTTGTACTCCTCTCATACTCACATCGTAATGAAAGTTCATGATGGCCATAGCTGAACCAATAAAAAGTAATAACCAAATAATCGATACCATAAATAATGATGGAATACGGTTTTGCCTCTCTACTTGAACAATGGTTTGATTTGGACCAAATTGCTGGATTTCAATCGATGGAAATTTTTTAACTAATTGTTCTACAACTATAAATCCGTCGATTACTGAAACACTTTGATCAGAGTCTGTGATTTTATATATAAAAGTTTCATTTATTTCTTGTTTGAGGTTTGTATTTCCAGATAAAAAAGCTATGTCCTTTAATCGAATAACACTATTTTTCTTTACTGTTATATGTTTTTTTAATCTTAAATAAATAATTCCCCCCATATAAATTTCCTCCTTTACGGAAATCATTGTGTTTTTTTAGTATGGAACAGATTTATGTATCTCATTCACTTCACCCTTAGAAAAATCATTATTGTCCTTATAAGAACAACAAAAGCTTCATTCTTTAAGGCTCTTTTCGTAATCTTCGTTTTTTTACTACACAATTGACACATAATGCGCAATAACCCTTGAATGGATTTGCTTTAATACACTCTTTTTGAATCGGGTGCAATAATCGCTTCGGCAGAATACTTCGCTTTCCGCGGGCACGGCCTCAGCCTCCTCAGAAGCACAGAACGCTTCTTGCGGGGTCTTCGGACACGTGCTGTTCCCGCAGGAGTCTACGTATTCTGCCTACGCTGATATTGAAAATTTCTCAATATAAACGATAATTGCTTGTTAAAAAAGCAAATATAAAAAGTTCATTAAAAAGTACTATGGATAGCAATTAGACAATTTTCTTATCTAAATAAGAAAAAAATCCAGCTGTGGAAAAATGCGAGACTCCTGCGGGAAAAGCAACAGGTGAAGACCCCGCAGGAAGCGGTTTTTGCTTCCGAGGAGGCTGAGGCGTTGCCCGCGGAAAGCGAGTGTTTTTCCACAGCGGTGGTTAACCACTATTATCGTCCGTCAATAAACTTCAAAGTATTGCGCATTAATCGTATGTTACGCATGATAGAAAGAAAAAAGGTCTATTCCACTGTTAATGGAATAGACCTGATATAAACTATCATTTATAGACCGACTTGGTCTTTTATAAATTGTAAAATTCTTTTTTCTAACCTCGAAACTTGCACCTGTGAGATTTCTAACCTTTCTGCTACTTCCGACTGTGTTTTGTCTTTATAATATCGCAAATAAACAATAAGTCGCTCTCGCTCATCTAATTCTCTAATTGCTTCCTCTAAAGCAATTTTATCAAACCATTTTGTATCCTGGTCTGCTATTTGATCCAGAAGGGTAATTGGATCTCCGTCATTTTCATAGACGGTCTCATGGATAGAGTGTGGTGCCTTGGAAGCTTCCTGAGCATGGACGACCTCTTCCGGTGTGAGCTCTAACGCACCAGCTAACTCATTAACAGTAGGAGCCCTTCCAAAATCCTTCGTCAATTCATCTTTTTTCTTTCTAATTTTGTTTCCTACTTCTTTTAAAGATCTACTTACCTTTACACTGCCATCGTCGCGAATAAAGCGTTGTATCTCACCAATTATCATTGGCACTGCATAAGTAGAAAAGCGCACATCATAGGAAAGGTCAAATTTGTCAATCGACTTTAATAAACCAATACACCCGATCTGAAATAAATCATCTGCATCATATCCACGGTTAATAAAACGTTGAACAACTGACCATACAAGTCGAACATTTTTTTCAACTAAAAGGTCTCTCGCAGATGAATCACCTTCTTGACTAAGGGAAATATAATGTTTTACCTCAGCATCTGTTAGTTGTTCTTCCTTTTTTGTTTTATTAAGTTCTATTTTCATAGGCATCCCCTTAGTTGCATAAGGTTTTACTCTTCTTAAAATGTTTAATTAGTTTCACTGTTGTTCCATGACCGGGAGCAGAATTTATTTCAACCTTATCCATAAAATTTTCCATAATTGTGAAGCCCATTCCTGACCTTTCTAATTCTGGCTTAGATGTATAAAGAGGCTGTTTTGCTTCTTCAATATTGTCAATACCAATTCCTTCATCTCTGATTTCCAACTCCACCACATCATCGTTGAGTGTACAAGAAATATGGATTTTCTGATCTAATTGATTGTTATATCCATGAATAATTGAATTTGTCACCGCTTCAGAAACAACTGTTTTGATTTCTGTAAGTTCATCCATAGTTGGATCCAATTGTGAAACAAATGCTGCTACAGTTACCCGAGCAAAAGACTCATTGGAACTTAAACTTGAAAACTCCAGATTCATTGTATTTTTCATGAAGCCACCCCCAAGCTTAAAAGCGCAAACTCTTCACTCTCTTCCAAGCGTATAATCTTAAATAACCCTGACATATCAAATAAGCGTTTTACGGCGGGAGAAATAGAGCACACTACCATTTCTCCACCAGATTGTTTCACTTCTTTATACCTTCCAAGAATGACTCCCAATCCTGAACTATCCATAAATGATAAACTCTCTAGATTCAAAATGACATGTTTTGCATTTTTTTCCCTCATTGCTGTTTGCATTTCCTGCTTTAAATTTTCTGCTGCGTGGTGATCAAGCTCACCAACGAGCCGAACTAAAAGTACATCTTCTTTCGTTGTTAATTGAACAGAAAGACTCACTACTGATTCCTCCTTACATAATTCTGTAGTGAATCTTTTCTCTTTTGAAGGAGCGAAATCCTTCTTGTCGACAAAAGAAGTGATTATTCGTAAAAAATAGTATTTTTTCACGCTTTTCTCTTTGGAGTGACTATTTGCGTTATCCTCTTTTTACCATTTCGTCCATTGAACGCTTAAATAACTTAAAGAATCCTGCTTGTTTTACATCTTCCATAATAATTAAAGGTGTCTCAGATAAAACTTTACCACCTTTAATTACTTCAAGCTTCCCAACGGTAGAGCCTTTTTTCATCGGCAGTTCTACATCTTTGATGACAGTAACCTTTGTTTCTATATCTTCCAACTCTTCCCCTTTTTTATAAACAACAGATACAGAGTCTTCTGTAACCACGTCAATATTATCTTTATCTGCTTTAATCATTTCTAGCTTAGAAACTGGTTGTTTACTTTCAAATAGTTGTTTTGTACCGTATTGTGAATATGCAAAATCTAGCATTTGTGTTACATCACTATTTCTTTTTTTGGTTGTATCTGCTCCCATAACAACTGCAATTGTCCGCATACCATCTTTTAAAGCTGTAGCAGTCAAACAATATTTCGCTTCCCTTGTGTAACCAGTTTTAAGCCCATCTACCCCATCGTAAAATTTCACTAATTTATTTGTATTTACTAACCAAAATTCATCTTCTGTACCTTTTCTTAAATAATCGTCATAAATACTAGTATAATCGGTTATCTCTTCATGTTTTAAAAGTTCTTTCGCCATTAAGCCCATGTCATACGCAGTACTATAATGATTATCAGAAGGAAGCCCAGTTGTATTTTCAAAGTTAGTATTTTCTAATCCTAATTCCTTTACTTTTTGATTCATCATATTTACAAATGCCTCTTCACTTCCAGCAATACGTTCAGCCAAAGCAACACTTGCATCATTACCTGAAGCTACTGCGACACCTTTTAATAAATCTTTAACAGTCATTTCTTCGCCAGCTTCTAAGAAAATTTGTGATCCACCCATCGATGCTGCATGTTCGCTAATCCGTACTTTTTCGTCGAGTTTGATTTTTCCGTCATCAAGAGCTTCCATTATTAATACTAATGTCATAATTTTTGTCATACTAGCAGGTGGAAGCTGTTCATGTGCGTTTTTTTCAAACAAGATTTTTCCTGTGTCTTTTTCTAGCAATAATGCTGATTGTGAATTCTCAGCTAAATTTATTTGATTATTCTGTTCACTGTCTTTTTCTTCTTCTGCTAAAATCGGCTCAGCAACATTAAAAATTACAAATAACATAGTCAATAAAGGAAAGATAATCTTTTTCATGTGAATACCTCCATATATGTAGTATTCATATTTTTTCCATGAACAGAATTTTTTATAACAAAAAAAATAAGATGTATCGTTAAAGTATTGTTATTGCCTTGGCATAAGCTTGTTACGAGTTGACTCACAGCTTAAAACAGAACAATTCTTTAAGAAACATCTTACTTTTTTTATCACGATATATTTTGATTAATAAATCACTTTATAAATTAATTGTTTTTTTTCAGTAATAGTTGAAGAAATTTTATAGGATTGCATTACTTTTTGTATTGAATCGTTTGGTGAAGGATCATCACTGTGTAATACAACTAGAGGTTCACCTATCTTTACTTGATCTCCAATTTTCTTTTTCAAAGTGATGCCTACTCCATAATTTATTTTGTCCTCTTTGGTTGCTCTACCAGCACCTAAGAACATTGCAGCGATACCGATAGACTCTGCATCAATTTCTTCAATATAACCCTCTTCTGTTGCTTTTACTTCTATATGATGTGAAGCAGTTGGTAATTTAGACAGATCATCAATCATTTCCACACTTCCGCCCTGAGCTTTAACAAAGTCTCGAAAGATAGCAAATGCTCTCCCATTATCCAAGTTATTTTCAAGTACTTGATATGCTTTTTCATAGGTTTCAAATACCTCAGCTAAGACAGCCATATGTGACCCTATTTCCAAAGCGAGCTCTCTTAAATCATTGACACGTTTTCCTTGCAATACCTCCACTGCTTCCTTCACTTCATTCGCATTTCCAACTTCAAACCCTAAAGGTTGGTTCATATCACTAATTACAGCAATCGTGTTGCGGTTTAGGTTTTGACCAATTTTAACCATTTCACTGGCTAATGCTTCAGAATCTTGAAGAGTCTTCATAAATGCTCCAGATCCTGTTTTTACATCTAGTACGATACTATCAGCTCCGGAAGCTAATTTCTTGCTCATTATAGAACTTGCAATCAAAGGAATAGAATCAACCGTTGCAGTTACGTCTCTAAGTGCATAAAGCTTTTTGTCTGCGGGTGCTAAATTCCCGGATTGACCAGCCACTGCAAGTCTATATTTATTTACATGATGAATAAACGCTTGTTTAGAAAGTTCAATATCAAACCCTTTAATAGACTCCAATTTATCAAGAGTTCCACCAGTATGGCCTAAACCTCTTCCGGACATTTTTGCAACAGGTACACCGACTGATGCAACTAGTGGCCCAACAACAAACGTTGTCTTATCACCAACACCACCTGTAGAATGCTTATCTACTTTGTGGCCTTGAATTTTACTAAGATCTATTGTTTCTCCAGATTCAACCATGGCTCGAGTTAAATTCGCTGTTTCAAGCTCTGTCATCCCATTAAAATAAATCGCCATCAGGAGTGCAGATACTTGATAATCAGGAATGGTTTCTTTCGTATAACCTTCTACAAAATATTGAATTTCCTGTTCTGACAACTCTTCATTATTTCTTTTTTTCGTTATTATATCAACCATTCTCATATGTAAATCACCTTTTTACCTTAAAATTAGGTAACGTTCTAATTATTTGTTTTACAAAAGAAAGAAAATTTTCTCGTACCTTTGTTGTTGTCTCAATCACTTCATCATGAGAAAGAGGTTGATCTAAAATACCTGCAGCCATGTTAGAAATACAAGTAATCCCTAGTACGCTTAATCCGGTATGATTAGCAACAATTACTTCAGGTACAGTAGACATCCCTACAACATCACCGCCAAGGGTTCGTAGCATTTTTATTTCAGCTCCTGTTTCATAAGAAGGACCAGTATTACCGACATATACACCTTCTTGAACTGGTAAGTTTAATACTTGAGCACAATCCTTTGCGTGTTCAATCAATTGTCTATCATAGGCTTCCGACATATCAGGAAATCTAGGGCCAAGGTCTTCATCATTCCGGCCGATTAGCGGGTTTGTTCCCATATTATTAATATGATCTCTAATAATCATAAGGTCTCCTGGTTCAAAGGATTCATTTATACCTCCTGCAGCATTGGTGACAATAAGCTTTTCAACACCTAATTGTTTCATCACTCGGACTGGGAAAGTCACTTGTTCCATGCTGTACCCTTCATAAAAATGAAATCGACCTTGCATGGTAATTACTTGTTGTCCTTCTAATTCCCCAATTACTAACTGTCCTTCATGTCCCTGTACCGTTGACTCAGGAAAATACGGAATATCCTTATAGGGTATTTTGACCGGATTTTCAATCTGTTCTGCCAATACTCCTAAACCTGATCCGAGAATTAATCCCAAACTTGGTTGATAGCTAATACTTTTTTCTACAAAAGCTGCAGCCTCCAAAATGTGATTTGAGTTCATATGAATCCCCCTATTTAATTTCTGTTAAAAAACTTGTTCCGTAATCTGGCATTTTCACTTTAAAATTGTCTGCAATTGTAGCACCTATATCTGCAAATGTTCTTCTTATAGGTAATTCTTTTCCCTGCTTAATTCCTTTGTGATAGACAAGTAAAGGTACATATTCTCTTGTGTGGTCAGTACCATGATGAATTGGGTCATTTCCATGATCTGCTGTCATAATCAGAAGATCCTCATCTTCTAGCAGATCTAAAACCTCAGGAAGTCTTTGATCAAAGGTCTCTAATGCTTCTCCATAGCCTAGAGGATCTCTCCGGTGACCATATTTCGCATCAAAATCTACTAAATTCAGGAAATTTAAACCATAGAATTCTTTATCCATTGATTGGATAAACTTCTCCATTCCATCCTCATTGTTTTCTGTACGAATCGACTCTGTTACCCCTTCCCCATCATAAATATCAGATATTTTACCTAAGGCGATGACATCAATGTTCTCATCCTTTAATTCATTCATAACTGTTCGTCCAAATGGTTTTAATGCATAATCATGGCGGTTTGAGGTTCTCTCAAATGAGCCTGGCTCTCCAATAAACGGGCGTGCTATAACACGGCCAATCATATATTTCTCATCTAAAGTAAGCTCTCGAGCAATCTCACAAATCTGATATTGTTCTTCAATCGGTACAACATCCTCATGTGCAGCTATCTGTAATACGGAATCAGCAGAGGTATAAACGATTATTGCACCAGTATTCATATGTTCCTCACCGAGCTCTTTTATAATTTCAGTTCCCGATGCTGGCTTATTTCCTATAACTTTCCTACCTGTTCTTGATTCTAATTCGTTTATTAGTTCATCTGGAAATGTTTCAAATGTGCGAAACGGCTTTTCAATATGTAATCCCATTATTTCCCAGTGACCTGTCATCGTATCTTTCCCATTTGATGCTTCTTGCATTTTGGTAAAATGCGCCATTGGTTGTATTGCCTTTTCAATTCCTTTTATTGGCTTTATATTACTAATCCCAAGTTTTCCTAAGTTAGGCAAATTTAATCCACCCATATGCTCTGCAATATGTCCAAGTGTATCTGCACCTTTATCATTAAATTTATCTGCATCCGGGGCTTCCCCGATACCTACTGAATCGAGTACAATTAAAAATACTCGTTTAAATGGTTTCATCTTACATCAACCTCCTATTCATACTTTGCCTAACATTGTCATGATTTATGCTACAATAAAAATAGTAAATAGGTATAAAAGGGTCAAGCTCTCGGATGATAGGATTGATAAATATCTTTTATTCTTGATTTTGTTACATGGGTATAAATCTGTGTTGTTGAAATATCTGCATGTCCGAGCATTTCTTGTACAGACCTTAAATCTGCTCCATTTTCTAGCAAGTGAGTAGCAAACGAATGCCTTAATGTATGTGGTGTTATTGGTTTAGTTATGCCAGCGTCACGAGCAATTGATTTTAATATTTTCCAAAACCCCTGCCTTGACAACGCTTTACCATGGTGATTTAAAAATAAATAATCTGTACCATTATTTTTCAATAAAGAACTCCTGCTCAACGATAAATAGGATTCTACCGATTCTTTAGCTAAGTCGCCTAACGGTACAATCCTTTCCTTTGACCCCTTTCCAAAACAACGAATAAAACCCATTGTTAAATGTAAATCATTCAGTTTTAATGATACTAACTCAGATACTCGTAATCCTGTAGCATAAAGGATTTCCAGCATTGCTTTATTCCTTAGTGATAAAGGGTCATTCCCCTCTATGCTTAAGAGTTTGTCTACTTCGTTTGCTGATAAAACCTTCGGGAGCCTTTTTTCCTTCTTTGGGGTTTCAATATGTAGGCTGGGGTCTTCCGAAACATCATGGTATTCTCTTACCAAAAATTGATGAAATAAGCGTAAGGAGGATAAGGTTCTTGCAATCGTAGCTGAAGACTTCCCCTTATCGTTTAATTCATATAAATATTGCAATAGGTGACTACGAAATACAGTATTCCAACTTTTAATATTGTTTTTTTGAAGAAACTCCAAATAAGATTTTAAATCTCTATGATAAGATTTAAGTGTATTGTCAGATAACCCTCTTTCTACCCTTAAATAGTGTAAAAAATCACTTAAAGCGTCTTTCATTATTTTTACTCCCCTAAACGAAAAAATATGGATAGTCGGTCAATCCAATCTTGCTCTTCCCCGTTGAAAACTTTCACAGCCTTCCCTTCTGGTGGATCATAACGGTGATATTCTTCATACTCAGCATGCATTGCACGAAGACCAAAATAAAATAGTAGAGTACAAGCAGTAAAAATGATAAAAATTTTAAGTGTATCCTTGACCAATCCCAATATTGACTTCATGTAGCATATCTCCCTAAAATTTTTTCTTATTACAAAGATATGCCAAAAAGTCTATGAATTATACGTTCGTTATTTTTCTTTTTCATAAGGATTTGTTAAAGGATTGCGTTGATATTTAGTATGTTTTCAGCATAGTTGAAAGGAAAATTATTATATCACTTTACGTTAATCCTTCACAACTGAGATTTCATCTATTAAAAAGGAAAAAAGCCTTTCTTCCCTGAAAAGGCTTTGCAATTACGATGATGATATTACTGCTTCACTTTGACACTGTCTACATATACCATGAAAGGTTAGACGATGGTCTTTCACTTTAAAACCCCAATCATCTTGGACAATTTTCTCTACATCCTCTAGTAAATCCTCGACAATTTCCTCTACCGATCCACATTCTGTACATACTAAGTGGTGATGGAAATGTGCAGCTCCTTCTTTTCGCAAATCATAACGAGATACACCATCTCCAAAATTAATTTTGTCAACGATTTTTAACTCTGATAATAATTCTAATGTACGATAAACGGTTGCTAAACCAATCTCTGGTGCCTTTTCTTTTACGAGGAGGTAAACATCCTCTGCACTTAAGTGATCCTCTTCGCGTTCAAGTAACACTCGAACAGTTGCTTCCCTTTGTGGAGTGAGCTTGTAACTTTGTGCATGTAGTTGTTTTTTTATCCGATCAATTCGATGCTCCATGTCTGAAACCTCCCTCATATTCCCAATATCATTATAAGCAGACATGAAACGAGTGTCAATTAAAATCATTATAAACTATAAATGATAATTAATATTATTTAAAAACCATTTTAATCATATATCCATTGAATAACAATTTGCATTGCTTGATTAGATAGAAATGTTTCAATTAGTGAAGCCAAACCAATAATAGTAATTAACAAGACAAATAAACTCGAATATCTAACAAATGGAGGAAGAATAGGCTTTTGTAATTTTCTTGAAACAAGCTTACGAAGCAAGTGAAGCGAGAAAATCATTGCTAAACTGCCTGCAATCAAATAAACCGGTATAACCAATAGGTTTTGAGGTGCTATGGATGCAGTTGCAAAAACCAAGCCTTTCCACCCCAATTGATTAACAAAAAATCCGACTGAAAATCCTACAACTACTCCTTTTACGAACAATAAAATCCAGATGATTGGTAATCCAATAATTGATAGTCCAAGTACAAATAACAATAGTAAATAATTAACATGATAGAAAAAGGTACTTTTTAGCATTTCCTGTTTATCAACGGTTGTTCCTTCTAATAATTGACCAAAAAATTGATCCAAATAAAAGAACAAGTCTTGTTTTTGAACAAAATTCATACTATTTACAATCACAGCACCAAAAATAATGCCGATAAAAAATAAAATTATCATAAAAAGATAAATAGGTGCATGATTCCGGATATGTTCAGAAGCTAAATTGCGATTTTTATACATAAGCATCCCCCGTCCTAGTAAAACTATTGTTATAGTTAGAATCTATGAGATGCTTACAAAAAATAGACCACCAAATATCTTTTAACTCTATTGACCATAAAACTGATTGTAGTGAGTAAGTCAAGATAATTTCCGATTTTTTCTGCCTATTTGATCGGGGATACCTTACCGTATTTTCCTCCTCCGCCAGCAGTTATAGGCAATACTCCTTTTCTCATACCAACAATTGCACTCGCGATGTTATCCTTAACAACTTCCTTCAGTTCACTTTCTGTCGCTTCATGTAAGATTTTCATTTCTGTCCCAAACCGAGCCAATAATTTATTATATGTTTTTGGTCCTAAAGAAGGGATGTACTCTAATGGAACTTGGTATATATATGGAGCTCGGCAGTCAGGTGACTCTGATGTATCTTTTAGTTCGTTTATGCGATCTCTTACGCCTTTTACAACTTTTGTTGAGCCACAAATACAACCGGACTCTGCTTTTACAACCTGAAAACATTCTGCACAAACTGTTCGATTATATTTCCCTAATAGTGGATTCATCCCATAGTTAGTGATCACTTTTCTATCTTGTATATGGGCCAAAGCTAATGCAAACTCATAAAATGTAGGATTCTCCAATCGTAATGTTTGATACTCTCTAGCTATTTTTGCTAAAGAGTGGGCATCTGAATTGGTTAAGAACGTATATCGGTGAATTTCACTGATACAATCAGCCATTGCTGTATCTGCACTTAGCCCAAGCTCAATTGCATCAATTAAATCAGGATCAAAAACCTCTAATAAAGATTGTTTTACTCCTTTACCGTACAAACTTTTAAAAGGTGTGAAAACATGTGCAGGAATAAACAAGCCCCCTAGTTCTTTCACTTTATATTGTAAGTCTTTACCATTGCCATAATATCGCTGGGAGCTAAGGTGAATGTTCGTTATATGCTTGGAGATCCAATTCGTGAAATTCTTCATAATTGCTAGATTAGGAAAAAAACAAAGCACATGAATCGGTCCCTGACAGTTTTTGTCATATATTTCTATTTCAGAACCTAGAAACAATGTCACTTCTTCAAATTGAATTCCACCATTCTCATGTTCTGTTGCCAATCCTTTTGCCATTAATTGCTCCAATTCTACTTGAACAGATGGGACGTGACTATCAACGATTCCTACAATTTGAATCCCCTTATTCCTACTTGCTTCTTTCAAAATATTTGTTAAGGTCAGAGATTTTGAGCCAGTAATTTTTACAGGACGATTATTTATATTTCTACCGATGTGAATATGTAAGTCAGCATAATAGCAGCTTAAACTCAAATTAACTCAATCCTTTTAGTTTTAAATACAATAACGCATATTCAGTCTTTGCATCATGAATTTGTTGTCTGCCTACTAATTCTTCTGCTTCATCAAGCGTAAGTTCTATAACATCAACAAATTCATCTTCATCCAACGCTTTCGATTCATCCAAGGGAATTAAACGATCTGTAAAATAAATATAGATTAATTCATCTGCAAATCCCGGAGAAGTATAAAAGGAGGTTACTAATTCTAATTGATCCGTTGTATAACCTGTTTCTTCTTCTAGTTCTCTTTTAGCAGTATATTCAGGATTTTCTCCATGTTCTAATTTTCCAGCAGGAATTTCAAAGATACTTTTTTCCAACGGCTTTCTATATTGCTCAACAAAAACGATTCTATTATCGTTCGTTACTGCTATCACTGCAACAGCACCAGGATGTTTGATAATCTCTCTTTTAGATGTCTTACCGTTTGGTAGCGTCACTTCATCAACCTGAAGTTTCACAATTCTCCCTTCAAAAATAGGTTTGGTTCGAATTGTTTTTTCTTCAAACTTTTTTTCCACGCTCAGCCCTCCCACTTCAAACAATATCAATTACTCATCTATTATTTTAACATAAACTAGCATACACATTAGTTGAGTTTGTCATGCATTATTTTTTACAATAGAGAATAAATAGCAAGTACACTTGAAAGGGGTAAAATTTGTGAAAAAAACTCAGCTTGGTACGTCAAATTTATATGTATCAGAATTAGCTTTGGGTTGTATGTCTTTAGGTACAAACCAACAAAAAGCTACTAATATTGTTGATCGTGCTTTAGAAGCAGGAATTAATTATTTAGATACTGCGGATCTATATGATCAAGGAGTTAATGAAGAAATAGTTGGTAAAGCGATACAAGGTAAACGTGATCAGATTGTACTTGCAACAAAAGTAGGAAACCATTTGAAACCGGATGGAACATGGTTCTGGGACCCTTCCAAAGCATATATTAAGGAACAAGTAAAAGAAAGTTTAAGAAGATTAAAAACAGATTATATTGATTTATATCAATTGCATGGCGGAACCATAGAAGATCCAATTGACGAAACAATAGAGGCCTTTGAAGATTTAGTTGCTGAAGGTGTTATTCGATACTACGGCATTTCTTCTATTCGTCCAAACGTAATACGTGAATATGTTAAAAGATCTAATATTGTTAGTGTAATGATGCAATATAGTCTGTTAGATCGTCGACCTGAAGAGGAAATATTGGATTTATTACATAAAAATAATATTAGTGTCGTTGCAAGAGGGCCAGTCGGGAAAGGAATGCTAAGTGATGAAGGTGAACAAAAAGTTAAGGAGAAAGGTGAAAAAGGCTATTTAGATTATTCGTACGAAGCGTTACTTTCTATTACAGATAAATTGAAGAACTTGTCATCATCTAGTCAGAATTCAATCACTTCATTAGCACTAAACTATGTCTTGTATCATCCAGCAGTCGCTAGTGCAGTATTTGGTGCAAGCTCACTTTCACAATTAGAAAATAATTTATCTTTTATGAATTCAGAACCATTGTCTAAGGAGCAATATCTTGAATTACAACAGCTGACAAAACTAATTAAATACGACAAACACCGATGATAGATGGACATACCATTATCAATAAAGGCAAGTGACAATCCGTCATGTCACTTGCCTTATTTGAATTTTTTCCAGTCAAGCTCACTTTCCTCAAGCAATTGTTCAAAGCTCTTATTTGCTTCTTTTCTTTTGCGAGCTTCTATTTTTTCTTTACGTTTTCTGTCTTTTTTCTGCTCTTCTTCCCGTTTTAAGCTACCTTTTTTTGAGGATAATTGGGAAAGTATATCTCCAGAAAGTCTTTCTTTTAACGAATGACCGAATTCATCTTTCTCTTTTTTTCTTCTGCTCATGAAACATCACCTTTAACTAAATCATGTGCTGAAATGATCGGATTTAATATTCCCTCAGGACTTGATAATCGAAAACCATTCCCTTTATAATGCAATTTAATTTTATCAGCAAAGAATATGGATTGTTGATGGTGAATCATTACATTAAAATCATCATTTTCAACTGAATAATAAGTATTATCTATTTTTTCAACAAGTCTTATAGTAGGCAAGCCACTAACTCCACACCCACAATCATCTGTATCATAATGGAGTAAAAGGTAATGGTGATGCGGTTCCTTCCACTGGTTTATAATTTCTTTTGCTTGTGCCGTAATTGATAATTCCATTAATTTTCACCTCCAGTACTAGCATAAAGAATGAAGATATAAATTACCATTCGTTTGATTGATTATTTTTTGTAGAATTTATTCTTTAACAATCTTTCCAGCATATTAGGGAAAATCTGATAGCATTTACTTCCAAAATTCATCCATTGAGGCATATTAACCTCTCTTTTTCGTTCAAATAAAATGGCAACGATTTTATTCGCTACATATTCTGGGTTAAGCATGATTTTCCGAATAGATTGTTGGTATTTACCTGATGGATCTGCAACTTTATAAAAGTTTGTTCGAATCGGACCCAAATTCACACTAGTCACCAGTACTCCTTGGTTTTCAACTTCTAACCGCAATGCATTCGTGAATCCTATTACTGCATGTTTAGTAGCTCCATACACAGCAGATTTTGGTGTGGCTATCTTCCCCGCTTGTGAGGCAATATTAATCACATGTCCGTGTCTATTTTGAATAAAATGAGGAAGCAGATGATGCGTCCCCTTTATTAAAGCGAAGACATTCAGTTGAAACATTCGTTCAACTTCTTCCCATTCCGTCTGTTCAACCGTTTTAAAAATACCATAACCTGCATTGTTGATAATTGCATCAATTTGACTATATTCCGCAATAATCCGATCCAAACATGCTTGCCAAGACTCTATATCTGTTAGATCAACGACGTAATACGAACAGCGAACGTTGAATTCTTTTATTACCTGTTGCTGCAGCTTTTGCAACTTATCTTCCGTTCTAGCTATTAAGATTGGATTTCCACCTTTTTGTGCAATAATCCTTGCCAAGGATTCTCCTATACCATAAGAAGCACCAGTTATAATTATATTTTTCGAATGTATATTTGCCATCATACTCACCTATTCCTAGCTATCTGACTTAACCATTTCCATAATAGCTCAATCACTTCATTCTGTACACATAAAACACTACATCATTAATTGTTACGTTCGTATTAAAGTGATTAAAGTTACTTTTTGAATATCCTCTTAAAGATTATTAATCAAACATACAATGGATCGTATAGGTTAATATTTCAGGTAAGCGTTCAAAGCTAAAAGTCAATTCTAATCGCTCGGTCCATTGGTGTGGGTCCCTGCCAAGTGGACCTATATTAATAATTGGAACACGAACAGAATTGATATCATCCGTGTTTCGCTCAAACAAACCATCTGTCGGTACGTTTTTGTTGAAAATACTCAGATCGCTACCTGAACTAATTGGACCAATATAACTTAGGTCAGACATTCCCGGAAAATATTCAACTTCCTCAATCGAAATCTTAAATTTGTCCTTTGCATATGTTTGAACCTTACTTACTATATCCTTTATTTTACAATCTGCATGGGAAGAAACAGAAGGGTAAAAGGGAAAACTGTAAAATAACACAATCATTGGAGCTAAATCCTTACATAATGATGCCAGATCCTCTAGTTGCAACAATGGAAAGTTAGTATCGCTTTCATCATATAAATCATCTTGTCTTTGCCTCATTGTTTCTTCTCCAAATCGATTTACTGCAATGGTATATAGCTCTTCATAAGTAAATACATGGACATCCATATTTCTATTAGCAAAAGCAGGATTGTATGTAGAAAAACGCTTCGCTTTTTCCTGAAAGTGATCTCTAATCAAATCGCTAGCTTTATTGGCTGCAATACGTAATTTTTGATGTATTTCTTCGATTGACTGCTTTAAATAAAGTACATTGTACATCGAAACAGCGGTTGTAGGTGTTTGTACGGAATAGGATGATTTTAAATCCCTTTGCATCAAACTAACTGGAGGTGGTGTCACCTCATCTCCAACCTTTTCAATAAATGCTTCGTTTAATTCAATTTCCTGTGCCAAATAACTAACCATGAGATTCGCATTTAATCCAGCGAATGGCTCACCAACATGAGTTTCTTTCCCATAACAAAAAAACCCAGGTAATACCTTCCCTATAGAACCAGTATATAAATAATATTGATCATCACCAGGATATTTACTAAACGTAGGTTCACCGTTTATACATCCAATATAATTAAGTTCTCTTTCCGATTGAAGCCTTTCGACTATAGGGAGAGCTGTAAGCATGCCCAATGACTCCACTTCTTCGTCGGGAACGGATACCATTAAAATGTTCCCTTTAAATTCACCTTTAATAGCTTTTTCTATCATGGATAAATGGACAGCAATACCTGCTTTCATATCCATCGTACCTCGACCAAACAACCATTCTCCATTTTGTAAGTCCCTTTGAACGTGTGAAGGTAGTATTTCTATTTGCTTTAGAAGTGTCTCCGTTAATAATTCTGGGTCAAATGCATAATTTTTTAAGCTACCATAATCATCAGTCGATACGACATCAAAATGACTTAATAGAATTACTGTTTCACTGACAGCTTCTTGCTTTACTAATGCCGTCAATAACTTTCTTCCATCATCTAATGCATGAAGGTTTACATTGTCAGGATGTATTTTAAAATATTCTAAATCTGTTAATAACGAATATAAATACTCTGATATCGTTACTTCAGACTCGCTACCTGTAATACTAGGAAAATTCACAAGGGAACATAGCAGCTCTTTTAATTCTTGTTTCGATTGCCATTTCATCAAACGAACACTTCCTTTCAAATTGACTTTTTTGTAGAATTGTACCACAATCAACTAGAATACCGATGTAAAGAGGTGATGTTTTTTGAAAACAATTGTTTTTGCTCATCGTGGTGCTAGTAAACTAGCTCCAGAAAATACGATGCCTGCGTTTGAATTGGCCTTAGAGATGGGAGCAGACGGTATTGAAACGGATGTTCAACTAACAAAAGATCAAATTCCCGTTTTAATTCATGATGAAAACGTTAGGCGTACAACCGATGGTACAGGGTTTGTTCAAGATTACACATTTGAAGAAATCAAAAACTTAGATGCTGGATCTTGGTTTTCAGAAAAATTTTCCGGAACTACCATCCCATCTCTTGAGGAGTTTTTGCGTTGGGTCAAAGGCAAAAATCTGAAAATAAATTTAGAAATTAAAAACAATATCATTGATTATAAGGATATTGAAACCATTATATACGATCATTTAAAAACTCATAATCTCACAGATCGAACCGTCATTTCTAGCTTTAATTCAAAGAGTATTAAGCATTTTAGTCATCTGGAGGAATCAATTACAACAGGTTTTTTAACCTCACAAAAAATGAAAGATTTAATAGACTATGCAAAAGATCAGGGAGCTAATGGATTACATATAAAATATCGATTATTGAGTCGTTCATTAATTGAACATGCCCACAATCATAACCTATATGTTGCAGTTTTTACAGTAAATAGACCTCTTCAAATAAAAAGATGTTTTCATTTAAAGTGTGATGGTATTTTTACAGACGTTCCTAATATAGCAAAGCAAATACAGGAATCGGTTCAACGATTATAACCGTAGGGGGATTGTATTGATGTACAAACTTTTTAGTCCAATTACTTTTAAACAAGTTACATTAAAAAATCGAATTGTTATGTCACCAATGTGTATGTACTCCTGCGAGTCAGAGAATGGCACTGTTCAGCCCTTCCACATCACTCATTATGAATCTAGAGCAGCTGGTCAAGTTGGATTAGTGATGGTTGAGGCAACAGCAGTACAACCTGAAGGTAGAATATCGACAAGAGATCTCGGCATTTGGAGCGATGATCACATTCAAGGTCTTAAACAAATCTCGGATCGTGTGCATGCCCACGGCGCAAAGAGCAGTATTCAACTTGCACATGCTGGAAGAAAAGCAGAACTAGAGACGATACATGCTCCAAGTTCTATCCGGTTTAATGAAAATTACCAAACTCCGAAAGAAATGACTGTGGAAGATATAGAAGAAACAATCATCTCTTTTAAAAGAGGAGCGCAAAGAGCTAAAGAGGCTGGCTTTGACATCATTGAAATACATGGTGCTCATGGATATTTAATAAACCAGTTTTTATCACCTCTTACCAACCATAGAAACGATCAATATGGAGGATCAAAGGAAAATCGCTATCGTTTATTATCTGAAATTATCGATCGTGTAAAAGAAGAATGGGACGGACCAATTTTCGTACGAATTTCAACAAATGAATACAACGCAGAAGGAAATTCATTAGATGACATTACTTATTTTGCAAAACGAATGAAAGAACAAGGAATCGACTTAATTGATTGTAGTTCAGGTGGTGTCGTTCCAGCTACCATATCAGCATACCCAGGCTACCAAGTTCCTGCAGCTGAGAAAATTAAACAAAAGGTAACTATTGCGACCGGTGCAGTTGGACTGATTACATCAGGTATTCAAGCAGAAGAAATAATACAAAATAACCGTGCTGATTTAATTTTCGTTGCACGAGCACTTTTACGTAACCCATACTGGTCTAAAGCAGCGGCAGATGAGCTAGGTTATTCATTAGATGCTCCTAAACAGTATATTCGTGGATGGAAAAACGGTTAGGAGGTATTTATATGAAGTTAATATTTCTAGGAACAGGATCAGGGGTACCATCAAAAGAAAGAAATGTTTCTGCTATTGCTTTAGAGTTACTTCAGGAAAAAGGAAGTGTTTGGTTATTTGATTGTGGAGAAGCAACCCAACACCAAATTTTAAGAACGAATATACGCCCTAGAAAAATAGATAAAATATTCATTACACACTTACATGGAGATCACATATATGGTCTGCCAGGTCTTTTAAGCAGTCGTTCTTTCCAAAGCGGTGAAAGCCCATTAACTATTTTTGGTCCTCCTGGTATTAAAGAATATGTAGAGGCAAGTTTACGTGTAAGTGGAACTAGCTTGACTTACGAATTATTTTATAAAGAAGTGAACGATGGTGTTATTTTTGAAGATGAATCATTTCGAGTATTAGCTACAAAACTAGAACATGGGGTAACTTGCTTTGGCTATCGTGTCATTGAGAAAGATAAACCTGGACAATTACAGCCTGAAAAGCTAGCTGCAGCTGGTATTCAACCTGGTCCAATTTATCAACAAATAAAAGATACCGATTCCGTTACACTGCCAGATGGACGTACGATAAACAGCGTAGATTTTATCGGACCAAATAAACCTGGTCGTGTCATTACTATTCTTGGTGACACAAGATATTTACCAACGCTATCTTCCTTTATAAAGGAATCTGATGTATTAGTTCATGAAGCCACTTTTGGCAGTGAAGAAGAACAACTAGCAGATCAATACTATCATTCAACCACCAAACAAGCTGCAACATTAGCAAAACATAGTGATGTAAAGCAATTGATTTTAACACATATTTCATCCCGTTATCAACAAGACGAACATTTACTTGCTGAAGCTCGTCAGTTATTTATTAACACCGATATTGCATTTGACTTTTATGAAAAAGAAATACCTTCAAAATCATAAGAAGGATGTTCCGAACTTGTCGGACATCCTTTTTCTAAATATAATAAGCTATTCCTTTTCCCGCAGGAAACATTTATCCATTTATCTAAAGTAATCATCTAAAAAGTCCTTTTGAAAGCTTGTTCTTGGCTGGTCATTTTCTTCACTGCTTGATATGTTAGTAAAAGGATTTTTTCCATACTTCTCTGTTAGTTGATCGATTGCCATATACAACTTTTCCTTATTTGCTTCATTTTCATACGTAAACAAATCTAATTGTTGTGCAACATCTTTTTTCTCCATAACATCCTGTAAAGTAGTCCCTAATAAACGAATTGGTTCTCCGTTCCAATTTTGTTCAAATAAGTCAACACTGATAGCAAAAATATCATCTTCAGTCTCTATATATTCTGACAACTTTAAACTTCTCGTGATTGTTTTACGATTATAATAACGTATAGTCAGTTGAACCGTTTGACCAACTGCCTGTTTTCGTTTTACTCGTCTTGCCACATTTCTCGCCAGTTGTCTCAATAGTCTTTTTATTTCACTCTCATTGGTTGTGTCATGAGGTAAAGTTTCCGAACTACCTATACTTTTAAATTCGTAAATGGCATCCGGATCTACCGGGCTAGGATCTATTCCTTTAGCACGATTTTGCAATCGTTCTCCATTAATACCTAATAGTCTTTTTAATGTATACAAATCGGCTCTTACCAAATCTTCAATTGTTTGAATATTGACCTGATTTAATTTAGTTGCCGTTTTAGATCCAACTCCATACATTGATTCAACAGTCAAAGGCCACAACTTTTGTGGTAAATCACGCTTTCTTAATATGGTAATACCTAAAGGTTTTTTCATATCTGAGGCCATTTTGGCTAAAAATTTGTTTGGTGCTATTCCGATGCTGCAAGGCAAATCTAATTCATTCAATATTCTTTGCTGTATTTTTTCAGCAATTTCTGGTGGTGTCCCTTGTTGTTGACATTCTGTGATATCCATGTATCCTTCATCAATAGAAACAGGCTGAATATATGGTGTTACTTCTGATAGAATTTTAAACATTTCTTTTGAGGCTTTCCGATAACGATTAAAGTTTGGACGCATCACAATTAAATCAGGGCATAACCGTCTTGCTTCCCACAAAGGCATCGTAGTTTTTACACCTTTAGCTCTTGCTTCATAACTGCTTGTGACAACAATCCCTCTTCTTTCTTCAGGATTACCAGCAATCGCTAAGGGCTTTCCTTTTAGTTCTGGATTATAGGCCATTTCCACCGATGCATAGAAGCTATTCATATCAACGTGAAATATGACACGACCTTTCTTTGGATACCACTTTGACATCATTATCTCCCTTTTCAGAACATTTGTTCCAATACCATTATACCACAATCTAACAGCTGTCATGAAGAACGAAAAAGGATGAATCCATGGACGGAAATATTAAATTACTTTAACATCTAATTGGCAACCTCTCGAACAATTGCTGTAATCAACTCTGTCATTTTAATTAATTCATTTATCGGCATACGCTCATTCTTCGTATGTATATCCTCGTACCCTACTGCTAAATTTACGGTTGGAATGCCGTGTCCTGAAATTACATTGGCGTCACTACCTCCACCACTTTTACGTAGCTTGCTTGTTCTTCCAATCGATTGGGCAGCACGTTGAGCAACCTGCACCAAATAATCATCTGCTTGTTGTTTGTAACCTGGATACATGACTTTAATTTCAATTTCTACACTTCCACCCATTTGGTCAGCTACTTCTTCAAATGCTTTTTTCATTTTCATTACTTGTTTTTCCATTTTTTCTGGTTCAAGTGATCTTGCCTCAGCCAAGATTTCCACAGAGTCACAAACGACATTTGTTTGTGTACCACCTTCAAATCGACCGATATTAGCTGTAGTTTCTTCATCTATTCTCCCCAATGGCATTTTAGCTATGGACTTTGCAGCAATTGTTATAGCTGATACTCCCTTCTCTGGAGCTACACCTGCATGGGCTGTCTTTCCTTTTACAATTGCATGTAATTTAGCTTGTGTAGGTGCGGCAACAATAATATCACCAACTTGTCCATCACTATCTATCGCATAACCGAACTTCGCTTTAATTAACTCCATATCTAACGCCTTAGCGCCTACAAGTCCTGACTCTTCACCAGCAGTAATAACAAATTGTATATCCCCATGTTCCATATCATTTTCTTTGATTACTCGTACTGCTTCAAACATTGCAGCTAAACCTGCTTTATCATCTGCACCTAGTATTGTGCTCCCATCTGATACAATATAACCGTCTTTGATTGATGGCTTCACATTTTGACCCGGTACAACAGTGTCCATATGGGAAGTAAAATAAATAGGGTCTGCATTTTGTTTATTTCCCTTGAATGTACAAATTAAATTTCCTGAACCATGTCCAGTCTTCTCCTTACTATCATCTTCTACTACTTCTATCCCTAAGTTTTCAAATTTTCCTTTTAATACTTTTGCTATTTCATTTTCAAATTTTGTTTCAGAATCTATTTGCACTAGTTCTAAAAATTCTTTAACTAACCGGTCTTCATTTACCAACTTTTTTACCTCCTTGAGTAACGGTTATTTAGTACGTTAGCGAATGGTTAATCGATTGTCAATTATTATAAAGCCTCTGCGTTATTTACTGTTTATATTCTCATATACAACTCGTTAAATTAGACATTTCTAGGGTTGTCCTTCAAGCATATTCAAGGTAAAATACAATATAACGAGGGAAGTGAAGGAGGAGTATAAAATGGCGGCTAAAAATAATCAACCCTTTGAAAGAAAACCTTCAAAAAGAGAACGACGTATGAAAATAATTATTTATATAATGGTAATCTTAATGATTTTATCTACTTTCACTTACGGATTAGCAATGTTTATTTAAAACATATTAAAAAGCAGACTGCTTAGTACTACAAGCAGTCTGTTTTTTTATAGCGGTACATTGAAGCCGTAAATTCTTCCATCTGTCTTCCCTTATGTCAAATCCAGTTCATCAGGGCTTGTATCGAGGTTAAAAACTGAATTATTGGATCATTTTTTTCTTTATCAACAAGTATTGTTCAATCTCATGTAACAAACGAAATAAATTTGCTCTTGTTTCAAATTCCTTTCTAGTTTTTGGTAGCTCATCATTACTGAACTGTTGCTTCAACTCACGAATTGTTTGCAAATGAATAATTGCAGTATTTCCGGGATTTACCGAATCAGCAAGCTCATCAAAGAAATCCGCCATACGGAATGACTGCTCATAAAGCTCGTCCATTTGACTAACTAATGGCAGCATTCTTCTTACAATTTCAAATTGTTTTTTTCGCATCATAAAATAGTCATAAAAAGAATGTCTATCCCTTAACACATGATTTTCTTGATCTCGTAAAACAACCCGTTCAGCTTTGTTTAACAGTTGATCTGTTTCAATAATTTCTTTTCCCGTCCACGTCTGCCTCCCCTCTTTCAAATATATTGAAATTTCTTTTAATATAATACTGAAATTCCTTTCGACTTTTTTTTGCATCTCTATTAAATTTTTATCCAAGCTAGGCATATATAAATTTAAAAGTAAAGCAATACCAATTCCTATACTAATAAGAATTACTTCGTTAATGACTAAGGATAACGTAATGTTACCTGCACTATATAAGTGCAATAATATAACTGAGCTAGTTACAATCCCAGGTGATAGACGAAGCTTTACTGTACTAGGAATAAATAAAATAAGTAAAATCCCGATGGCTATTGGATGAAAACCTATTGATTCAAATATAATTACTGAAAACAAAATGGCTAATAAACAAGCTCCAAATCGATGCCAAGAGCTTAAAAAGGACCTTTTTCTAGTAGGCTGGATACAAAGTAATGTTATAATTCCTGCTGAAACAAAATTATCTAATTGTATTAATTGTGCAATCCAAATAGCAACAGGTGTTCCGATAGCTGTTTTGATTGTCCGGTATCCTATTTTCACGTTAAGGTAGCTCCTTATCACGTTTGTAGTTCAAGAAAAACTTCCTTAACTAGTGACGAAGTTTTTCTAATGCATCTCAAGTTGAAAAAATCCCCTGCCACTCATAATTAAGACAAGGGATTTTTTGATTGAATGTATATTATATCTCTTCGCAATATTGGTCGAATATGTTTTGTAAACGATTCACAACATCGACAGGTCCAAATCCTTCAATATCATGTCTTTCCACCATCGTTACTATTTTCCCGTCTTTTAATAAAGCAAACGAAGGAGATGAAGGGGGAAATCCTTCAAAATATTCTCTTGCTCTTTCTGTTGCTTCTCGATCTTGCCCAGCAAAAACAGTAACCAAGTGATCTGGCCGCTTATCATAGTGAATGGCACTCGCTGCTGCTGGACGAGCCACACCTCCTGCACATCCACATGTGGAATTTATCATAACTAACGTCGTTCCTTCACGAGCTAATGCTTCATCTACTTCTTCCGGTGTTTTTAATTCTTCATAGCCTGACTCTGTTATATCCTTCCGTGCGGCATTTACTACATCACCCATAAATAAATTAAAGTCCATTTCCTATCCACTCCTATTCATACTATTCCTTACCAATATGTAAATTTATAGTATCAACTATACGTGATTGTTTCAATTTTTTAACCTCAAAACCAAACTCCTTTTTATATTTCCCGGGCAACCGCAAGAAACGTCTTAATTCTACATAATTTCCTATGTCCATTTTATTAGAAAACAGATGGAGCTAGCTCCATCTGTTTTATAGTCCTCCACAGCTTTTTGATGATTGCTGTTTTATTATTTTATCTCGCTCTCCCCCATCAGATAACTCCTCAGAAAATCCATGATCATCCCTTTTATAATCAAAATCTTTTTTTGCTTTCTGCGTATTACTCTTGTTTTTACCCATCGAATTTTTCTTCTCCATTTCCATTTAAATATTCATTCTCACCAGGAGTAAAGCTAACATTTCGAAGGTTAAATTCTTGTTGTCCTGGATATGTTATTTGGTGTTCAAGTTCACGAATATCAACGTCTCCAAGGCTATTAATCATATGATCTTTAATCTTTTTCTTTTGTATCATTCACTTGAACTCCTTTCATTTATTCTTTTGAGCCGGGCTCTTGTTTCGGTCGGTTATGATCACTCCGATTAAACAATTCTCCACCTTCAGGCAGACTTTCTTTTGGCGTCTTATTATTAGTTAGTGCTGCATGTTTCTGTCCTCTTCTTTTACGCATGATGACACTCCTTTTCTTAGTTGTACATATAGTTTGTGAAAAATTTCTACAATCAGTCACGGTAAAAAATTGTAGGCTTCCTCTTATTGAATATTGTGCTTTTGACAATATTTATCGACAATATTTTCAATTTTTTCTAATTCCGAATACTTACCGTCAAAGGAAAATGTGACCTCTTCTAAAAACTCACTTCCTTTATAAACATGGATTGCTCCTTTTTGATACGTAACACTATATTCTGGTTCAAATCGGTATTCATTTCTCTGAATAGCACCCATTCATTATCAACCCTTTCTCTTTTATTATTACCTTTGAGTTGAAAAGATACGTTCAATTAAATTCCAATGAAGTTAGTTTAATTCAGGCAAAGGTAATCCATATTAAAGATAAAGAATTGAATGAAGGAGTGGCTAGATGGAGACATAAAATAATATCACTAGTCGCTAGGAGCTGGAGCTGGCGTCGCTAACCTACACCATTTATCCTAAGCCAGCCATTTTACAATTTCCAATTAAAAAAGCGTGTTATGTTCTGTTTCATACGCGCTTTTTTTCATTAATTTCTCATAAAAATGTAAACTAAATATCCTACATAAACGACGGCAAGTACACATCCCTCAAGTCTTGTAATTCTTGTTTTTGATCTAGAGAAAATGAATAAAACAACTGTTAACAGGACCATTAAATAAATATCAACAAATATTTTACCATTTACTGGTAACGGAGATATTACTGATGAGGTACCTAGCACAAACAAAATATTAAATATATTGCTACCAACTATATTTCCTATTGCAATGTCTGTATGTTTCTTTATGGCAGCAGTAATAGATGTAATGAGTTCCGGCAGCGAAGTACCGACTGCTACAATAGTCAATCCAACTAATGTTTCACTCATTCCTACTTTATAAGCGATAGTCGTACTGCTATTTACAACTAGATCACCACCAAATATAATCGCTAGCAGACCACCAATTGTATAGAGTATATTTTTAAGCCACCCTACACTTTCGAGTTTTACTTCCTCAGCAACTTCTACCTCTCGACTATTCCTAGCTACTTCAAAGATATAAAAGATAAATACTGCAAGAAAAAGGAGAAAAATAAATCCATCGCTCCGAGAAATTAAATTTTCATTTACAAATTGTAAATATACATCACTAATAAGAATTAATAATGCAACACTGGATAATAATGTAAAAGGAATTTCTTTTCTTATCGTATTATTTTCTACTTTTAAAGGATTGATCATAGCGGTAATCCCAACAACTAAAGAAATGTTAAAAATGTTACTGCCGACAACATTTCCTAAAGCAAGGTCTGCTGTACCTTCAACAGCTGCCAATATACTTACAGTTGCTTCGGGAGAACTGGTGCCAAATGCTACAATCGTTAACCCTATTAATAAAGGGGGTACACGTAGCAAACCAGCTATTTTTGAGGAGCCTTCTACAAAATAATCAGCCCCTTTTATTAATAATACAAATCCAATTATAAGCAACAAATATGTCATGTCTTATCCTCCTACTAATTACTAATTCTTTTTATTCTACATATTTATAGCTACCCGACTTTGATTTTTATACACAAATTTGTCACAAAAACAATTGACAAATTTGTGAACAAGTGTAAAAATCTAATTAAAGGGGATGGATAAATTGAGTAGAGAAGTAAAATTTATGTTACATATTAAAAGAATAACAAGTATCGGAATACTAACTGGTCTTTTATTATTTTTATCTAGCTTTTTTGCAAACGGTATCAATCCTAACTTACTACTTTCGGCTGGTATCGGTACATTTGCAGCATCCATTATGATTTTTGGTTGTAGTTTATTTATGAGTCTAATGCAAAGCTTAACCGAAAAAACAAATCGTCAAACAACAAAAGATAGTATACATTCCTACCAACCATAAAAAAAGAGGCTGTCCCAAAAGCAAAGGGTATAGACCCCTCAACTACAACATCTAGTGATATTTTAATTATATACACTAATTGTTGTAGTATAACGAGGAAGTCAAACCCTTATGGGATAGCCTCTTTCCCTTTTTAGTGTGCTGCGTGCCCTGAAGTCAACACCCAAATGGTTCCTAAAACAATTACAACTGCTACGAACACAGCATAAGCAATATTAATAATATTTGTCTTTCCATCTTCTCCTTCAGTCATATGCATAAACATAAACAACTGAAGTCCTGCCTGAATAACTGCTAATGAACCAATAATCCACATAATGACTGTAAATGATAAAGAAGTTTTTAATGCTACACCAGCAGCTACAAAAGTTAATATCAATGAAAATAGAAATCCTATTACATGACTAGTCGGAAATCCTTTTGCACTCTTTTCCATTTATAACACCAACCCTTTCAAATACACGAAAGTGAAGATAAAGATCCAAACCACATCAAGAAAATGCCAATATAGTCCAATAATAAATACTTTACGTGCAGTTACTGATGTTAATCCTCTTTTTATTAATTGAATAATTACGAGGATAGCCCAACCGATTCCAAATGTAACGTGAGCACCATGCGTTCCAAGTAAAACAAATAAACTAGATAAAAAGGCACTTGTTTGCATTGACGCACCTATGTGGACATAATGAATGAACTCATTTATCTCCATATATAAAAATCCTGCTCCTAATAGTAACGTTATAACTAACCACATAATCAATTCATTTTTGTTGCCACGACGCATTTCAAAAATCGCAAGTCCACAAGTAAAACTACTAGTCAAAAGCAAAATAGTTTGTATCATAACTTCTCGAATCATAATAATATCTTGATGTGTTGGCCCACCCGCATAACGACCAGAAAGCACCGCATAAACACCAAACAGTGTAGCGAATAATGCTATCTCTGCGCCAAGGAATATCCAGAAGCCCAGGATATTCATCCGACTTTGCCCTGACTGATATTCTAATGGTAAAGATGTATTCACATTAGCTGACATGTTTATGCGCCTCCCCTTTCTTGTTTCTCCAAGATAATTCTGTCTCTCTAACCTCATCTACAGGTATATGATAGCCATCATTATAATCAAAGGAACGATAAATCAATCCTGCAAAAATGCCTAAAGCAGCAACTGCAGCTGCAATGGACCATTCAAATACTAGGAAAAATCCAGAGATACCAAATAACACACACATAATAAAAGGTTGACCTGAGTTACTCGGCATATGAATCTCTTCAATTTCACTATCTTTTAATGTCAAACCTTCGTTATTTTTCTTCATAAACCAAAACGCATCTAATGATTTTACTTCAGGCAGTTTAGCAAAGTTATAATGTTGTACTGGTGTCGCTGTTGCCCATTCTAATGTTCTTGCATCCCACGGATCACTAGATATGTTGCGATCAGCATAACGTAAACTCCAGTAAATGTTATAGCAGAACACAGCAAAGCCTGCAGCTAAAACAATAGAACCCATTGCAGATAATAGGAATAAAGGTGCAAATCCAGACTCTGCTGAGAATGTGTAGGTACGTCTTGCCGCACCACTTAAGCCAAGAAAAAACATTGGCATAAATGTTACGTTAAAGCCGATAACAAACAACCAGAAATGCCATTTACCAAGTTTTTCATTTAACAAATGACCAAACATTTTTGGCCACCAGTAATAAAGACCAGCAAAAACAGCAAACACTACCCCTGGTATAAGCACGTAGTGAAAGTGTGCTACAAGAAAAAGCGTATTGTGATATTGGTAGTCTGCTGCCCCCATGGCAAGCATGACACCAGTAACCCCACCGATCGTAAAACATGGTACAAATGCTAATGACCATAGCATGGCTGTCGTCATTTTAATTCGACCTTTTCTCATCGTGAATAACCAGTTAAACATTTTGATACCAGTCGGAACAGCAATAAGCATCGTTGTAATCGAGAAGAACGAGTTAACCGCTGGGCCTGAACCCATTGTATAAAAGTGGTGAACCCAAACAAGCATACTTAAAAGTGCGATACCAACAATGGCATATACCATCGATTTATAGCCGAATAACGATTTTCGTGAGAATGTTGCAATCACTTCTGAGAAAATTCCGAATGCAGGAAGTGCAACAATGTATACTTCAGGATGTCCCCATAACCAAAATAGGTTTGCCCAAAGCATATCCATTCCACCACCAGAGACGGTGAAAAAGTGTGTCCCGAACAAGCGATCAAAAGTCATTAGTGCAAGTGCTACTGTAAAAATAGGGAATGCTGCAATAATGATAACGGATGTAATCAAAGTCGTCCAAGTGAACATCGGCATTCTCATCAACGTCATGCCTTTTGTTCTCATTTTTAAAATCGTTACGATAAAGTTAATCCCGGTCATCAATGTACCAATACCAGCAATTTGCAGAGCAATGGCATAGTAGTTATTGGCAATGCTAGGACTGAACTCTTTCCCCGCTAGAGGGAAATAAGATGTCCAGCCTGCATCTGGTGATCCTCCAATGACAAATGAAATATTAAATAACATTGCTCCACTAAAGAATAACCAAAAACTTAACGCATTTAGCTGCGGGAAGGCAACATCCCTTGCTCCAATTTGAAGTGGTACGACAACGTTCATTAGTCCAATCAGAAATGGCATTGCCATGAATAAAATCATAATGACGCCATGTGTAGTAAAAATTTCATTATAATGTTGTGAACTTAAAAATTCCATTTCCGGTCTGGAGGTTTGTGCCTTCATTAGCAGACCATCTACACCACCACGGAAAAACATTAAAACAGCTGAAATGATATACATTATACCGATTCTCTTGTGATCAACGGTGGTAATCCATTCTGTCCAAAGCCAGTTCCATTTTTTTAAGTATGTTAGTCCAAAAACAATACCAATCATTGTTAGAGCAATAGATATTTGGGCGCCAAGAATTAACGGATCACCAGTAATAAAAAACTCATCCCATTTAATGCCCATCGTGTTCACCTCCATGTCCTTCATGTTCATCATCTTCATCGCTATGATGACCATTATGTTCTAAGTTGGTTTCCTTATTTCTATAATTATCCTCTTCTTCAAAGGTTTTTCCTTGATATCCGTGATATCTGTACAACTCTGGATTCGTATATGTTTTCGAGTGCATATTTGCATGGTCAACCCATTCTAAATGCGTATTTGCATATGTTAAACGTCCCAAATGTGTTGGTTTTAATAATTCCTCATACTCTTCCTCAGTTAATTCAGGTGCTGTCTCTTTTACATCAGTAATCCACTGATTAAAATCTTCATGTGTTTGAGCAAGCACTTCAAATTCCATTCCTGCATAACCTCGGCCATTGAAGTTTGAATTTTTTCCAACATAAGATCCAGGATTATCAGCAACTAAATACATTTCTGTTTCCATTTTAGCCATTGCATATTTCTGTCCTCCCAAAGCAGGGATCCAAAATGATTGCATCGTACTAGCTGAAGTCAATTTAAAATGGATTGGGGTATCTTCAGGAATATTTGCATAGTTAACTGTTTCGATTCCTTGTTCTGGGTAGCTAAAAATCCATTTCCAATCAGCTGCTGTTACATGAATCGTGATAGGTTCTTTGTCTTCATAGCCTTCGGGTACTTCTTCTAAATCATATAGCGCTTGAACAGTTGGAATTGTTAAAGCTATAACAATTAAAATTGGAATAGCTGTCCAAATAATTTCTAAAACCGTACTACCATGTTCTTCGGGTGGCTCATAGTCCATATTGTCAGGCCTTTCTCGGTATTTCCAAACGATGTAGCCGAATAAGGAAAAAACAACGACAACGACGAGTAACATCCATGCAAGGGACCAATTTATTAAATCCGTAATCGTTCTTGCAACTGGTCCTTGCGGTTCAAAGACAACCATGTTTGTCTCACAACCAGTAAGGAATATCATTGGGATTAAGGCAATAATCAAAACAACAAAGCGGGTGCTCTTCAACTTTTTCATCTCCTTTAACCAAAAGGTTTGTATAAACCTTCACAAGCGTAGTTAACATGACAACAGTTAAACCATTCTCTAATGTTATTTTCTTCTTTTCAGATGTTGATGGTATCACATACTGCTTGTAAAAGTTGTTACGGAAAAAGTAAGGAAAAATTTGTAAAATAAATTCAAAAAACAAAAATCCGCAGAAATACTGTTATCATGCGGTTTTACGTAGGTAGTTGGATTTTGAACAAATTGTTACATTTTTGCAAGTTTAATTAACAATTGTTTAAAAACAGCCTTTCAAAAAATAAAAAAAGACCTTCCTAAGAAGATCTTCCGTAACAATTTATCTGTATAGAGGATGTCTCCGATTAATTAAACTTAAAGGAGAATTCCTTTGGAGTACTTGATTCAAACCGCAAAACTTTTCCGGTAACAGGATGTTTAAACGCTAAAACCTTTGCATGTAAACAAAGTCTACCAACTGGGTTCATGGTTGAACCATATTTCTTATCGCCAACAACAGGGTGACCAATATCCGCCATATGAACACGAATCTGATTTTTTCTCCCAGTCTCTAACTGAAGCTCCATTAATGAAAAGGATTGATTGAATTTTTTTCTATTATAGTGTGTAACCGCATGCTGACCGCCATTTGGTTTTGGACTAGAGTACATGATGTTTGTACTGCTCTCTTTTAGCCAAGAAGAAACCTTACCAGAAGGACTCGTTACCTTTCCCTCAACTAAAGCCACATAAGTACGTTTCGTTACCATATGCTTCCAATCATTTTGAAGGGTTCGTTTTGTTTTTTCTGTTTTTGCAAACATCATTAATCCTGAAGTGTCTCGGTCAAGACGATGAACGACAAATATTCGACTATTACGATTTTTATTTACTTCCCGAACGTAAGCTGTTAATTGACGATACGCTGTCAATTGTTTCTCCTTGTCATCAGCAATTGATAAAAGTCCAGATTCCTTGTCAATAACTAGAATCTCTTTATCTTCATAGACAATGGTAAGCCCGTTAAATGTCCGCTGTTTTGCTACTTTATTTTTTAAAACTGTAACGGTATGACCTGGTTGAAGCGGATAATTATAAGCAGTTACAGTCTGTCCATTTACAGAGACTTGTCCGCGAGCTAGAACAGACTTTGTAGCATTACGTCCTTTATTTAATTTATCTAATAAAAATGGAAGTAACTCAGTTGGATTCTTAACGGTATATGCATATTTATTATTAGTTATCATTGTTTAGTCTTCATCCTTTATATCAATGTCCTCAGGAATTGGTTCGTTTAAAATCTCCTGTATCCGCTCTTTATATTTTTCCAATTGATCTAGATGGGTCGTAAATTGGTCCTTATTAATGAGAAACTGTTCACCATCATCAACAGCACGTATTCGATTATCATTGATTAATTTTTGTACCGTTTGTTCATTCAACCCTAAATATTTAGAAGTCTCCTTAATTGTTAGATACATATTTATTCCTTTCCATTAAACAATTATTTATAAATCATAAACGATGCAAAATTGCTTGTCCAATTAACCTGAGATTTTACATATAAAAAAATCCTACAAAAAAGTAGGATTTAAAACTAATCGTTATCCTCTAATAAAATTTCTTTACAATTCCGATTACTCTTCGGGCAGTTTTTACAGAAACCCCCGTTCGAATTTGTCTCGTAATAAAAACAACAAGTTCTACGCATTCTTAATTGATCGCCAGTATCAGATAAAACGTGTTTTGATTGATAAAAACGTAATAAAGGGTGGTAGGATTGGTCGAATACATCAACCGGAACATGATGAATAATATAATCAAAATCACCTGAAATGACATTATCGTTAACAGTTGATTCTAATTGCAACCTTTTTTCGTACAACCAAAAGATATAAACAGCGACATTTTCCCACAAGATTGGATTTGGTACGTTAGAAACGCTTGAAACGTTTGCAATAATCTGTGCAATTAGTCTGAACAAATCATTAACCACTTGGTCTCGCCATTTTCTTCGTTCACTCATCGTGCAGGTTTCTATATAGTTTGGATCCACTAATAAATGTGGCATCCAAATTTCGTTTTGGCGCCTTGGAATTAAGTAGGAATTGGTTTCTTTTATGTTTATGTTTTTATTATGAACAGTCATCGTATATAAAGTAGGGACAACTAATACATAGCCAATTCTCTTCATAAATTGAGAGGCTGATACAAAAATTTTATCCGTATTAAACTCTTGCGTTAATTGACATAAATACTCCTTTAGAAAAGATTCATCTTTCAATTTTGCTAAAGGAAATTTTGTTTCCTCGTCTTTAGACTCTGTTAAAATCCGAAAGTGCTCCACTAAATAATCAATCTCTCTAGATATTAACTGTTTTGACATGATTATTAACACCTTTCACATGGCGGCCTTTACTAAACGGGACACATAATGGTGTTCCGCAAATTGGATCACAAGTTACCTGACATCTCAACCCGAAAACCGCATTAACTAAATCAGGAGTAATAATCGTGTCGGGATCACCTTGTTTATATATCTTTTTATCATGAATAGCGACAATATGGTCGGCATACCTGCAAGCTAAATTAAGATCATGTAACACCATTACAATCGTGCGGTTGTCCTTTTCATTAAGGTCGTATAACAAATCCAAAATATCAATTTGATGAGTCATATCAAGATAAGTTGTTGGCTCATCAAGTAGAATAATATCCGTATCCTGAGCTAATGTCATTGCAATCCATGCTCGTTGCCTTTGACCACCTGACAACGAATCTACTTTACGATCTGCATATTCTAACATACCCGTAGCTTCTAAAGCTGAATGAATGGCCGACTCATCTTGTTCAGACCATTGCTTGAACCAATTTTGATATGGATATCTACCTTGTTTCACCAATTGTAATACCGTTAATCCTTCCGGAGAAACCGGTGCCTGTGGTAAAATTGCAAGCTTTCTAGCAACTTTTTTCGTAGACATACTTGAGATATCATTTCCGTCTAGCACAATTGATCCTTCTTGTGGCTTTAAAAGCCGCGCTAGTGAACGAAGTAATGTTGATTTACCACATCCATTACTACCAATGAATACGGTAATTTCACCTTTTGGAATAGACAAATCCAATTGACTAATGATGTTCTCCTCACCATATCCTAACGTTAAAGATTTTGTTGATAATGCATCCATCCATTATCTCTCCTTCCTTTAGCTTGCAAACACAACTATTTATTGCTACTTCGATATAATAAATACCTAGCTCCTATTGCTGATGTTAACACTCGTAGGAACTTCTAGTGGAGCAAAAGTGGTACGGATAATTAAAATACGGTAATTCTTGTATCCTTAATAATAATATGTCATATAATCTGTGCATTAAAATTTTATAAAGTTCTATTCTAGTTTATTTTAAATGAGAATCATTGTCAATGAATTTGAGAATCATTTTCAGGGACTTTCTTTTCTACTTCTCTATGAAAACGAGGTGAGGCTGGCATAATATGTCAGCCTCACCTTTCTTTTATACTTGATTTCTTCATAATCGTAAGTTGTCTCTTGGACACCGTCGAACACCACTCCGCTTCTAGTTGTATCAAACAATATGGATTTAAAACATGCTTAAATTGTATTCTTTTGATAACATCTCTAATAACTTTATCCCAGCAATACTATTCCCCTTTTCATCTAAAGAAGGCCCGAAAATTCCAATACCAAACTTTCCTGGAACTGCACCCATAATTCCTCCAGATACTCCACTTTTTGCTGGTATCCCAATTTTAATCGCAAATTCCCCTGAAGCATTGTACATACCACAGGTAACCATAAATGTCTTGCAAATACGAGCGATGTCATGAGGGATTACTCGTTTTCCCAATTTTAGATCGATTCCATCCATTGCAAACACCTGTCCAATTCTAGCCAAGTTCAGACAATTCATTTGAATCGCACACTGTTTTGTATATAAATCCATCAGCTGTTCAACATTCTCATCAATGACTTGGTGTTGTTTTAAAAAATAACATAAAGAACGATTTAAATATGCTGTTTCAAATTCCGAACGTGCTACTTCTTCACAATAGCTAATTGTTGAATCTCCTGCTAACTTTTGAACAAACGATAATAACCGCTGAAGTCTTTGTTCAACTGAGTTACCTTTTATCATATGTGTAACAACAAGTGCACCTGCGTTAATCATCGGATTCAATGGCCTATTAGGTGATACAGACTCCAATTTTGCAATCGAATTGAACGGATCTCCTGTTGGTTCCATTCCTACACTGTCAAAAACGTAATCCGGGCCTCTATCCAATAATACAAGTGCTAAACTAATAACTTTTGAAATACTTTGAAGTGTAATCTTTTTTTCGATATTTCCTGCGGATATGCACATTCCATCAGGATAATGTATAGCTATTGATAAATCACTGGGGTTTGCTTTTCCAAGCGCCGGTATATAATCTGCAACTTTACCGTGCTTTGTATATGGACTTACTTTTCTTATTAATACATCTAATTCTTGATTTGATTGACATGGCATTTTCATCACCGTTTTTAGTATGGACTACCGATGTCGATAATATGAAACGATGATGAAAAAGGGTTCTAGAAAGCAACTACTTTCTTAGAACCCTTATCCAAACCTTTTAATATATTGGCGTAGTATCTATTGATATATTTTCTAATATTTCCTTTATATGTGACATGAACTGTCCACAAATCACTCCATCCAATACTCGATGGTCAAGTGATAAACATAAGTTAACCATGTCTCTAGCGGCAAACATATCGTCGATAATAACTGGGCGTTTCACAATAGATTCTACTTGTAAAATGGCAGCCTGCGGATAATTAATGACACCCATCGACTGTACCGACCCAAACGAACCAGTATTATTTACGGTAAATGTTCCACCTTCCATATCTTTAGATGTTAATGCACCATTTCTAGCTTTCATTGCCAGATTATGAATATCTTTTGAAATTCCCTTTATACTTTTCTCATCTACATTTTTAATAACAGGAACAAATAATTCTTTTCCTCTTGCAACTGCAATGGATAAATTAATTTCTTTACGTTGAATAATTTTATCGCCAGCCCAAGAACTATTCAATTCAGGGAATTGCTTTAAAGCTTTTGCTGCAGCGTTTAAGAAAAAGGCAAAATAAGATAAATTGTAGCCTTCATTCTCTTTAAACTCATCCTTGTGTGCATTGCGATATTTTACTAAATTCGTTACATCAACTTCAATCATCATCCATGCATGAGGGATTTCTGTTTTTGAGCGAACCATATTTTGAGCAATTGACTTTCTAATCCCAGTTACAGGAATCTCCTTGTCTCCTGTGTTCGTTGCAATTGGCTGCTCAATTGGTACATTTGAAGTAATCTGGTTGGTAAGCGTCTTTGGTTGTTCCATCGGCTTTTCCTTCGGTTTGTGACCATTCGCAATTATTTTTTCAATATCCTTGCGAGTAATTCTACCACCTCTACCCGATCCTTCCACTTGCTTTAAATTAATATCATTCTCCTGAGCAAGTTTTAAAACTGCAGGAGAATATCTTGTTTTCATAGATTTATCGTTTGGTACTTCCTCTGCATTATTTGCTACTTGTTTTTCTAATTCATTTTCTAATAATGTCGATTGACTACCTTCGACTTCGATATAACACATTAAATCACCAACAGCAATGGTTTCACCTTCATTCGCAACAATTTCTTTTATTGTACCAGAAAATGAACAAGGTACTTCTGCATTTACTTTATCAGTAAGTACTTCTGCTATTGGATCGTATTTATTTACGAAATCACCTTCATTAATTAACCAATTACTTATCGTTCCTTCGGTTACACTTTCTCCTAATTGGGGCATTGTAATCTTTTCAACAGCCAAGGCATGTCCCCTCCTTGTAATTAAAATTCGGCAAGATCACGCATGGCGTGCTCTACTTTTTCTGGATTCATCATAAATTCCTTTTCTAACGGCGGTGCATAAGACATTGCTGGCACATCTGGACCCGCCAATCGCTTAATTGGAGCATCTAATTCAAATAAACAATTTTCACTAATTATTGCAGCTACTTCACCAATAATGCTGCCTTCTTTGTTATCTTCCGTGATTAACAATACCTTTCCTGTTTTAGATGCAGCCTCGATGATAGCCTGTTCATCTAATGGATAAACAGTTCTCAAGTCTAAGATATGTGTACTAACTCCTTCAGCTTCTAATTTTTCAGCGGCTTGTAGCGCAAAGTGAACGCATAAACCATATGTAATTACCGTGATATCCGTACCTTCTTTCTTTATATCAGCCTTACCTAAAGGCAATGTATATTCTTCTTCTGGTACTTCCCCTTTAATAAGACGATACGCACGCTTGTGTTCAAGAAATAGAACAGGGTCGTCATCACGAATAGAAGATTTTAGCAATCCTTTCACATCATATGGAGTAGATGGCATTACTATTTTTAATCCAGGTTGATTTGCAAAAATTGCTTCGATTGATTGTGAATGATAAAGTGCTCCATGAACTCCCCCGCCATATGGTGCCCGGATCGTAATTGGACAAAACCAATCATTGTTTGAGCGATACCTTATTTTAGCTGCTTCTGAAATGATTTGATTGACCGCAGGCATAATAAAATCAGCAAACTGCATTTCTGCTACAGGTCGCATTCCGTACATAGCAGCACCAATCCCAACTCCAGCAATAGCAGATTCCGCTAGCGGTGTATCTAACACTCTCTCTTCTCCAAATTGTTCATACAGACCGTCTGTTGCTCGAAAAACTCCACCTTTTACACCTACATCTTCTCCAAGCACGAATACTTTCTCATCCCTCTGCATTTCTTCTTTCAAAGCCTGTGTGACGGCTTGTATATAATTGATAACTGGCATTTAATTCCCCTCCTTACTCCGCATATACATGACGATAAATGGTTTCTGGACTAGCATACGGAGCACTTTCTGCAAAATCAGTTGCATCATCAATAATTTCCTTCATTTCCTCATCCCATTTGCTTTCTAACTCTTTCGTTAATAAATTAATCTCTCTTAAATAACTTGCAAATGTATATAATCCGTCTTTTTCCTTTGCACTATCTACTTCTTCTTTACCCCGATATATTCGATCATCATCATCACTTGAATGAGGAGTTAAACGATAAGATATTGTTTCGATCAAGCTTGGTCCTTCTCCACGACGAGCACGATCAGCAGCTTCTTTTACTGCTTCATATACAGCAAGTGGATCATTTCCGTCAATGGTTACACCAGGCATTCCATAGCCGATTGCACGATCTGATATTTTTTCGCAAGCTACTTGTTTACTTAATGGAACCGAAATTGCATAATGATTATTTTCACACATAAATATAACTGGTAACTTGTGTACACTTGCAAAGTTTGCACCTTCATGAAAATCACCCTGATTCGAAGATCCTTCACCAAAGGTTACGAAGCTAACAAAATCCTTTTTCTCCATCTTTGCAGCCAATGCAAAGCCAACTGCATGAGGTACTTGTGTGGTTACAGGGGAAGACCCAGTTATAATCCGATTTTTTTTCTGTCCAAAATGACCAGGCATTTGCCTACCACCTGAATTTGGATCATCTGCTTTCCCAAACCCTTGAAGCATCAAATCTCTTGCAGACATTCCAAAAGCTAAAACTACACCCATATCGCGATAATAAGGAGCAACATAATCCATCTCTCTGTCCAAAGCGAAAGCTGCTCCAACTTGTGCAGCCTCTTGTCCCTGTCCTGATACAACGAATGCCATTTTTCCTGCCCGGTTCAACAACCACATTCGCTCATCAATTCTTCTAGCAAGTAACATGGTTCGATACATTTCTAATACCTGCTCGTCCGATAAACCTAGTTTCTTATGTCTATTTTCAGTCACGGTTTCCCTCCTATTTACGTTAACCATGAATTTTCCTCCCCTCTATTCCTAATGCAGCCTCTCCAAAAATTTCTGAAAGTGATGGGTGTGGATGAATCGTTTCTGTCCACTCCCATGGCGTAGCATCTAATAGTTTGGCTAAAGCTGCTTCTGAAATTAACTCGGTTACTTGAGGACCTATCATATGAACTCCTAACAAGTCGTTTGTAGCTTTATCTGCGACAATCTTTACAAATCCATCTGTTTCACCACGTATGAGTGCTTTTCCAATTGCACTAAATGAAAATTTACTTGTTTTTAATTGGTACCCTTGTTGTTGTGCCTGTTTTTCAGTAAGACCAATACTTGCTACTTCGGGTTTTGAATAAATACATGTAGGTATCATATTTGCATCAAGTGGATATGTATGTTTACCTAAGATATGATCAACTGCAACCAGTCCTTCTTTTGATGCAACATGTGCTAATTGCATACCACCAATCATATCTCCTATTGCATATATGTTAGACTCTTTTGTTTGATAGTATTTGTTCGTCTCAACAAATCCATGTTCATTTAAAACAATGTCCGTATTTTCTAATCCAATACCCACAGTGTTAGGACTTCTTCCAATCGAAAGCAATAACTTATCAGCAGTTAATGTTCGCTTTTCTTGTTTATTTTCTATATCGATTTGAATACCAGTTGATTTGTCCAATGAATCAGTTAATAGCTTTGTACCTGTATAAATGGTTACCCCTTTTTTTGTTAACATTTTTGTCATTTCTTTCGAGATTTCTTCATCTTCTAAAGGTAAAATTTTTTCGTCCGATTCAACTATTGTAACATCAACATCAAAATCTGCCAGCATCGAAGCCCACTCAATTCCGATAACTCCCCCACCAACAATTAACATCGATTTGGGTAATTCGTTCATTTCTAAAGCCTCATCTGAACTTAAAACATAGTTGCCGTCAACCTCTACTCCATTTAATGCTTTTGGTTTAGAACCTGTTGCAAGGAGTACATACTTTGGTACAATCATTTCATTTTCTTCACCGCCAGGCAATTCAACAGAAACCGTACCAGCTGTTGGTGAGAATATGGACGGACCAAGAATTCTTCCATAGCCTTGATAAACATCTATTTTTCCTTGTTTTATTAAGTGTTTGATACCATTATGTAATTGATTTACGATGGTGTTTTTACGATTTTGTACCTTAGTAAAATCCACAGATACATCAGGAAATGTTACGCCAAATTGTTGCGCGTTTTTAGATTGCTGATATACTTCAGCACTTCTTAGTAACGCTTTCGACGGAATACAACCACGATGTAAACACGTTCCTCCAAGCTTATCACGTTCAACAATTGCTGTCTTTAATCCCTGTTGAGATGCTCTAATTGCTGCTACATAGCCACCAGTTCCACCACCTAGAATAACTAAATCATATTCCTTGGCCATTTTTCATGCTCCTCCTTTCCTTCTTCCACTACGTATTCTTTTTGTTCTTCTTCGTTTCTAAGTACACGTAATGTTCCTTGTGCAAGTGCTTCAAGATCATTTTGTCCTGGAAAGATCAAAACATCTGTAATCCATTTTATTTTGTTCATCACCATTGATACGAACGTATTCCCTGTTTCTATATTTCCTGTAAGAACGATCGCATCAATTTCCCCTTCTAACACAGCACTTAGGGCACCAATCTCTTTAGATACCTGATATGCCATCACCTCATAAACGAGCTTTGCTTGGTCATCTCCTTGTTGAATCCTTTCTTCCACTTCTTTTAAATTATCGGTTTGTAAATAAGCTTTCAAACCTCCATTGGTGATAACTTTTTTCATCATTTGATCTTGACTAAATTCTCCTGAAAAACACATAGAAATTAAATCCCCAGCAGGTACAGTTCCAGCTCTTTCTGGTGATAAAGGACCATCCCCATATAAACCATTATTCACATCAATTACCCGACCTTTTTCGTGTGCTCCAACAGTTATTCCTCCACCAATATGGGCAACAATTAAACGGATATCCTTATACGCTTTACCTAATTTTTCTGCAGCTTTTCTTGCAACAGCTTTTTGGTTTAATGCATGAAAGATACTTCTTCTTGGAACTTCAGGAAGACCAGAAAAGCGAGCAAGTTCACCTAATTCATCCACAACAACAGGATCGACGATAAAAGCAGGAACGTTCCATTCACTTGCTATCTCATAAGCAAGAATTCCTCCGAGGTTTGAAACGTGTTCACCATTATATCCCATCCTTAAATCCTGAAGCATCAATTCATTGACTCGGTAAGTTCCTCCTTGAATCGGGCGGAGCAACCCTCCTCGGCCACACACCGCATCGACTTTGGAATGATTGATACCTATTTCAAAAAGTGCATGTAAAATATCTTTCTTTCTTATCTCATATTGATCCATTACTCTCATAACAGATGTTAGTTCAGCCATGTTATGATCTATAGACTGTTCCATTATACAAAATTCGTCACTAAAAATTCCAATCTTAGTATAGGATAATCCTGGATTAATCACTACTATTCGTTTATTGTTACTCAAACGTTAAACCTCACTTTTTTCTCTCTTTACACAAAATGTGTTTATCACTTAGTAAAAATTGTCTTCTAGACTGTTTAAGTATCTGAATTCGTTCTTCTGCCATTTTTTCTGCAGCTTGATAGGTAGGTATATTCTCTTGATTTGAAATTTGAAAAACTTTTAATATTTTATCATAAATAGTTTCTACACGCTTTAGTGCCCTGTCTTTATTATATCCATTGAGCTCGTCAGCAATATTTATAACACCACCGGCATTAATCACAAAATCCGGTGCATATGCAATTCCTTTTTCATGAAGTTCATCTCCGTGTTTTGATTCCTTCAATTGATTATTAGCTGCCCCTGCTATAATTTTTGCTTTTAATTGAGGAATCGTTTGGTTATTAATCGTTGCTCCTAGTGCACATGGTGAAAAGATATCACAATCAACGGAATAAATATCGTCAGGATCAACTGCTTTTGCATTATAGGCGTCAACCGCATGTTTAACAGCCTCTTTGTTTATATCCGTGACAATTAAATTAGCGCCTTCTTTATGTAGATAATCACAAAGCGCAAAAGCAACACTTCCTATTCCTTGAACAGCAATTTTTTTACCTTCTAAAATATCCGTTCCATAAACGTGTTTAGCACAGGCTTTCATTCCTTTATAAACTCCAAATGCGGTTACTGGAGACGGGTTTCCAGAGGATCCAAAAGCAGGAGAAATACCAGTTACAAAATCTGTCTCCTCATGAATAATATCCATATCCTCAACCGTTGTACCAACATCCTCAGCTGTAATATAACGTCCATTTAAACCTTGAATAAACCTTCCAAATGCACGAAACATTGCCTCGTTTTTATCTTTATTTGGATTCCCTATAATTACTGTTTTTCCCCCACCTAAATTCAGGCCAGCAGCAGCATTTTTATAAGTCATTCCTCTAGCTAGTCTTAAAGCATCAGTAATCGCTTCTTCTTCTGTTTGATAGGTCCACATTCGTGTACCTCCAAGTGCAGGTCCTAGAGTGGTATCATGTATGGCTATAATCGCTTTTAACCCTGATTGCTTATCTTGACAAAATACTAGCTCTTCGTAATCATAGGTTTCCATATAGCTGAAAAGTTCCATGTAGAGGCCTCCTATTTATTAAGAAGTTATCTATTTTATTTTTTGATGACACAATATTTAATATGACATGTTAAAATCCATATTTGTCCATTTTATAATAAAGATTACGGATAGAAATCCCTAAAGCTTCTGCTGTTTTTGTTTTGTTGTAATTATTTTCCTTTAAAGCCATATGAATTATATCCTTCTCATATAACTCCATTGATTGTTGTAACGTCCGATTTGATAAATGAGTGCATTCTATAGTTCTGGTCAACGGTTTTCTTTCAAGACTAGGAAGGTGGTCACGTTTTATAGTATCTTCATAAGGTTCAATAAATAGCATTGCATGACTCAGAATGATGTTTAACTCACTAACATTTCCTGGCCAATGGTGTTGTTTCAAAAAAGTGAGTGCTTCTTTATCAATTCCTGAAATATTTCTACCATAAAACTGATTTAACTTATTTATTAAAAAAAGAGCAATTTCTGGTAAATCCTCCATTCTTTCGCTTAGTGAAGGTATGTAGATAGATAACCTGTTTAAACGATAATATAAATTTTCCATTAATGTTCCATCTACAATAGCCTTTTCAAGATTTTTCTTTGTAGCAGTAATAATCCGAGTATCAAGAGAAACCATAGTTGAGCCACGAACAAATTTATTTTCATCCAGTAATTGTAATAATCTTTTTTGCATTCTTATTGATAATTCACTGACCTCATCCAGAAAGATAGTTCCACGTTTAGCCTGCTCTAATAACCCTGTAACTTCATTGTACGGATTATCCTTACCAAACAATAATTGTTCCAGCTTTGCCTCATCTTTCATCGAACAATCGACTCGAATAAATTTATTATGCCTTCGGTTCGATTCGTTATGAATAGCTTTAGCAAATAGCTCTTTCCCCGTACCTGATTCACCTCGTAACAAAATAGTACCAGAGGTCTTTGCCGCTGCTTTAGCTTGTTCTATTGCTACAGTCATGACACTTGAGGAACCAGCAACATCCTCAAATGTAGGCATACCCTCAATATTCCTAATTAATTGCCTAGTCTTCTTTAATTCATCAGCTAATTCTTTTCTGTCAGTAACATCATGTAATATGGCCATACTACCCTTTACCTCTCCAAAATGCTTGATTGGATTAACAGTAAGAGTGAATTCTTTGTTTAAAGCTTCAGATATCAATACTTGGTCTTGTTCTGTTCTATTAGTTTGCAAAACTCTACGATGAAACAAGTCCAGAGAATTTTCTACGTGTTCGTCAGCTTTCATAATTTTCTTTAAAGCTGGAGTTGAAATTATTTCTTTATTTTCATTATCAACAATATTAATGACCTCATCAGTAGAGTTAAAAATAGCACGAACAACATGTTTTATTCCACTAAAATGAACATCCATTATTTTTTCTGTTAATTTTATCAGATCTTCAAATTCTCTGATTATAGCAACGGCTCCAAGCAGAATATTATTTGAATCAATAATTGGTATCCGTGTAGTTAAAATTGATTTGCCATTTTTTAAAGTCATTTGTTGATCGATTTCTTTTCTTCGTGTTCGTAAGACGTTAGGTAGTCTCGAATGATCAATAATAACCCGTATTGGTTTAGAAAGAGCTTCTTCTCTATTTACACCTATGATTTCTTCTGCCTTACTGTTCATAAAGGTTACCATTTCATGAGCGTCCACCATGACGATACCATCATTTGTCTTACTAAAAATTGCATTCAAGTAAAATTTATCTGTTTCTAGTGTATGAAGACGTGTTAACTGTTCCTTCATTAATTCAGATAGTAATATAGCTGTTTTTAATGTAATTATTTCTGTGTCTTTTTCTTTTATCTTACAAATAGCATCGTAAGTATCACCAGACCCTGTAGCATCAATGATGATATCAATAGGTTCTTTTAACCAATATTCCCAATTGCAACCTGTTTTTAACTGAAATTGCTTCGCAACAACAAGCCCCGGAGCATCCTGGTGCTTGTCTACAACTGCCACAATTTCAAATAATTCAGCTTCAATTAATAAATTCAAAATCGGAATACACTTTTTTTCTGCGCCAATTATTAGGACTCGTATCATACGTTACCATCCTTGCACTATTTTGCATAGTTCCATCTTATACTTTACTGCAAATTTTGGCAAGGTCCGAGCGGTTTTCAATTATCATATGCTTTGCTATACTACTAATGCGTTCTCAAATAATTTAAATACCGTATTGTTAATGACTTGAGTAAGAAATAGAGGGATAAATATGAGAATAATTGCTTTACTATTATTAGTTTTGCCAGGAATATTGGCTACCTTAGGAATAAAATTAATGCGAGATGCAGCATTTGCAGAATTTTATCCTTACTTTTTCCATTTAAGTATTCAATTTATAGTAGGATTACTGCTTTTTTTAGGTGGGTTAGGCTTTATTGGCGGTTTCATTTTACATAGGGACCGAAAAAGAAACCTTACAAAGGGACGATTTAAAAACAATCAAGATGAGAAAATGAAGGAATCAAAAAGTGACTGATTAACCAAGTAGTTCGGTTATACGGAAGAAATAACGAAAAAACAGACCAAATCGTATAGTGATTGGTCTGTTTTTCTTCGGTTAATATCAATACTTTTATTACACTTTTTGCGGAATATCGGGACTACCTACGATCAGTCTCTTTTTTATTATTCAAAAAATTCTTTGTATAAAGATTTCACTGCTGCTTCAACTCCTGAAGCTTTCACTCCAAACATCATAGAAACCTCAGAAGATCCTTGGTTAATCATTTCTAGGTTCACGTTGGCTTTTGCAAAAGCAGAAGTAGCTTTTTCAGCAATTCCAATTGTACTATCCATTCCCTCACCAACAATCATTATAAGAGCAAGATCTCGTTCAATGTAAACTGTATCCGGATCTAATTCATTCTTAATTCGGTTGATCACTATTTGTTCTTTTTCCTTCGTCAACTGACTTTCTCTAATGATAACAGATAAGTCATCAATTCCTGATGGTGTATGTTCAAACGAGATACACTCATCTTCTAAAATATTTAACAAACGACGCCCAAAACCTAGCTCACGGTTCATTAAATATTTACTTACATATAAACTAAGAAAACCAGTATCACTTGCGATTCCAACGACAGGATTCTCACTTGTTTCTTTTTGAGCAACAATGATAGTACCTAAGCCATTAGGGTTGTTTGTATTCTTAATACAAACAGGAATACTGGCCTTAAAAGCTGGAATAAGTGCTTCATCATGAAAAACAGAAAAACCAGCGTAAGACAATTCTCTCATCTCTTTATAAGTTAAAGATGTAATCTCTTTAGGGTTTTTAACAATATTCGGATTGACACAATATACAGAATCAACATCTGTGAAGTTTTCGTATAAATCTGCTTGTACACCAGCCGCTACAATCGAACCAGTGATATCGGAACCTCCACGAGAGAAAGTCACAAGTTTACCATCTTTTGTATAACCAAAGAACCCAGGAATAACAACAATTTCTTCTCTATCTCTTAACTTGTACAAATATTGATAACTTTCTTCAAGAATTTGTGCACTTCCCGGTTCATCGCTTACATAAATACCCGCATCCTTAGGATTCAAATAGGTTGCTTGTAAGCCAAGTGATTTTAAGTAATTACTAAGTACTTTTGCTAATGAGTCTTCTCCGATTGATTTAATTGCATCAATCTTAAATGCATCACTGTAATCAGAAGCAAATACTTCTTTTACATCCTCTTTTATTTCTGAAAGAACATTATCATCAAGTCCAAGCTCATTTGTAATATCTCTAAAACGAGCAACCACTTGCTCTAATTGCTCCTCGTATGATTCTCCTCTTTGATATGCCTCCCCCAAAGCAATTAATAAATCTGTTACTTTCGTATCTTGTTCATTTCTTTTTCCCGGTGCTGAAACTACAATTGCCTTTCGATCTGAATCATCCGTTATAATATTAGCAACTTTTCTTAACTGTTCAGCACTAGCTACTGAACTTCCTCCGAATTTTGCTACTTTCATTTTTTTAACCTCTCCATTTTTAGTTTTCTGTACAATTCTAAATATTAACATATTTCTTAAATAATTGTTATCGGAAATCTTCCCTAAATAAATAATATAATAACGTATATTGGTGATTTCGATGGTTTTCCTTTTCATTTTGTTAAAAGACCGGATAATTTCACTTACAATCAAAATAAAAAGACCTTGATTGTACTCAAAGTCTTTGTTACATGTAAAAAACTCGACACTCGTTATATTGAGTGTCGAGTTTCTATTTTATTTTTTTATAAACATCTGAGTCCAATACTTTCCATCTTTCACATAACCTACACCGATATGTGTATAGTTTTTATTCAGTATATTTCTACGATGTCCTGGACTGTTCATCCATGCCTTCACTACTTCACGAGGGGTCCGTTGTCCCCTAGCTATGTTTTCAGCTGCACTCGTATATTGAATGCCAAAATCCTGCATCATTGTGAATGGAGAACCGTACGTTGGACTTGTATGGGAAAAATACCTTTTATCATGCATATCTTGTGATTTGTATCTCGCAACACGAGAAAGCTCCCAATCCGGTTTTAAGGCTGGCAAACCATTTTTTGCTCTTTCTTGATTTGTTAATTGAATAACTTGGTGTTCCGTATGCTTGATTTCATCAATATTCGGAATCGTAAGTTTTTGTTGTGGGTAGATTAAGTCTGGATTTTCCACCTGTGGGTTTGCTTCAATAATTTCAGTTACCCCTATTCTATACTTCAAAGCAATTTTCCACATACTGTCACCAGGTTGTACCGTATAGGTGTTTTGAGCAGATACTACTGTGTACGGTATGAGCAAAAACAAGAATAACATTAAGTATACTATTTTTTTCAATGCTTACGCCTCCTTTACTGTTAAAATGCCTCTTTAAAACTGCAATTATTCAAAATTTTAGCGTTTACTTATTATCATAAAAAAAAAAGAGCCTGCTATTTTAAAAAAGCAGGCTCTTTATGTAAGTTGAGATTTAACTTGCACGATGTTCTAATCGAAGTCTATCGGCAACCATTGCGATAAACTCAGAATTTGTTGGTTTTGCTTTTGAAATACTAACTGTATAACCAAATAATGACGAAATCGAATCCATGTTTCCTCTGCTCCATGCAACCTCAATTGCGTGTCTGATTGCACGTTCTACTCGTGATGCAGTGGTATTATATTTTTTTGCAATATCTGGGTATAAAACCTTTGTTATAGAACCTAGCAATTCAATGTCATTGTAAACCATTGTGATTGCTTCTCTTAAGTACATATACCCTTTAATATGAGCTGGAACTCCAATTTCATGAATAATGTTAGTAATGCTGGCTTCCAGATCAAATTTTTTATTTTCTGCAGTAGTTTTTTGTTTAACAACTTTGTTTCCAACTGCGGAAGTTACCCCATGTACTTGCCTAATTTGATCTGCAAGATTTTCTAAATCGAATGGTTTTAGTATAAAATAAGATGCACCTAAATCAACAGCTTTTTTTGTTACTTCTTCTTGTCCAAATGCAGTTAACATAATCACATTTGGATACTTGGCTCTTTCAAGTTCTTTTATTTTACCTAAAACAGCCAATCCATCCACATGCGGCATAATAATATCCAGTATCAGTACATCTGGCTCAATATCCTCTAATAATTCTAAACACTCTTTTCCGTTGTAAGCTGTACCGACTACCTCCAAGTCTGACTGATCTTCAAAATAATCCTCCATCAAATTAATCAACTCACGATTATCATCGACTAAACAAATTTTGATTTTTTCCACATTCGTTCCTCCTTAAAGTAATCCTCCTCTGTAACACGTAACATTTTCGACACAAGTTCGAAAATTCCTTCTTTTTGTTAAAAAACTTTAATTTTTTTGGCAAATGCTTTAATTTACTCTTATTTACGCATTTTTTCGAGTAATTACGACAAAACAAAATCGGTTTTGTCGAAAAATCTTTATTAAATTGTACCATAATTTGATACAATTGGTAATATACCTGTAAAAAACATTATAATCCCTTCTTCATTGCTGGTGTCTAAAGGCCAGTATTAGAATTGCATTAGAATTACTATAACTTTAAAAAAACTCTTATCTTTTCGATAAGAGTTTTTTCCATCTATTAACTTGCTTCTTGTTGTCCTTCATAAATGTCGATTCCTGCTTCATCTAACATCCATTCGATGTGAACACCATATCCAGACGTGGGGTCATTGACGAAAACATGTGTGACAGCCCCAATAACTTTTCCATCTTGAAGAATTGGGCTTCCACTCATTCCCTGAACTATTCCTCCAGTTTTGTTTAAAAGCTCTTTGTCCGTTATTTTAACAATCATCCCTTTGGTTGCAGGATATTCTTGTGGGACACTATTTACAATCTCGACATCAAATGCTTCCACTTTCTCTCCTTCAACGACAGTTAAAATTTTCGCTGGTCCTTCTTTAACTTGATGAGATAATGCAATTGGCATTGGCTCATCCCATTTGCCATTTGATATTTTTTTGTTTAATTTGCCAAAAACGCCAAACGGACTATTTTTTGTTATATTTCCGATTTGTGCATCATCAGCTGAAAATTCTGCTTGCTTTTCACCAGGAGTCCCGTTTTTTCCTTTCTCAATTGACCTGATATTTGAACGTACGATTGTCCCTTTATTAATTTCAATTGGCTTTCTAGTGTCCATATCAGAAATAACATGTCCTAAAGCTCCATATTTTTTTGATTTTGGATCATAAAACGTCATGGTTCCGATACCTGCTGCTGAGTCTCTAATATACAAACCAATTCTGTATTTTTCATCCTTCTTATCCAAATATGGTTTAAGCTTTGTCGTAAACGTTTGGTCTCCTCGTTTCACCTCTACTGTTAATGGTTTTCCGGCTTCACCAGCTTTTTTCACTAATGGTGCTACTTCTTTCATGTTTTTTATTTGTTGATTATTTATACTTAGCAATGTATCTCCAACTTGTATATCCGCTTCTTCTCCAGGAGATACTTCTCCTTCACTAGTACTTACTAAGTGATGGCCAACTACTAATACTCCTAAAGTTTGTAAATTAACACCGATTGATTGTCCTCCAGGAATAACTTTAAAATCCTTTATCACATCAACGTTTATTTTTTTTATAGGTAATCCAGCCATTTCATAAACGATATCGCTATTACCTTCAGCCAAAGTTTTAAATTCCGAAGCATTTATTGCTTCAATAACTTCTTCTGTATTTTTATTTCTAATTTCAAAATTATTACTTAAAGTAGGAACGCTTATCGAGTCTTGATTGTTAAACGCAGTTATTTGATTCGGTATTGAAAGGTAAGTCTGTATAGGTGTTATAAATGGAATACACAGGAAAGCAACAAGGAGCATTATTCCTATTCCATTACGCAAACTCTTTACACTCATTTTTTCACTCTCCTCGTTCCTAACCCATATTTTTTTCTGTATTTCTAATTTGACCTTAGAAGGTGATTTTTAAACCCTGTAAAGTTCTGAAATTACGGGTATGATTTCCTGTATTGTCTCTTTTTTTGCATGTATAATAACTAATTCAAATAAAAGGATGTTTTTTAAAAGGTTGTTGGTTTTTATAATAAGCCTAATTGGCAAAAGCTAACATGCACATCAACAGATTAATGCGCCAGAGTGATAGCTTCGAATATCGCTGCGGAAAGCGAAGTATTCTGCCGAAGCGGTCATTGCACCCGATTCAAAAAAAGTGTATTAAAGCAATTCCACGCAAAGGTTATGTCGCATTATGTGTCAACTGTGTAATATAAAACAACGAATACGAAAAACAAAAAAACCTTACCATATAGGTAAAGTTTTTTGATTACTTATTATTCTTTATCTTATCAGCAAGTTTTATTAACTCTCTTGCATGCTCCTTAGATGTTTCAGTTAGCTCGGTTCCAGTAATCATTCTTCCCAATTCAACAGCTCTATCTTCTTTTGATAATGGTTGGACTGTTGTTTTCGTACGTTTATTTGACACTTGTTTTTCAATTAAAAGATGAGTATCTGCAATGGAAGCTACTTGAGGCAAGTGAGTAATACATAACACTTGAGAACCAAAAGAAATTCCATATATCTTTTCCGCAATAGCTTGTGCAACTCTTCCGCTTACCCCAGTATCAACTTCATCAAATATTACACTTGTTACACCTTGATGTTTGGCAAAAATTTTCTTGAGTGCTAACATAATTCTCGAGAGTTCTCCACCAGAAGCCACTTTGTTCATTTCCTTTAATGGCTCACCAGGGTTAGTACTTATTAAAAATTTAACAGTATCGAATCCATTTGACGACAATTGTACTTGCTTACCATCAAATTCAAGGTCACTTTTGCTACTTTTGTTTATTTCAATAGAAACATCAAATGCTGCTTTTTCGAGGTAAAGACTGTTCAATTCCTCATGAATATCATCAATAAGAGATAATGCAGCTTTCTTACGAAGGTCATGTAAATGTTTAGCTTCTAACAATACATCCTTCCCTATGTCTTCTATTTCGTTTTTTAGCTTTTGTAGGTGTGTGTCTCGGTTTTTAATTTGATCTATTTCTTCTTCAATATGTGAAGAATATTCCATCATTTCTTCTACTGTAGAGCCATACTTCTTTTTCAAACGATTTATTTCATTTAATCTTGCTTCAATTAAGTTTAATCGCTCAGAATCGAACTCTAAATTATCAAGATAATTGCGCAATTCAAACATTTGTTCTTCAATAAGATAATAATGGTTTGAGAACGCTTCTTTTCTTTCCTTCAATTGCTCATCATATTCACTTGCCGTTTCTAATCCATTTAAAGCAAGGGAAAGCCAATCTAACCCTTTTTGTTCACCGTATAAAGCATCGTAGGCATCTTGTAAACCATGAAAAATTTTTTCAAAATTAACCAATTTCTCCCGTTCTTCCATTAATTGTACATCTTCATTGGGGATCAGGTTAGCTTCTTGTAGTTCATTAAGCTGAAATTCCAATAAATCAAGCCTTTGAGCCATTTCCTGTTCATCTTCACTTAATTTTCTATAACGCTTTCTAATAGCGTTCAGCTTATGATAATATTTTAAAAAATCAGCTTTCACATGTTCAATTTCTTTTATATTATATAAATCCAGTAATTCAATATGACGTTCAACATCCATCAGAGATTGTGTTTCGTGCTGACTATGGATATCAATTAGAACCTTACCAAACTCCTTAAGAATGGCTAATGTAACTAACTTACCATTCACTCTACATATGCTTTTTCCACCAGATGTAATCGTCCGTTGAAGTACAATCATGCCATCATCAATCTCTATTCCAAACTCTTCTCCTTTGGAAAAGATTGAATGATTTTTATTATCAATAATAAATAAGCCCTCAAGTGCAGCCTTATCAGCTCCATATCGAACAAATTCCACCGAACCTCTACCACCTGTTAGTAGCTCTAATGCATCAATAATTATTGATTTTCCAGCCCCTGTTTCACCGGTTAATACTGTTAAGCCTTCATTAAATGTAATAGTAAGCTCATCAATAATGGCAAAATCCTTTATAGAAAGCTCCGTTAACATATTAGTCACCCCATACTTTTTCTGGGAGATTTTACAACATACTTAACAAACGTTCTTTTATTGTGTCCGTATCGTTTTCTGATCTACAAATGATCAATATTGTATCATCACCACAGATAGTACCTAAGATTTCGGTCCAATCTAAATTATCAATCAAAGCTCCAACTGCATTCGCATTTCCTGGTAAAGTTTTTAATACAATAAAGTATCCAGCAGTATCAATACTTACAAAGGCATCCATAATCAACCTTCGTAATTTTTCAAGGGGATTAAAGCGCTGATCAGCAGGTAAACTATATTTATATCGTCCATCTACCATTGGAACTTTTACTAAATGTAATTCTTTAATATCTCTAGAAACTGTAGCTTGTGTAACATTATACCCAAGGTTTCTCAATCGCTCGACCAAATCATCCTGAGTTTCTATATCATCATTCGTTATTAGTTCTCTAATCTTAATGTGACGTTGTCCCTTATTCATCTTATCCCCCTCTCTTTCAAATTGACAATTCTACCCCATATTATTTTTTTAATGCGTTATTCACAAGTAAAAAAGGCTACATTTGTAGCCCAATTACTTGTTGTTATTTTGTAATTCAAGGTGTGCTTCTTTGACTACTTTGTCAATTTCGACATCAATCACGAAATTTCCTTCTTTTTCATCTGAATCCCATTTTAAATAAGCTAAAAACTCAATATTTCCGTCCCCGCCTGTTATTGGAGAATAAGTAATATTCATTATTTTATAGCCTTCTTGTTGAGCATGTGTTAGCATACCTTCTAATACTTTCTTATGTACATCAGGGTCACGTACAACCCCTTTTTTACCTACCTGCTCTTTTCCTGCCTCAAATTGGGGCTTTATCAGAGCCACTATATTACTTCCTTGAACAAGTAATTTAGATAATACTGGTAAAATCAATTTTAACGAAATAAACGAAACATCTATTGTAGCAAAATTGGGCAATCCATGTTGAAACATGTCAGGAGTTACATAGCGAAAATTCGTTCGCTCCATTACTACTACTCTTGAATCATTTCTAAGTTTCCAATCCAATTGATTATAGCCAACGTCAATAGCATAGCTTCGTATTACCCCGTGTTGTAATGCACAATCTGTGAATCCACCAGTAGATGAGCCAATATCAACCATAATATTACCAGTTACATCCAAGTTAAATGCATTCAGAGCTTTTTCTAGTTTTAGACCGCCCCTACCAACATAAGGAATAGCCTTTCCTTTTACTTGTAACGGAATATCCTCTTCAACCTTTAGTCCTGGTTTGTCCAACCTTGTTTGACCACTGAAAACTAAACCAGCCATTATTGTTCGTTTTGCTTTTTCTCTTGTTTCAATCAATCCTCTATCTACCAGTAAGACATCTAGCCTTATTTTTTTGCCCATAGATTTCATGCCCTTTGTTTTTTACTAGGTAAAATTTGTTTTAACTTATTAGATACAGAATCTTCTGTTAACCCAACTTCATTTAATAGCTCTTTAACATTACCATGTTCAATAAAACGATTAGGAATACCCATTCGTTCTATATGATTAAGCGCATAATTATTTTCCTCCGCAAATTCCAAAACGGCACTTCCAAATCCACCCTGAAGAACAGATTCTTCTAATGTCAGGATTGGTAAATCAGAAGACATTATTTCATGAAGCATTGATTCATCCAATGGTTTAATAAATCTGGCATTGACTACTTTTATCGAAATACCTTGAGCTTTATATTTCTCATGAGCCTTCATCGCCATTTCTATTGTTGTACCAAAGGTTAGGATTGCTGCGTCTGTTCCATCTTTCAATATTTCCCATGTACCGATTGGAATTGTTTTCAATTCTGTATCCATTGGTACACCAAGTGCATTTCCTCTTGCAAACCTAACAGCAATTGGACCATCATTATACTTAATTGCGGTATTCACCATGTGTTGACACTCATTTTCATCCTTTGGCATCATAATAGTCATGTTTGGCATATGCCTTAAAAATGAAATATCAAATACACCTTGATGCGTCTCACCATCTGCACCAACTAAACCAGACCTGTCAATTCCAAAAGCAACATTCAAATTTTGGCGACAGACATCATGTAACAATTGGTCATAGGCCCGTTGAAGAAATGTAGAATAAATCGCTAAAAACGGCTTCATCCCTTGGGTTGCTAGTCCAGCGGATAAAGTAGTTGCATGTTGTTCTGCTATACCTACATCATATAAGCGATCTGGAAACTCCTTTTGAAACTTGTCCAATTTTGAGCCTAAAATCATCGCCGGGGTAATCACTGTTAATCGATTGTCTTGTCTTGCGATTTTTTGCAGTGTATTACTGACAACTTCACTCCAAGCCGGAGCTTGGTTAACCGGCTTTATTTTTTCTCCCGATTCAATTTTATATGGTCCTACTCCGTGCCACTTATCTTTCTTATCTGATTCTGCTGGATGATAACCTTTTCCTTTTTGAGTAATGACATGGACTAAAACTGGTCCATCTGTTTTCTTTGCGTACTGGATATTTTCCTGCAAATCATTGAAATCATGGCCATCTACCGGACCATAATAAGTAAAACCAAACTCTTCAAACAGCATTCCAGGTACTATAAAATACTTCATACTGTCTTTAATTCGTTCAGCAGTTTGTGCTATTTTACCACCTACAGCAGGAATTTTTTTCATTAACCATTCCATTTCATCTTTTACTCGATTATACTTTCCGGCACTTCTCATTCTTCCTAAAGCATTATGGAGAGCGCCAACATTGTTAGCTATTGACATTTCATTATCATTTAAAATGACAATTATATTTTTGTTTTCATGGCCAATATGGTTTAAAGCCTCAAGTGCCATCCCACCAGTTAGTGCTCCATCACCAATAATAGGGACAACAAAGTTACTATCACCTTTTAAATCTCTTGCAATGGTCATCCCCATTGCAGCAGATAATGAAGTCGAACTATGGCCTGCTTCCCAAACATCATGTTCACTTTCACTCATTTTTGGAAATCCACATAAACCCTTATATTGACGTAGTGTATCAAACTGTCCGGTTCTGCCCGTGAGTATCTTATGAATGTACGATTGATGACCTACATCAAAAATAAGCTTATCTTGTGGACTATTGAATTGTCTATGCAATGCCAAAGTCAACTCGACAACGCCAAGATTAGCCCCCAGATGTCCACCGGTAACAGACAATTTTTCAATCAAAAAAGTTCTAATATGAAAGGCTAACGATTCTAATTCTTCGTTTGAGAGTTCTTTTAAAAACGAAGGATCTTTAATCTTTGTTAGATCCATTTCGGGAGTCCTCACCTTCAGTTAATTTTATTTCTTATCAGTTGGTAACAACTTTAATTTTAATTTCTCTTCTGCAAAATAAATAATTTTACCAGCAAATAGTACAATACTAGTTGATGAATGAATTGCAAAATATTTCCCAAGAGCTTTACCACCAACAGTTAATGCTGCAACAACACTAGTTAATAAGACGGAAATTGTAATATGGACTGTTGAGCCATCTGAATGTCCCAATAAATTACTAATTTGTATAACTACAATAGCAGATGCAGTTCCACTTATTATTCCAGATATATCCCCAATCACATCATTACAAAAACTGGCAACTCGTTCCGCATTTCGTACAATAAAAATGGATTGTTTTGCGCCAACAACTTTTTCTGCCGCCATTGCATGAAATGGTGGCTCTTGGGCTGCAGCAGACGCAGTCCCAACCGTATCAAACAAAACACCAATGAATACAATGATAAATACAATAATTAAACCAATAATCCACATGACGCCACTTAATATAGAGGACGACACAATTGAAAAAATAGCCGCTAACACTAACGTGATAACGGCAATACTTATACTAAATTTAAGTGATTTTTTTAAATGGCTTTTCATTCATTATTCCCTCTGCAACAAAATTTAAAAGTTAAAATATGTATAAAGAAGGAATGGTCATTAACCAGGTAAAAATTGCGGCTTAGGTCCAGTAGGTTTTCCCAATCGGGTACCGAATGTCACCATTCTGGCGGTTTCCCTTTAAACCCGACTCAGCACCGTCTCCGAATGCTGGACTGGATTACCACTTAGTCCGCACTATAATTCCTGATAAATGTCCTGAACAGAACAGTCTAGGAGGTTTCCTCGACAGCCTTTAACCGATTCTTAGCCTCTTTTGCAGCACTGATTTCATACGGAAGAAAAATGTGTAAGATAGTGGCCATCTACCTTCACATTTATGACCGTAATCCCCTCAGTACCACTCAAGGCAGGCTACGCTGCGGATAGAGATACCATTCCCTACCTTCGCAGGTTCATACCCCATTCCATGGCAGCTACTAGGCTTAGTAGCCACCACAGAGATGGGCCTCCGCGGAAGCAGGGTCTTCGCCCACATGCCTTTGTGGATCGCCCTACTACCTTAACTCCCAGCACTGACCCAAGGCTGGGCGCCTCAAGCCAGCACAAGGAACTTCATCGATGTGCCCTTTAGCGGATTTTTAGGCCCGCCTTCAGAATCGGAGGACTGACTAGAATACTGCACCATTCCTTTTGTAACATATAATATAACACAAAACAGAAATATTCTCAATCCATTTAACAACTAGTCTAATAGCTTCTATCACTTAAATAGTCAGTAAATTCTTCCAATAATGAATTTTTTATATTTGCATGACGTAAGGCCTCTTTTGCCTTATCAACATATAACTGTTTTTGCTTTTTCGCACCTTCTAACCCGAGTAACTTTGGAAAGGTGCTTTTAAAGTTATTTTCATCACTACCAACTGGTTTGCCAATTAAGTCTGGATCACCAGTAACATCTAAAATGTCATCTTGTACTTGAAAAATCAGTCCTAGGTAACCAGCAAACTTATTAAGTGCTTCAAGTTGTTTGGTAGTTGCTCCACCAATATATGCACCACTAACAATAGCGAAGATAATCAACTGTCCAGTTTTCAAGCGATGTATTTTCTCTAGTTCGTTTAACTCCACGCCTGATTTTTCTGCTTGAATATCTAATAGCTGTCCAGCTACCATTCCCTCTGGTCCACTAGCCTCAGACAACTTCTGTATTAAAAATACTTTTTGTTCATTTGATAATGTCGGGTCCGTTGAAATAATCGTAAAACTATGCGTCAATAATCCATCGCCTGCTAATATAGCGGTTGCTTCATCAAATTTCTTGTGATTAGTTAGCTTTCCTCGCCGATAATTGTCATCATCCATGGCTGGTAAATCATCATGGATTAACGAATAAGTATGTACAAACTCTAAAGCAATTGCAGTAGGTAAAACCGATTCGGCATTCCCGCCATAAGATTCACAACTTGTCATCATTAAAATCGGGCGAAGCCTTTTTCCGCCTGCTTCTAATGAATATAACATGGAATCCTTTAATCGTTGAGGAGCATTAATTCGATTGATATAAGCTTCTAATACCTGATTAAATTCTTGTTGACGTTCTAGTATGTAATTTGGTAATTGAACAACCACTTATTATTCATCCTCCTGAATCGTGAATGGTTTGAACTCCCCTTGTTCATTTACGATCTGCTCCATTTGCTTCTCAACTTTTGTTAGCTTATCACTGCAAAATTTGGATAAATTCATTCCTTCTTGATAATAATTTATAGCTTTTTCTAACGGTACATCTCCTTCTTCTAATTTTTCAACAATTTGTTCTAATTGTTTCATTGCTTCTTCAAATGATAAATCTTCTTTCGTCATTCCGAATCCTCCTCTAGCCCCCATACTTGACAATCTATTGTCCCATCATAGAATTTAACTGATAATTTATCACCAGGGTGTACACGATTCACTGTCTGAATAACCTTACCATCCTCATCATAAGCAATCGAGTATCCTCTTTTCATTGTATTTAAAGGATTTAATAAAGTAAGTTTTTCTACATACGTTGAAAATTTCGACTCCATTTTAGAGAAATTTTGATTAAAAGCAAGCTGATGCCTTGTCCTTAATCGGGACAGACTTTCCCTGTTTTGACTTATCTTTTTTTCTGGATGTTGCTGAATGAACCGCTTAAATAAATTTTCTAGTTTCTCGCTTTTTTGCCCTTGCAGCTTGATTAAAGCCTTTGACATACGCTCAATTGTTTTATCTAATTCCTGTTCTTTTTGTTGAATTAGTTGCTCAGGATATCTAAAGGCATATGATTTCTTAAGCTTGAGTATCCGTTCATTGGACTGTTTAACTTTTTCACTTATTATACGATTAAGGTTCTTTTCCAAACCAGATATTTTTTCTTTTAATTCACGTTGTGAAGGAACTGCAAATTCAGCAGCTCCAGTTGGGGTAGCAGCTCTCATATCTGCAACAAAGTCACTTATTGTAAAATCCGTTTCATGGCCTACTGCCGATATAACAGGTATGTTTGATGACGTTATTGCTCTAGCAACCTCTTCCTCATTGAAACTCCATAATTCTTCTATCGAACCACCACCTCTGCCAACAATTAAAACATCAAAAACCTCTAATTGGTTTGCTAGCTGAATCGCTTGGACAATAGAATCTTTCGCATACTCTCCTTGTACGAGAACTGGAAGCACACTAACATTAACAATCGGATATCTTCTACGAATAGTGGTTATAATATCTCGAATTGCAGCACCAGTTGGTGAGGTAATGACACCAATATGAGTTGGATAACGAGGAATTGGTGTTTTTCTTGATTCATCAAACAACCCTTCATTTTTTAGCTTTTCTTTGAGTTGTTCAAACGCTAAGTAAAGGGCACCTATTCCATCAGGCTCCATCTGTTGGATATATAATTGATATTGACCTTGGGGTGGGTAAATATTTACCTGCCCCTTAACCAACACATTCATGCCATTTTCTGGTTTAAACTTTAAAAGTCTATTATTACTCGCAAACATTACTGCTTGAATTCTGGAATGATCATCTTTAATCGTCAAATACATATGGCCACGGCTATGATGATTAAAATTCGAAATTTCACCTTTTAGCCAAACGCCTTTTAAGTGGTTATCCAATTCAAACTTTCTCTTAATATATTTTGTTAAAGCAGTTACAGTTAAATATTTTTCTTTCACGTTCTACACCTGCGTCTTTTTTTAAAATACTAAATATACGGGGATGTTCAATATTTCGGCGCATTGAATTTCTTCGTTGGCCCGGCTTAAACATCTCCCGCGCTTTTTGTCCTATTGAGCATACACTATAAACATATATATCAATTAGGAAAAGTTGTAATATTTTTTTGCTGACTTAATGGTATTATGTAAAAGCATTGTTATTGTCATCGGGCCAACTCCCTTTGGAACAGGAGTAATATACGCTGCCTTTTCTTTTGCAGATTCAAAGTCAACATCACCTGTTAATTTCCCCGTTTCCAATCGGTTTACACCTACATCAATAACCACTGAACCTTCCTTAATATCATCACCAGATAAAAAGTGTGCTCTACCAACAGCCACGATTAAAATGTCAGCAGATTTCGTGTATGCTTGCATATTCTTTGTTCTAGAATGACAATAAGTAACTGTAGCATTTTCATTTAAAAGAAGTTGTCCAACAGGCTTACCTACTATGTTACTTCTTCCAACAACCACTGCATTCTTTCCTTCTATTTCAATATTCTTAGACTTCAGCATTTGTATGATTCCATAGGGTGTGCAAGGAAAAAAGGTATCTTTACCTGCAATCATCCTACCAATGTTAATTGGATGAAATCCATCTACGTCTTTGGAAGGATCAATGGTTTCAATAACCACTTGTTCCCTAATATGTTTTGGCAATGGTAACTGAACTAAAATACCATGCACCTTTTCATCATTATTCAGTTGATGAATTAAATCTAATAACGCTTGTTCCGTCGTATCTGACGGAAGTTCAATTAGGTCTGAATGAATCCCAACTTTATCTGAAGCTTTTTGTTTACCTTTCACATAGGACTGTGATGCTGGATCACTTCCAATCAATATAACAGTTAAACCAGGAACAATCCCGTTCTCTTTTAATTTGTCCACTTCTTCTTTCATTTCATTTCTCATACTTTCTGCTAATACATTTCCATAGATTACTTCGGCTGTCATTAAAACTCTCTCCTTACTTTATCATTTTTGAAAGTACACCATTAATAAATTTACCTGATTTCTCATCTCCATAAACATGAGCTAATTCAATAGCTTCATTAATAGCAACCCCTTGTGGTGTATCTACATCATAAAACATTTCATAAGTTGAAATACGTAACAGTGTTTTTTCAACAGAAGCTAACCTAGCGATGGTCCAATTCTCTAAATGTTTTGAAATTCTTTCATCAATATCGGCTTTGTTTTCAATTACCCCGTGCACGAGTTGAGACAAAAATTGATCATTCTCTTCTTCTTCTAACACATAATCCATTGCTTCTTTTGGTTTAATTTCATTAATATCCATTTGAAAAAGTATTTGAAAGGCTTTTTCTCTAGCTGCTCTTCGTTTCATTTTCATTCTCCTTATTCACTATCTATCATAATATTTGTGAATTTATACAAAATAAATAATCTGTTCCATCTTCATTTTGACAAGTTAATTTTCCATTATCAAAAACATATCCGGGTTTTTAGCTATATCTGTTACAAATGATAACATTTTCCTCCAATCAAAGCTATTCCTAAACCGATAAATCTAATTCTATCGATATCATTACGTTTATCCAAGTTGAAAAATCTATTCTAAAATAAATTTTAAAATTAGCGTACAAATAAAAAAGACCTGAAATGAGTGTTTCTTTCCTCCTCAGGTCTTTTTCATCATATGTTTTTTCGTTTTTAATCTTCCAGATCAGCTGGATCCTCTTTGTAGTCCATATGCACTCCAACTACATGTACATTTATTTCATCAATATCCAATGCCGTCATGTTTTTTAAGGCTTGCCGTATATTTGTTTGAATTTTTTGAGCAACATCAGGAATTGTTGTACCAAAATCAATGACCACATAGACATCAATCAGAACACCATTTTCTGTTAGCTCAACCTTAATTCCTTTTCCATGTGATTTTTTACCAAACCTTTCCACAACACCACTTGCAAAGTTACCTCTTGTATAAGAAACACCAGCTACCTCTGTTGTTGCAATTCCCGCTATCACTTCAATAACTTCAGGAGCAATTTCTACTTTACCAAGACTGGAATCCTCACTTACGTTTAACAACGAGTTTTCACTCACTTGCACTCACTCCTTTGAAATGGTTAACAACTCAGTGTGTCAAATAATGGTGGATCACATTATTTTTATTCTTTATTCATTATCCATTATAGTATACTTTTCCAGAAATTTTGTATTAAAATCTCCACTTATGAAAACAGGGTGATCCATCATTTTGCTGTGAAATGGTACTGTTGTAAAAACTCCATCAATTACAAATTCACCTAATGCACGTTTCATACGTTGGATAGCCTCTTGTCTAGTTGCACCATATGTAATTAATTTTGCAATCATTGAATCATAATATGGTGGAATTTTATATCCAGGATATGCAGCAGAATCAATTCTAACACCAAATCCTCCTGGTGGGAGATACATGCTTATTTCACCAGGTGACGGCATAAAGTTTTTAAAAGGATTCTCAGCATTTATTCGACACTCTATTGCCCATCCATTAAATTCAATGTCTTCCTGTCGAAGTGAGAGCGGCTCATTGTTAGCAACTTTTATTTGTTCCTTTATCAAATCTACTCCTGTAACCATTTCTGTCACCGGATGTTCCACCTGTATCCTTGTGTTCATTTCCATGAAATAAAACGTTTGTTCATTCTTATCAAAAATAAATTCAATTGTTCCAGCACCTGAATATTCAACGGCTTTCGCTGCTTGAACTGCAGCATCACCCATCTGTTCGCGTATATTAGGTGTGATTGCTGGTGAAGGTGTTTCCTCAATTAGTTTTTGCAGCCTACGTTGAATCGTACAATCTCTTTCACCTAAATGAATAACATTTCCAAAATTATCGGCTAGAACCTGTATTTCCACATGTCGAAAATCTTCAATAAATTTTTCTAAATAAACACCTGGATTACCAAATGCTTTTTCTGCTTCGTTCTGAGTTACACGAATACCCTTTTTTAGTTCATCCATGTTCCTTGCAACACGGATTCCCTTACCGCCACCACCAGCTGTCGCTTTAATAATAACTGGGTAGCCAATTTGTTCTGCAATTTCAAGCCCTTCTTCTTCACTATCAATGATACCATCCGACCCTGGTACGATCGGAACTCCAGCTTGCTTCATTGTTTCTCGAGCAACGTCTTTGGTACCCATTTTTTGTATAGCATATGCACTAGGACCAATAAAAGTAATATTGCATTCCTTGCAAATCTCTGCAAAGTCAGCATTTTCAGATAAAAATCCATAACCTGGATGTATTGCGTCTACTTCAGTTAGTGTTGCTACACTCATGATATTTGTGAAATTTAAATAACTATCCTTGCTAAGCTTAGGGCCAATACAGTAAGCTTCATCCGCAAGTTGTACATGTAAAGAATCACTATCGGCATCAGAATAAACAGCAACTGTTTCAATTCCCATCTCTTTACAGGCACGTATAATACGAACAGCTATCTCTCCCCGGTTAGCAATTAAGATTTTCTTAATCACAATGTCATCCCCTTATACTGTCTTTACTCGGAATAATGGTTGTCCATATTCTACCAGTTCGCCATTTTCAACTAGTATTTCAACAATTTCACCGTTAACATCCGCTTCAATTTCATTAAATAATTTCATTGCTTCAACAATACAAACAATGGTATCTGCCTGCACCTTATCTCCTACTTGAACAAATGGATCCTTATCGGGAGATGGCGCATGATAAAAGGTTCCTACCATTGGTGAAACTATTTCATGATCGTATTCAGCCTTAGTAACACTCGCATCCTTAGGAGTATCGGACTTCGTTACTGTTTCCGTATTAGTAGTTTGCTCAGTTAATTCGGTATGAATAGAAGGTTGAGCAGAAGGTTGAGCAGAAGCAAAAGTGGGCTGTGTAGTTACCACTTGTTCCTTGTTTTTTTTCAAAGAAAGTTTAGTTCCATCTGTTTCAAATGTGAATTCATCAATCGAAGACTCATCAATTCGCTTAATCAATTCGTGAATTTCTTGTATCTTTAGCATTACTTGCACCCTTTCTTGATTTACATATAATAACAGGTACTAATAACTCCTTTTACATTTTACCGAATAAAAAGGTAAAACTGCAACTATTCCTTCAAATATTATGTAAGTTTTACTTCTTATCTATCCTATCACATATCACACTGTAATTTCACAAGAAAAAACTGACCCAATAGGTTTCACCCAAGAGTCAGTACCAATTTGGTTTTACATTAAGTAGATTATTCATTAACTGGTTGATATTTGACTTCTACCTCCACTGGTCCGAATTCATCACTTACTAATTTCATAATATTATTTGCCTCTGTTTGAGAAAGTTCATTTGCTTTTACTGTGACAACTACATTGCCATCTACAGTTCTAACTAATACATCCGGATAACCATTCTCAGCTTCAATTGTTTCTTCTAAAATTGTTTCTTTCGTAGACGTGCTTTCAATTTCTTTCATTTCATCATAAGCTTTATTCTTTTCTTCCGTTGATGCTGTACTAGACGCGACAATATCATCTAATTGATCCAACCGTCTACTTCTTTGATCGTTTAATTCCATTCTTATCGTTGTAAATAATTCATCCGTTGACGTAGAAGAAATGACCTCTTGTTCTTCCCCTTCCATCATTCCTTCAACATCCATCTCTTCCCCTTCCATCATTTGTTCCGTTTCTCCTAAATCTGAAGTAGCAGCTTCATTGCTCTCTGCTTCATTTTGATTCATGTAGGCCAAATCTTCTCCATTTGGCGAGCTCATATAATACACACTCAACACAATCATTAGACTTAGCATCGTTAACAACCAAACTGTTTGCTTTTTTAACATTATTATTCCTCCCCTTTATTTTTTAGGCATAACAGAAATTCTATGAGAAGGGACATCAAGTACCCTTGATACTGCTTCTACTACCCATTTCTTCAACTCAATATGATCTACACCTTTTGCTACGACTAACACTCCCCTCACTTCTGGTTTTCTCGTCTGTATAATCAGTGGAACCTCTTTGTCTCCTTGTCTTACGATGACTACTTCCTCTTCTTGGGTAGAATCTTTCACTTGTCTTTCTCCACCATTTTGATCAGTCTCTTCCGTTGTCTGAGTACCAATGATTAAATTTTTTTCATATACTTTTTTATTGGTCGAATCAAGGTTTACCATAATCTCTACCTGAGAAACCCCGGTTATTTCCTCTAGTAGCATCGTTAAACTCTCTTCATACTCTTTTTCTAGATCCTTCACTTCACTGGTTCTATTTCCACCTTTGTTTGAAGCAGACGTCTCTATATCTTCTGAAGAAATTTCTGTTTCATTTATTAAAGATAATTCATCGCTATTTGCTGTTTGATCTTTGATCATACTACTAACAATAAGTATCAAAATACCTGTTAGTGCAATTAAGAGAATATACCCCATTTTTGTAGGACCTTTCCCATCATCTGTTTTTAATTTAAAATGGGAAAAAAGTTTCTTTAATGGATTTTCCACTATATCCCTCCTTCCCATAGAAGGCTAATTGTTTGGTCTTCAAGCTGCCACTTTTCACGTAAATAGGATTTAATATCATCATCCATATCTGAAGTCGTTTCATCAGTTATTTCATCTTTTTGAACATCAATAACTACTTCCTCTACGGCACTAACATTTTGAGTTTCTGCTTTTTCACGTAGAGTAACTTGTACCGTCTTCAGTGAATCCAAACTAATATCCATTTCTTCATAAAACTCATATGTTATGTTTGAAATACTAATCCCATAGTTTTCTCTCAACCCCTCTTTCACTTCATTTTTCATTTGGACAGCCATCTCTTCTAAAATGTATGCATCTTGTTGGGCTTGTATTTCATTTTTCTTTAATTCTATTGAATTTTTCATTCTTTCTTCTTCTAGAGTCGTATCTAAAGCGGGTGTTGCTTTATCTAAAATATCTTCAATATCTACTTGGAAAAGTTGAAAAATAGGCTGTAAAAATATTAAGATTAATACCAATCCAACTACCAAATTGATATATTTTTTTAACGAAGAGTTAGGTAAAATTAATTCAATGATCATGGCCAGTAGTAAAAATAAAATAATTTGTGTAATCCAATCAATAATAATATCAATCGCTAACCCCTCCTTGAACGATATGACCTAAAAAGTTCTTATCTAAGCATGAGAGTTAAATTACTTGAAGCGACTAATAAAACAATCGCTAAAAAGAACATAAACGATACAACTAGTAGCGCTGCAAAAATATATAAAATGTGTTTACTAATAATATCCATACATTTTATTACAGGCCCGTCCCCAATTGGTTGTAATAGAGCTGAAGTTAACTTGTAAATAATAGAGATAACAAATATTTTAATAGCAGGAAATAAAATAATAGCTAGTAATATCACCACACCGACAATGCCCACTGCATTTTTCAACAAGAGAGATGCACTAAGTACAGTGTCTGTAGCATCTGTAAACATTCTTCCTACAACTGGTATGAAATTTCCAGTTACAAATTTAGCGGTTTTCATCGCTACACCATCTTGAATAGCGCTGGCTGCACCTTGGACTGAAATAACACCTAAAAAAATGGTTAAAAAAGCACCTAGTAATCCTAGACCAATGTTTTTTAACAAATTCGCTAATTGCGTTACTTTGTAGCTTTCATTTAAGGTGCTAACAATTTGTAGAAGTGCTGAGAGAAAAAATAATGGGATGACAACATTTGAGATTAGTAAAACACTTGTATGAATGAGAAAGACAACTATAGGATGAAAAAAAGAAACAGCAACTAAATTTCCAAATGATGCCATTAATCCAAGCATTAAAGGAAGTAGGGCAACCATAAAACTACTCATTGTAGAAATTGTCTCATTAGCATAAGATGCTGCAAGCTGAAAGCTATTCAATGCCAATACGACCAGAACTAGGTAGATAACCGCATAGCCTACTTTACTTACTGCTTTGTTTTCAAACGCAGATTGGAGTGTTTGTAGAATCATACAAAATAATGTAAGCATTATTAAGGTACCTAGTAACTTCCCATTCATCACCAATTCATAAAATAAAAATTCTAAAAGTCCGACTATCCACTCTTTTACTGATAAGTCTCCACGACCTTTGATAAACTCAAAAAAAGAGGTCTTTTGTATTCCAGGTAAGTAACCTCCATATTCATTAACAACTTCATCCCAATAACCTTTTACTTCGTTAAATGAGATAGAATCTAACTCCATATTCTCCATCGTTTTCTCATCGTTTTGATTCGCATCTGCAGATGTCAGAAGAGGACATGAGTAAATCATCATCAACAAAACAAAGATTGCAACCATCAACTTTATTGCTTGGTTCATTCACTACACCCTTCTCCCTTCCCACCCTAGGCAGGGATAAACCCTATAATTGTTTCAATAACTGCTGTTAATATTGGTACTGCTAATACGAGTATTAAAATTTTTCCACCTAACTCAATTTTAGCCGCAACAGAACTAAGACCAGCATCTCTTGTAATATGCGCTCCAAATTCAGCAATGTAAGCTATTCCAATAATTTGCAAGATTGTGTCGATATACATTCCTTTCACATTTGCTCTTTCACCAAGGTATTTAATTAATTGAAGTATCTCGCCAATATGCTGAATAACAACAGTGAAAATAGCAATACCAGTTAATAGAATAAGAAAGAAGGCGAATGATGGCTTCTGTTCTTTCATAATGAGCACTAATAAACTCGCAACGATCCCAATACTAACAATTTGAATAATCTCCATAATGCTTACCCCTGAAACAAGAATACAGACTTAATTTGCTGGAATAGATCTGCAATACCATTGATTACAAAAATCAAAACAATGATAAAACCTACAACACTCGCAAATTGAGCATATTCTTCTTTTCCCATTTGCTTCAAAATAGTATGAATCATGGCCACTATGATCCCTATACCAGCAATTTGAAATAAAATTGATGCATCGCCAAGCATTCGACCTTACTCCTTTCTAAATCAAGAGTAAAACTAATAGTAATCCTGTTAAGAATCCTAAACTTTTTACCATTTTGCTATATCTGTACTGGTGATCCTGTGCATCCTGGAGCTCTCTTTCTAAGTGTGATAGTGCTAATTGAATGTGTTTTTGTTGCTGAGTAAAGTCATGTTGTCCAAGGGTTCGGCCAAACTGTCGAAGTATTTCTTTCTCATTGGATCCTAACGCAACGAAAGGCCATATATGATTCAAATTATTCACCCAAATGGTAAACAGCGTTTCAGATTTCTTCGTTAAATCATCACTTACCGATTTAAAAAACCACGAAATGGGATGGGGTAATTGTTTAGAGACGCTTAAGCATGCTTCTGTTACCGGTGATTGACTATACAATATTTCTGCCTCTAATATTTGAAACGCATTTTTTAGTTGCCTTATTTGTTTTGGACGATCATTTAACTTTTTTGCTATCTCAAACCCCACCCAAGTGGTGGCGCTTAATAATAGAAGTGCCCCTATCCATTTCATTTTTTGCGCACCTCAACTTCTTAAGAATATTTTGTTCCTTTTCATTAAAAATTCCATTAACCCTGCCAGGCTTGTTGTGTTTTTCTAATGTAATAAACCGATGAAAAGCATTGTATTCTAGTAGTGGCATTAAAGATGGACGCTTTTTCAACTCAGAAAGGGATTCTGCGTGCACTGAACATATAATTTTGACACCTGCATGTAACCCTTCCATTAATGCATTAACATCTTCAACACTTCCGATTTCATCTACAACTAGAACATCTGGTGACATAGAGCGTATCATCATCATTAATCCTTCCGCTTTCGGACAGGCATCCAGTATATCTGTCCTTATCCCTAATTGATGCTGCGGAACCCCTTTTACACAGCCGCCAATTTCCGACCGTTCATCCACAACCCCGACTTTCAGTGGTTTTACACTCCCCCACCCAGATGAAATTAACCTTGTTAAATCTCTTAGAATCGTTGTCTTACCCGTTTTGGGAGGTCCGATAATCAATGTACTTAAGTAACCATTATTATATAAATAAGGGATATATTGACTTGATACACCCACCTTTTCCTTTGCAATTCGAATATTAAATGATGAGATGTGTTTAATTGCCTTAACCGAACCATTTGTTGTATTTACTTTGCCAGCAAGGCCAACACGATGTCCTCCCTCTATTGTTATATAACCTTCTCGTAATTCATCTTCTAAACGATAGAGAGAAAATTCGCTTAACTGATTCAAAATAAATTGTCCATCTCCTTCCGATGGAATAAAGGTAGATATCCATTCTTCCTGATTATCATAAATAAGTTCAATAGGTCGTCCAATTCGAACTCTAATTTCCTGTATACTCGTCCATCGATTAGAAAGTGATTGAATAATTTTTTTCTTAAGGTTTGGTGGAAATATACGCAAAATTTCTTCCATCGCTAGAAATCACTTCTTCCTATCTATGTTTTGCACCTCTAATGTATATGTATGCTTGTCTGTCCCTTATATGACTACACGATATCAAATTAATAGATAATTGATAGAGTGGCTTTTTATCTTCTACAGGCATAATAAACTGTCGTTTAAATGGAATAAAAAAATGTCCTTAATACCAAGCTTCTGTTTTAAGAAGATTAGTATCAAGAACATTCTTATCATTTACTATTCATTTTTATGCTCGAGAAACATATTTACCATCACTAGTACTTATTACCAATACATCACCCTCGTTAACAAAGAACGGTACCTGAACAATTAAACCAGTTTCTAGAGTAGCAGGTTTTGTTCCACCACTAGCAGTATCACCTTTTATCCCAGGCTCAGTTTCTGTAACTGTAAGTTCTACGTTATTAGGTAAATCAACACCCAACGTCTCACCTTCATAGGTAATAATATTCACTTCCATATTTTCTTTTAAAAACTTCAATTCTCGCTCGATTTGGTTTGTTTGTAATTCCAATTGTTCAAATGTATTGCTGTCCATGAACGTATGCACGTCTCCAGATGAATATAAATATTGCATTTTTCTATTTTCAATATGGGCACGATTTACTTTTTCCCCTGCACGGAATGTTTTTTCTTGGATACTTCCATTTCGCAAATTTCTTAATTTTGATCGAACAAATGCAGCACCTTTCCCAGGTTTAACATGTTGAAAATCTACCACTTGCCAAATCCCATTATCCACCTCAATCGTTAAACCTGTACGAAAATCGTTTACTGAAATCATTTCTACTCCTCCTTGTACTTTCCCTACAATATAATTAATTCTTTTGGTGAATGGTTTAATCTTTCATTCCCATTTTGTGTAACTACCGTATCATCTTCTATTCGACATCCGCCAATTCCCGGCACGTAAATCCCTGGTTCAACTGTAACAACCATCCCCGCTTCTAATAATTGGTTGGAACGAAATGATAGACCTGGACCTTCATGCACCTCTAATCCTATCCCGTGCCCCGTTGAATGTCCAAAGTATTCTCCATAACCTTTTTCTTTAATATAATCTCTCGTGAACGCATCTGCTTCCTTAGCAGTAATACCTGCCTTTATTCCTTCCATACCCTTCTTTTGAGCTTCTAGAACAACATCATAGATAGTGTTAAGTTCATCACTAATCTTTCCAACAGCAACTGTTCTTGTGATATCTGAGCAATATCCATGGTACAATGCACCAAAGTCTAGTGTTACCAGTTCGCCTGACTCAATTGTTTTTTCCGAAGCAACTCCATGAGGAAGAGCAGATCGATAACCTGAAGCTACAATGATATCAAAACTAGAGGACGTTGCCCCTTGCTTTCTCATGAAGAATTCCAACTCATTTGATACATCAATTTCTTTTATGCCTGGCTTTATAAAAGTAAGAATATGGTCAAAAGCTGCATCGGCAATTTTTGCTGCTTCTTTTAAAATATTAATTTCCTCTTGACTCTTTATTAAACGTATTTTTTCAATAATACCACTAGTTGGAACCAATTCGGTTGATATTTCTTTTTTATATTGTTCATATACCCCATATGTTAGGTCATCTTTTTCAAAGCCTAATTGATTAATTCCAAGTTCTTTTACTTGATCAGCAATCTCTAATCCGATTGGTTGTTTGTGTTCAATAATTTTAAACTCTGTTGCCTGTTCTGTTGCTTGTTCTATGTATCTAAAGTCCGTAATTAGCAGTGACTCATTTTCTGTAATCAGGACTACTCCAGCCGTACCGGTAAACCCTGTTATGTACCTACGATTATAAGAACTGCTAATTAACAGTCCATCCAAATCCTTCTCCTTTAACATTTGACGGAGCTTTTCAAGTTTCCCCAAATGAACCATCCTTTCAAAACCTATTTTTTCATTGATTGGCTGAATTCAAACCTAAAAGATGGACCTGCGTCCATCTGTAAACAAAGGCTTGTTGACATTTCTCCCCTAATCCTTCTTCATATAATGCTTAGCGGGCACACTTTTTAAGTTTATCATAATTGTCTTTGTAATACTTGAATAATGTACAAAAATTCCAATTTAACTATTCTCTTTACTTACTGAATCCTGATACTCATACGAAATGGAATAACCGATAAATGCTCCATAAAGTCCAAATAAACAAAGGGTTGTTACTATAGTATTACTATCTAGTTTAGTCATATGATTTATATTCGGAAAAATTGGTTGTAATAAATAAAAAACTACAAACCATAATGCAATACCAAACATAATGCTCGTCCAAATTCCTTTCAGTTGCTTAAATAATAGATAATAAGCCAATGCAACAAGAATGGACAATAAACCAATGACCAAAATAGATAATAATTGTCCCAACCATCCATCAGACCAGTTTGTTTGTAACCATGAACGGAATACAAAAGATGCTGGCGAAACAGAAGAAAAGTTAAAATAGGCTGCAACAACCCCAAAAAAACTCCATATGACACCCCCAATAAATCCCGTCAATAGTGCACTTGCAAATACGGATATTGGTTTTTCTCTTTTGTTTTGTTCTAATTGTTTTTCCATTTAAAGACACCTCCAAGATTAGAATGACCAGAAAATTATCATTCAATCCGAATATTTATAATAAATACTATGAAGGATTATGACTTCTGTATTAATTAGAATTGTTTTACTATTATTTCCGAATAAATGGATTATATGTGCTAGTGAAAAAGGTGAATTTTTAGTAAAATAGAATATATGAAGAAAATGTAAAAATCGTAAGCACAAACGAAAAGTTACACTATCCCCTTAACTCTCAACTAAAATACAAAAAATGAAGAAATCATCAGATAATGAATAATTTTCCTTTTAAACGGAAAGAATCTTTTATAACAAGGTGTTAACATTCAAATAAGCTCCTAAAATATATAAAATTATTGTTTCGCCTTCACTTCACATGAAAAATTTCATACAATACTATAAATTCTATCGGTTAGATTGTTGAAACTTTCTAGGAAAGAAGATGTCTAGATTTTATCCTTTTTCAAACTCTTTCGAATGTATAAAAGCTTGACTAGGAAATTATTCATCTCTTCATTTCTAGTTATAAAAAAAGAAAATAAATAATCAGACAGGTTTCTTAGTGGTATACATGATAATAAACGTAACATGGTGAGGCGACAAAGTCAGAGAAAGGAGGATTTAGTGGCATGTTTAGACGTAAACTAACCCCATTAATTTATTTGCTTATAGGTCTTGCTGTTATTGGATTTATTGGACAGTTGGTTACAGACACAGCGTCACTCATTACCAACTTATTGATAATGATCGCGATTGGTGCCATTATTTATGGTATCATCTACTACTTTGTTATTAGTAAGCGAAGTCCAAATGATTTAAAAAAATATAAAAAGGCTGTAAAACAGTCAAAAATGAAGTACAAAAAAGGCCATAAAGGAAATAAATCTTTCTCTCAGTTGGCAACGAAACAAACACCTTTACTAAATAAAAAAAGAAGCACAAAATCGCGCCCTACCCATTTACGAGTAATTGAAGGAAATAAACCAAAACGAAAAAACCGAGCTTCCTTTTAGATGCTCGGTTTTTATTTTTTTGCAGAACAAAACTCGCCAATAGCTGCGAGTTTTTCATTGCTCGTTATTTAATTGAAGTACCTTCAGTTCTTCCATTCGAGATGGATTTTCTTCAAAATATTGTACTAAATCACCGATTCTATCAATGGAATTCCAGCTTAAATGATGTTCTATTCCTTCAACATCCTCATAAATATTCTCTTTATTTACACCGATTATTTCTAAAAATTGCTCAAGCAATTCATGTCGATAAACCAAGCGCTTGCCAATTTTTTTCCCTTTAGAAGTAAGGATTAACCCTCTATATTTTTCATAATTCAAGTATTCATCTTTATCTAATTTTTGTACCATTTTTGTAACGGAGGACGGATGAACTTGAAGTGCTTCAGCTATATCAGATACTCTGGCATACCCTTTCGTCTCAATTAATAGATAAATTTGTTCGATATAATCTTCCATGCTAGGTGTAGGCATTAATAATCCTCCATTCATTTCTACGTATCAATAATAAAAGGATACACCAGTTTTAGTCATGAAACAAGCGAATTAATACACCTTATTAGTCCTTTAAATTATTTAAAAACAATGCATTACGAACAGGGCAACTAATTTAACGAAGTTGCCCTGTTCTAGTCTTATAAGCCACATTTTAACTGTGCATTACAATTCGTACAAGTGTTACATCCACCAATATCTTCCACTGTTCCTTTACGACATACCGGACAGGTATCGCCAACTTCAGAACCAATCGTTACATTTGTTTTTTCAAGTTCTTGAACGGTATCCATCAGTACAACATGTGGTTTGTGTCGTGAGTCTGCCACATTCTCCTCATCTTCAAAACTGTTTTCTTCGGCTTTTAATGTTAAGACTTGTGAATCACGGCTGCCATCAACATACACTGTTCCGCCCTTTGCTCCACCTTTATACAAACGTTGATAAACATTTTCAACTTGTTCAACAGTATATCCCTTTGGGGCATTAACGGTTTTAGATATTGAACTATCTACCCAATTTTGTATTACACATTGGGTATCTGCATGGGCTTCTGGCGCAAGATCCATTGCGGTAACAAACCACTTTGGTAAATTATTAGGATCTTGTTCCGGATGTTGATCTAAATACTCTTGAACAATATCTGCTTTTACTTCGATAAACTTACCTAATCGGCCACTTCTGTAGTATGAAAAAGAAAAATACGGTTCTAATCCTGTAGAAACTCCAACCATTGTTCCTGTGCTTCCAGTTGGAGCAACTGTTAATAAATGCGAGTTCCTTATCCCATATGCTAAGACACCTTCTCGGATGTCTTTTGGCATTTTTTTCATATAGCCAGTGTTAACAAAACGCTGTCGCAGTTTCATTGTTTCTTCTTCCGTATCACCAACCAAGAATGGAAAACTTCCTTTTTCTTTTGCTAATTCAATAGAAGTTCTATAGGCTGTTGCTGCGATTGTTTCAAAAATCTGGTCAACTAACTCATTTCCCTCTTTAGAACCATATTCTGTTTCACAGTAAATCAACAAGTCATGTAAACCCATAACACCTAAACCTACACGTCTTTCACCTAGTGCTTGCTTTTTATTTGCTTCTAAAAAATATGGTGTTGCATCAATCACGTTATCTTGCATTCTTACACCAGTTTTAACGGTTTGCTTTAATTTTTCAAAATCTACCCTTTTGTTTACTTTATCTGCAACTGAAGCTAAATTTACTGCAGCCAAATTGCAAACACTATAAGGTGCAAGTGGCTGTTCACCACAAGGGTTTGTTGCTACTACTTGCTGACCATACGCTTTAGCATTCGTCATGTCATTCGCATTATCGATGAAGAATATACCTGGTTCTGCAGAGTATGTTGCACAAATATTAATTAAATTCCATAATTCTTTTGCTTTAACTCGACGATAGACTCTTAAGCTATACCCTTGTTCTTCCCACGTTCGAACGTCACCGTATTCATGCCACGTCTCATTATAATCCTTCATCTCATCGGCTGTATAATTTTCAACATCTGGGAATCGCAACTCATAATAACCATCATTTTCAACAGCTTCCATAAAGTCTTTTGTAAGGCAGACAGAAATATTCGCCCCAGTTAAGAACTCTGAATTATGCACACTGTAATTACCGCCTGCTGCTAGTTTTTCTTCTGCTTCTTTAATTGCACGATCCGGGAAACCACCTTGGCCTGGCATATTTTTGTAATTAACAATACCTTGATACATATCCTGTTCTGTTTCTGTTAAAGGTGTAAATTTCAATTTTTCATTTGCTAAATGTTTAATTTGTTCATCTTCTGTATTTTCAATTAAAAACCTTAAGATTCTTGGATTTTGCATTTTTGAGATAATAAATTCAATGATATCAGGGTGCCAATCAGCTAACATTATCATCTGAGCACCCCTGCGCGAACCTCCTTGTTCAACAAGGTGTGTCAGTTTTGCAATATCATCTAACCAAGAAACAGAACCAGATGATTTCCCATTCACACCGCGTGCCAACGTATTTCTTGGCCGTAACGTTGAACCGTTCGTGCCAACACCGCCACCACGGCTCATAATCTCCATCACTTGTTTTCGGTGATCAGAGATTCCTTCACGCGAATCTTTTACAAACGGCATCACATAACAGTTAAAGTATGTAACCTCTGTCCCCGAACCTGCCCCGTAAAGCACTCTACCAGCAGGGATGAAATTCAAGTTCGATAATTCCTTGTAAAATTTTTCGAACCATTTTTGTTCATTTTCTTCTGTTACTTCTACAGCTGCTAACCCGGTAGCATTACGCATCGCAATCTGCTCATAAAATACTTCTAGGGGTTTTTCAATGACATCCAAGGATCGAGTAATAATTCCTGTCTCTATTTCCTTCTCATTATCCAAAACTGTAACAAATTCTTTATCAACTTGAACATTTGCTTTTTTATTTTCCCAATCAATCGATTTAATAAAACCTAGGCCTCTTGCTGGAAATTTGGGATCTGCCTTAACCGTAAGAACAACAAAATCCCCTTCAGTCAACGTTGTTTTCTCCGTATCCTTAAAGGCGTAGCGATCAAGCATAACGAGCCTAGAAACTCCTTTATGAGTAACCTTCATTTCACTCGTTATAGGATGAACCTGAGGGAACAAACTAATGTCTTTGTTTAACTTTTCGACATTAATCTCCATTTGGGTTTCAGTAATAGTTCCCATTTTTGACATCTCTCCTTTAAAAAGATTCTATTATGTAAAATCATTGTAGTTGAAATATTACTAGGAATATTTACTTTCTAATTTATCACAAAACACAAATCAATAACAATATATTGTATTAAAAAATAAGAATTAACACTACATATTGTGATATTGAACAAGTCATTTTGAATTTGTCAACATCAATATTCTTCGATATGCTTTGAAATTAAGAGATATTAAAAGGAAGTTTTCTTTATTATTAATAAAAAGGATTATTTTTAGACTTGCCATCTTTACTGGAATAGACAATAACGTTGCCAAAATTCGACAAAAGTAATATTAACTAATAAATTATTTTCTTAGCTCTACTAAAAATGCTATAATCATCTTATAATATAATAGAAGAAAAAAGCGGAGGAATCATGATGGAATTACTATTTTTATTAGCACTAATTGCTGCACTAATTTTATTTAGTGTCTTTCGATATCTTAAGCAAATGAAAATCCTTAATACGTTGACTGAAGAGCAATTTAGAGAGGGTTATCGTAAAGCACAATTAATCGATGTTAGAGAGCCTAAAGAGTTTGAAGGTGGTCACATTTTAGGAGCCAGAAATATCCCAATATCACAAATGCGCCAACGACTAAATGAACTTAGAAAAGATCAACCTGTCTATTTATACTGTCAAAGTGGAGCTAGATCCGCAAGAGCTGCTTTATTATTAAATAAAAAAGGCTACAATGATTTAAACCATTTAAAGGGTGGATTTAAAAAATGGAATGGGAAAATTAAAGCGAAAAAAGTTCAATATTAATGAAAGTACTCCGAATGGTGAAGAAACATACGAATTAACGTTCCATTTATTAGACCAAGTCGCATAATGATTTGGTCTCTTTTTGTCTGGCTGTTTTTTTAATGGGTCTTTATGAATAATAAGCTAAGAGCCTTTTCTTGAGAAAAGGCTCTTAGCTTTATTTATAATCATTCCGGTTTATAACGTAAGATTGGTTTTCGAGCTGCTGTAGCTTCATCCATCCGCTTCACAACTGTATGATGTGGAGCTTCTTGCACTTGCTCTGGACTGTCTTCTACCTCAGCTGCAATTTGTAACATTGTTTTAATAAAACCATCCAAAGTTTCTTTTGATTCTGTCTCTGTCGGTTCAATCATAAGTGCTTCTTCCACATTCAATGGGAAGTAAATTGTTGGAGGATGATAACCAAAATCAAGTAGACGTTTCGCAATGTCTAACGTTCTAACACCTAATTTTTTTTGTTTTTTTCCTGACAAGACAAACTCGTGCTTACAATGCTGTGGATATGGCAACTCAAATGTTTCCTGTAAACTCCGCATCATATAATTTGCATTTAGCACAGCATATTCACTAACTTGCTTTAGTCCTTCTGCCCCCATCGTTCGAATATACGTATAGGCACGTAAATTTATCCCAAAATTACCATAATATGGTTTTACTCTACCAATTGAATGAGGACGATTATCATCAAACACATATTCATTATTTTGTTTCGTCAGAATTGGTTTTGGTAAAAATTTAGCTAACTCTTTCGTTACACCAACAGGACCAGATCCTGGGCCTCCACCACCATGAGGACCAGTAAATGTTTTGTGCAAATTCAAGTGTACGACATCAAATCCCATTTCACCTGGATTTGTATAACCCATAATTGCATTTAAGTTTGCCCCATCATAATAAAGACGCCCGCCAGCTTCATGAACAATACTGGCCATCTCTAGTATTTGCTCTTCAAATAACCCAAGCGTGTTTGGATTTGTCAACATCAAAGCAGCAGTATCTTCATCAACAACTCTCTTTAGATCACCCAGATCAACCAGACCACGCTCATTCGTTTTTACAGTGACCGCTTCAAATCCTGCAACAGTTGCTGAAGCGGGATTGGTTCCATGTGCAGAATCAGGAACAATAACTTTCGTTCTGTTCGTGTCACCATTTGCCTCATGAAACGCTCGAATCATCATTAATCCTGTCCATTCTCCTTGTGCTCCAGCAGCTGGCTGTAAGGATACCTCAGCCATTCCTGTAATTTCTGCTAAAGATTGCTGAAGGTCATACATCACTTCTAATGCACCTTGCACCGTATTTGTAGCCTGATAAGGGTGGATATGACTAAAGCCCTCTAATCTTGCTATATCCTCATTAATTTTCGGATTATACTTCATTGTACATGAGCCTAACGGGTAAAATCCCGAATCAACACCATAATTTCTACGAGATAATCCTGTGTAATGTCGAATGATTTGTAGTTCACTTACTTCTGGTAAATTCGGTTCACTCTCACGAATATACGGACTAGAAATTTGTTTTGTTAGATCAACTTCCGGAACATCTAATTCTGGTAAACTATGCCCGATTCGCCCAGGACTGCTATGTTCAAAAATTAGTGAAAAGTTTTGATTAGCCATGAATTTCACCTACTTCCTTTACAAATGTGTCTATTTCATGTTTCGTACGTATTTCCGTTACAGCGACGAGCATCTTGCCATACATGCCTGTGTTCATTTGTTCTAAATCAAAACCACCAATAAAACCTTTTGTTAAAAGCTTCTCATTTACTTCTCGGATAGATTGATTCATATCAATGACAAGTTCATTAAACAACGGACCTTGAAACACAACTGGTATTCCTACTTCTTCAAATTTCGATTTTAAATAGTAAGCCTTTTGCATCGATAACCAAGCCATTTTCTTCATTCCTTGTTTACCAAGAGCTGTCATTGCAACAGATGAAGCTAAAGCATTGAGAGCCTGGTTAGAACATATATTTGATGTAGCTTTATCTCTTCGTATATGTTGCTCTCTTGCTTGTAATGTCAAGACAAATCCTCTTCTTCCCTCTTCATCTAGCGTTTGACCTACTAGTCGACCAGGTACTTTTCTCATAAGCTTCTTTGTAGTAGCAAAGTAGCCACAATGTGGTCCACCAAATTGGGATGGAATACCAAACACTTGGGTATCACCAACAACGATATCCGCTCCAAATTCACCAGGAGGAGTTAAATATCCTAGGGCTAATGGATTGCTTGATACTATAAACATTGATTTTGGTTGTTGTTCAAGTAGTTGTTTAATTTCTTGTAACGGCTCTATTTGTCCGAAAAAATTCGGATACTGAACAACGACGCTTGCTGTGTTCTCATCTAACTCGTTTGCTAAAGCTTCGATATCTGTTACCCCATCTTGCTCTTCAATTTCAACAATTTCAAAATCTTGTCCTTTAGCATACGACTTAATAACCTCTAGAGATTCAGGGTGGATGGTTTTAGAAACAATCACTTTCTGTTTTTTTGTTTGTGCAACACTTAAATTCGTAGCTTCAGCAAGAGCTGTACCGCCATCGTACATAGAAGAATTAGCTACATCCATACTTGTTAATTCACAAATCATTGTTTGAAATTCAAAGATAGCCTGTAATTCTCCTTGGGAAATTTCTGGCTGATAAGGCGTATACGCTGTATAAAATTCAGACCTCGAAATAATATGATCAACAATCGAAGGAATATAGTGATCATAGACACCTGCACCCAAAAAGGAAGTATGTGACTTTACACTAATATTTTTCTGTGCCAGATTGGTTAATTCTTTCGTCAATTCATGTTCATCGATGGGTGCTTTTAAATTTAGTGGTTGTTTTAATCGAACTTTTTCAGGAATGTCAGAAAATAGCTCTTCTGTTGAATTAATTCCAATTTTTTTTAGCATTGCACTTTTGTCACTATCTGTCATCGGTAAATACCGAAACTCCATGGTGAATCCCCCTTATGATCGTTTATAAAATGGTGTCTTAACAACACAAGCTTTTCGTTGTTTGTTTCTAATTTGAATAAATAATTCTGTACCAATCTTAGTTAAATCTGTGTCGATTAAGGCCAAGCCAACATTCTTGTTCAGTGTTGGTGATTGAGTACCTGATGTAATAACTCCAACTACATGACCATCATGAATTACTTCATAGCCATGTCGAGGAATTCCTTTTTCAATCATTTCTACTCCAACTAGTTTTCTTTTTGGACCTTCTTCCTTCTGTTTCTTCAACACTGATTTACCAATAAAATCATCTTTCTTATTCGCTTTTACTGCAAACCCCAACCCTGCTTCAATTGGAGTAATTTCTTTGGTTAATTCCTGACCGTATAGGGCTAAATTAGCTTCAAATCTTAACGTGTCCCTTGCACCTAAACCAATTGGTTGAAGGCCCTCACTTTCTCCAGCTTCAAGTAATTGATTCCATAATTTGCTACCTGCAGATGCATCTAAATAAATTTCAAAACCATCTTCCCCTGTATAACCAGTTCTTGACACGATTGCCCCTTCATTGATTCCTTCAAACTGAACTGGTGTTTCAAAATGGAAAAATTTAATCGAAGAAAGATTTGTTTGTGTTAACTTCTGCAAGATCATTTCCGCTTTAGGCCCCTGTATTGCTAATTGAACATAATAGTCAGAACAGTTAGTAAGTTCAACATCTGATTCTTTATGTTTTTCTAACCATTCATAATCCTTTTGTAAATTAGCAGCATTGACAACCAGTAGGTATTTATTTTGATTTAACATATACACAATCAGGTCATCAACTGTTCCTCCATCTTCATAACACATAATGGTGTATTGAGCTTTCTTGGGAGTTAAAAGAGAAACATCATTCGTTAACATTTTTTGAAGAAATCGCTGACTTGCATTACCTTCTACTAAGATCTCCCCCATATGAGAAATATCAAATAAACCAGCAGCATTTCTAGTAGCATGGTGTTCCTGTTTTATTCCTGTAAATTGAACTGGCATTTCCCAGCCGCCAAAATTAACAGTTTTTGCACCTAGTTTTTTGTATTCTGAGAATAACGGTGTGCGTTTTCGATCTGCCATTTTTCTTCCCTCCTACTTTTTTAACAACAAAAAAAGAGATTTCACCAAATAAATGATGAAATCTCTGTCCTTGCACCAGAAAGTTTGGCCAGTACAATATGACTGGCTTGCTTCTTGGGTAGTTTACGTTGGTAAACACTCTCCAGAGTTGCGTCATACAAGAGTCTTTTTGCCTGAGAGATTCACACGTTGGCTTGCTCCTTCGGCGCTACACAAGTAGTCTCTCCCCTTGTAATCATTCGCTTATTATTATTAAATTACTGTTCTTTGGACATACTACACAATAGATTTATTTTAAATTATATCACAACAAAACAGTGTTGTGGAAAAAATTAAAAAATTCATAGAAAATATAATGTCCTATAAAGGATGGGTTTACAGATGAATATACAAATCAATCGTGATCAACGTTTTATAGATGAATTGGATAATAAATTAGAAAACGAAGGTCCATTTTGTTCTTGGGAACTATTTAAAATGTCCTATCATTCCTCTGTAGCAACGATGACAGAAGAGTTCAAAGGCTTAACTGCTCCTTCAAGGTTACCACACATCACATTTTTACAGCATCAATTAGATTGTGCCAAGCAAGTAATTGAAGAAATGAATGGTAGAGGGATACTTGCAGATGAAGTCGGACTCGGCAAAACAATAGAAGCAGGTTTAGTTTTAAAAGAATATATGATTCGAGGCTTAGTCAAAAAAGCATTGATCCTTGTTCCTGCATCTTTAGTAAATCAATGGGTGAATGAATTAAGACAAAAGTTTTATATACCTGCTATCTCACAAGGTAAACGGCCAGTATGGGATCAAAATAACGTGGTCGTTACTTCCCTAGATACAGCTAAAAGACCTCCTCATCGTGAAACAATTTTAGAACAAGACTATGATTTTGTTTTAATTGATGAGGCTCACAAATTAAAGAACCATAAAACGAAAAACTATGAATTTGTACGATCATTAAGGAAGAAGTACTGTTTATTGTTAACTGCAACACCGGTTCAAAACAAACTTACCGACATTTTCAATTTAGTCTCCATTCTTAAACCTGGTTATCTTGGAAATTATGATGAATTTACAAAACAGTTTGGTAGAGATAGAAAGAATCTTTTCAATGATACGCATTTAAAACAACTGGTTCAAAAGGTAATGGTAAGAAACCGTCGTGGAGACACCGGAATAGACTGGACCAAACGAAATGTAGAAACAGTTTGGATTAATTTTTCTGATGAAGAGCAACAAGCATACAACGAGTTGGTGGAAATTGTAGATGAAACCTCTAATTTTTCATCGATTACGTTTACAAGAGAACTATGCTCCTCAAGAGAAGCTTGTTATTTGTCCTTAAAAAAATTAGTGAATCAAGGAAACACAAAAAATACAGAAGCCTATGAGGCTTTTATGAAAAGAATTGAACAACTACCACATCATGCAAAAGCTGATAAAGTGGTGGAATTAATGAAAGATAAAGATGAAAAATTTATCATTTTCACAGAGTATCGGGCTACTCAATTTTATCTGCAATGGTATCTTCAACAACACGGTATTTCTTCCGTACCATTTAGAGGTGGTTTTAAGCGAGGGAAAAAGGACTGGATGAGGCAGTTGTTCGAAAATCACGCACAAGTACTGATTGCAACGGAAGCTGGTGGAGAAGGAATTAACTTGCAGTTTTGTAACAACATGATAAACTATGATCTCCCTTGGAATCCAATGCGTTTAGAACAACGTATCGGACGCATTCACCGTTTCGGACAAGAAGAAGATGTCAATATATATAATTTTGCAATTAAAAATACGATGGAAGAACACGTATTAAATTTACTTTATGAAAAAATTCAACTTTTCGAACGAGTAATTGGTAATTTAGATGCAATTTTGGCAGATTTAGAAATTCAAGATGTGGAACACGAAATCCAAACCATCTTTCAAGAGTCAGCTACTGAGGGTGAAGCAAGAATTAAACTAGAAAATTTATCATCTGTGATATCATATGCCCAACAACAGCAATCTGAGGAGGATTGGAATGACACTCGAGAATCTTCATAATTTTATTACGGATTACTTTACAGCAAATCAATGTGAAATATTAGAAAATGACAATGGAAAATTAAGTATACAACTTACTGATAAAATGGATGAAAAATTAATGAATCGTCCATTCTATTGGCAATACGTGAAAAAGTTAGGTTATCCAGGTGAACCGATGCAAGTTTCCTTTATTACGAACCCTGACCGTAAAGATGAGGATGGCGAATGGGTGCATTTTGGTAGTCCTCGAATACACCAAATATTCAATCTTTTGAATTCTCAAGGGAAGTATACGCGCTTGTTCGAGAGGACAACAACTGGTAATAGAACTGCATTAATTCCTTGGTTAGTTACGAATGTTAAAATTAGCTACACTGGAAAACATAAGAAAGACGAGATTCTGTCCATTGGGTTGCAATTAATTAATGGGGCAATGAAAACAATGATGATGGATGAATTAGAAAAATTACACTTACAGCCTTCTATACCAGACTTTTGTTATACGATCACACCGATCATTCGACTAAAGAGTGGATACCAAAGAATCAACCGCTACGTTGAAAATTATTTAGAGAACATCGAGCATAGTTGGGCCGAGGAGTCTTGGAGTCACTTACAAGAAGAAAAAAAGCTTCTGGAACATTTTTATCAGCACTCCATGGATGAGGATGAAGATCGTTTTAATCAAGAGATAAAGGATTTAGAAGGAAGATTCAAACCACAAATTAATATAGAAGTTATAAATGGCGGTCTCTTTTATTTATCACAAGCGAGTTCATCAAAAATCATTTTGTAAATAGCTTTGTTAAAGATCGGTGTTCATCTCTATTTCACATCATGAGTCAAAAATTTACTACTTAGCAATAAAAAAAGTAGTATGGCCTTCTTCCAGTTGTGCCACACTACTTTTTCTTTTGTATTAATAGCTTTAATGCAAATGGTAATAAACCAAACCAACGTCCTGAAATATTATCGGTTTTATTATTGCTACGATTTTCTTTTCTTTTTTTCTTTTCTTCTTGGGGCATATTCATATATTTAACGATTTCTTGTGTCATGAATTTGACGTAATCATTTCCAGACAACTTAATCACCTCACTACTATTTTACCCTATTTGATCTTATTTATAAGTAGATAAAGCTGTGTTGAAATTTAACTGTCATTCGCATCAAAATATTTTGAAATTTTTTAAAGAAATTTGAAGGGAATTGTTGCGTTGTGTCGAATAGTAATATAAAACAATATAGCGAGGTGATCTAAATATTGAATCCAGCAGCTGTTTTTTCCAATCAACTTCTTTTATCTGCTATTCAATCAACTGCATCTGATATTCATCTTTGTCCATCCACTAAAAGTACAGAAATTTATTTCCGAGTTCACGGAAAGCGAGTATTTCACCAATTTTTACCGTTTCAGCAGTATGAAACATTGCTAACGTACTACAAGTTTTCGTCTGGGATGGATATTGGAGAATCCAGAAAGCCACAACATGGTACCATTAATTTCAGCTCACAACAAAAGAAATTTTCCTTAAGATTATCTACTCTTCCTGTCAACTCCCTTGAAAGTCTCGCCATTCGTATTCTTCCCCAACAAGAAGCTCCATCATTAGAACAGTTATTCCTATTTCCTTCTCAACTTCAAAAGATTAAACGTTGGATAAACAATCGATCGGGAATCATTTTGTTCACTGGACCAACTGGCAGTGGAAAAACCACAACTCTGTACGCCCTTCTACAATCCTTACTCATTGAACAATCTTTTCAAACCATTACACTTGAAGACCCTATAGAAAAAGAAATGAAAAATATATTACAGGTCCAAGTAAACGAAAAAGCCGGCATTAGTTATAACATTGGCTTAAAGGCTGCTCTTAGACATGATCCTGATATTATTATGGTAGGAGAAATTCGAGACAAGCAAACTGCTCACTTTGCATTTCATGCTTCACTTACTGGCCATTTAGTTTTAAGTACATTACATGCAAAGGATGCAGTTGGGACAATTCACCGTTTAATAGAGATGGGCATTAATAAAACAGAATTAGAGCAAAGTTTAATCGCTGTTGCATCTCTCCGCCTATTACCGATTAATACAAATAATAACCTTCCATCCCGCGCGGCTATTCTTGAATTATTAGATGGTAATGTGATGAAAAGTGCGATTAAAGGAAATTCAAAATTGATTCAAAAAGAACTGATTACATTTGATCAACTAAGGAGGAAAGCCTATGCTTATGGATTTGCGGAGGAAGCTATTTTCACAATTGATTAAATACAAGCAAAAACAACCTCTATCCATTCAAAAACAACATGACTTTCTCAAACGGCTATATCGACTGATTGAAAATGGGTACTCTTTATTGGAAGCACTTGAAATTCTTCATTGGGAGAAATCATGGCAATATCAAACCAATTTAATTATTGAGACACTTAAAAATGGAAAATCGCTCCATATTGCCTTACAGGAAGCCAACTTTCATAAAAAAGTAATCTCGTTTATGTATTTTGCAATGCTCGATGGAGATTTAGAAACCGCATTAAAACAATGTTGTTTAATGTTAAACCAACAAATTCAGTTCACGAAAAAATTCAAACAAACAGCAAGGTATCCGCTTTTTTTAGGTATCCTTTTTATTACTTTATTGTATTTTATAAAAAATTCCGTTTACCCGTCTTTTCTCCATTTATTTTCTTCAACTTCCGGGACCTCGAAAATAACTGATTTCGCTATAACATTTATCCATATTCTATTTCAGATTTTAGTATACGGTTCATTATGTTTAATAATCATTTATGGAAGTTGGTTATTGATGAAGGAAAAATTAAGCGTTGAAAACCGAATAAAGGTATACCATCTTATCCCCTTCTTTCATTTTATTCTAAAACTAAACAACTCTTTTTTATTTTCTATTCACCTAAGCTCCTTACTAAATGCAGGGTTATCATTAAAAGCATGTCTTGAAACCCTGCACAATCAACAGCAATTACCGATTATTTCGTATTATTCAAATAGAATGATCTCCGAATTAAAGAGAGGGAAATCAATCACATCCGTTCTCCCGTCTTGTTCGATGTTCACGAAAGAACTATATAGAATTTTTAATAAGAATATAAATAACCAGGTTCTTGCTAAAGATTTAGCCATCTATGCTGAGTTTTTAATTGAACAAATTGAAAGCAAGACAAAGCAATTGATTGATTTTATTCAACCAGCCTTTTTCATTATGATTGGTGGATTAATCCTGTTTATTTACTTAACTTTAATGCTACCGATGTTCCAATTAATTCAAAACCTATGAAATGAGGGAAAAAATATGAATAATCAAAAAGGATTTACTCTTATAGAAATGTTAATTGTTCTGACCGTAATAAGCACTTTACTTATACTTTTAATTCCTAACCTAGCTGATAAAAATAATACAATGCAAACAAAAGGTTGTAATGCTTTAGTTCAATTAACGGAGAGTCAAATACAAGCTTATGAAATTGATAACGGCAGTACACCCATTGACATTCAAACTTTAATCGAAGGTGAGTATTTACAAACAGATCAATGTGCCAATGGTCAACAAAAAATTACATTAACAAATGGAACAATAGAAATTGTTGCCGTCGAATAAACAGAGCGGCTTTACATTGATAGAAGTTATTATAGTGTTAAGTATGATTTCTTTTATTATCTCAATCGGAGGGGCATTTCAATATCATGTTATCGATCAATATAAAACCAGACATTTTATTCAAATATTTCAGGATGATATTTTATATATGCAAAAAAGGACAACTGTTACAAGAGACAATATCTATATGGTTATTGAGCCTGAAAAAAATCTATACGTTATCAAACAAGGGCCTGTAGGGAAGTCTATAGTTACAAGAGAAATCCCTAAAACTTGGGACATTAACTTAAGAACTTTAACAATGCCGATATCATTTACTACGAATGGAACAATAAAAAATCCAGGAACTTTCACTATCGATACTACTTATAGCAGCTATGACGTATCTTTTCCGTTTGGGAAAGGCAGGTGTTATATTATTGAAAAATAATTCAAGTGGATTCCATATAACAGAAGTCCTTATTTGTCTAGCAATCTTTTCGACAATTATGTTTAGCCTTATCCCGATTCTTTCTCAAATTAAAGTGGAAGAAGTATTATTAAGCCATAGGCGAAACGCACAATCTATTTTACATGATGAACTACTATATCATATATGGGCTTCATCTCAGTTAGAGTTCCCCATTAGTTATCAAAAAAATACCAGCATAGGATTGCTGCACCTAACTTTTGAATTTGAAGAGGAATTAATGAAAGGATGTGTAAAATGGAAAAATGCAAAAACTGGCTATGAAACTTCCTGCCTTTACGGATACCCATAAATCTAATGGTGGGTTCACCTTGCTATCTATACTGTTTTCTCTTTCATTTCTAATGGTAACACTACCCTTTGTCCCATATTTCTTTACCTCCCTCACTATCCCTAGCTATTCAGAAGAATTATCTGTAAGACAACTATTTCAATTTATTCAGGATGAACTTTACCGTACTGAATCAATGACAGTTTCAAATGATACATTATTATTGAAAAATCACAATGGAGAGGTGGTTTCAATTGATCAGTATCAACAAGTGATACGAAGACAAGTAACAGGGAAAGGACACGAAATACTGGCTAGAGATATTGAAGAATTAGAAATACAAACAAATTCTTTTGGTTTTGATATAACAGTAAAAACGATTGAAGGTCAACTTTATGAAAAAAAATTTAGCCTCTACTGAATTATTCCGAAACTCAAAGGGATTTATCTTGCCTTATTTCATGCTTATTATGGTTTTAACACTTATGGTCATTTCGTCTAGTGTAACCGTATATATAAACCATATAGAGGTATCTAAATTAGAAATAGAACAAATGAAATTACAGACTCTTATTCAAATGGCTCATGCTGAATTATTAGATAACCTCCAGCAGAGTGAATCCTCGGAAAGCGGGCAAAAAATCTTTGATTATCCTTATGGTCAGGTAACCGCAGCTTATTCGTTTATTAATAGTGATACAATAGATGTTCAATTTTATGTAATTTCTGATAAGGGTGGGAAACGTGAATTAAGAATGTACATTAAAAAAATCGAAGAAAAATAGTATAAAAATTGACCATTTGTTCATCATAATGAATGTAAGATGTTGGGCTATAGCCAAGCGGTAAGGCAGCGGATTTTGATTCCGTCATTCGCTGGTTCGAATCCAGCTAGCCCAGTTCATGTCCAAAGAAAGGCTGACGCAACACTTAGATGAAATGTGTGTCAGCCTTTATTTCTTTAAAAATAGTTAAAACATGGATAAGATTGATTTACAATCTCTTTTACCTCGTATATAATAACGATGATACATACCTTTATGAAGGAGGGGAAAGTATGGACAGAATGTTTCGTGTGCTTTCTTTTTGGACAGGAATTTTTACTGTCATGTTCTATGTGGCTGAAATGCATAACATGGCTTTCTTGTTTCTGGCACAAACTGTCTTTTTCCTGGGAGTAGGATTTTTAAATTTATCTGAAAGAATGTATATGTATTTATTCGGTGCTTATTGTACGGTCTTTTTTATCGGATTTACTTACTATACTAATTTTATTTTGGTACCTGGATTTGGACATTAATAAAAAAGCTTTGACTTTGAATCAATCAAAGTCAAAGCTTTTTTACTTAGGTTTGTAATAAGCAGTCAAACCGTTTTTTCGTACGATCTACTCTATAAAAATGGATTTTCCCTTTTTTCATTTCCAATAGTTGTCAAAGGACCATGTCCTGGAAACACCTCATAATCATCCTCATACTTAAACAACTTTGTCTTAATACTGTTTATTAAAGTATCAAAATCCCCACCTGGTAAATCTGTTCGACCAATACCGTGATGAAATAAACTATCACCACCAATAATCTTTTTCTCTCTATTAAATACAAATGCCACTCCGCCTGGTGAGTGACCCGGGGTATGTAAAATTTCAAATTCAAATGATTGAAGCTTCATTTTACCTTCTTCTAAAAAAGCATCACAAGATTGAACTACGATGTCTTCTACTGGAAAAAAAGATGATCCATTCAGAGTAGGATCTGATAACCAATTTTCTTCTAGCTCATGTAAATAAACAGGAATTTCGTATTGTTCACGAAGTGGTTCTACTGCACCGATATGATCAAAGTGTGCATGTGTTAAGCAAATAGCGACAGGATTAAGCTGAGACTTTTCAATCCAATTTACTATTTGATCAGCATCTCCACCTGGATCAAAGATAATGCTTTCTTTGTCATTTGATATAACGTAACAATTTGTTCCTAAAGGTCCTAATGATAACTTATTTACATCCATTTTCCTTTCCTCCTTTTCTATGTAATATTTTAGATTTTCATCTCGACAAAACATTTTTTTTGTTTTAGAATGTATGAGAAGAAATGGTCTATTACATATTAGTATAATAAGGAACGTTATTCAACATGGTTTAGATTTCGAGGAGGTATAAGGATGGAATTGGCTATTATCTTGTTAGTAGTAGCGGTCTTATGTTTAGTGGCAGTGTTCAGAGAATTAAAAGCAAAGAACTTCTTTGCAGTTGGATTTGCTGGTATCTCTACCTTGGTATTTGGATGGTTTTCAATAATGACAATCCTATCAGAGTTAAATATTATTTAATTAAAGAAGAGGGCTGCCTAGTGATTCAACTAGACAGCCCTCTTTTTTATTCCTCGGTATGCACTTGTACTTTACTATCATAAAATCTTAACAAATCACCATAAATAATTTGATCAGAATAAGATAACTCTTTTTGAACAATGGATTTATATGGTTGGCAAACATTCTCTTCCTGCTCTTCTTCATTATTGGTTAACTCATTATTTGAAGTTGTTGCTAATAACTTACCAGTGTCTCTATCAAAACATTGATCTTTACTATAAATATAATCATCCGTAATAAAGCTTCCATCTCTTAATGCAATAAAGTCTTTTCTTTCTTCGGCAAATAAATTATTGCCAAATCCAATATCACCTTTATTTTCTATCCCTAATAAATGTAACAACGTAGGTTTTACGTCAATTTGCCCAGCAATTTTTTCAAATACCTTTCCTTCTTCACCTGGTATGTGAATGAAAAACGGCACTCTTTGTAATTGAACATGATCATAAGGGGTAATTTCATCCTTATCTAAATACATGCTCATCGCTTTATTGTGGAAGTCACTTATACCATAATGGTCGCCCATCATAACAATAATAGAGTCTTCATACTGCCCAGACTGCTTTAACTGGTCAAAGAATTCCTCTAACGCTTCATCTGTATAACGAACAGTAGGGAAGTATTGATTCAATGTTTTTGAATTAGAATGATACGGTTCAATTGAAGCATCCTCTTCCCCTAAATCAAATGGATAATGATTCGTTAGCGTAATAAACTTGGAGTAATAAGGCTCAGGTAAAGATTGTAAATACTTAATCGACTGTTCAAAAAATGGTTTGTCCTTAAGACCCCATCCAATGGTGTTTTCTTGGGTAATCTGGTATGCATTTTCATCATAAAAATGGTCATATCCAACATTATCATACATTACATCACGATTCCAAAAGCTTTTGTTATTCGCATGGAATACAGCTGAGTAATATCCTTGATTCTTTAGTATTTCTGGAAGTGCATTATATTCATTTTGTCCATGAGTAAAAAATACAGCTCCTCTAGGAAGTGGATACAATGAATTATCTACTAAGAATTCTGAATCGGATGTTTTTCCTTGCTCTGTTTGGTGGTAAAAGTTTTTAAAATAATAGCTATTTTCAATTAAATCATTCATAAATGGCGTTACCTCTTCCCCATTTACAGTCCTATTAATCACAAAGCTTTGCACGGATTCTAAAGAAATAAAAATAACGTTCTTATCCTTTGCCACACCAAACAATTCTGTATCCTGATTATTCACTTCATTTATTTCATTTACATAGGTTTTAATTTCAGGCATTTCATTTCCATCTGCAAAAACACGCTGAGCCTTTGTTTTTGAATGCAATACTGCGTCATACACGTGGTAATTAAATAACCCAATATTTTTAATAAGATATTCCCTGTCAAAAGTTCTTTGCAATAGCTGTGGTCGCTCAATCTCAGCCAAGATATAATTTCCTATTAAAAAGGCTATAGACAAGCTAAACACAAATGCCTTCATTCTTTTTCGATAATGAACCATGACCATACCTTCGCGCTTTTTACTTAAATACCAAATAATAAGAACGTCTAAAAACAACAATATATCTGGTAAATGAACAAGTGCTAACAGACTAGATCCCAAGTCTGTGGCATTGCTACCCTGAAATAACACAGGTATAGTAATAAAATCAGTAAAATTACGGTAAAAAATTAGATTAAAGTAAAGAATTATTGTTCCTATTAACGAAGCATATCGTAAAAACTTCATTTGTCGTTTTCTACTAAACCAAACAGCAATAGCAAAGACTAGAAATGCTGAAACGAAAGGATTAATGAATAGAATAAATTCTTGCATTGTGTTATCTAAAGATATAGTAAATAAAAATCGATAGACGATATACGTTTTCAATCCAAATAAAATACTTGCTAGCACATATAATGGTAATTTAGATTTGTTTTGAATCATTATATGTTTCCTCCTCTATTTGTCATACATTCTTGAAATGTAGTACATTTTATTATTATTAAATGAAGCTCACTTCGTATAGACGTAGATAAAAAGAAATTAGTTACATTATTCTAGACTGATTATCTAACATCCATTCATTTTAATTGATGAAAACAAAAAAATAAACCCTGCGAAAGGGAATATTTTTTACAAAATTGGATAAATCTGTCTTCATAAAAAGTATGCCATGTAAAAGAAATTATAATCATCTCGTGACAAAAAAACAATCATTCATTTATCCTATTTTATTTCATTTTCTGTTTGACTAAGTAGGCACCTCCAAATTCCCCTTGTGTTTCAAACGTTTTGGATAGAAGTGTTTCTTTATTAGACCTCCGATATCAACACCTACAACATACTTCTGTCAATTCACCGAATCCCCTACCCTTGCCGTATATATGCTGCTTCTCTTTTTAAAATTAAAACTGCCTTCTGATAATCTTTTGCTGAAATAAACTGTGATTGATACAATTCTTTGATTTCATCTTCCATTAATTCAAGATCAGCTAACCGATCACCAATATAAATAATTGTTCCATATTTTTTAAGCAGCTGTTGTACATCAAATACTGTTTCCATATTATTCACCTATTCTATTATAGCAAGCAGAAGAAAGAAAATAAATGCCTTCTTCCTTCTTTATAATATACATAAAAAACCCAGAACGAATTATCGGTCTGGGTCTTGTGGGTTAAGGAAAGGTGGTCTTGAACGTTTTAATGGTACTGGAGTCCGAAGTAATACGTCTTTAAATGCAATCGGTGAGAATGGTATAAACGGCCATAGATAACCTGTGTTAAAGGAATTCATACGCATAAGATAAATGATCCATCCCGTAATACCTACTACGTAACCCGCTACACCAAAGCTTGCTGTTACGATTAACAAGACAATACGTAAAATTCTATTTGCCAAACTTAACTCGTAGCTAGGTGTTGCAAACGTTCCGGTTGCTGCGATAGCAAGATACAATACAACCTCATTTGAAAATAACCCTACCTCTACCGCTACTTGACCTATTAAAATTGCTGCAACTAAACCAAGGGCCGTTGCTAGTGCAGTTGGTGTATGAATAGCTGCCATTCGAAGTATATCAATGCCAATCTCAGCTATAAGAAACTGTACAAGCAATGGTATAGCTCCAAATTCACTCGGTCCAATATAGTTTAATGCTGTCGGAAGTAAATCTGGGTTTACGGAGAACAAATAATATAATGGTAAAATAAATATCGATGCAATTACCGCAATATACCTTACAAATCGTAGGTAAGCTCCTACTAAGGGCTTTTGCCTATATTCTTCAGCATGCTGCAAATGATGCCAAAATGTCGCTGGTGTTATCATGACACTTGGAGACCCATCAATGATAAGGATGATATGTCCTTCATAAAGATGTGCTGCTGCTGTATCAGGTCTTTCGGTATACCTTATTGTCGGATAAGGATTCCAATGCCTTCCACCTAAGTATTCCTCGACCGTTTTCTCTGCCATCGGAAGGCCATCTGTATCAATTTGTTTTAGATGATCTTTTAAAACCTCTACTTTTTCAGGATCAGCAATATCTTCTAGATAACAGACACAAATATCTGTCTTGGACCGTCTTCCGATACTGGTATATTCCATCCGAAGCGATCGATCACGTATCCTTCGTCTAGTTAGAGCTGTGTTAAAAACAATTGTTTCTACATAACCGTCTCGAGAACCTCGTACAACTCTTTCTAAATCAGGTTCTTGTGGACCCCGAACAGGATATGTTCTTGCATCAATTATAATAATCTTATCCATACCTTCAACGAATAAAGCAGTTGGTCCAGCTAAAACCATATCACCTGCTTCATCTAAATCATCTGTCGTGTCCAATTCTACATATGGAATATAGGTTTTTAACAATTTTTCAAGCGGTTCGGGTTCTAAATGATCTGGCTCTAATTTAGCTAAAAATTTCATTAATAGATGTAATATATCATCTTTAACAAATCCATCTATCATGAATAAAGCCATTCTTCGCTCAGCGTACTCAACATCAAGGTGGATAACGTCAAAACTTTTATCTACCCCTAGCCTGTCTCGCATGTATTCTACATTTTGTTTAAAGTTTCGGTACATTGGTTTCAATTTCTTTTCCATCATCTCACCCTAACAAATGAATTCTGTTTATTAGCTTGTACCGATTCAATAAATACATGCATACTTCCATTCTTGTTTAACACTAATCTTCATATAAAATGAACAAGCATCATATAAATGGATTAACTAAGTTAAGTTTGTCCAAAAAGTTTCTTAACGATAAGAAACTACGGAAGAAGGGGTTCATTTTATGAAGAAATTATATGTTGCAACTGGAATAATAGTTGCTTCACTTTTTTTAGCATTACTGCTTTTTTATGAGAAAGAAGTTAGTGTAATAAAATTTTTCCCAATTGATGATTCACTTTCTTTTCATTCCTATCATACAGAGTTAAAATTGCTATCAGAAACCGACCAAGATGAATATGACATCAAATGGACAACCTATTCGAACTTAACAGATCCCATTTATTTAAGACAGGATGTTTCGCTCCTATTTTCAGATGGAAGGCTTAAAGGTATTTTAAGTAAATGGAAAGAAAATGAAAAAAATATACAATTACAAACGTTAGTTCATGGAGAAGATAGTAGTCACTATCAAACCATTTCCTTTCATCATGGAGAAATTCATTATCCTGATGATGAGATTAAAAGTATTCACGCCATGTCATCGGATGAGCTGTATGTCATTGACTCTCCTTATACAGCGCTAGAATCATTTGATCAACCAATGAATTCTAGTCAAAAAGAATGGAAAAAGACATTAGATCATGCTACAAACCAACAATTGAGTTATCATTGGAAACAGTTAATTGATTACTTTCAAATTCCTAAGGATCAATATATTTATGTCCCTTTAACAGAATTGATGTCCTATGAAAAGAAGCCAATACCTGGGTTAACACAAGAAGTCACTGAACGGGTAATTGGACAGCTGTGGGAAGGTTTATATAAAAATTACATTCTTGGAATATCAGAAACGCAAAAACCAGTTGATAGCTTCATTCCTTTAATCCTTTTTGATAAAGACGGAAAGCATCTAATGGTCCTATACCAAGATCAAAATGGAAAAAAAGAGCAACTTATTCAATACTATTAATTTGCTTGCAGCCGTTTGTACAGATCACTGAATTCTTCATTTCCGGGAGCGAGCTTTGTCGCTTCTTTTGCGTGATGTGTTGCTCTTTCAATCTCATTTATATCCGTTAATAATAACGCAAGATTATAGTGAGCTTCCGGAAAATCACCTTTTATCTTAATCGCCTGTTCCAAATCATCCATAGCGGGGCCGGGTTGATTAAGTTTTATATGTGCAAAAGATCGAAAAAATAGTAATTCCGCCAGGTGTATATTCTCACCTTTGATAGTTATTCCGTTACTCGTTTTCTCTATTACTTCTTCATATTGCTCCTCGTTAATTAATTCTTGGGCAATCTGGAGTTGCAGAGCTGAGTTTTCATGATTTGAAAACTGATAAATACCATAAAGCAGCAGTGATCCAATCATAACTACATAGACTGGTAAGGATATAAGTTGAATATACCAATTGTTACGTCTTGGAAAAAACACAATCGAAGAAGCTACAAACCCTCCAATTAAACCACCGATATGAGCCCCATTATCGATTTGTGGAACACTAAATCCAAAAACAATATTAATACAGATAACAACAATAACATTCCATCCCATTGTCTGGAAAAAAATTTTTTTGTAATTAATGCCAAAAAATAAAAGTGCACCGAATAATCCAAAAATGGCACCTGAAGCCCCTGCAGCAATGTGAGGATTTAATGCAAAACTACTTAAACCACCCATAATTCCAGCAAGAAAATAAATAACAAGAAATCTGAAATTACCATATATATTTTCCACTACTGATCCAAGAAAATGTAAAGCAATCATGTTCATAATGAGATGTAAAGCGCCAATATGAAGGAACATAGAAGAAATAATTCTCCACCATTCTCCGTCTAAGATTGCTGGGTTATATTTAGCACCATATTCTATTAAAGTATTAGTGGATGTGCTTCCTCCAGCACCTTCCAATAAAAAGAACATGAAAACATTTATGATGATAAGGAAGAAAGTAAAAAATGGCATTCCATTCTGGAATACAGCTTCCTTTTCCTTTTGTGACTTCACAAATAACTGATTAATTTGCTCTCGCAAAACAATAGTTGTGTGCTCCAATTCCAGTTCTGTATGTGGATATTCAAACGGATTATTTGCTAGTCCTAAGTTGTTGTATAATTGCTCCTTTTTACTTTCTCTATTTGCCTCATCTAAAAGATATACACGCATTTTAGCTAGCTTTCGTTCCATCTCCATTGTTTTTTTTGCTAATTCTAATTGATCAACAGGAGGATAAGTAGAAACATATACATTATGAATAAAAGTTTTCCCACCAATGATTATTCTTTGGAGTTTTTTAGCCCGTTCAACGGTTTCATCGATATCTCTTTTTAAATGATTACTCCAGTCAAATTGCTCCTGTAATAATCGAACAATATGAGTAATACCCTTCACCTTTTTTTCTAACCAGATTTCTTCCCTAGAATGGTCGATATGTAAAAGATTAAATTTTTGATTTTGTATTAAGTCGTGTGTCATACGAAAAAAATAATAGGCTTCTTTTAAATACATGATAAGCCGCCCCCTTTTGTAAGAGCAAAAAACTTAGGTATACATCTATGGTATTAAAAAAATTCAAAAATAACCAATTAAATGTTAGAAAAACTTGGTCATTAACTTCAAAGCTAAAATTTTATATTTTTCGTATAAAAAAACGTTCAACTTTTAAGCTGAACGTCCAAGAATACTCGGTAATATTTTTTTTCGTAAATATGGTAAATTCATTGTAATTTTAACAATTACTTTGCGAATAACATTTACAGCTAACATCATGTTTAATATACGATACCTCTTTTTAAAAAGAATACTTAAGCCTAAAATAACCGAGCTAAATGTAATCAATTGTTTCATACACTCACCCTTCTTTCTTTTTGAATTGTTGAGTGTAGTTTGCACCGTTTTCAAGAAGAATATGCTGTCAATAGAATGAAGATGTGGAAACAAAACCTTGATCTGTAATAATATAATCAACTTTTATATCATGATTTTCTGTTGGAAGTTCCTCTACAATTTGATCTTGGATGGCTAAAGAAACGGTCGTACCTTCATAATTTGCTAAATAACGGTCGTAATATCCCCCACCATATCCTATACGAAACCCTTTATAATCGAATACAATCCCCGGTACAATCATTAAATCGATTTGATTCTTCGTCACAATAAAATCACCATTCGGTTTTGGTTCTAACAAATGATGATACACAGTCTCTAAATCCTCGAAAGTATGTAATTCATAAAAAACCATACGTTTATCTTTTGGAAAACATTTAGGAACACAAACTCTTTTTTTCTGTGTCCAAGCAGCTTCAATTAATTTTCTTGTATCCCATTCATTATTAGTCGAAATGGTTACACCAATTGTTTTTGCTTTTTCCCAGCATTCACTATGGACAAGATGCCTCCCTATATTTCGTTCCACTTGTTCTTTTTCTTCTTCGGATATCTCTCGTAAAATTTGTAATGTCTCACTTCTAAGCTTTTCTTTTTTCGTCAATAACAAACACCTCTACTTTTTTAAAACGTGAAATATAAAACAAAAGCGCATGCGCCCTGGTAGCGACGTATGGACTGGACTGAACCGCAGGAGATAAAGGAAACACGGTGAACGAAGTGAACCGATGTTGACTTATCGTACGGAGGTGAGGGAAGTCTCACTAGTCGCTGGGCGCTGGAGCTGGACGTCGCTAACCAACACCTTTTATCCACAATCCAGCCATTTTATAATTTCCAAAACAAAACTCTTACCACGATTTGGTAAGAGTTTTTTTCTAAATTATTTTGTTTCACGGTGTAATGTGTGTTTTTTCAAACGCGGGCTATATTTTTTAAGCTCCAGACGTTCAGGGTGCTTACGTTTATTTTTAGTACTAATATAATTACGATCACCAGTTTCAGTACAAGCAAGTGTAATGTTTACACGCATGATTATCCCTCCATATCTTTATTCAATATCATTTTCATTACAACAGTAAGAACAACTTACTATTGTTAATCTGAATCATAAAATACAATTCAGTTTATATCATTAATCAGACTTAATTATATTACCAAAAATTCTTATTTATTTCAAGGTTTCAATCAAAAGTCCTATAATTCGTTGAAACTGTTTTCTATCTGTAACACCTGTGTTATAACTAGTATGGAAACAGTAAAAACGATGGAGGAATGTTCGTGATTTATGCAATTATTTGTTTATTTACTACTTCAATATTATTGTTATTTCTATCTTTTTTCATGAAAGATCGCTTTAAATCAATAGAGGACCAATTAGAGCAGGTTTCAATTTCTACTTTACAAGAAACATACCAATTACAAAAAAAAGTAAAGATCTTGGAAGAGGAGCTGTTATCAGATGACATCACCCATTTCAAGTCTCAACCACTAGAAGGAAATAAAACACCGCTCATGAAAAAAATTATACGAATGCACATAGATGGGTTGTCCATTCAGGATATTGCAAAAGAAACCAAATTAAGTGAATACGATGTACATTCTATTATTAACCAAAATAAGCTAGATGCTAGAGGCGGTGGATTATAAATGAAACAATCGGTTCAAGCCTTTGCATTAGGAATATTATGTGCAACAGCACTATTATCTATCGTTTACTATTTAGACAAAAATAACACAAATCATTCAGTTACACTAACGAACCAACAAATGATCAAACATTTAGAAGAAAGCGGATATAATGTTGAGGACAGTCCTCCAAATACGACGAATTCTACGGAAGAAGAAACTCAGAAACTTGAATCGTCTGTTGATTCGATGGAAACAAATGAACTAAAAACGGAAAAGGAAGAAGTTGAACCACACGAGAATGAAGACGATCTGGAAGAAGAAGCAGATAAGGAAAAAGTTACTCATCATACACTTGTCATAAACACAGGAATGAGTTCTATGACAATTGCAGATGAACTGTTCAACATTGGACTAATACAAGATACGGAAGAATTTAATCAGTTTTTAGAAGAAAATGATTATAGTACGAAAATTCAAATTGGTGAATACCAGCTATCTACTGATATGACAGAAAAACAAATCGCTGACACGATTACAAAACAATAAACAAAAAAGACATCGTTTAAATGAAACTCGATGTCTTTTTTGACGAATAAACCGAACTCCTACCTAACACACATCATCGAAAGAAAAATCCAACTTAATTATTTAGATCAACTGATTCACCTTTAACCAAATACATGATACTCTCTCCAACATTAGTCGCATGATCAGCAAAACGCTCAATATACCTAGCACTAAGAGCCATTTGCATAATGTGTTGAATCTTTTTAGAATTTAAAGAAGTTTCCTGCAACATATCTTTAATGATGTCCTCATACATTTTATCAACTGAATCGTCTAATTCCGCTAACTTTCTTACATATGAAATATCTTCAAAATCATATGCCTTAATGGATAAATCAGTCATTTTAATTGCAATATCCAACATATCACGAAGTGAATGATGAATTGACATACCGTGATCTTCGCCCAAATGTATGGCAGATTTTGCTATATTTTTAGCGTTGTCACCCATTCGTTCTAAATCAGTAGCAATTCGAATTGCTACAATCAACCTTCTTAAATCAGAAGCAACCGGCTGTTGTTTAGCAATTAACAGGATTGCACCTTCATTTATTTGCATATCTAATTTGTTCAACCATTTATCATTTTCTATTACCTCAGTGGCCAATTCAATATCGCTATTGTACAAAGCATCAACCGATGAAGATAAAAGATTTTTTGAACCATGTGCTAAATCTATAATCATTTTTTTTATTTTTTCTAATTCAGCATTAAACTGTTCTCTTGCAACCACTTAACTCCCCTCGATTCTTAAAAAATTATCGAATGTTTTCTATATATTTTTAGAGAAATTTCTATCATTGCAAAAGTTAACTGAAGGAATATCTTCGGTGCTTTTTTGTTGAGGCTAATTGAATGAAGTATATTAGATGTTTATTCTTTAAATCGGTAATTATTCCATCTTTTAATATTTCATCAGAGTAAATACCGAACTGAATATATATATAAAAACCCCTCGAGAAGGTTAGTTCTCGAGGGGTATATTATTAGTAAAATATAGCTTTAACTATTTTTATGCGTTTAAGTCAAACATTTTTCCTTTTACCATGTATATAATATTTTCCGAAATATTTGTAGCATGGTCACCAACTCTTTCAATATATCGACAAATGAAACAAAGTTGTGTAATTTGCGAAAGAGAATTTGGATACTTTGTCATTAATTCTAGAAGTTCTTTAATAAGTTTGCCGTACATGTCATCTACTTGATCATCTACTTTTGCTAAATCTCCTGCAAGAATAACATCTTCCTCATAAAATGCTTTTATAGCATCGGAAAGCATACCTTGAGCTATTTTGGCCATTTTTGGGATATCCTCTATAGGTTTGATTAACTCTTCATTACCAATGATAAGAACTGATTTTGCTATATTTACGGCAAGATCGCCAATTCGTTCTACATCATTAGAAATTTTTAGAACTGCAATAGTTCGACGAAGGTCAGAAGCTACTGGTTGCTGTTGAGCAAGAATTTTCACTACTTGATTGTTAATGGATTCCTCATAATTATTGATTTGAATATCATTATCAATGATTGCTTGTGCTTTCTCCAGGTCTGTTTCCTTAAGTGCTCTTAAAGCGTCATCTATTGCGTTTTGAGATAGCTTAACCATCTCTAACAAAGTTTCCTTAAGCCTATCTAATTCTGCATCAAAAGTTTTTCTAACATTGCTCATTTACAATTACCCTCACTTTATTAGTCAAGAATTTTTCTTATCCAAAACGGCCAGTAATATAATCTTCCGTTCTTTTATCTTTTGGATTAGAAAATAATGTATCCGTATCGGTAAATTCAACTAATTCGCCAGTTAGCATAAAAGCGGTTTTATCTGAAATTCTCGCTGCCTGCTGCATGTTGTGTGTAACAATGACAATCGTATATTTATCTTTTAATTCTTTAATTAATTCCTCGATCTTTAATGTTGATATAGGATCTAATGCTGAAGTTGGCTCGTCCATTAAAATAACATTTGGTTCAATAGCTAGACATCGTGCTATACAAACCCGTTGTTGCTGACCACCAGATAAGCCATATGCATTTTGATTTAATCGATCTTTCACTTCATCCCAAATCGCGGCACCTCTTAAACTCTTTTCAACAATCTCATCCAAAACTTTTTTCTTTTTTATCCCGTGAATTCGTGGTCCATAAGCAACATTATCATAAATTGATTTTGGGAAAGGATTAGGTTTTTGAAAAACCATTCCTACTTGTGTTCGTAAGTCTTCTACCATTTGTTTTTTACTAAAAATATCTGCATTATCATATTTAATTGATCCAGATGTATTAACATTTGGAACCATCTCAATCATACGATTAAGTGTTTTTAATAATGTTGATTTTCCACAACCAGAAGGACCGATAACTGCAGTTATTTTATTTTTTTCAATCCCCATATTTATTCCATATAACGCCTGGTCTGAACCATACCATAAATTGAAATCATGAATATCAAAAATGTATTGGTCATCAATTGCACTGTTTTCGTTTTGTTGATTACTAATCATATCAGTCATGAAAGAACCCCTCATTTTAATATCTATTTTGAAATTTATTTCGAATCCATACAGCTATTGCATTCATACATAATAATATCACTAATAGAACAATAATACCTGCACCTGCAACAAATTGCCACTCTTCTTGAGGTCTGCTTGTCCAACTATATATCTGTATTGGCATTACTGTATACTTCGACAACATAGAATCTGGAATGGTATAAATAGCTGTTGCTGCACCAACTATTAATAAAGGTGCTGTTTCACCAATAGCTCTTGATAAAGCCAGAATAGATCCCGTTAAAATACCGGGTACTGCAGCTGGCAGAACTATCCGCCAAATTGTTTGCCATTTTGTTGCTCCCATGCCAATGGAAGCTTCTTTAATTTCTTTCGGTACAGAACGAATGGCCTCCTGAGCCGCTACCACGATTACAGGTAAGATAAGAAGACTCATTGTCAGTGCACCAGCTATGAGTGTATAACCCATCTGAAATAAATAAACAAAAAAAGTTAAACCTAATAGACCAAATACTATAGAAGGAACACCAGCTAAATTTTGAACATTCACTTGAATAAAGTTTGTAAATCTATTTTTAGGTGCATATTCCTCTAAATATAATGCAGTTGATACTCCTAATATAATCGCAATAGGAGCTGTTAAGAGCATAAGAAACAAAGAGCCTATGATTCCAGCAAACATACCGGCTTCTTCAACGTATGGAGCTGGAAAGTTTCGTAAAAAATCTATTGTTAAATAGCCTAGACCTTGATTTAATATTCGAATTAATAATAAAGAAAGAAAAACTAACCCGATTGTAGTTGCTAAGAAAAATAAAATTCTAAAAATGCTATTTAAAGCGATTCTTCTTTTCATTCGGCTTTTAGAAATGTGAATTTGCATTAATAATCCTCCCTAAACTTTCGGGAAATATATTGTGATAACATATTCATGATAAAAGTAAAAACAAACAAAGTAATACCTACTGCATAGATACTATAATATATGGTTGACCCATACGTTGTATCTCCCTTTGCGCCTTGAACAATGAATGCAGTTAACGTTTGAATAGATTGTGTAGGATCAAAAGTTAAATTAGGTGAAGCACCAGCAGCAATCGTTACAATCATCGTTTCTCCGATAGCTCGGGATAAAGCCAATACAACAGATGCAATTATTCCTGACAATGCAGCTGGAATAATTACTTTAAACGTAACCTCTAACCTAGTAGCACCTAATGCAAGCGCCCCTGCACGTAAATGATTTGGTACAGCATTCATTGCATCTTCAGATAATGATGCAATCATTGGAATAATCATAATACCTACAACTATTCCAGCACTTAGTGCATTAAATATTTTTAAATCCGGTATTAAACCTTGAAGTAATGGTGTAATAAATGTCAGTGCAAAGTAACCATAAACAACTGTTGGAACTCCAGCTAATACCTCAAGAATTGGCTTGATAATTTTTCTAGTTTTGTTCGTTGCGTATTCACTTAAAAATATTGCCGACGCAACTCCTAACGGCAAAGCAACACATATTGCTATAAAAGTTATTAGTAAAGTACCAGTTATTAATGGTGCAACCCCAAACTTTCCAGACCATGGTGACCAGTTAACACCCAAGTAAAAGTCAGCTAAAGAAACATCAGAAAAAAACGTGATTGACTCTCTTAAAAGAGTAAAAACGATACCAATAGTAGTTAATACTGAAATAGTAGCACAAAACAAAAGAAAAATTGGAACGGACTTTTCAGACGTTTTTAGTAAATTGTTTTTTCTTTTATTGGTTTTTATCATTTCTTGAACGGAATGCGCTTGTTCATTATTGTTAACCAAATGAATTCACCTCTTCTAGAATAACATGGAGGAAGGGTCAGATTGTTGACATCTGACCCTATCCTTATATTTTCGATAACTTATTTTCCAGCTAAGTTGTTTATTTCATCAAGTTGTTCTTGATAATTCTCTTCTGGAAGTGCCACATAACCCACTTGTTCTGATGCTTCCCCTGCATTTTCTAGTGTGAATTTCACAAAATCATATACCTGCGGCTTTTCTAATGATGCTACATTTACATACGTGAAGACTGGTCTTGATAATGGCGTATATGAACCATCTTGTATTGTTTCACCATTTGGTTTAACAGGCTCTCCATCTCCAGTAGAAACACCTAGAACTTTTAATGAATCTTGGTTTTCTAGATAATATGCATACCCAAAATATCCAATCGCATATGGATCATTCTGAATCCCTTGTACAAGAAGGTTGTCATCTTCATTCAGTGTAACATTTTCTCCTTCTTTCATTGGATTATCTTCTAAGATAACTTCATTAAAGTAATCAAACGTACCTGAGTCATGTCCTGGACTGTAAATAGTAATCGTTTCTTCTGGCCATTCAGGATTAATATCGGACCATTTTGTCGCATCACTATCTGCTAAAAATATTTGTCTAAGCTGCTCAACAGTAATATTTTCAATAAAGTCATTTTCCTGACTTACAACGACAGATAGTCCATCATAAGCTAATTCTATTTCATGAAGCTCTATCCCGTTTTCCTCTGCTATTGCTATTTCCTCTTCTTGAATGGGACGAGAAGCATTACTTAGGTCTATTTCACCAACAGTCGACTTTTTAAATCCACCACCTGATCCAGATGAATTTAATGAGAGTTCAACATTTGGGTTCTCTTTGTTATATTGATATGTTAAACCTTCCATAATTGGAAATACGGTAGAAGATCCATCAATCAATACTTCTCCGGAAAGTCCTTGTTCTCCACCTTCACCTGTGTTGTTATCTTCCGTTTCTACACCACAAGCAGCTAGTAAGCCGAACGTAAGCATAAGAAGTGCAAAAATTCTAACCAATTTTATGTTTTTCATGGTAGTGCCCCCTAGTTTATTTAATTTATATCCAGGTAAATGATAACGAATAACTGTTAAGTTATTATTAATTAAATGTTAAGTTATTGTAAATTTTTTATGTTACCTTTCTTAAAATCAATATTTAATATTAAATTACCTAGTTTCATCATTTCTTATTCATATTTTATGATTAAAAGAAGGGCCTTATTTTTATAACACAATTAATCAAGGGTCAGATTATATGTATAATCTGACCCTTGATCCATTTAAAACATATTATTTCCCTGCTAATTCATTTATTTTATCAAGTTGTTCTTGATATTTTTCATCTGGAAGTGCTACATAACCTACATGTTCGGCAGCTGATCCAGCATTGTTTAAAGTAAATTCTACAAAATCATATACCTGTGGCTTTTCTAATGATGCTACATTTACATACGTAAATATTGGTCTTGATAATGGACTATAGCTTCCATCCTGTATTGTTTCGCCACTCGGTTTAATGGCGCCATTCCCCTCATCGATACCTAATACCTTTAAAGTATCTTGGTTTTCAGCATAGTATGCATAACCAAAGTATCCAATTGCATATGGATCATTTTGAATCCCTTGAACAAGAAGGTTGTCATCTTCACTAAGTGTAACATTTTCCCCTTCTTTCATTGGATTTTCTTCTAAAATAACTTCATTGAAATAGTCAAATGTACCAGAGTCATGTCCAGGGCTGTAAATAGTAATCGTTTCTTCTGGCCATTCAGGATTAATATCTGACCATTGTGTTGCATCATTATCAGCTAGAAAGATTTTTTTAAGTTGGTCAACGGTAAGATTTTCAACAAACTCATTTTGTTGACTTACTACTACAGATAATCCATCATAAGCTAATTCTAATTCATGAAGTTCAATACCATTTTCTTCTGCAATTGCTATTTCTTCTTCTTTAATCGGACGTGAAGCGTTACTTAAATCAATTTCACCAACAGTAGATTTTTTAAATCCACCACCTGAACCAGACGAATTCAATGAAAGTTCAACACTTGGATTTTCTTGGTTATATTCGTATGTCAAACCTTCCATGATTGGAAACACTGTGGAAGATCCATCGATCAATACTTCACCAGAAAGTTCTTCTGTTTCTTCAGTATTTTCTTCAGTATTTTCTTCAGATGCATTTGTACCCTCATCCGTTTGATCTGTTTCTTGATTTTCATCAGCTTGTCCTGTTTCATTCTCTGTCCCACAAGCTGCAAGTAAACCAATTGTTAAAATGAATAATGCAGCCAGTGCTAATAACTTCATACTTTTCATCTTTGTTTTCCCCCTATTTTTTAATTTGTGTTAAGAGTACCTTAACCAACTTCTATTACATCATAACGTACAAGTTTTAATTTACGGTTAACTAAATGTAAAGATGACGTAAATTTATAAAAAAATTGTTTTTTTTGGCTGAAAATAGTGGAAAAGTAAAGAAAAAATCCATGATTACATTAAATCATGGATTTTAAACCTTATTCAGCTACTGCTTCTCGTTCTGCCTGTTCTACTTCTTCCGGTACCTCCAACTCTTCATCAATTTCATTTATATTTACATTAACTCCATTCAATTGTCTTTTTTCTTTTAACTCAAAGTACTTATCAAGGATTCTTCGGCCTATCATATGGTTTACTGGATGTTTTCCTTCAAAAGCACCAGTATTCGGTACCACCACAGCAAAAGCCACTTCTGGTTCATCATATGGGGCATATCCAACTAAAGTAAGATTTTCCGTTTCTGCGATTAATTGCCCATTTTCATAGATACCATTTTGCGCAGTTCCTGTTTTCCCAGCTGGATCATATGGGGCATTACCGAAATAAGCAACACCTGTTCCTTGGGGTTCTTGCATAACTCTACGAAAACCCTCCTGAACACGATCAATATAATCCTGTTCCATTTCAATTTTGTTCAGAACATCAGGGTTAATAGCTTTTTGTACAGGACCTAGTTCTTCTTTGGATGCAACAGGCTCCCGAATTTGTTTAACTAAATACGGCCTAAGTCTATAACCATCATTGGCTATTGTTGATACATATTGAGCTAGTTGTAACGTAGTAAACGTGTCATATTGTCCAATCGCAAAGTCCATAAGAAAACCTGCGTTCAAATTACTTCCTTTAAAACCATCTTCTTCATAGGGCAGGTCAATCCCAGTTTCAACACCGAGTCCAAATTGGCTAAAGTAATTACGCATTTTTTGAAAATTACTAGAATCATAGCCAATGAGTCGTTCACCTGGACGATAAATCGCTTCTCCCATACGCATAGCTATATGAAACATATAAACGTTGGATGAGCGCCTAAGTGCATCAATATCGTTAAGTACACCAAGATATTTCCATGAACTCTTTTCCGGTGTGTTTTTTATTCGAATTGGTAGATCATCAATTTTTTCTCCGGGCTCAATAACTCCTGACTGAAGACCAGCTAAGACTGTTGCACCTTTTATTGCTGAACCAGTTCGATGAGCATCATATATAGTGCGGAAAGAGTGATCTTCATACTGGTCTTCCTCGCGATTATAGCGAACGCCTGAAAGAGCCAAAACTTCTCCAGTCTGTGGATTCATCATTGCAACAAGTGCATCTTGCAAGTATTTATTTTGTTGAGGATGCTTTTCGATCGTTGTTTGTAGCTCTTCCTGAACAATTTCATCCACAGCCTTTTGAAGTTCCATGTCTATTGTTAGAACTAAATCGCTTCCTGGTTTTCCTTCTACCACTACTTCTGCATTTCCTACAATATTTCCTGATTTATCTGTTGTGTATAGAACTTGTTCCTTCGTACCTCGAAGGATACTTTCATACTCTGCTTCCAAGCCACTCTCTCCGACACGATCATTCCGACTATATCCTCGAGTCAGATAATAGTCTCGATTTTCACTAGGGATACCCTCATCAGAAGAAGAAACACTTCCAATAAAGTTACTAAAGGTTCCATCATAAACGTTTTTACGATTCCAGTCAGGCGCTGCGTCTATTCCTGGTAACTCATTTAAATGTGCAGCAACTTTCGCATACTCTTCCTCTGTAACGTTTTGATTTTTAACAACGTGAGGAGAGAGTTCATATGCTTGGTCCAATTCTTTTTTAATGGCAATAACGTTTAAGAGAGATGGTGTCCAGTCAACCGTAGCGAGGTCTTCTCCTGTTATTTTATCTAACATAACTTGATACTGTTCAGCATTATTTAGCTCTAACTCTTCGGCTGATAATCGACTTTGGACTTCTTCAGTGTTCTGCAAATACCAATACTCTTTTTTGTCTCTTTCAGTAATCATATCCGAAAGCTTATCATGGTTACTTTGAATCTCAATATATTGTGACAGCTTTTCAGCGAGATCTAACTTTTTTTCTGCTGAATCTCCACTCTTTGGCGGAGTGTAAGTAATCGAGCGTAATGGTTCATTGTCTAAAATTATTCTTCCATATCGATCAAACATTCTTCCACGGGGTACCGACAATTTAGTAGTTGTATTAACGGTTTTATCTATTTCTTGTTGTGCCTCTTCCCCATTCAATATTTGTACAACACCTAATTGAAGAATTAACAAAGAAAATAAACTAAAAACGACCAAAAACAATATATTTAAACGGAAGGGAAGCTGTGATTTTTTCCTTTTATCATTCTTTCCCATTGAAGTTCTCCCCCAAACACTAAAACAAAAGCAGTACATCAGAAGTGTGGCTGCTTTTGTTAACTGTAAATTTCTTTATTATTATAACATAATCATCTGTTTTCTTGGTTGGCAAATTCCTTTTTAACTGCAACCTCCTCATTTCTAACCTTTTTTCCATGTAAAGTAATGTCTTTAATAAAGAAGTAAATGATAAAATGTCCCGCTCCTAAAACCATTAGCAAATAAGGAATAATTGCTTCTGGTTGAAACATGGATACCGCTACTAAAAATATTGCAATAGAAAGAACGCGACCAAGGTTGATATATAATTCACGAACAACGATATATTCTATCCGCATTTCCCCAGCTTTCCATGCATTCCCTATCACATCATACGTCATGGAAGCATATGGTACTGTGAAAATTGGATAAGATAGTCCTATAATAGCTCCATATATCAACAGAGTCGTATAACTTGTATGAATAATGATCAAATAAACAGACAAATAAAGCGATATCCCGCCAGCAAATATTGCCCATTTTCTCATATGAGGTCTAATAAACCTTGTTGCGACAAAATAAAAAACGAGTGAAAAGCTAAAAAAAACCAAATTAAAAGTACCTAAAGCGAATTCACTTTGCGTGGTGATAAATACCCAAACTGCGATTACAAATACAAAGACACCTTCTCTAAGACCTTGAAGGGTATGGGCATGTAATATATTTTTCCAATCACGATTATTTTTTCTTTCTTGTAAAATTCTCCGAAACGAGAATGTTCCTTTGGCAGACCTTCTCTTTAAAAACATCGTACATACAACAGCTAATGCAAATAGGATGAAAGAAATGGCAAATATAAAGGTATATCCTTGGAAATTATTCATCGTAGAAATAATATACCCTGCTAGCATAGGTCCAATCATACCACCAAATGACTGCATTAAACCTAAAAAGCCGTTGAAAAAATCTCTCGTTTCTGGCTCTGTCACTTCAAAAGTTAATACATTAAAAGCTAACCAATAGAAACCAAAACCAATACCTAGTAATCCACCAAGTAACATGTTATAAGTGGAAGCATTTTCACCGACAATCAACACCGTCATGTAAAAAAGTGATAAAAAGGTAACCCCTAGTCGAAGTACTATAACTCTGTCTACTTTCTTTGCCCATCGTCCCGCTAATATAAATGTTAATGGCTGCATAATGTAGATTGAAATATTGTATAAGGCAATTGCAATATATTCGCCGGATTGTTTCCAAAGGTATATATTTACAAAGGTATTAGAAAGAAACGTTGAAAGTGCGTAAAGACCCCCAATCGTTAATAGAAGTTTTAAATCACGATCTATATCAGTATCTCCGAGAAGTAATTGCAAAGTTTTTTTCATATCTCCTGTCTCCTTTTCTTGTCTACACTTATTGTTTTCAAATGTAAACGAGTTATACAGGAGAATAAGAACTAATAGTGCGTGTTCAAAAAGCGGGTAAAATTAGAAGCAAGCAGGTCGAAACGGCGAAGATTATAAGCTGAACTTATAAAAAAACGCTATCAATCCATAAAGATTGATAGCGTAAAGATTATACAAGTTATTTTGCTGCTTCGTAAAGTTTTGATACTTCATCCCAATTAACTACATTCCAGAATGCAGCGATATAGTCAGGACGTCTATTTTGATAATTTAAATAATAAGCATGCTCCCAAACATCAAGTCCTAATATTGGTGTCTTTCCTTCCATTACTGGTGTGTCTTGGTTTGGTGTACTAGTTACTTCTATTTCACCATTATTTACAACTAACCAAGCCCAACCAGAACCAAAACGACCAGCTGCTGCTGCTGCAAATTCTTCTTTGAATTTGTCAAAGCTTCCAAATTTATCGTTTATTTTGCTTGCTAACTCACCAGTTGGTTCTCCTCCTCCGTTTGGAGAAAGTAATGTCCAGAACAAGCTGTGATTAGCATGTCCACCGCCATTATTTCTAACAGCAGTACGAATTTCTGCAGGAACACTGTCTAAGTCAGAAAGCAGCTGTTCTAATGACTTATCTTGAAGATCAGAATGTCCTTCTAAAGCACCGTTTAACTTTGTTACATAAGTGTTATGGTGTTTCGTGTGGTGGATGTTCATTGTCTCCTTATCAATATGAGGCTCTAAAGCATCATACGCATAAGGTAGTTCAGGTAGTTCAAATTTTGCCATTTTTATTCCTCCTTTAATGTGTTTATGTAAGAAAAACGTAAACTGTTGTCCACGTTTATCCTTTCAAGGAAAGATTATCAAAGCATTCTATAACATGCAACTGATTTGCTTCCAATCATTTCTCATATTAATAGATCTCAAACAACCTCTCTAAGTTAATACCATAATCCACGAAACAAAAAAACAAGCTAAAATTAGCTTGTTTAATAAGTGGCTCGGGACGGAATCGAACCGCCGACACACGGATTTTCAGTCCGTTGCTCTACCGACTGAGCTACCGAGCCATTGTATAATTTTTTATATAATTCTTCCTCTGCTCGTCGCATAACACTTCTTGAATTAGTTTAATATGTATATGGCGGAGGAGGAGGGATTCGAACCCCCGCGGGCCGTGAAGCCCCTGGCGGTTTTCAAGACCGCTCCCTTCAGCCGGACTTGGGTACTCCTCCGCGATTATGGTGGACCCTGCAGGACTCGAACCTGCGACCGATCGGTTATGAGCCGATAGCTCTAACCAGCTGAGCTAAGGGTCCTATATAAACATTTTTTTTGGGGCGACCGGTGGGAATCGAACCCACGAATGCCGGAACCACAATCCGGTGCGTTAACCACTTCGCCACGACCGCCATATTTATTGGTAGCGGCGGAGGGGATCGAACCCCCGACCTCACGGGTATGAACCGTACGCTCTCGCCAGCTGAGCTACACCGCCATATGGCTCCACAGGTAGGATTCGAACCTACGACCAATCGGTTAACAGCCGATTGCTCTACCACTGAGCTACTGTGGAATAATTTAAGGTTGATTATTTAAGCGACGAAATATAATATAACATGGATAGAATTGAATGTCAATAATCAACCTACCAACAAACAGGCAACATGATTAATATAGCATGTCCTAAATACCTAATCAAGGTTTTTTTAATAATTTTTCCCAAATGACAAATGAAAAAACATCCCCTGTTAGTCTTGATCTCTAAAAGGGAATGCCTCTAGATAATATGATCATTTTTTTCCTAAAACCACTTCTGCAATATTAACAGCGTGATCTCCAATCCGTTCTAGATTACTAATAATATCGACAAACACAATTCCGGCTGTTCCTGTACATACACCTTCATTTAATCGAATGATATGTTTTTTCCTGTACGCTCGTTCCATTTTATCAATTTCATCTTCTTTTTGTATAACCTCAAGAGCAGCTACTCTATCTATGTTACCTAATGCTTCTATTGCTTGTTTAACTGTAATAAGTGTTAAATCAAGCATCTCATTTACATCATCTTTTGCTTGTTCAGTAATAATTACTCTATTTGAAATTTTATAATCAATTAATTCAATTATATTTTCAAAGTGATCCCCAATTCGTTCTATATCACGAACTGAATCAATCAGGAGAGAATGTTTCGCTCTATCTGCTTCTGAAAATGGAGTTCCTAATAATGCAACCAAATAATTTGTAATTTCCCGATCTAAGTTATTTAAAGCACCTTCAATTTGGAGTGCCATATCAGCATGTTTTTGTTGGTGGTTATTTAAATAAAGGCTCGTTTCACTTAGGCCTTCATATGCATATTCTCCCATTCGAATTACTTCCTTTTTTGCTTGGTCTAATGCAAATGAAGGTGACTGTTGGATAAAAATTGAATCTAAATGAATCGGCTTATATTTAACAACTACGTCTTCTCCAGGGATTAATTTAGTAACAATGTAAGCTATTGCAGCAATAAATGGAAATTGTATAATTGTGTTAGATATATTAAAAGTACCGTGGGCAAAAGCTATTGTCATTTCAGGGTTCAAATTTAGTTGATTCTCTAAAAATGCAGTAAACTTAGTAAAGAACTCTAAAAAGATTAAGCAAATTATTGTTCCCATCACGTTAAAAATAACGTGTGTGAACGCAGCTCTCTTTGCAGCGATTGATGCTCCAATAGAAGCTAATACAGCAGTAATTGTTGTACCAATATTATCACCAAATAGAACAGGTAATGCAGCAGTCAATTCAACTGCACCTTGATCATACAAGCCTTGTAAAATCCCAACAGTAGCGCTTGAACTTTGGACAATAAAAGTAAATAAAGTTCCGATTACAATACCAAGAATTGGGTTTTCACTCAAACTAACTGTTAAGTCATGAAAAGCTTGTACATCACGTAGAGGTTTCATTCCAACGCTCATCAGCCCTAAGCCATAAAATAATGATCCAAATCCAAATACAGCCTGTCCAATATTTGATACTTTGATATTCTTAAAAAAATACATTAAAAATGCACCAGCTGCCATGATCGATAGTGCATATTCACCAATATCAATCCCTATGATAAATGCCGTAACAGTAGTACCTATGTTTGCACCCATAATTACGCCAATGGACTGTCTAAGTGTCATAAAACCTGCATTTACTAATCCAACCGTAAGTACTGTAGTACCTGAGCTACTCTGAATTAGGATGGTGACAATAATTCCAGCTAAAACACCCATTAAGGGATTACTAGTAAAGCGATTTAATATATCCCTTAACTTATCACCAGCTGTTTTTTGCAGGCCTTCCCCCATATATTTAATTCCTAATAGAAAGATTCCCAATCCCCCAATAAATTCTAAAACAAGTACATGTACATTTATGTCCAAGGAATCTCATCCTTTCATTTACAATTTTCAAAAAATTGAACTACACCCTTTTCATTATTTATTAAATATTAACGTATTGCAAAAATTTCTTATTTTTTAAAATGATGGCTTACATAAAAAACCAAACTATATATCAAAATAAATCCTTTAAGAGAGCTTTCCACAAAAAAAGTATTACTTTTTGTAAAAGCAATACTTTTTAACTGTTTTTAAATTTTTGATATGAGTATCCTTGTACCATCCACATGATCGACCTTAATTGGAGTACCACTTTTTATCCAATGGCCATTAGTTATGGCACTGTACTCTTTGTCCTCAATTTTTATTGTACCAATTGGGCGCATGTCAGTGACAGTTACCCCTGTTTTATTTAATAGGGCTTCATAAGATTTGTTCATTGTATTATACCCTTGTTCTCCTGTCATACGATCAAGTAAAGTCAGTTTTGTCCACATGTCCCTTTTTTTAAAGACCTTTAAGAAAAACAGTGAACACAACCCTCCTATAATAATTCCAATAACAGCGTATGTTCCAGCCACCCAATTGGGAGAGCTTAAGCCAACAGATATTATCATACAAACGACACCAATTGTAGCTAAAGTACCATCATTTATCAATTTGCCATCAATAATAATTAAAACAATGCCTAAAAAATAAACAATCATCAACAATATAAACATTCCTGGGTCTAAATAGGACATGAAATATACTGTAATAAATCCTAAGCCTAATAACCCAAAAAAACCTTTCATATTAACCAATATTTCACCCAATAAAAATAACGTACCAAGTCCAACTACTATGAAGCTTAACCAATCCGCTGATAAACTACTCATCCCGACAACTCCTTCCCATATACATAAGATACGTTTTATTATCTTCTTTGGTTTCATAAAGGATTTTTAAAAAAATGTAGAATTATTATATAATGACCAAGGAGGAATAAACGATGAACACTTTGAAAAAAATTTTTCTTACAATACTTACTTTATTATTTATAATTAGTATTTTTAAAGACCTAACTGTTGGTACAGTTATCCAACCAATAAATCAAGTTCCACTTGACCCATCAGAAAAACAGGAAGAGCAATCAAATGAGGAAAACCATCCAGAGGTAACGTCTAGCAGTAAGAAAGATCAGAATGTATATATGGAAACAGATCGTTATCAAGTTATTCAACAAACCACGAAACCTGGTGATACCGTTTTATCTATCATCGATTCTCTTAATCAAAACATTTCATCAGTCCAAATGGAACAAATTATACATGACTTTGAGCAGTTAAATCCTGGAGTTAACCCACATCAAATAGAACCGAACAGCTCCTATTTTTTCCCTGTTTATAAGTCTGACTTTGAAAATTAAAGTTTGTTACTTCTCATTTTATTCTATTGCCATTATAATGGATAATGGTACTTGATACTTATTTTTTGTTCGCGATTAAAAAGGAGCGATTGATGTTATGGCTTTTACTCACAGAAAAGACACACGCCCAGTTAAAGTGGGGAACGTTGTGATTGGTGGAAGAGATGAAGTAGTTATTCAATCAATGACAACTACTAAAACACATGATATTGAGGCAACTGTTGAAGAAATTCATCGTTTAGAAGAGGCCGGTTGCCAAGTAGTTCGTGTTGCTTGTCCAGATGAACGTGCAGCAAATGCTATTCCTGAAATTAAAAAGCGTATTAATATCCCTTTAGTTGTTGATATACATTTCAATTATAAATTGGCTCTAAAAGCAATTGAAGGTGGAGCAGATAAAATCAGAATTAATCCAGGAAACATTGGTAAAAGGGAACGTGTCGAAGCTGTTGTTAACGCTGCAAAGGAAAAAGGAATTCCAATTCGAATTGGTGTGAATGCTGGTTCACTTGAGAGACACATATTAGAAAAGTATGGATACCCTACTGCCGATGGAATGGTTGAAAGTGCATTACACCACATAAAAATTCTTGAGGATTTAGATTTCCATGATATTATTGTTTCTCTAAAAGCATCGGATGTTCGTCTAGCTATTGAAGCGTATGAAAAAGCTGCTGAAGTAATTCCTTACCCGCTTCACTTAGGAATAACCGAATCAGGAACGCTTTTTGCAGGAAGTATTAAAAGTGCTGCTGGGATGGGTGCAATTTTAAGTAAAGGAATTGGCAGCACGATGAGAATATCATTGAGTGCAGACCCAGTACAAGAAGTTAAAGTAGCACGGGAATTACTAAAAACGTTTGGTCTAGCATCTAATGCTGCCACGCTAATTTCTTGTCCAACTTGTGGAAGAATTGAAATTGACTTGATTAAAATTGCAAATGAAGTAGAAGAATACATTTCTACCATAAAAGCACCAATTAAGGTTGCAGTTTTAGGATGTGCTGTAAACGGGCCTGGTGAAGCTCGAGAAGCTGATATTGGCATAGCCGGTGCCCGCGGTGAAGGATTATTGTTTAGGCACGGGGAAATCATTCGAAAAGTCCCTGAAGAAATCATGGTAGAGGAACTTAAAAAGGAAGTAGATCAAATTGCAAAAGAGTATTTAGAAAAACAAGAAGAAGAACAAAAAAGCTTATAAAACGGTTCAACGATTAAAACAACCTTAGAAAACTTGGCTAATGCCATGCCTTTAGGCGCAAGTGATAATCTAGTTGCGCTTATACTTAGTTCCTAAAATATATCGATAATCTTCGGTGCTAAAATTTTATACTTTCCTAACGTGCAAAAAAAATCCTGGGTCTCAATTAGACCCAGGATTTTTTATAACAAATGCTGCTTATCAGACAAATGGTGCAATAAACAACGTAATAATAATCGAAATTGCACCAGCAATAATCGCTGTATTACCTAAAGTGTCAGCACCTCGATTTCTAGAAACAAAACCAAATATTATCCCAGCAGCCCCTAATATTACCGGCATCATAAAAAATGAAAGTGCTGCTAAGATAATGGCTAACCAACCAAAACCGGTTCTTACTTCTGACTTCATTTCTGTTTCTTGCTCATCGGCTTTTATAGGTCGGTTAAACTCACCTGCTGTTAACTCTTGTGCTACTTCTTCATCTCTTTTATAAGCTTCATCCAGGGAATAAAGATCTTCGTCCTCCACAATAGGCTTTTGTGCTCCTTGCTGATAACCAGTGGTGACATCAGGCTCTTCTTCCCCAAATTTTGGGGCTTCTTCGACTTCCTCGTTTCTATCCTTGCGATACGATTCGTCCATGCTAAGACCCTCCTTTTCGAGGTGCCTTTCTATTTTATGGACTTTATCGATTTTATTACAAGGTAAATATCACTAACTAAGATAATTTCTACCAAAAACTAATTAGCCATCGCTATTGTAGGGTGAGCTTTTGCGTTCGTCTGAATAGTTACTGCATAATCACTCTTAGCATGTCCATTGTTTTTTTTATACGTTTTTAACCCTTGTATTCCGCGGTGATAAGCCGTTAATGTTTCATCCCAGTTTTCATATTGATGATATAAAAAATCTAAATAAACAATAGATAATTGCATGGAATAATATGGATCAAATAATAACTCATCTTTATAAGGCAAACCAGCCATATCTGCAATCCATGGCGCCGTGTTCTTCATAAATTGTGCAATTCCATAAGCATGTCCATATTTTGTTTCTGGACCAACTAGTTCAGGATTAAACGTTCCACCTGTTTCTACTTTAAGCAATTCAAAAACAATATAAGGATCAATATCAAACTTTTGAGACTCCTTGATTAAATACAATGCCCAAGACTTCTTAAAATTACCTTCACTTGCTTCAACCAAACCCTCGGCCTTTTCAACTAAATTTGGCCATGTATAATATCCATTTTCCCCGTCATCATTCACCTGTAATGTCTGTAAATATTTTTTTTCTGCTTTCAAGCGATTATTTTCTTGTTTTAACCCTTGATTTTCTTGTTTTAATTCAGATAGTTGTTCCTTGTATGATTTATCAATAGACAATACATACATTCCTCCGACTACTATAACAACGATTATTAAAATTTTATATAGGTGTTTCATCAATTACACTCCCTTTTTGACTGTATTTGATGAGTTTGGTTACTTTCCAGGCTCATATACTAACTAATTTTAGTAAGAAAAGCAATCAATTCACCTTTATTTTTACAAACTTGGTTAGTACAAAGCTTTTATTGTCTTCTATTACCTACTGCTTTACATTATTTAATTTTAATTAAAGGAACAATTTTTCTAATTTTCACATAAACTATGGATGTGTAAAAATGATTAAGGGGATTTTTATGAATAATTTTATCCATAGTATGATGACAAAGAAATTAAAAAGTATTACTCCAGATGAATTAAAGAAATATGGTGACTTATATAATATTTCTTTAACTACAAAACAAGCAGAGGCAATTATAAGTTACTTGAGAAAAACAGATTTAGATCCTCTAAGCGAAAAAGACCGCATAACATTTTTTAAAAAACTTGCAGAGATTACAAACATAGAAACAGCACAAAAAGCTCAGCGTCTGTTTGTAAAGTTGATCAAACAATACGGAGTAGAATCTTGGTTTAAATAATTTATAACAACTACATTTTTCTTTCACAGAATGTGTAGCTGTTATTTATTATTTATTAATAAAAATAAGGCTAACGCACCATAGAGTAGCGTTAGCCTTATTTTTATTGATTCATGATTTTCTCCTTTAATTCCGTTACAAAACTTTCGCCTTTTAACATTTCAATTTCAAATTTATATGGAGGTTTCTTATTTTTCTTATCTTCGCCAACATAAGGAGTTTCTAATATTTTTGGTAAATCATCTAGCTGTGGATGATGTACTACGTAACGAAGTGCATCAAATCCAATATGACCAAAACCAATATTCTCGTGCCTATCTTTATGTGCACCTTGTTCATTTTTACTATCATTAACATGAATAACCTTTAATCGATCCATACCAATTATTTTATCAAACTGATCTAACACACCGTCAAAATCATGGATGACATCATATCCAGCATCATGAACGTGACAAGTGTCTAAACAGATGGATAATTTGTCGTTTAATGTAACCCCATCAATGATTGTCGCAAGTTCATCAAATGTACGCCCTACTTCTGAACCTTTACCAGCCATTGTTTCCAATGCAATTTGAACCTTTTGATTAGGGATAAGAACTTCATTTAATCCCTCGATAATCTTTGCTATCCCTTTTTCGGCTCCTTCACCCACGTGTGATCCAGGATGAAGTACAATTTGCTCTGCACCAATTGCTTCTGCTCGTTCAATTTCACTTCGAAGAAAACGCACACCTAAATCAAAGGTTTCTGGTTTAGTTGTGTTACCAATATTGATAATGTAGGGTGCATGGACTACGATATCTATAATGTCGTTATCTTTCATATGTTGAAATCCTGCTTCTATGTTTAATTCTTCAATTGGTTTTCTTCGTGTATTTTGAGGTGCTCCAGTGTATATCATAAAAGTATTTGCACCATAAGAAGCAGCTTCCTCACTAGATCCTAACAACATTTTCTTTCCACTCATCGAAACATGTGAACCTATTTTCATTTCTACACCTCTCTCCTTTTTCTTAACCAATCGTACCACATTTCGACTTATTTTTTAGGTTTCGTGTTTCGATTTATTTTCTTCTTCGTTTTCTCTTGCTGTAACTTCATTTTTTTCTTATAGCCAGGCTTTACTTTTTTTGGTTTTCGAACTTTTCTCCAAGCTTCCTTTTCTACTTCGTTTTCTTTTTTCTTTCTTTTTACTCGTTCATTCCAGGATTTTGATTCCAGCCACTCCCCTTTTTTTACATCATAGCTTTGGAAAGATAGCCCTTTCTTTTCCAGTTTTTCTATCAAGGGCAAATCCTCATCTTTATAAAGACTAATGGCTGTACCTTCCATACCAGCTCGAGCCGTTCTACCAACACGATGAATATAAAATTCTTCCTCTTTTGGCATCTGCGCATTAATAACATGACTAACACCTTTTATATCAATTCCTCTTGCGGCTAAATCAGTAGCTACAATATATTGATATCTTAGGCTTTGAATATCCTTTAGCACACGTTTTCTTTCACGAGGGGTTAATCCTCCATGAATGATACCAACTTCCATACCTTTGTCTAATAATTCTTCAGCTAACTCATTAGCTAATTCTTTCCCATTCGTAAATATAATCGCTAAATACGGTTGAATGGCTTCTGAGATTCGATAGACCACTTCCGATGTAGGCTGATGCCTTAAAGGTACTAACCGATGCTCCATTGTTTCAGGTGATAGTTGGTCTTCCATTTTAAAATAAGATGGATTTTCTAAATATTTCTTCAAAAATGGCTGTAATCGTTCTGGGATTGTCGCTGAAAAAACTAATACTTGAATCCTTTGATCAGCTCGAACAAGCATTTGATCTACCTCTTTAATAAAGCCCAAATCCAACATAAGGTCTGCTTCGTCAACAACAAATGATTTTGCAGAATAAATATCCAATGCCCCTTCTTCGATTAAATCTAAAATTCTACCTGGGGTTCCAACAACAATTTGGGGCTGCTCTTTCAATTTTTCTATCGACCGTTTTTTATCTGTACCACCAATAAATAATTTAGCCGACCATACATTCTCTTTCTCAGCAAATTTGATTATGTTTTTCACTTCATCAAAGATTTGAATAGCCAACTCCCTTGTTGGAGCTGTAACTACAAACTGAACTTCTTTTTTTTCTTCCACTAATTGATTGAAAAGAGGTAATAAATAAGAATGAGTTTTACCAGATCCTGTGTGTGATTGTCCAATTACACTTTCACCTCTTAATACAGCAGGGATAACCTTCTGCTGTATAGGGGTAGGATCGTAAAAGCCTAATTTATCAATAACTTCATTCATCATGGGTGATAACGCATATTGTTTAAATAAGTGATTCTGCATGTTAATACTCCTTTAACGATTTTTATAATATAAAAACTATAAATTCTCTACATATTCCCAATACATGTAATATTTTCTTTTAGTAAATCATTTTCTATTATAGGATAGTACAAGCTAAATTGCACATAGTGTATTATATATTATCTTTGTCAACTTGTAGTTTTGCCTTTATAATGAAACTAATGCCTAAACAATCAAACAATCTCATATTCATGATATAAAGGGGGAAATGACATGGAAGTAATCAAAATTGCTCCTCGTGGTTATTGTTATGGAGTAGTAGATGCGATGGTGATTGCACAGAATGCAGTTAAGGATACAAATTTACCCCGTCCTATCTATATCCTAGGCATGATTGTTCATAATTCACATGTAACGGATGCATTTAAAAACGAAGGTGTTATAACTCTTGATGGCAAAAACCGAGCTGAATTGCTTGAAGAAATTGAGGAAGGGACGGTCATTTTTACTGCACATGGGGTATCACCTCAAGTAAAAGATCGAGCACGTGAGAAAGGATTAACAGTACTTGATGCTACTTGCCCTGATGTAACTCGTACCCATGATTTAATAAGAGATAAAGTAAAAGAGAATTATGAAGTCGTGTATATCGGTAAAAAAGGACATCCTGAACCCGAAGGAGCTATTGGTGTAGCACCAGATCATGTTCATCTCGTTCAAACAGAAGAAGATGTGAAACAACTACAACTTGACAATGACAAAATTTTAGTTACCAATCAAACAACAATGAGTCAATGGGATGTCTATGATGTGATGCAAAAAGTAAAAGAGAAATACCCACAAACTGAAATGATCCAAGAAATTTGCATGGCAACCCAAGTGCGACAAGAAGCTGTTGCTGAACAAGCAAAAGAAGCAGACTTGACACTTGTCGTTGGAGATCCTAGAAGTAATAATTCAAATCGACTTGCACAAGTCTCAGAAGAGCTTGCAGGAACTGTAGCATATCGAATAGCTGATGTGTCTGAAATTAAGCTAGAATGGCTAAAGGGAGTAAATAAAGTAGCTGTAACTGCAGGTGCTTCAACACCAACTCCTATTACAAAAGAAGTTATTAAATTCATAGAAAATTACAATAATGAAGATAATTCAACTTGGGATCTCAGATCTAAAGTTGAACAGCATAAAATCTTACCAAAAGTAAAAGCAAAAAAATAAAACAATAAAGTGGCTGTTGTAACAGCCACTTTATTGTTTTACACAGGCTCTTTTTGTATTCCTTGTTGTTTGTTAGAAAACAGCCTTTACATGAATTGAAAAGGTTCTGTATTTTCTTTGGAAACGATTACTTGGACAGAAGCATCTAAATCCGTTATTTTATCTTCTAAAAAGAACTTAACAGACTCCCTCATGAACTTTTCAACATGGTGTCCCGGATCGATGACATGTAACCCCATTTGCCATGCATCTTGTGCTTCATGAAAGGTCATATCCCCTGTCACATAGACATCTGCTCCCATACGTTTAGCTACATGAATAAATCCTTTACCACTTCCGCCTAATAAAGCAACTTTTTTAATCTTACTTTCTAGATCACCTGTAACACGTAGTGCTGGAACTTCAAACTTGTTTTTAACAAATTCACAAAAGTCTCCTAACGACATGGATTCTTTTAAGGAACCAATTCGTCCCGCACCAATTTTTTCACCATTATTTAAAAGCGGAATCAAATCATAAGCTACCTCTTCATATGGATGTGCATCCTTCAATACTGCTAATAGACTTGACAACTGATTCTCTTTAATAATCGTTTCCAACTTTATTTCGTTTACTTTTTCTATTTCACCTTTTTCACCGATAAATGGATTAGTACCTTCTAAGGCTTTAAATGCTCCTACTCCTTTTGACTGAAACGAACAATGACTATACTGACCGATATGCCCAGCACCAGCATCACCAAGTGCTGAAGTAACATTCGCTGCGTGTGTTTCTGGAACATATACAATTAACTTGATTAATTTCTCTGTTTCAGATTTTATTAGAACATCCGTTTTATCTATGTTTAATTTTTTCATTAAAATATCACTTACACCACCAGTGACAATATCTAAATTTGTATGTGCCGCATAAACCGTAATATTATGTTTTAATAATTTTTCAATAATTCTACCTTTCGGATGATTAATATCCACTTGTTTTAGTGGTTCAAATAAAAGGGGATGATGGGCAATAATTAAATCAACATTTTTTTCAATCGCTTCATTTACTACATTTTCAAGTACGTCCAGTGTTACCATCACTTTTTTCACAGGTTTATTTAACGATCCGACCTGTAAACCAACATTGTCCCATTCATAAGCAAGGTGCTTTGGTGCCCAAGATTCAAATAGAGTAATTAATTTACTGGCTGGAATGGCTTTGCCCATGATCTAAAACCTCCTGAATCAATTGAATTTCTGATTCGAATTGACTAATTTTTTGATAATCAGGTGATTTAGCCTTTTTCATTTGACTAACTGCTCGTTCCCTTTTTTCTTTTTCAATTACCCATTTTTGTTTAAATGGCTCTGATTTCTCTTGTAATAAAAATGGTCCAAAGAGAAATTCATTTTGGATAAAATCTTCTGAATATGGGATATCAGGAATTCCTTTATCGGCTATAAGTATTTCATAGATGTGACCATCTTCTTCAATAATTTTTTCATTTATTAACTCAAAATTATTTAAATGAAACCATTTCCTTATAGCCATAGCATCCATATTAGGTTGTGCGATAATACGTTCAACACTTCCTAATTTATCTTTCCCAGTCTCTAATATATGACTAATCAGGCTTCCGCCCATACCTGCTATAACCAATTGAGCCACTTCATCTTCCTGTAAAACCGATAATCCATCCCCTTTTCGGACATCTATTCGATCCATAAGATTAAAGGATTCGACCGTACGTTTCGCACGTTGATAAGGGCCATCGTTTACTTCCCCCGCAATTGCTTTTGCACTCAAATTATTTAAACAAACATAACATGGCAAATAAGCATGATCAGAACCAATATCCGCAAAAATAGCCTCTTCAGGCAAAAAGGAAGCGATCATCTGTAATCGATCGGAAAGCATGATTTCGTTCATAAAAAAGACCTCCAAAGCATTAAAAATAAAAGCTCTCTGAATGACAGAAAGCTTTTATTTTATCATTTATTGTTTTCTGCTAACCAAGACGCTAGCACTTCTGCTTCTTCGTTACTGATTGTTGGTACCATACTAGGCATGGAAGTTCCTGGAATACCATTTTTGATTATGTCAAGAATTTCTTCCTGCGTATATTTGTTGCCAACGTCTTGCAGTGACGGCGCAGAACCTCCACCAGCTAAATCTGTACCATGACAACCAATACAACTTTGCGCAATTGCTTCTGGCTCTCTTGGTTCAGCATCTGTTTGTTCTCCACCATTTTCATGAGCTAATTCAATTTTTTCCTGCTGATCTAATCCAACAACAGCAAGAATGATCATTGCAAGTATTCCCAACACTGCTATGATGGCATAAGGGATAACTGGGTTTCTTTTCATCAATATGTCCTCCTTATGTAATCTCCTCATTAAGTTGTTTAAACAAAACTTGATACCCGACTAAGTTTTATTACTAACAAAACTACCTATATTTTACTTTAAAATGACAACAGTTGAAAGGAAAAAAGTGTGACATCTTAAATTTTTTACTACTTTTTATATTATTATTATGAAAATTTTTATACTTTTTAATCAAAAAGCAGTTAATATAGCAACTATTAAACCGATAACCCCTGAATGTTTATACCATCCAATTACAACCCATAAGCAAAAAAATATTTAAGATTTAACTAAAAAAACGACTAATAAAATGATAAATAATGATAAAAATGGAAAATATCTTTGTTTTCTGTAGGAATTCAGATAAATCACATAAGATATTATCACAAAAAATAAAAGTAAGACAGTTTGCATTACGTCGTTCAATTCAGTAAAATAAATGACAAGAAATGTTAAAAGTAATAAACATATTTGAATCAACTGAAGAAATAATTTTGACTTTTTCTTTTAGCCAATGATTCTTTTATCATCGCCTTGTGAATACAAGGCTAATAAGAAATCACAGTACCAGATGGAAGTAATTATAATGCTTCCAATAGTAAATTCATTCTTGTCAAATCACTCACTTCTTTCAAGTGAAATAAAAATGCACAGCCATTGCACCCACAATGACTGAGCTAATATACAAATACTTCATCATTCAAGGAAATCTTTTAATCGTTTACTACGACTTGGATGACGGAGTTTGCGAAGAGCTTTGGCTTCGATTTGTCTAATTCTTTCTCTTGTTACACCAAACACTTTACCAACTTCTTCTAGTGTTCGTGTTCGTCCATCGTCTAACCCAAATCGTAATCGCAGAACATTTTCTTCGCGATCAGTTAACGTATCAAGAACGTCTTCAAGCTGTTCCTTCAATAATTCATATGCAGCGTGATCAGATGGTGAGGTTGCCTCTTGATCTTCAATAAAATCGCCAAGATGTGAATCATCTTCTTCACCAATCGGTGTTTCAAGAGAAACTGGCTCCTGAGCTATCTTTAAAATTTCGCGAACTTTATCAGGGGTTAATTCCATTTCTTTAGCAATTTCTTCTGGAGTCGGCTCTCTTCCCAAGTCTTGCAATAATTGTCTTTGAACACGAATTAATTTGTTAATCGTCTCCACCATATGCACAGGAATTCGAATGGTTCTGGCCTGATCTGCAATCGCACGAGTAATCGCCTGTCTAATCCACCATGTTGCATAGGTACTAAACTTATACCCCTTTCGGTAATCAAACTTTTCAACTGCTTTTATTAAGCCCATATTTCCTTCTTGAATTAAGTCAAGAAACAACATACCTCTTCCAACATATCTCTTTGCTATACTTACTACCAAGCGCAAATTTGCTTCAGCTAATCGACGTTTGGCTTCTTCTTCTCCCTCTTCAATCCTCTTAGCTAAATTAATCTCTTCAGCTGCTGATAATAAATCAACCCGTCCTATTTCTTTCAAGTACATTCTTACTGGGTCATTTATTTTAATACCTAGAGGAACACTAAGGTCGTTTAAGTCAAATTCTTCTTCCTTTGAAAGTTGTTGCATACTTGGATCCTCTTCTGAATCACCAATTACTTCTATTCCTTGTTCATTAAGGTACTCATAATATTCGTCCATTTGATCAGATTCTAACTCAAAATTGGATAAACGCTCTGCCACTTCTTCATATGCCAGAATCCCTCTTTTTTTCCCAAGTTCAAGTATCTGCTCTTTTGCTTGATCTAACGTAAGTTCAGTATCATTTTCTTTTGAACGTGATGGCTTATTATTTGCCATGAGTCCCCCTCCTTCCAGTCTTGCTTAATTAACTTTCTATCATCACAGATTTGATTTTTTGATTTGCCTCTGTATCTCTACGATTTCCATTCCTATTTGTGCAGCCTTTACTGAATCATTTTGTTTTTCAGCTTCCTTTTGCTCAGCCTTTAAAGATTTAATTTTAGCATGATGACTTTGTTCTGAAAGAATAGTCCAAATGTAGTCATTAATTTCCTTATCACTTATATTGCTATGGATAGGTACCATTGCTATCTGAACGACTAAGTGCTGAAGCGAAGAATCAGGTAAATTTTCAATAAAGTGACTGACGTTTGGCTCATGTCCAGCTTCATAATAAGCATATAAATAAGTAACAATCACTTTATGTTCATCTACATTAAAAGAAGCCCCTAACTCTTCCTTTACTTTTTCTGCTATTGAAAAATCATGAAGCATATAAGCAAGTAGCTGCCTTTCTGCATTATGAAAAGCTGGCAACATTTTTTTTGTTTGAAATGTATCTTTTGTCACCTTAGTATGGCTAACTTGTTGTTGCTTATCCTGCTTAAAGCCTATCTTTTGCCTACGAGATCGGATTTCCTCATCTAAAACCTTAGAAGACAATTCAAACTCGTTAGCAAGCTCTTTTAAAAAGTGCTCTCTTTCAATTGGCCTTTCTATTAAGGCCAACTCATCAAGTACTCTTTCAACATATTGTATGCGATCTCCTTCTAATTTTAAGTTATAATCTTTTCTAAAATATCTTATTATAAATGCCATGTACGTATCACTTGAAGTAATAACGTCATTTTTAAATCGTTCTGCCCCATATAATTGAATATATTCATCAGGATCTAAATTATCTGGCATTGATGCAACTTTTACATGACACCCAACATTTTTTAATAATTTTGCTGCTTTAAAAGACGCCTGTAACCCTGCACGATCAGCATCGTAACAGATAATAACCGTATCTACATACCTTCTTAAAAGCTTTGCTTGTGATTCAGTTATAGAAGTACCCAATGTTGCAATTCCATTTTGAATCCCAGCTTTATATGCTGAAATAACGTCCATATATCCTTCAAATAAAACGGCTTCTTGTTCCTTTCGAATAGAAGCTCTTGCCAAATCAAAATTGTACAGTAAACTTCCCTTTCGGAATAAATCAGATTCAGGACTATTTAGATACTTTGGTTCCTGGTCCGAAATCGTCCTTCCGCCAAACCCAATGCTTTTACCTAAATGGTTTCGAATAGGAAAGATAACTCTACCGCGAAATCTATCAGTAGCCTGATTTTGATCATTGACAGTTAAAACACCTGCTTTAACCATTAATTGACGATGAAATCCCTTCTTCTCGAGGAATTCAGCTATGAATTCTTTTGAATTTGGTGAAAATCCAAGCTGAAACCTATCAATCACCTCATCATTAAACCCGCGACTTATCAAATAGTTGTATCCTTCTTTACCTTCTTTTGTATGTCTCAATAAATGATGGTATAATTTTGTTAACCATTCGAAAGCTTTCAAAACATTTTCTTGTTCTTTATTATGATGACCTTCTTGATTGGGGTGTAAGTTGTCTGGTAATGTGTGTCCACTTTTAGCAGCTAAGTGTTGAATTGCTTGATAAAAGGTAAAACCTTCAATCTCCATGATGAAGGTTACTGCATTTCCTCCTTTTCCACAACCAAAACAGTGGAAGATTTGTTTTTCTTGTGTGACGGAAAAAGATGGTGTTTTTTCACCATGAAAAGGGCACAACCCAAAAAAGTTTCTGCCCTGTTTTTTCAACTGGACATATTCCCCGATTACATCCACAATATCATTAGAATTACGTATTTCTTCAATTGTCTCTTCTGGAATTTGATTAGACATTTAAAAATCACCATATTTTATTTTTATTCTAGATTAATAACAAAAACCCTTCATCTTCGACAAATTTTTTTATGATGAATAAAAAAATTTTAACTTTACTTTTATAGTAATACCTCTAAATTAAGGATAATAAACCTTTTTAGAATTAGCATTTTGTCGAAAAAGTTATTCTTATTAGCTAAAACTAAAACAGTGCCATAATATTTATTCTACAATGAAGGTTATATTCCTGCTTTTAATTCAATGTTTTATTACTAATGGATAGTATGTAGGAAATTAAACTTTTATTAGGATGTATAGAAACATTTTTTCACAAATTCTAATTATAATACAATTATTTTAAAATTGCTAACATTTTTTTGATATTTTCTTTTAAAAACTGATGAAAGGCCTAACCACAAAATTTGTTTTATTAAAAACAGCTGTGATCAGACCCTTGTTGTATGATTTATCAGTTTTTCAGATAATTATTTAAAATAACATTTGCTGTCTCCTCGACAGCTTTGTTTGATACATCAATAACAGGACAACCTATTCGGTCAATTATAGATTGAAAATGACGTAACTCCTGATTAATTCTATCGATATTTGCATAACTTGATTGATCTCTTAATCCTAGTGCCTTTAACCGTTCTTTTCGAACATCATTCAGCTTTTCTGAGCTAATTCTTAACCCAACGCACTTGTTAGGATTAACAGAAAATAATTGTTTTGGAGGTTCTACCTCAGGTACGATAGGGACATTCGCAACTTTCAGACGTTTATGTGCCAAATATTGTGATAATGGAGTTTTCGATGTTCGCGATACACCTATTAAAACAATATCAGCTTGTGTAATCCCTTTAGGGTCTCTACCGTCATCATATCTGACTGCAAACTCAATTGCTTCTACTCGTTTAAAGTAATCCTCGTCAAGCTTGTGTACCAATCCCGGCTCTAGCCTTGGTTTTTGGTTAAATGAACGTTCCATAGCAGCCATCATAGGGCCCATGATATCAATACATTCAACCTTTGCTAAATTTGCCTCTTTGATCAAATAATTTCTGAGAGATGGATCTACAAGTGTAAAACCTATGATACCAGCTTGTTCTTTTGCTTGTATAATCGCACCCCTTAGTACTCTTTCTTCTTGAACATAAGGAAAACGGTACATTATATAGTCACTATCGGAAATAAATTGACTTAATGCTGCTTTTATAACAAATTCTGCTGTTTCACCGACAGAATCAGAAATAACAAAAACAGTAGGTTTTTTCATCGGCATGTAGCCTCCCATAACGTCCACTCTTCGTTGTCGACCAAAAAGGTATTTAAACAGCTCGTTTTCAATAAATGTATGAACACGGACTTGAACGTAAAATAAAAGAAAAAATCATTTGGCTTAGCATTGTCTTTCAAGTCGTTTAGTACTGTTGTTTCCATTGTACTTTTGTTAAATCTGCAAATGTAAAGACCATACTTGCTATTTTATTCAGTAACGAGAGTCGATTATGCTTGATTTTTTCATCTTCAACCATTACCATCGTATGATCAAAAAATTCATGTATCGGTGTAGATAAGTGACTAACAATATTAACCGCTTCCCTCGCGTTACCTTGTTCCATTACTTTTCCATACTTACTTTCTACCTCATTAAAGGATTCGAATAATTTCTTTTCATATTCATTTTGGAATAAATTAGGATCCACACCAGTATCTTTACCTTTAGAAGCTAAATTAAGCACACGGACAAAAGCCTCTTGGACATCTTTAAATGATTCATCCTGTTTCATTTCCATCAGTAGCTTTGCTTTTTCTAATGTGAATGCAAAATTCTCTAGATCACTGGCAAGAATAGCATCGATAATATCCTGATCAATATTTTCCTCCTTTAATATATAAGAAGCCCTTCCTTTGAAGAATTCACGAACAGTCTGGTTAACTTCCTCCTTATTAATAGTTTTAATATCGTCATTATCAATAATAGATTGTGTTGATTCGAACAAGGATTCCAGGTTAATTTTCCATTCTTTTTCATTTATAATTTGTAATATTCCGAGTGCCTGTCTTCGAAGAGCGTATGGATCTTGTGAACCACTTGGTAATATACCAACAGATATACAACCGATAATGGTATCCAATTTATCAGCAATACTTACAATTGCTCCCTCCGTTGAATTTGGCAAACGGTCATTAGCATGCCTCGGCATATAATGTTCATTAATTGCTGTCGCAACTGCCTTATTTTCACCAAAAAGTCTTGCGTACTTTTCCCCCATAATTCCTTGGAGCTCTGTAAATTCATTTACCATATTTGTTACCAGATCAAATTTACAAATTTCAGCTGCACGTATTACATTTTTAGTTTCCTCAGGACTTAAGTGCAGCAAGTCAGTCATTTCTTTTGAAATAGCAACTACTCTATTTACTTTGTCAGCAATGGTACCAAGTTTTTCTTGAAATACCATTCTTTTTAATTTATCTAAGTTCTGTTTTATTGTTTGCTTTTGATCTTCTTCATAAAAGAATCTTGCATCTGACAATCTTGCACGAAGTACTTTCTCGTTACCTTTAGCTACTGTTTCAATAAATTGATCATCACCATTTCGCACAGCTACAAAGTTTGGCAGTAATGTTCCATTTTTTGAACGAACTGGAAAATACCGTTGATGTTCTTTCATGGAAGTAATTAAAGCTTCCTCTGGAACAGTTAAAAATTCTTCACTAAAAGAACCATAGAATACAGTAGGATATTCAACAAGATGTCTAACCTCATCAAGTAAGCTGTCATCAATCATGATTTCCCAATTCATTTCCTGCTCTATATTTTTTAATTCCTCTAATATTCTTTTCTTTCTTTCGGCTGAGTTAGCGATGACATATTGTTCTTTCAATGTATGTTCATAATCTAAAGCATCCAACAACTGAATCTTTTCTCCTAAAAACCGATGTCCGTATGAATAATTACTTGATTTAACATCAGCAATTTCCATCGGAATAATCTTTGAATCATTTAAGGCCACAATCCATCGAATTGGTCTAGCATACCGAATATTTAATTCGCCCCATCGCATATTTTTGGGAAAAGTTAGACTTAATAAAGTATCTTTAAACCCAGGTAATAATTCTTCTGTCTCCTGGCCCTTAATATATTTATTAACGAATACATACTCTGTACCCTTTATTTCTTTAAAATAAATATCATCTACTGATTTTCCTTGTCCTTTTGTAAATCCAATTGCAGCCTTGGACCAATTACCTTCTTCGTCTTGGGCAATTTTTTTTGCAGGTCCTCTTGCTTCTTCTTCTTGATCAGGTTGTTTAGATGCAACTCCTTTCAGAAGAATAGCTAATCTTCGAGGTGTTACAAAAGTCTGAATCTCTTCATATGGCAAACGTAGGTTTTCTAACCATTCTATTGATTTTTGCTCTAATTGCTGTTGTGCATCGTTTAAAAATCGAGCTGGCATTTCTTCTAATCCAATTTCAAATAAAATATTAGATGTTGTCATTATCTGCCGCCTCCTTCTTTAACATTGGAAATCCAAGACGTTCTCTTTCTTCAACATACAACTTGGCAATCTCTCTCGCCAAATTACGAACCCTAGAAATGTAACCGGTTCTTTCTGTTACTGAAATAACACCTTTGGCATCCAAAAGATTAAATGTATGGGAACATTTAAGAACATAATCGTACGCAGGAAAAACCAAACCCTTCTCCATTGTTTGTTTGGCTTCATCCTCATAGGTACTAAATAAATCAAAGAGCATATCTGTGTTTGATTCCTCAAATGTGTATTTCGAATGCTCATATTCTGGTTGGTAAAAAATATCTCCTACCGTCACTCCATCAGTCCATTCCAGATCAAACACATTTTCTTTGTCTTGAATATAGGATGCCAATCTTTCAATACCATAAGTTAACTCAACAGCGACTGGCTTTGCTTCTAAACCACCAATTTGCTGAAAATATGTGAACTGAGTAATTTCCATTCCATCAAGCCATACTTCCCAACCTAACCCAGCAGCACCTAGTGTAGGGTTTTCCCAATTGTCCTCAACAAATCGAATATCATGTTTTAATGGATCAATTCCTAAAGCTTGTAATGAATCTAAATAAAGTTCTTGAATATTGTCAGGTGAAGGCTTCATGATCACCTGAAACTGGTGGTGCTGATACAAACGATTAGGGTTTTGTCCATAACGCCCATCAGCTGGTCTTCTAGAAGGTTCTACATACGCAACATTCCATGGTTCTGGCCCTAAGCTTCTTAACAATGTCATCGGTGACATGGTTCCTGCTCCTTTTTCCACATCATATGCTTGCATAAGAACACAATTTTGATCAGACCAATGTTTTTGCAAGGTTAAAATCATCTCTTGAATATTCATTATTTAATTCCCTCCATCAATTCTAATGTGTTGGGCCAATTTACAGTATAAAAAATCCCGTCCCTATGTTTTCAATTGGAAAACATAGGGACGGGATTACCGCGGTTCCACCCTAATTGCTATTCTTTACTTAGAATAGCCACTTTCTTTTTATGCTCAGAAGTGCCTTCCTTAAGCTTTCTATATCCAGCTTACACCACCCTGGACTCGCTTAAAATAGAATATTCTTAAGTACTACTCTTCTTCAATGCAAACGTGTCAAATTTGTTATAAATCATACTTAAAATTTAAACATTTGTCAATAAAAAATAACTATTGCAATAAATCTAATTGCTTCAAAAACTTTTTAGATTTCAAATAATATCCACCATAACGATCATAATAATCTTCCATTAACTGTTTTAACAATTGTTTATTTTCATCTTTAACAGAAATACTTCCAATTCTTTCAATATCTATTTCAGAGAAAATATAAAGGAGCTTGAAAAGATGTTCCGATAAAGCGATAGCAGTACTATCCTTCCATTGGCACCTCGGACATAAAACACCACCCTCTTGAACAGAAAAATGATATGGTGTTTGTTTTGTACTACAGTTAACACATTGATGAATAACTGGAGCAAAACCCGCTTTTTTATACATCTTCCATTCATATATCATCGACAAAACTTCAGGGTCTTTATCCTCTGCAATCCATTGGTATGTCTTTAACAATTGTTTATAATGAAAAGCATCTGGCTGTTTTTCTTCTAATAATTTGTCAGTAAGTTCAGCTATGTAACTAGCATAAGCAGTTTTGATGATATCTTCCCTTATTTTTCGTAAAGGGGTTAATACTTCCCCTTGTTGCAAGGTACCTAAATTTGTTCCTATTTGTAATAAAAATGTTCCATGAATAAATGGCTGCGTAATCGCAGCCATTCGACTTTTGGGTTTTTTGGCTCCCCTTGCTACCAAGCCAACTTTTCCTTTTTCCATCGTGAACAGTGTAACAATTTTATGTGTTTCCCCATAATCCTGTGTACGTAAAACAACTCCTTCGACCTTTTCAAACAAAGCCTCACACATCCCCTAAATTCAACTTACATTTGTCTATCCAATTCGGTAACCTCATCATCCATGTGGAATGAATCATCTTCATTATAGATATCTTCAAGTTCTTTCATTAGTAAATAGGTTTCAATGTTTCCTGTTTGACTAAAGATTTTCCAAGAAAAGTCTATCACAAGAAAACTCCACCTTTCTATAATCAGTTTAAAAAATGTACCTTATTTATAGAGTTACCTAGTCTGTGTAAAGAATGAGTAAAAAAATTTACCAACTTTGTCTTAGTACTCTTCATTACTAAACCCGTATTCATTCAACTGGTGTTGCCTATTTCTCCAATCCTTCTGTACTTTTACCCAGAGCTCCAAAAAAACTTTTGTTCCAAGTAAAGACTCAATGTCTTCCCTCGCTCGCATACCAATTTCTTTCAACATCGAACCTTGTTTTCCGATTATGATACCTTTTTGTGACTTTCTTTCCGTAACAATTGTTGCTTGAATAAGAACTTTTTCCGATCTTTCTTTTTGTTCGATATTTTCAATCACAACTGCAATGGAGTGCGGGATTTCCTCTCTCGTTAACTGTAAAGCTTTTTCACGAATCAGCTCGCTGATAATAAACCTTTCTGGGTGGTCTGTTATTTGATCTTCCGGATAATATTGTGGCCCCTCCGGTAACCGTTGCTTGATTTGTGTTAGCAAATTTTCAACGTTATTTCCTTCTAATGCCGATATAGGAATAATTTCTTCAAAATCGTACTTGTCCTTATATTCATTGATTAGTGGTAATAGCTTGTTAGGATGAACCTTGTCAATTTTATTAATGATTAGAAATACTGGATTGTTTACGTTTTGGAGTCGTTCAAGTATAAATTGATCTCCTTTACCAAACCCTTCCTCCGCATTAATCATAAACATGACAACATCTACTTCATTTAAAGTATTTTCTGCTACTTTTACCATGAAATCACCCAATTTATGTTTTGGTTTGTGAATTCCTGGTGTATCAATAAAAATAAATTGTGCATCAGATTCTGTTAAAACACCTTGAATTTTATTTCTTGTTGTTTGTGGTTTATCACTCATAATGGCTATCTTTTGCCCAATAACGTGATTCATAAATGTTGATTTTCCAACATTTGGTCTACCGATAATGGTGATAAAACCAGACTTGAACGCTTGCGCTTGATCCATGTTGCTTCCTCCATTACTACTATGTTCGATTCATTTTATTAGATATTTTTATTTTACTATAAAATACGTATCCATTTCATACATTCGACAAAAACTCTATAAAAATGATGACATAAATATTTTTGAAAAACATAAATTTTCGTTTGCATTAAAGAAAAATCCCTTTATACCTAATTTGGCATAAAGGGAGTTTTTTATGAACAAACAATTAATTTGACATTTTCAGACAATTTAATTGGCATGCAACGATTCTTAGATAATTGCTTAAACTACTGCACCTTTCAAAAAAACAAACGAAATAGCTTGGGTAAAAAAATAATGGAACCTACAATAACAGATGTACAAGCTGCGATAAATACAGCACCAGCAGATATGTCCTTTATCAACCCTACTGATGAGTTAAATTCTGGAGCTAAGTAATCCATTACTTTTTCAATGGCTGTATTCATTATTTCAAAAGAAAGCACCAATCCAATCGTAATGATTATAATCGCCCATTCGACAGGAGTAATATGGAGAATAATTCCCATTATAGTAACAATTACACTTATTACCATTTGAATTTTTAAATTTCGCTCTGATTTAATCGCTTCTTTTACCCCGTTAATGGCATGCTCAAACCCTACTCGTTTATTTTTATTCCCTTGATAATCCGAACTCATTCAATATATCCTCTTGTCGTTGAAACATTTGCTTCTCATCTATCTCATTCATATGATCATAACCTAATAGATGTAAAAAACCATGTAATGCAAGAAAGCCTAATTCTCTTTGAAACGAATGGTTATATTCTTTTGCCTGTTCCTCAGCCTTATCAACCGATATTACAATATCTCCGAGAATAACTGGAAGATCACCACCAACGATTTCCATTTCTCCTTCACCTTTTTCCTCCAATGCAAAAGAAATAACATCTGTTGGTTTATCAATTTGTCGGTAATTCCTATTAATGATTTGAATTTCATTATTATCAACGAAACTAATGGAAATCTCAGCTTCAGGTGTAATGTTCTCTTGGTTAGCAGCAAATGAAATAAGCCGTTGAACCATGTCAATATATTCTTCCGTCACCTTTTTCGTTTCATCGTGAAAATCGATATGCATTTTCAGTTTGCCTCCTTTACTTCCTTGCTTGTAGGGTATTGTATTCTTGAATGAAAGATCCCATTTAATGTTTCACAAATCGCCTGCTGAATCGTCTCTAATTCTCTGAACGTCAGAGAACTTTCACTTAGTTGGCCATCCATCAACCGATCATTTATAATCGATGTAACAATTTCATTAATTTTTTCATTTGTCGGCTCTTTTAATGAACGAACTGCAGCTTCTATTGAGTCACATATACAAATAATCGCTGCTTCTTTTGTACGAGGTTTAGGGCCGGGATAACGATAGTCTGCCTCATTAACAGCTTTATTTTTGTCTTTATCTTTGTAATAAAAATATTTCAATAATGTAGTCCCATGGTGCTGTTCTGCAATATCAATGATCTCTTTTGGTAGTTTATGTTTCTTAAGCATTTTTGAACCGTCATATGGGTGATTAATAATAATTTCAGCACTTTGTTTTGGTTCAATAAAATCATGTGGATTTCTTATTCCCATTTGATTTTCAATAAAATAATGTGGTCGTACTGTTTTTCCTAAATCGTGATAATATGCAGCTACACGTGCCAACAGACCGTTTGCACCAATGGATTCACAACAGGCCTCACTCAAGTTCGCAACCATTACACTATGATGATATGTACCTGGTGCTTCTGTTAATAATTTTCTAAGAAGTGGTTGATTGGGACTGGACAGGGTTAAAAGCTTTGTATCTGATAAAATTCCCAAACCTGCTTCGAAAAAAGGTAACATTCCTATGGTCAATACCGAAGCAAGAAATGCAGAAGTTATTCCAAATCCCACTAAAAGAAAAGATTCATAAATAGAATACTTTTCAAATGATAATAATAAGAATATTAATACAGTTAATATATTAATGACCGTTATACCTAACCCAGCCTTTAATATTGCCGTTCGATCCTTTACACTATACAAAAAAATGATTCCTGCTAGCTGTGAAAACAATAAGTAAATACAAGCTTCCATATTGAGTGACCCAGGAATTTCGGCATTAAATATAACACTGCCCATAACTGCGTATACAATACCTAATACGATTGCTAAACGGTCATAGAGTAAAATTTTTAACAACATTGTAGCAGTTGCAACTGGAACAAGTAAAAATAACTGATTGACTGGAGTAGTATATATACTAATTAGTTTCATCATACCAACAGTCAGTAAGCTAATCAGTAAAATGGATGCAATTTTACGATTATCTAATCGATTGTTTTCAGCATACTTATTTATTTCATAAACAATAATTCCTAAAAGTAATATAATAAAGATGATTAGTCCAATGACAGGATAACTATTACGGTCGCTATCCAGTAACCCTACCAATGCCAGTTCCTCATATATTTCATTGGTGATTGTTTGACCTTCTCGAACTATTACTTCTCCGGCCCGAATCATTACAGGTTCTACATTACTAATTGCCTGCTTTTGTGCCTCATTTGTTTTTTCAACATCGTAAAAAGAATTTTCAACAACAGCGAATTTAGTTAATGAATAGAGTGCTTCCTTGAGCTGTTCATCTATACTTGAATACCTTAATTTTTGATTTACACTCTGAACCGCTGTTTGTACCTCATCCGTACGAACACCTTCATTTAATACTTCATAAAGGGATGTAGTTAATAGCTCTTGGCCCAAAGACCTTTCACGAGGGCTTGCCTCAACAATACTTAATAACACCTCTTGACTTAAATCATCAGTGATTGAAGGGCTTAGTACTTGCTGTAGAGACTGAACTCTTTCCTGATTCGTCAAGGGAACACTTGAGTCATATTGATTTTCTTCATTTTCACCAACAGTTACTTCTTCTTCTTGAGCAGCATCAATTTCCTCTTGCTGTTTTTCAATGGCATCAAATAATTCATTTACATAATCGACCCGTTCTTGAGTAATCACACTAGAAACATCATAACGATCATCAACTGCTTGAATAGCTTCTCTGATTTTACGATCTGTTTCTTTCGTATTCTCAATAGTAATAGGTGAACGGATGGTTTCTTTTGCATTATTAAATCGTTCAATTTCGTAGGTTTCAGTGTAGACATTAGAAAGCATTATGAAAAAAAAGAAACAACCCAAAACCAAGCTTGGTATAACAATACGAATCCATTTTTCTTTATCTTTTACAAATTGTAAAAAGTGTTCCCAAACAGACTTCATCTCGTTCTCCCCTTTTAAATAGAGAAATAAGACCCATGGTTTTGGGTCTTAACTCATACAACAGTTATTCCTTTTCATAAGCATCAATTATTTTCTGAACGAGCGGATGACGAACAACATCAGACTGTTGTAAATAAATAAAAGCAATCCCCTTTATTGATGATAACTTTGTCTCAACAACCTTCAACCCAGAATTAACACCCTTTGGCAGGTCAACTTGAGTGATGTCACCCGTTATTACCATTTTTGAACCAAAACCTAACCTTGTTAAAAACATTTTCATTTGAGCATGGGTTGTATTTTGCGCTTCATCTAATATAACAAATGCATCATCTAATGTACGACCACGCATATATGCAAGTGGAGCAATTTCAATTGTTCCACGTTCAATTAACCTTTGCGTATGTTCAGTACCCAACACATCATGAAGCGCATCATATAGTGGTCTTAGATATGGATCAACCTTTTCCTTTAAATCACCAGGTAAAAAACCGAGACTTTCCCCAGCTTCTACTGCCGGTCGTGTCAAAATGATTCGTTTCACTAAACCTTGCTTTAAAGCATTTATTGCCATAACAACTGCAAGATAGGTTTTTCCCGTACCGGCTGGCCCGACACCAAAAACGAGGTCATGTGATTTAATAGAATTAACGTAATTTCTTTGACCAAGTGTTTTTACTCGGATAGATTTTCCTTTTGCATTCTTTGTTATTTCATCTTCAAATAATGTTTCAAACTGATTTATTTTACCTTTTTTTGCTAGTTCAACAGCATAGACGACATCTCTTTCAGAAATTGTCAGTCCCTTTCGTACGATTCCTAATAATGCTAACAAAATTTCCTCAATCAATTGTATATCTTCGTCAGTTCCAGAGACTCTAACTTGCTCTCCTCTAGTGATTATAGATACGTTCAGCTGCTGTTCAATTTGTTTTAAGTTTTTGTCTTCTGTACCAAATAAACTTAATGCTTCACTTGGGTTGTCAATTTGTAAGTCTATTGTAATTAAATCTTCAGGCATAAATCAATCTCCTTGAGAAATAGGTTGAGTTATTGCAATATTTTCACGAGCTGTGAAGTAAAGTATTAATTTAACTTTACCATTCTCTATTCGTTCGTGCAAAACTTTTTCAAAACTTATTTCTGCTTCATGTCCAAGTTTATTTTGTAGGTTGTTTTTAGCTTGTTTAATTCCAGCTTCAACCGCTTCTTCCTGTGTTCTTTCCACTCTTCTCAATTCTTTTTCCTGAACCTTTTGTGTAACAAAGCCAATCGGAAGATCCCACTGAAAAAATTGAAATTTTCTTTCATTTAATTCCATTTGCACTTGATTATATTCTGGATTTTTAAAACCCCAAATTTGAAGATTAAATTTTCCAAATGTTAAAAAGTACTTGTTTATAGAATCTCCAGTCAATATATCATAATTCGCTTTTAAAGGAATAGTAACTTCAGATTCATACCAGGTTTTTGCGATTATTTCACCTTCTGCTTCTACTAATTCTCCCCGATTAACTTTTTTACCTTCCTCATCCTTACTCGTCTCTTCATTTTTCTTACCAAGTACACCAGAAACGAGCAAATCACCCTTTTCAACAAAATCATTGACCTTTACTATAGGTTGTCCTTTTGCAACAAACATATCAACAATAACGCCTTCCTTTTTAGCAATTAAGTGATTTGGACCATGTTCTTCCCTTTCGTCAACTACTGTTTTTTCTACACCCTCAAGATGAAAGGTTGTCCCTTTTTCATTTACGCCTACCCATAACAATTCCGGTATATCATCAAGAAGCTTTTTTTGAATTTCACCGGGGGATTCCAGTTTAAATTTCATCGCCCCGGGATAAATTCCATATTCATTTAGTTGCTTCGTTATTCGCTTTTCTATTTCAGGATGGACACCTTTCACCTGTACATCCCAAACAATATTAGATAGAAATGTTACAAATAAAATACTTAAAAACAAACTAATAAGTAATGGTTTTTTTGACAAAATTCTTCTAGATAAAAATGGTGCTCCTTTTTTATGTAAAAATGTAATCTTATATATCGTCCTTCTTCGTAATGATTTCACTAATGAAATATCTTTCAAAAAAATATTTCCTGTACAGACTGTATTTTCTCTTTTTTTAACATTCCAAACTGTTACACCTTTTTTGGCGCAGAGATCAAAAAATAATTCAGGATGGTGTCCGATCACTTGAATGGTAACGTAGCCGGAAAAAAATACACCTTGTGTTTGTTTCATACAATTTCTCCTTCCATCCCAATTCCTAATCTTCGATAAATACAATTTCTTTGATGGTTCCTTCTAAGAGAATCTCTTCTGGTAGCATCATTTTTAGAACAAATTTATTACCTGTTATTTTTAAATATCCTTGCTTCATTTTTAGTCGAAGTTCATTATCAGAAAATAAAATAAGACCATGATGATTCTCTATGTAAGCATGTATTTGTCCAATTGTTGTAATTCTAGGAAGTTCGAGGACAACATCAGGTGGTAATTCAAGGTGTTCAGTCAGCCAATTACCAATTTTTTGTTGCAGCTTTTTCATCTAAGATGCCCCCTCTCACATAATGTGTATGTAATAGACGTCTATATAAGAACAGTAATATCACCGTAAATAAATAGTTGTACCTACATTTTTTTAGACTTATTACCTCTATTATCAATATGAACAAAAGGAAAAGAGTATGTAGAAAATTTGCTCCAAAAGGGGTCTGACCCCCTTTGTGGACATTTGTCTTTCCTGAGAGGACAATTCAATTTTCATCTTCTACTAAATCCTAGAGCCAAAAGAAAAAAACCTTTGTCATTTAGTGACAAAGGTTTTTTCGTATTTATATCCTTCTATTCGGTGGTCGAGATTGATTTTTTTGATGTGCCTTTGGCGGACTTAGTACCTCAGCCATAATGACACTTTCAACTATCTTATTACTAGATAAATTACGTCTAACAGAAATGGTGGACTGTTTGACACTTCTGTCAACAGGCTTAAGTTTAGGTTTTTGAGAGGTCTCTCGTTGATCCCATTCACCACCACTTCCTTCAACCGTATGTTTTCCACTTTCTATTTTATCTTTTAACGCCTCTAATTGCTCTTGTTTCTTATCCTTAAATGCTTCGGATTGTGTTTCCAAAACGTCTTCTACTTCTTGCCCTACTCTTCCAGATGGAGTCGGGGTTGGACGAGGAATATCACGCTTTACTGGTGGCCTGTTTGTATTTTTCTTATCTTCCTTTTTAGAACCAAATAACCAGCTACCTATAACAAATATTGCTATGATAATTCCTATAAGATCTTCCATGAAAACCCTCCTTTTCGAGGATTATACATTTTATTCTTCCTCTTCGTTTTCATTTTTAGAAATCTTACCAATTGAATCACGCATATCCGTATCAGCGTTAATGTTCTTATAATTCATATAATCCATTACACCCATATTTCCTGAACGCAATGCTTCTGCCAATGCTTGTGGAACTTCTGCTTCTGCTTCCACAACCTTCGCACGCATTTCTTGAACACGGGCAAGCATTTCTTGCTCTTGCGCAACAGCCATAGCACGACGTTCTTCAGCTTTCGCTTGTGCAATATTCTTATCTGCTTCTGCCTGATCTGTTTGTAGTATAGCCCCAATGTTTTTACCGATATCAACATCCGCAATATCAATCGATAAAATTTCAAATGCCGTTCCTGCATCTAAACCTCTGTTTAAAACATTATGTGAAATTGAATCTGGATTTTCTAATACTTTTGTGTGTGCTTCAGAACTACCAATTGTACTTACAACACCTTCACCGACACGTGCAATGACTGTATCTTCCCCAGCACCACCGACTAATCGATCAATGTTTGCTCGAACAGTAATTCTAGCTTTTGCCTTTACTTCAATACCATCCATTGCGATACCAGCAATAAATGGAGTTTCAATAACTTTTGGATTTACACTCATTTGCACAGCTTCTAACACATCTCGACCAGCTAAATCGATCGCTGCAGCTCTTTCAAAACTTAATTCGATATTAGCACGTTGAGCGGCAATCAGTGCATTAACCACACGGTCGACATTACCACCTGCTAGGTAGTGACCCTCTAATTGGTTGTTACTCACATCAATACCAGCTTTATGAGCCTTAATTAAAGGGTTAATCACACGAGCAGGAACAACTCTTCTTAAGCGCATACCTACTAAATTAAAAATACTTACACGAACACCCGCTGCTAGTGCACTAATCCATAGCATTACGGGAATAAATGTGAATAAAACAGCAATAGCAATAATAATAATACCAATGATTATGATCGGTAAAAGTTCTTGAATCTCCATACTATTCCTCCTAATTTTTTTCTACTATCTCTCGAACTACAATCCGAGCTCCTTCTGTTTTGACAACTTTGACAGATTTATCACTACTAATAAATCCACCTTCGCTAACCACATCCAGACGTTCCTCATCAAAAATGGCTGTACCTGAAGGCCGGAGCGGAGTTAATGTTTTTCCTTCCTGCCCAACTAATTCTACCCGGTTTACAGAGGAAATATATCCTTTTTCTGTTGTTGTTGCATCTTTCAAAATAATATGTTTAAAAATTCCTTTTTCTAATCCCATCGTTTTATACAAAATAACAGATACGATAATCGAAACAAGGATAGCTATTCCTACACTCCAAGCCATATGACCCATGTCTTGTCCTGATAAGAATAACGAAAAGATAATAGCACCGATACCAATAATACCTAAAATACCACCAGGAACGAATATTTCTACAACAACCAATATAATACCTAATATTAACAGAATAATGGATTCATAACCAGCTAATCCCGCTACGATATGACCGTAAAAAAATAGCACTAGCGACAAAAGACCCATGGAACCAGGTATCCCAAAACCAGGCGAATACAACTCTACAATCAATCCAATACTTGCGATGGAAAGCAATATTGGCACAACAGCTGGATGCGTTATAAAACGAGCAATTTCTTCGGCGAGTGTTGGCTCCGTCTCTACAACCGTAGCGTTCGATAAACCTAATTTACTAAGTAGTTCTGTTCGGTGCTCAACTATATCCTCTGCATATCCTACTTCAACCGCAGATGACGGTTCCAGTGTTAGATATTCGCCTTCAGGAGCCCCATATTCTTCTAAGTCAATATCAGGATCAGCCATAGCAGCTGCATAGAGAGGATCCCTCCCCTTAGATGAAGCAGCACTTTTCATAGCTGCAAGCCATGCTGATTGGGCTTTTTTTTCAGCTGCATTTCCATCAGAAGTAATAACTCCACTAGCACCCATAGTAGCTTGCGGTTTCATATAAATATAATCGGTATTTAAGGCGATATAGGATCCCGCTGAAAGTGCTTGGCTAGTAATAAAAGAAGTAGTAGGGATTTCTATATTCTGAAATAACTCACCAATATTATTGGCCGCATCTACTCTTCCACCAGGAGTATCGATTTCAAAAATGATATGATCAGCGTTTTCTTCTTTTGCTTCTTCTGTCGTACGGGTTAAGAAGGCTTCTAACCCTCTTTCCACTTCTTTTTCAATTGGGATAATATAAATAAGCTTTCCTTCCCCATTGGATTCAGCATGTATCGCATTAATTGAAACACCAAGTGCTAAAAGGATACCAACAAAATAAAATAGTAATCTTGTTGTATAAATCTTCACTCCGAACCTCCTTTCTATTTTTATGTACACATGTAATACGTAATAGTGATGAAGAGGGTTTCACAAACATTTTATTTTCTTAAAAAATGTTTAGAATATAAACCATAATAAATCCCTTGTCAATTGTATGACAAGGGATTTACAAAAGCATATTTGAATCATCAAAGGTTATCTACATTAAGTAAGATGCTTTTGAACAAATTGATTGACTTGTGAACCATCTGCTTTGCCTTTAATTTTAGGCATGATAGCACTCATTACTTTTCCCATTTCTTTTTTCGTGGTAGCATTAACCTCTTTTATTGTTTCTAAAACAATATCTTCAAGCTCTTCTTGAGTTAGCTGTTCTGGCATATATACTTGTAAAACTTTAATTTCATCTTTCAGTTTCTCTACAAGATCATCGCGTCCAGCTTCGTCAAATTCTCGGAGGGAATCGTTACGTTGTTTTAACTCTTTAGTCAAAACAGATAACTCTTCTTCTTCAGATAGATTGTCTTTTCCCAGTTTGATTGCTTCATTTTGAAGTGAAGCTTTTACCATGCGAATAACACTTAAGGTTTCTCTATCCTTATTTTTCATCGCTTGTTTCATATCCTGGTTTAGACGTTCAACTATTGACATTTTTTCTTCGCACCCTCTTTAATACTTACGCTTTCTAGCAGCCTCAGACTTTTTCTTACGACGCACACTAGGTTTTTCATAAAATTCTTTTTTACGATATTCAGCCAATGTACCGTTTTTAGATACACTGCGTTTAAAGCGACGAAGAGCATCTTCAAGTGACTCGTTTTTACGAACGCGAGTTGTGTTTGACATACTAATATCCCTCCCTCCGAAGCGTACAACAATTTGTAACAGCATATGTACTACATATGCCTATCGACAATTATAATATAATGATTTTTTTTGGTCAACTTTTTCTGACTAATAATATTATTGTTTAATAAAAATCATGAATCGAAAATCTTGTCCATATAATGATATAGAGGTGAACAAGTTGGGAGATTTAATTTCGCTTACTGCTATATTTATTATGTTGTTTTTTTTAGGAATGAGTATATTACGAACTGGACTGTATCAGCTTTCCTATCAAAAAATGAAAGATGTATTAGCTAATTTAACAAAAAGTTTCCCCGTTGGATTATTAACAGGTTGTATTGCTACTGTTCTTTTACAAAGTAGTTCCCTAATTATGATTCTAACGATTAGCTTCGTAAGTTTAGGTTACATATCATTTAAAAACTCTATTGGGGTAATATTTGGTGCCAATATTGGAACCACTGCAACTGGAGAAATATTGGCATATTCCGATTTTATTCCTGAAACAGCTATCCTTATTATTGGAGCTATCTTATTATTTTTTCCAAACAAAGTTGCATTTAGTTTAGGGGCTATATTTGTAGGATTAGGAAGTATTTTTGTATCATTGAATGGATTTGAATCGTTAGCAACTGAGGTTGCCCGGATGCCGATATTAAGTCAAAGCATTCAATACTCGGAGTCGAATCCGCACATCGGAGTAATTATCGGGCTAATCGTAAGTGCTATTATTCAATCTTCTAGTGCGACAATCGGAATTACAATGAGTTTTTTAGATGAAGGAATACTTACTATAGCAGCTTCCATCGCTATTGTTCTTGGGGCCAATATTGGAACGTGCTTCACGTCCATACTTGCTACTCTAGGGACGAATAAAGAAGCAAAGCTTGTGGCAATGGCACACGTTTGGTTTAATATTGCTGGCGTATTATTATTTATACCATTCTTAGATAGCTTGAGTGATGTTGCTCAGCTTCTATCGACAAACCTTAAGGAGCAACTAGCACACATATCGGTTCTTTTTAATGTATTATCTGTTTTAATATTTCTTCCTTTTATTCATTTGTTTCAAAAGTTTATCATGAAAATTCATGGTCAACAAATTAGTATCAAAACATAGAAAAGCTGTCCCTTTGTATGAGGACAGCTTCTTCTTTGTCAAAAGCAGTATTGTTCGATTCATTTATGACTAATTATATGGCAAAAGAAACTAATAATCAACACAATCTTTAACAAGGCTTATTAATAATCCATTTTACCTTTCTCTCCAGCAATAATTTGCACTCCAGCACTTGCACCAATTCTAGTTGCACCTGCTTCAATCATTGCATTTGTCGTTTCAAGGTCACGAACTCCTCCAGAAGCTTTTACTCCCATTTCACTTCCTACAGTTTTCCGCATAAGTGTAATATCTTCCACAGTTGCTCCTCCACCGGAGAAACCAGTAGAAGTTTTAACAAAATCTGCACCTGCTCGTTTAGCAAGTTTGCAAGCAACCACTTTTTCATCATCCGTTAAAAGAGAAGTTTCAATGATAACCTTTGTTAGTGCATGTCCTTTTGCAGCTTCTACTACCGCCTTAATATCAGCTTCGACAGTATCCAATTCCTTTGATTTTAATGCTCCCACATTAATGACCATATCTACTTCGGTTGCACCGTTCTTGATAGCTTGTGACGTCTCAAACGCTTTCGTTTCCGTTGTTGTTGCACCTAGTGGGAAACCAATAACAGTACATACTTTCACATCAGATTCTTGGAGATGATTATAACAATAACTTACCCAGTATGGATTAACACAAACAGATGCAAACCCATTTTCTTTTGCTTCTTGAATAATTTGATCAATCTTTTCTTTTTTAGTATCTGGCTTTAATTGAGTATGGTCTATCATTCTTGCTAGTTCAAGGTTCATGTCAAGACTGCTCCTTTTATTTTATTCAGCATCATCATAGCACGAATATTTCAAAAAAAACAATAGAGACAAACGTAATGCCGTTTATCCCTATTGTATAGTAGTTTATGACGATAATTCCACTTTCTCATTTATATTCGGTTCATCCATTATCCGGACAAATGTACCTTCATTATACGGATATCCAGAATCTTTAATTTTGACACGAACAATTTTTCCAATCATATCTTCTGACCCTGCAAATTTAACTTTTAAATAGTTATCTGTATAGCCAACAAAAATATTTTCTTCTTCCTTGTCATCTGTCAAACGTTCCTCTGGAATTACTTCTAATACTTCACCTTCAAACATGGAAGCATATTCTTTTGCTTGCTTATTAGAAAGGTCAATAAGTTTATGAACACGATCATTTTTGACTTCATCTTCTACTTGATTATCCATTCGTGCAGCTGGAGTCCCAGTTCTTCTTGAAAATGGAAAAACATGAAGCTCGGAGAAACCAATTTCTTGGATAAAGCGATATGTTTCCATAAACTCATCTTCTGTTTCTCCTGGAAATCCAACAATTACATCAGAAGTAATAGCAAGCCCAGGCAGTGCCTGTTTGATTTTTTCCACCCTTGCCTTATAAAAGGATGAAGAATACTTTCTTCTCATTCGCTCTAACACAGTGTCTGACCCTGATTGCAACGGAATGTGTAAATGCCTTACTATCTTTGATGATTGATCTAACACTTCAATTACTTCATCGGTAATTTGACTAGCTTCAATTGATGAAATTCTAATACGTTTTAATCCAACTACCTTTTCTTCTAAATCACGGAGTAATTGGGCAAAATTATAATCTTTCATGTCTTCCCCATAACCCGCTGTATGAATACCTGTTAATACGATTTCTTTATAGCCTGCATCCACTAATTGTTGAGCTTGTTTTAAAACATTTTCAGGTTCTCTTGACCTTAATAACCCTCGTGACCACGGGATAATGCAAAATGTACAAAAGTTGTTACAGCCTTCTTGTATTTTTAATGAAGCTCTTGTCCGATCTGAAAATTCTGGAACATCCATTTCCTCGAACACACGATTCTTCATAATATTAGATACACCATTAATCGGTTGTCGATATTCTTGATGTTCTTCGATATATTCAATCATTTTGCCACGGTCTTGCGTACCGACTACAACGTCGACTCCTGGAATTTCCATAATTTCACCAGGTGATGTTTGTGCATAACAACCCGTGACACATACGACTGCCTCAGGGTTTTTACGAATAGCACGACGGATTACTTGCCTGCTTTTTTTATCACCCGTATTAGTTACTGTACATGTATTTATAACATAAACATCGGAATCATGGTCAAAATCAACCCGTTCATAGCCAGCAGCTTTAAACTTCTGCCATATGCCTTCCGTTTCATAATGATTTACTTTACATCCTAACGTATGAAAAGCCACTGTAGGCATTTTCACCACTCCAATTCTTCAAAATGATAAGAAATACTAGACAAAAAATAGAGGGCAGCTGTTTCTGTTCGAAGGATACGTGGACCAAGTCGAACAGTATAAAAACCAACTTCCTTTAATGCGTTTATTTCTTCTAATGTAAACCCGCCTTCTGGTCCAATACAAATAAGAACAGACTGATTTTGATCTATTTCTTTTAAGATAGAACCCAGGCTATGGTATTGCTCTGATCGTGTTTCTTCTTCATATGCAACAAGTTTAACATCATAGGCTTTGCTTTTCTCTAGTAACTTTTGGAAGGGAGATACTTCTTCTATACTTGGAATTCGATTACGATGTGCTTGTTCACTAGCTTCCTTTACAATTTTGTTAAAACGTTCAAGTTTCTTCTTCGCTTTTTTTGAATCCCATTTAACGACAGATCTTTTCGCTTCAAATGGTAGAAAGGCTGATGCACCTAACTCTGTACCTTTTTGAAGTACCAAATCGAATTTATCGCCCTTTGGTAACCCTTGTGCAACGGTAACGTTCACAGGCATTTCAACGGAATCGTTCAACCACTCTTCGACCGCAGCAATAACCTGCTCGTTAGAAATATTAGTAATTACGCAAATGGCCGCTTGACAATAAGGATGATTACAGATAATTTTATCTCCTTCGGTCATTCGCATAACACGAGTTATATGGTGGTAGTCATTAGCACTTAATACGATATGATTATCTGCTTTCCAATTATCAGCCGCTATAAAATATCGTTGCACAAAAACACCAGCTTTCTTACATTTTTCTTGCGATGATTGAAGTCCAATCTTCCATTTGATTCATTTCTAAAATCTCGAATCCGGCTTCAATTAGACCTTCTTTCACTTGTTGTTTTTTGGCTTGAATGATTCCAGATGTAATAAAAATTCCACCAGATTTAAGGCATCGGTAAGCATCTTTTTCAAAACGCAAAATTATTTCAGCCAAAATATTTGCAACAATGACATCTGCTTCCATTTCCACATTATCTAACAGATTATTTTGTCGAATTTGAATACTTTTCTCCACGTTATTTAATTTTGCATTCATTTTCGTACTTTTAACGGCGATTTCATCTAAGTCAAAAGCATGAACCTTTTCAGCACCAAGTAAGACGGAAGCAATACTTAATACACCAGAACCTGTACCTACATCAATGACTGTATCTCCTTTAGAGATGAATTGTTCAAGGGCTTGAATGCTTAGTACTGTTGTGGGATGTGTTCCCGTTCCAAAAGCCATTCCCGGATCTAATTCAATAATGATTTCATCGGTAGAAACGGGTTCATAGTCCTCCCAGGTTGGAGTAATTGTCACTTTTTCTGAGATTTTAACTGGCTTATAATATTTTTTCCAGGCGGTAGCCCATTCCTCTTCACGGACCTCGCTGAGTGTAATTTGATTTGTTCCAAGATCTATATCATATAATAAGAGATTATTAATGGCTTGTTTTATTTCATCGACAGTCTCACCTAAAAAACTATTTACAGGTAAGTATGCCTTAATATATACTCCTTCATCCGGGTAGTCTTGTGGATTTAATTCATAAATTTCACCTAAAAAAGTATCTCTTTCTTTGACTAGGTCATTAGGATCTTCAATAACTACACCACTTGCGCCAGCTTCATGTAGGATATTTGAAATCGGTTCAATGGCCTCATTAGTGGTATGGATACAAAACTCAGACCACTTCAAAATCTATCAACTCATTTCTTAGGTTTTCATACCTGTAGTCATTCTACTTAGAAAAAATATTTAACATACGTCCACTTATTCACCTTTAAATGCTTTTTTTACACGTTGAAAAAAACTGTTTTCCTGTTCATCTGCTGGATTGTTTCCACTTATATCATTAAATTCACGAAGCAGTTCTTTTTGACGATCGGATAAATTCGTAGGTGTAACTACTCTAATTTTGACATGTTGGTCACCATGACCATACCCTCGTACATTTGGGGCGCCTTTTCCTCTCAAGCGGAACGTCTTTCCATTTTGCGTCCCAGCCGGTACTTTAAGCTTCACTTTACCATGTACAGTTGGAACTTCAATTTCATCCCCTAACGCAGCTTGAGCAAAGGTTATAGGCATTTCACAAAAAATGTGATCCCCTTCTCTTTGATAAAACTCATGAGGTGTTATTTGAATGACTACATATAGATCACCTGAAGGTCCGCCATTTTCCCCAGGTTCACCTTGACCTGAAACTCGGATTTGCTGTCCTTCATCAATACCAGCAGGAATGCTAATATGAATTTTTTTACGTTTTTTCACCTTTCCTACTCCACCGCACGTATTACATTTATCCTCAATCATTTTACCTGTACCTTGACAATAATGACAAACGCGTTTATTCACAACGCGACCAAACGGAGTATTTTGTTCCATATTCAACTGACCAGAACCGTTACAGTGACTACATGTTTTCGGTTCTGTACCAGGCTTTGCACCACTACCATGACAAGTATCACAAGTTTCTTCTTTAGGAATTTGTATATCCGTATCTTTTCCAAAAATGGCTTCCTCAAAATCTAGAGTCATCGTATACTGTAGATCAGCCCCTTGTCTAGGAGCGTTAGGGTCCCGACGACGTCCTCCACCGAAGAACATATCAAAAATATCTCCAAAACCACCAAAGTCTTCCGCTCCGCCAAAACCTCCACCGAAGCCTTGACCTTGGGCTCCTGCATGACCAAATTGATCATATTGGGCTCTTTTTTGTTCATTTCCAAGAACCTCATACGCTTCCTTTGCTTCTTTAAATTTGTCGTCAGCACCTTCTTCTTTATTGACATCAGGATGATACTTCCTAGCCAACTTGCGATAAGCCTTTTTTATTTCATCCTTTGAAGCGTCTTTTGAGACACCAAGGATCTCATAATAGTCTCGTTTACTCACTTGACAATCACTCTCCCGACTCTCTTTAGCATAAAGTATATAATAACATTGAATCTATTTTCAGAGCAAATGTTACTGCCCATTTACCAATGTCCGGTATTTTTCTTTTTCTATTAGGCTCTTTTAAAGGATAGTGTTAATATGGAGTCCAAACTTTAACACAGCCTATTATTAAGAAAAAAGTCAAAGCCAAGAGGATCCTGACTTTGACTTTTTTTATTACTTCAACTTTCAACAAATTTAAGCTAAAAAACTTGCTTTATTATATTATTTTTTTTCTTCCTCATCTTTTACTTCTTCGTAGTCAGCATCTACTACGTCATCATTTTGTGCAGTTTCTCCTTCTGCACCTGCATTGGCCTGGGCTTCAGCTTGAGCTTGCTCATAAAGCTTTACAGATAGTGCCTGAACCTGCTCTTGGAGTGCTTCTTTTTTCTCTTTTACTTGATCCAAATCATCGGATTCAAGTGCTTGTTGTAATTCCTCTTTTGCAGCTTCTGCTTTTTGTTTTTCATCATCAGAAACTTTATCGCCAAGATCCTTTATCGTTTTGTCCGTAGTAAAGATTAATTGATCTGCTTCATTACGCAGTTCAATTTCTTCACGCCGCTTCTTATCTGCCTCAGCATTTTCTTCTGCATCTTTCACCATTTGTTCAACTTCCTCATCAGAAAGACCAGAAGAAGATTTAATCGTAATCGACTGCTCTTTATTTGTTCCTAAATCCTTAGCACGCACATTTACAATACCATTTGCATCGATATCAAAAGAAACTTCAATTTGTGGTACCCCACGTGGTGCTGGTGGTATATCAGTTAATTGGAAACGACCGAGCGTCTTATTATCGGCAGCCATCTCACGCTCCCCTTGAAGCACATGAATGTCCACAGCTGTTTGGTTATCAGCAGCTGTTGAGAATACTTGAGAATGACTAGTCGGAATCGTCGTATTACGTTCAATGAGCTTAGTTGTCACACCGCCCATTGTTTCAATACCCAAGGAAAGTGGAGTAACGTCAAGAAGTACAACGTCTTTGACATCCCCTTGTAAAACTCCGCCTTGAATAGCAGCACCAAGTGCAACTACTTCGTCAGGGTTTACCCCTTTTGAAGGTTCTTTTCCAATTTCTTTTTTAATTGCTTCTTGAACAGCTGGGATTCGTGTAGAACCACCAACTAGAAGCACCTTATCGATTTCTCCTGCAGACATGCTTGCATCTTTTAGTGCTTGGCGAGTAGGTCCCATTGTCCGTTCCACAAGACTAGTAGAAAGTTCATCGAATTTTGCACGAGTTAAATTCATTTCTAAGTGTAATGGACCAGATTCTCCTGCTGTAATAAACGGAAGAGAAATTTGTGTCTGAGCTACACCTGATAAATCCTTCTTCGCTTTCTCAGCAGCATCCTTTAGACGTTGAAGTGCCATTTTATCTTTAGATAAATCTATGCCATTTTCCTTTTTAAATTCTGCTACCATATGATCAATAATTACTTGGTCAAAATCGTCACCACCAAGGCGATTATCCCCTGCAGTAGCAACTACCTCAAATGTTCCATCGCCAATATCTAGGATCGAAACATCAAACGTACCTCCACCAAGGTCATAAACTAAAATTGTTTGGTCTTCATTTTCTTTATCGATACCATAAGCTAATGCTGCAGCTGTTGGCTCATTGATAATTCTCTCTACTTCTAATCCAGCGATTTTACCAGCATCTTTTGTTGCTTGACGTTCTGCATCATTAAAATACGCTGGTACAGTGATAACAGCTTTATCTACTTCTTCCCCTAAATAATCTTCAGCATAAGATTTAATGTGTTGTAGAATTATTGCTGATATTTCTTGTGGTGTGTATTCTTTCCCTTCAATATCTACTTTATAGTCTGTACCCATATGACGTTTAATAGAAATAATTGTGTTTGGATTTGTAATCGCTTGGCGTTTTGCAACTTCACCTACTTGGCGTTCACCATTTTTAAAAGCAACTACAGAAGGTGTTGTGCGGTTCCCTTCTGGATTAGGGATTACTTTAGATTCTCCGCCTTCCATGACTGCTACACAAGAATTCGTTGTTCCTAAGTCAATACCGATTATTTTTCCCATGACATAATTCCTCCTTACTTACGTATGTAATTTACTGATTCACTTTTACCATAGCCGGGCGAATAACCCGATCCTTTAGCTTATATCCTTTTTGCAATTCTTCTACAATAACGTTTGAGTCATATTGATCATCTTCTACTTGCATTACTGCTTGATGTAGATGTGGGTCAAATTGTTCACCCTCGGTTTTGATTTCCTCTACCCCTTCTTTTTTTAAGGTATCTGTTAATTGACGGTAAACCATTTCCATTCCTTCTACAAAGCTATTGGCAGATTCATCTTTTAATTCGACATTTAACGCTCTCTCAAAATTGTCAACCACTGGTAATAATTCTGTAACAATTGATTGTGATTTATATTTCAAATCAGACTCTTTTTCTCTCTGTGTTCTTTTACGAAAATTATCATACTCAGCTTGAACTCTTAACAATCGTTGATAAAGTTCCTCTTTTTCCTTTATTAGAGCTTCTTTTTCTTTTTCTACTTCTAAATCAGAATCTCTCGAAGACGCTTCTTGTTTAGCATCACTATTTTCATCTTCCTCAACTAACTCTTGCTCCACCTCTTCAACCGATTCTTCCTGATTTTCTGCTTCCTGTACATGATCTTTTTCTGCCACGATTGTCACCTCCTCAAGTTTTAATTAAATAAAACCTTGTTGAATATATCATAATTCACGTAGTTTTTTAAACTATTAAGGGTTATGAATAGTTAATAGAAAGTTGTTATCAGATGTGATTATACATCTTCAAGACTTTTATAACAGTCTTGTAACCTGATACGTTTGGGCATAATTGTATCAGGTTACAAGTCATAAACATATCACAAGCCTAGAACTAACACTTTACTATCTATACCCTTATTAATGGAATTTAATACCATGAATTAAATGTCCTAGATAATTGATTAGAAAGGACATTTATTAATGAAATTACACGTGAATATTCCATTCGTTTTGGACCTAAAAGCGCAATTGTACCCATTTGACGGTCTCCAAGTGTATAAGTAGCTGTAATCAAGCTACAATCTTGCATCGCATCAATTTTATTTTCTTGCCCAATTGATACTTTGATTCCATCCGATGTTGATCGTAATAGGTCTGCAAGTTTATCCTCTTTTTCGATAATGGAGTATAACGAGCGAATTTTTTCAATATCTTTAAACTCCGGTTGCATTAATATGTTCGTCTTACCGCCAACATACAATTTTACAGGTTGTTCCTCAAACAAAGCTGCCTTCAAATACTGATAAGCTGTGTCATAGTTATTTGTATAAGTATTTAATAGATCAGATACTTCTGTGTGCAGCTTTTCATGAAGCTGTATAATAGGAACATCGACTAGTCTATCGTTTAAAATGTTTACTAGCTTTTCTAAATCTGTTGGCTGAATTTGTGCCGGAACACTAAACGACCTATGTTCAACGTGTCCTGTATTCGTCACTAAAATAGCAACTGCAGTATGGTCAGAAAGACTAATGATTTGTAATTTCTTCAATTTTGTTTCAAACACTTCTGGCCCTAGTATAATCGAAGTATAATTAGTTAAATCAGATAGAACTTTTGCAGATTTCTGTACCACTTGTTCGAATTCCACCATACCCTTTTCAAATGTATGGTTTATAACATTCAAATCAGCACTTGATAAATGAAACGGCGATAAAAGATGGTCAACATAGAAACGATAACCCTTCTCAGAAGGAACTCTCCCTGACGAAGAGTGTGTCTTTTCTATGTAGCCCAAGTCCTCTAAGTCTGCCATTTCATTACGAATGGTTGCAGAACTAAATGATACTTCTTCCTTTTTTGAGATAGCACGCGAACCAATTGGCTGGGCAGAATGGATGAATTCATCAATAATGACTTGTAATACCAACAATTGTCTATTTGATAACATCGATGATCACCTCTGTTAGCACTCTTATCTAATGAGTGCTAAATCTAATATTAAATTATCAAATCAATGGCATATTGTCAACGTGAAAAAATGAAAAGTCATATTAGAATGGTTGTTAGAGCTAAAAGTTTAATCCTTAGCACATTTAAAGAGTCTTCATCGCATCTTCCGTAAGTAAAAACTCCTGGAAGACTTCATTACCAAAAAGTTGACCGGCTTCTGTCAAACGGAAAGCCTCGTCCGTTTCCTTCAACCATCCCTTTTTAATTAAATATTTAAGTTCATCTTTATATATGTTATTCAAATTCACTCCAAATTTTTGTTTAAAGCGTTTTTTGGAAACTCCAGACAATTTTCGAAGTCCGAGGAACATTTCTTCTTCTATTTGTTCTTTCATTCCTATTTCTTCTACGTGAAGGATTGGTTTCCCATCCTTTTTCGCTTTTTGTGTATAAGCCGGAAACGGTCTTAGATTAATGATACGTTTACCTGGTAGATAACCATGAGCCCCTGCTCCAAAACCAAAATAGTAGTCATTATTCCAATACGTTAAATTGTGCAAGCTCTCATAACCAGGTTCCGCAAAGTTACTAATCTCATATTGTTGTTTGCCACTAGCATTCATTTTCTCACGTAGCATTTGAAACATTACCGCTTCATCTTCTTCTTTTGGTTTTTGTAATTTTCCAAGTTTATATCGTTGATAAAAAACTGTTTTGGGTTCTATTTGTAATGCATAAGCAGAATAATGCGGAAGATCAAAACTTAACGCTTCTTCTAATGTCTGGTTAAAGTGTTGAATCGTCTGCTCTGGCAGACTATAGATTAAATCGATACTTATATTAGTTAGTCCTTGTTGTTTTAAATCATTTATATTTTCATATACATCGCTTATTCTATGCATTCTCCCTAGCTCTTCCAGCATTTTATCGTCAAATACTTGTACTCCCATCGAGATTCGGTTAACTTGATAATCGTATAAAAGCTTCATTTTCTCTTTATCTAAATCACCAGGATTTGCTTCAAATGTATATTCTTTACAATGGTCTACATCAAAGTAAGTCGAAACCATCTTTAATAATCGTTCCAACTGGGAATAATTTAACGCTGTTGGCGTACCTCCCCCAACAAAAATAGTTGTAACCTTATGTTTAGATTCTACAATATAGGCTGATAGCTCTTTTTCAAGAGCATCTAGATACTCATTGGCCATTGACTCATTATAAAAGAATTTAGTGAAATCACAATAATGGCACAAATGATGACAAAAAGGTATATGAATATAAACAGATGAAACCATAACATACATCTCCTCACACAAGTGTGTTTTCCAAATTAATCGGCCTCCATATCGAGTCCCGAAGTTTAATCTTCTATTGCAAGCAACAAATTTTTACTTTCTATAATAAAAGACCTGACTCCTATACACCACTCCAACAACCGAATAGTAAACGATCTCGAGGAATGAACGCAAATATAGAGTCAGGTAACTGTAATTATCTTTTATTTATCATCGTCCATTTGAAGTACAGCCATAAACGCCTCTTGCGGAACTTCAACAGAGCCGACCATTTTCATTCGTTTTTTACCTTCTTTTTGTTTTTCTAGAAGCTTCCGTTTACGCGAAATATCCCCACCATAACATTTTGAAAGGACATTTTTTCGCATTGCTTTAATGGTTGAACGAGCAACTACTTTATTTCCTATAACAGCTTGCACTGGTACCTCAAATTGTTGTCTAGGTATTAAGGATTTTAGTTTTTCAACGATTTGTTTTCCGCGCTCATAAGAAAAATCTTTATGAACGATAAAAGATAACGCGTCAATCGTCTCGCCATTTAGCCATATATCCATTTTCACAAGATTTGATATTTTATATCCAATCATTTCATAGTCAAACGAAGCATATCCCTTTGTTTGTGATTTTAATTGATCAAAGAAATCATAAACAATTTCAGATAATGGAATGTCATAGACAACATTTACTCGGTTGTCATCCAGGTATTGCATATCTATGAAATCCCCACGTTTTTTTTGACAGAGCTCCATCACTGGCCCGACAAAATCATTAGGTACCATAACCGTTGCTTTTACATATGGCTCTTGGATTTCTTGAATCTTTTGAGGATCCGGCATAAACGAAGGGTTATCAATCGTTTTCTCTGTTTCATCTGTCATAATTACTTGATAAATAACACTAGGTGCAGTTGTAATTAAGTCAATATTAAATTCTCTTTCAATTCTTTCTTGGACTATTTCCATATGTAAAAGTCCTAAGAAACCACATCGAAAGCCAAAGCCAAGTGCCTGTGAAGTTTCCGCTTCATATTGTAAAGATGAATCATTTAATTCTAACCGCTCCAAAGCTTCTCGTAAGTCGTTATAATTATTAGCATCTACCGGGTATAATCCGCAGAACACCATTGGATTTAAACGACGATAACCTGGTAAAGCTTCTTGTGCAGGGTTATTGGCTAACGTAATGGTATCTCCAACTCGAGTGTCTCCTACATTTTTGATCGAAGCGGTTAGATAACCTACATCCCCTACAGTTAATTCCTTCTTTGGTATTGGCTTGGGATTAAATACACCGATTTCATTTACTTCAAACTCTTTTCCAGTTGCCATCATTTTAATTTTGTCGCCAACTTTTACAGATCCTTCTTTTATACATACATAGGCGACAACTCCACGATAAGAATCATAAAGAGAATCAAAAATTAGAGCTTTTAAAGGGGCTTTTGGGTCACCCGTTGGTGCAGGTATTTGTTCTACGATTTGTTCCAAAATTTCTTCTATTCCTATACCTGCTTTAGCACTTGCTAAAATTGCTTCGTCACCATCGATACCAATTACATCCGTAATTTCCTGCTTTACACGTTCAGTATCAGCACTCGGCAGATCAATTTTATTAATAACTGGAATGATTTCTAAATCATTATCAAGTGCTAAATAGACATTGGCTAACGTTTGAGCTTCAATTCCTTGTGCAGCATCAACGACCAATATTGCTCCTTCACAAGCAGCTAAGCTTCTTGAAACCTCATAAGTAAAATCAACATGTCCCGGTGTATCAATTAAATGAAAAATAAACGTTTCGCCATTTTCTCGCTCATATTTTAGTTGAACAGCATTTAATTTAATTGTGATTCCTCGTTCACGTTCTAAATCCATGGCATCTAAGAATTGTTCTTTCATCTCTCTTGCAGTTAATGCTTTTGTTTTTTCTAAAATCCTATCTGCAAGCGTGGACTTGCCATGATCTATATGAGCAATTATTGAAAAATTACGTACATTACTCTGATTAACTTCTTTTGTCATGATGAATCACTCCTATTTTCGGCCAACAATACTAGGATTGATTATAGCAGTCAAAACAACGATATTCAATAAGAAAAGAAAGCAGACACCAGGTTAATTAGCTTTTTGAAAAAGTAATGATGAATACCAATTTCAAAAAGTTGTTTTAAACACCGTATCCACCCCAGTTTCTAACGATAAAAATGACCTTGCTAAGAAGCAAAGTCATTTTTACGTTTGGCCGAACACATTTAAAAAAATGCTTGTGCTAATTGATATGCGGAATGAATGATTTGATTGTAAAACCACTTTACAACGTATTCTAAGTTTCCGGCTAACTGTTGGGTAAAATGGGATGATTGAACGGCTTGATACTTTTCTTCCTTTTCATTTAAATTAATTTGTTGAAAGTCATTTCCCATCACTTTGATTTCATATTTACCATCCGTTGATAGGTTGGACTCAATAGCTTTATCCATATCTTGTGACACATACCCTCTCGTTTTCGTTATTCCTCCATTTGCTTGGTCAATACCAATTAATATACCAGTCAAAAACAGGACAATCATCGTTAACATCATTACAATCATTTTCATATTCAATCCCACCTTTACGGAGTCCCCTGAACTTTTTCAGCTTCCCAATAATATTCACTAAATATTTCTGCTAATACATCTGCAGTTCGATACAGCTCTTCAAACGTATTATCAACACCGCCGAATTCAATTAAAATTGCATTCCCAGACAGGTCTTGGTTATAAACTCCGTTGTTTCCTGTGCCTCCTTGCATTTCTACCCCTCTACTTAAACCTGGGTATTGTTCGTCTATTTTGTCATGTAGATCTGTGGCTAATTTTAAATTTTTTTCGTAATTCGGATTATCTGAGCCGATAATAAAATATAATTTCGCATAGTTTTTACCATCGATTTTAGCTGTTGTAATATCTTTTCTTTGCGCATCTCGATGTAAATCGAAGATGTATTGTATCTCTCTATTATTAGCTAATGCTTGCTTAACCACCGACTTAGATGCAGAATAGGACTGTGGATAACCCCAATCGTTTTTACTGAGAATTGTTGGTATATCTGTTTTATCAACTTGGGTTCCAATTCCATTTGCCCGTAAACTTTTGGCTAGACGTTCACTAACATTTGTAATATTAACTTCCGAATGGAAAGCATCATTTGGCTCTGTTGCACCCGAAATATGTGGTAAGTAAGATTCACGATTGTGTGTAGTGTAAATAAATACAACATCTTTATCCCCGGTAGTTGGTTGATCTTCTCTAGATTGATCTGGAATATCAGATCCTTCTATTTCCTTATCTGTAACATTTGTTGGTCTTTCTTCAAGTACAACATCCAATGGAGGAGATGATTCTACAGCTAAATTCGTAAAGTTAGTTCCTTCTCCGGCAACAACTATTTTTCGATCATAGGCATCAAATCCAGGTAACTCTCTTCCTAACAAACTTCTTGGATCATTTGGCTTTACACTAGTAGCCATTTCAAAAAATAGATCAGACATTTCAATCGACTCAACTTCATCAGGAAATGCCAATTCAAAGGTTCTATTCTCCATTTGCATCAAGTATAAAAAAGAGGAACCGTTTATTTGACTTGTCCACTCATTAATGGTTGATGAAGAAAGACGGTACGCTGGTTGGATTGTTGTTAGCTGCCCTATTATGAGAAATAATATACAAACACTAGCTATAAATAAACTAACCCGTTTATACCAAGGTTTAGATTTACTTAACAGTTGATTGAATGAACGAAATTTTGAGTTGTTATTCATTGTTCCATCCTTTCTGAAGCCTTTCTATCATATCTAGTAGAATCTATGATAATGTTTCAGAAAGTAGAACAAATAGTTTATATTTTGAAGTTAATTAAAATAACAATACTAGAGAAGAAAAAAGGGAATAGAACCTTTAAAAAATAACGAAAAGCACGATTCCCTTTTTCAGAAGCACCTGCAAATCTACCTTGTATACTCACCAAAGTTACCTGGATTAACATTCTCATGCAACGCTGCATTTAAGCCTTCCGAAACGACATGTGCCATATCCTTCATAAACCCGTCTACCTCTTTTGGTGTTACCATGAGATTATGTCCCAATGGAGTCAGTACTTCTTGGATTAATGATCGCTTTTCTTCATCAGATAAGCCACCAATCATTCCTAATACTGCCTTTCTCTTTTCTGGATCTGGTAGATCTTCTTCTGTTAATTTTTTCGTGCCAAAATTCATACCAGCTGGTGTTAAAGCTTTAGAAGGTTTATCTCTTTCGTTCCATTCTCTCCCAAAATGCTTTAATAAAAAGTCAATCGTATCACTCGTAATTGTTACTGCATCAACAACAGTCGGAACGCCGAGAGCGATTACTGGAATTCCTAATGTATCTTTGCTGATTTCCTTTCGTTTATTACCGACCCCAGATCCAGGATGAATGCCAGAGTCTGATAATTGTATCGTTGCATTTACTCTCTCAATAGATCGAGACGCCAGTGCATCTACAGCAATAACAAAATCGGGTTTCGCTTTTTCAATAACTCCGTATATAATGTCGCTAGTTTCAATCCCTGTTACACCCATGACACCAGGTGTCATCGCAGAAACTGGTCTATACCCATCTTCGACATATTCAGGATGCAATTTAAATAAATGACTTGTTACAAGTATCTTTTCTACAGTCATCGGACCTAAAGCATCTGGAGTTACATTCCAATTTCCCAACCCAACGACTAGACACGAAGCATCCTTTGGCAAATCACTTTGTTTTATTAATTCTCCAAGCTCTTTTGCTAATACTTTTGCTATTTGCTCCTGTAGCTTAGTATCTTGTTTTTTGACACCATCAGAATGAATCGTAATATAATTACCAGCCTTTTTATCTAATGATTTTGCACCAGTTTCATCGATTTGCACATAAGTAATAGATACATTTCCTTCTTCTCTTTCTTTTACGGTTACACCTTTTATTTCCTGTGTTTCAGTCTCTTCCTGCTCTACATACATGTCCCTGGCTTCAATTGCTAAATCGGTTCTTACTTGATATTTCTGATCTTCTTCCATTTTGGATTGCCTCCTATTAATTATCATTATGTATGATTTATAAAGAATTTTATCCACTAATTGTTACATTATTTCCATTATTTATAGGGTTACCGATTTATTTAAAAAACATACTAGAATGAAGTTAACAGAGATTACTATTGAAAACTTGTCCACGCTTTGGTACAATGACTTTTGTTAATGGATGGATGTTTTACTTGGAGGTGAAAATATGGCTAACATAAAATCAGCAATTAAACGCGTTCGTACAAATAGAGACCAACGTGAGCACAATATCTCAATCAAGTCAGATATGCGTTCTCAAGTTAAACGTGTAGAAAGCTTAGTGGAAGGTAAAGACACAGAAAATGCTAAAGAAGCACTTCAATCCGCTATTGCTAAAATTGACAAAGCAGTTCAAAAAGGGATTATCCATAAGAACAAAGGTAATCGCCAAAAAGCTCGTTTAACTAAGAAAGTTAACGACCTTAGTGCATAATTAAGCCTTATAATGACCAACACCAAACGATCCTGCCACGGATCGTTTTTGTTTTCAACCAAAGAATAATCAGGCAAAGCCAGTCGGTTTTTGTCCGTGTTTAAATTTTTGCACGAGGATGTCCAGTACGAACTGACAATTTTTTATCTTTCCTAAAGTGTAAAAAAAGAGGGAATGAACATTTAAATGTTCATTCCCTTTCCTTTTTTATTTATTAGTTCATATAGCAATAATTCAAATGCTAAAGATTTCTCCATTATTCCTTGTTTTATCTTAGTATCAGTATCTGTACATTTGTCTAAAAAGGAAGATAAATCTGAAGCAGAAAAGTTCTTTTCTCTTGATACGGACATTTTTATCACATAAGGATGAACCTTCAATTGCTGAGCCATCTGTGGTTGACTGTATCCTTTTTGTTTAAGAATTTTGACATGCAAAATAGTCCTAAATTGTGACGCGAGTAACGCTAATAACGCAATGGGATCTTCATTCATTCGGTCCAAATCTTTAAATATAGATATAGCTTTTTGTAAGTCTTGCTGAATGACAGCATCAACTAACTTCAAACCTGTTGTATTTAACTGATGAGAAACCAGTTTCTCTGCTATAGATTTAGTTATTGTTCCATCTTCTCCTACATATAAAGCCATTTTCTCCATTTCTGTTTGAAGCATTAACAAATTTGCACCTGTTTCCTGAATGATAAATTCAATAGCACTCTCTTCAATCTTTAGATGAAAATCCTTTGCAAGTTGATTTATCCATTTATCTAACTCCCACTCTTTAATTGAATCACAAGATACTGTTTGACAATGCTTCTTACATAATTTAGTTATTTTTTTCCTTTCATCAAGTTTTTCAAAAGGTGCAACAAAAATGAGTATGGAATAATCAACTGGGTGGGTAAGATAATTTTGCAATGCTTGTAAATCGTGTTCCACCTGTGCTTTATCCGGTTTTGCCTTTAAAAAGATAGGGTTGTTTGCAAAAATGATTTTTCTTTCTCCAAAAAAAGGATAGGTTTCAGTATCAGCAATCACTTCCTGAATCGATGTTTCCTCTAAATCATAAATGGATATATTTGTTTCTCTATCTAAGTCATCGAGCCCATATGTAATGATGTTTTGTTTAATCTTTTCAATAAAATAAGATTCGGTTCCATGTAACAAATACATCGGGGAAAATTGTTTTTTCTTAATTTGATTTAAGGTTTCTATATATGTCATTATATTCACTCCATCATCATTCTAATAAAAATAGTATCTCGAATAAATGATGGACGCAATAACTATTTGCAATTCTTTCCTTATTGTTTTATGGTATTAAAAGAGGGAAGTAGCTGCCACTACCTCCCTCTGCAATCTATATCAACGCTCAGAAAAGCAGCCCCGGGACACTGTTTTCTAAGCGATATTTTCTTTCCTTTATAGATTGACCAATTTTAAAAATTATATGGATGTAAACTCTTGCTAGTATAGGAAGTCGTTTTATTGGTGAATTTTTTTGTAAGTGGATTTTTTGTTCATATTGACTTATACTAAAAATGAACTAGGAGGGATACATAATGAATGAATTCGAAAAGGACGTTCAATCAAAGAGCCATGACATCTTTGACTCTGGTATAGGTTTTATCTTTTCTTTCATTTTCTTTATGGTCATTTTCTTTATTGGAGTTTTTGTGGACGTTATTGGCTAAGTATCAATTACGTATGAAAGAGACTGTTTAAAAGCAGTCTCTTTTTACTATACAATCAAGTCTTTCTAATCCTATTCTATGGTAAATGCGTTTGAAATGTTCCATTGTTGTTAGAAAAAATATATTGAATAGCGCCTTGGAAATCTGTTCGAAATAGCTTTACGTTATAATCTTCTAAATTCTTTATCACCTTCTCTGAAGGATGACCATAACGATTATTCTCACCAACAGAAAGTAATGCAATACGAGGTTCGATTTGTTGTAACCATGGTTCTGATGTAGAGGTAGCACTTCCATGATGGGCAATTTTTAATACATCAATTTTTAAATTTGGATAAGACTGAATTATCTCTTCTTCTATCCCATCATCTATATCCCCGGTAAATAACCATTTTAAACCTCCAATTTCTGAGAATAGGGTTAAGGAATTTTCATTACTTGAGTGAGCGTTTGTTCCCGTTAGTGGACTGAGTACATAAAAAAAATGATTGTTTACATCAATTATATCTCCTGCTGAAACTCTACTTATATCTAAATTCTTTTGTGTGAATTGTTTTTGCATACTATCAGAAATAATAAACTGCTCACTCACTACCACTTCATCAATATGAAAATCCTCAACGATAAATTGGATACTTCCAGCATGATCAAGGTCTTCATGGCTGAGTATAACTTTATCAATGGATACAATTCCCTTTGAATATAAAAATGGCTTAATGATTTGTTGATACAGTTTATCAGAAGAAGTTGTAAAATCACTAGTAATGGTTCCAGCTGCATCAATGATAACTATGCCCTTTCGATATGGCAGCTCGATTACCATTGAATCTCCCTGACCAACATCCAACATTGTAACCGTACCTGTTGAACTGAAATAAGGTTTCAAAGAAATCATAACCAAGGTTAATGTAATCATTAAACCGGACAAAAAAGCTGCTTTGTATTTGCTCTTAACTAAATTAGCAAAAAACAAGCATAATAAAACGTAATAAGGAACAAATATATATAGCGGAATGACGCCAATTACCCAAGGATAATATAAATACGCATCAACTTTATGTAATAGTAAAGTTGACAATTGGTGTATGAAGGAAAATAAATAATCGATTGGAGGGATAATCCATGGCAACACGATTGACAGTGGTAACATGATAAACATTAGAGGAATAACAAATAGCGTATAATACGGAACAAAGATGATGTTCATTAAAATGGATAAAGGGTTAAAGGCATAGAAATAGTACACCTGTAAGGGCAAAATTGCAAACAGACTAATAAAGCTTAATTTAAATAGTTGAACTATTTTGTGAGAATGTGAAAGAAGGATAGGCTTAGAAAGAATAATCGCAAAAGTTACGAGGAAAGAAAACTGAAAGCCAATATGATAAATAATTGTTGGATGAATCATTGTAAAAATTAAAAAGACAATACTAATAATATCCGTTATTGTTAGTGACAACCGCATTCGTATTAACAGAAGGCCAAACACAGTCATTACGGATGCTCGCCAAACAGAAGGAGCACCTCCGCTTAAGAGTGGATAGAAAAGTAATACGCCAATTAATATTCCCTGCGCTTTTTCCTTTGTAACGAAACATCCTTTTACTAATAATAAATATACAACACCTGCAAAAAGGCTAACATGTAATCCAGATATTGCCAATAAGTGAGATAGGTTCCATCTCTGGTACATTGCTATTGTCTCATCATTTAGTTCATCATCTTTTCCCAACACTAGCCCATGGAGCCAAGGAACAGTATCATTGCTTATGGAACTTTTTGTCGATTCTAATAACGCCTTTCTCCAGTCATAGATTATATTAGATAAAGAATCCCCAACACATCTAACATCCTTTAAATGGTTAAGGGTTATTTGGTATCGAATATCCTTATGTTCTAAATATTTTCTGTAGTCAAATTCCCCAGGATTTCTACTCGTACTAGGTAATTTTATCTGCCCATTTAATACGCATATTGCGCCTGTTTTTAACATTTCAGTATCAGCTATTGGACTATTTTGATTATAAAAAAATGTAATGAAAAATTTTTCATTTGCGTTATTCTCCATTACAAATTCAATTCTTGATTCCAGCTTCAATACTTCGGAGGTGATTTGCCCCATTATTAGTTCTTCCTCATCCGAAACACTTGCAACAAAGGGAAACAAATTAGAATGAAATAAGAAATAATAAGAAATAAACATTACTTTAATAATAACCAATTGTATGAAGTTTAGCCTAGATTTTTTATAAAGCCACAACACCCACAATACGAATAAAAATATGATGATACTATTAATACTGGCAGATAGTATGGCAGCAACAGCTGCCATTGCATATAGGTGCCATCTTCCTTTCAAATTTACAGCCCCTTCATCATTTTATTAATCAAACAATTGTTTTGCCGTTGTTTTTATGTCTTCTCTTTCATTGTTTGACAAGGAAGTCGATTCTAATAAACTTAACATACGATTGACAAAATTCCTTTTTTCTTGGTGGTTTAAATCTATCGCAACTTGAAATAACTCCACCTTTTCTATATGGATTTCAGCTTGCTGGAACAGTTCCAAAGAATATGGATGATTTTTATAATCATTAGCATAATAAACCGTTTGAATCCCACTCTGTATAATGGCTTTACAACATTGCAAACATGGAAAGTGAGTAACATAAAGTTCTGCACCATCCGTCGCAACACCAAACTTTGCACATTGTAATAGCGCATTTATTTCAGCGTGAACTGTTCTTACACAATGACCATCAATAACATAACACCCTTCATCTATACAGTGAACACTACCAGAAACACTACCATTATAGCCTCCAGCAATGATGCGTTTATCTCTTACAATTGTTGCACCAACCATTAAACGTTCACATGTACTTCTTAAAGCTAATAAATGACTTTGAGCCATAAAATATTGATTCCATGAAATTCTCTCCATCGTGACACTCACCTTTTCTTCAGATTATATTTAAGTTTACCGTTTGTACTTATATAGCGTCAACGTCCTAAGGAACTTGGATTTGATCACGAATTTTTTCTAACGTTTTTTCTCCAATGCCAGAGACAGATAAAAGATCATTGATATCCTTAAAATAGCCGTATGTATCTCGAAATTCTACAATCGCTTTTGCTTTGACGTCCCCTATTCCATCTAACTTAGCTATTTCTTCTTCTGTTGCATTATTCACTCTTATTTTTTCTATTTTTTGACTTCCGATAAATTCGTTTTGGACAACAGCTTGTCCCTCTTCTGGAACAAAAATAACCATTTCATCATATATTTTTTGGGCGAGATTTACTGAGTTAATATCTGCATTATTTGTAAACCCACCAGCTAAATCAATTAAATCTCTAACTCTTTTTTCAGGATCTACTTCATAAACACCTGGGTATTTAACTGCTCCTTTTATATCAACAAAAATAATTGTTTGTGATGGAATATCTTCCTTATGATTAATATTTTCCTGATTGGAAGAAGGAAGTAGTTCATCTGGGATTTCATTTATAGTATGATTATTGGTTTTATTTGTAAGGTGAAATAGGATAATAAAAATAAGAAATCCAATGACAATTAAAAAAATCCAGTTATTTTTCAACCCTAACATAAAATAATTCACTTCCTTTCTCATAAGATTTGAAATAAGAACATAAGATGGAATGTATAACATATGTCGGGAGGGAGTACATTGAAATGGGGAGTAATTGGTACTGGTAACATGGGTGAAATCTTAATCGATGCATGGATGTCTTCCAACGTTATAGAACAAGAACAATTATTTATTATTAACCGAACGATTAATAAAGCTTATACGATACAAGAACGTTATCCAGGCATCCGCGTTTGTGAAGATATTCATGAATTAATTGAACACGTAGATATTATCTTTATTTGTGTAAAGCCCCTAGAAATTCACCCTCTATTAGTTGATATATATCACTATTTAAGAAAGGATCATTGTATTGTTTCCATTACAAGTCCTTATTCTGTAAGCCGATTGGAATCATTAGTCCCATGCCAGGTTGCACGTATGATTCCGAGTATTACCAGTAGATCATTATCAGGAATTACATTAATAACCTTTGGAAATCAAATCAGTAAGGAAATGAAGGGGTATTTACTACAAAGTAGCCGCCTATATTCTTCTGCACAATTAATCGAGGATAATGTTACTAGAATGGCTTCAGATATCGCTTGTTGTGGGCCAGCATTTTTTGGGTTTCTTGCGGAACAATTTATTAAGACTGCATCTGAAGAAACCCAGATTAGTGAAGAGATTGCTTCAGATCTAACAGAAAAAATGTTTATTGGATTTGGGAAATTACTAGAAGATGGCCATTATACATTGCCTCAATTAATTGAAAAGGTTTGTGTTAAAGGTGGTGTTACGGGTGAAGGGATAAAAGCGTTAGAAGGTTCTCTAGGGGGACTATTTCACGAATTAATCCATGCTACCCATGACAAGTATCGAGAGGATATTGAAAAAATTAGCAAACAAATGTTAGACGGTTAAAAATACATTCGACAAATTTATAAAAATTCCTGCTTCTAATACTAATATTAATCGAGGTGCTAATTTAGCTACCTCGATTTTTTTTACATACGAAAAAAACCCGTTCGCTCTTCTGTGGTTTGTTTTCTCTATTACAATTAAAATCGTAGCATAGGTTTAAACAATCAAATCCTGCTTGGTTTAATAAATCTTCATATACTTGAGTTGCAAAAGTTCTCTGATGATGGGTTTCATCAAAGCGTTCATACTGCTGGTCATCTAGTACAAAAAATGTCAAATCGTGATACACTTCCCCACTATTTTCTCCAGGTTGGCAAAGCCAAACATACGAAATGTCATCATAAATTTCAGCAAAGGTTTGCCCTTTAAGATTTTCCTCGATATGATTAAGCGAATGAATATCAAATAAAAACAAACCATCCTCTTTCAGCATATGATTTACATGCTGAAACACTTGTTGGATTTCTTCCCTAGTTGTAAGGTAATTGATAACATCACAGAAGCTAATAACTGCATCTAATTGATTATGATGAAAGCCTTGAAGCTCTCTTATATCCTGGTGAAACCATTGAATTGGTTGGGCAATTGCTGTTGATTGCTGAGCATAAGCTAACATATCTTCGGAATAATCAATTCCAATCATACGAAACCCCTTATTACTAAGCCTTCTTGTTATCTCACCTGTCCCACAACCTAAATCGGCCATATGTTGAACAGTACTTCCATATTCTCGAATCATCTTGATCGCAAAGTTTTCCCATTGATCATAAGGAGCATCTTGCATTAGGGCATCATACACATAAGCCATTTTTGAATAAGACATTTCATCAACCCTCTTGATTTATACTGACATCTACATGTGGAGCATCTCCCCATAAACGTTCAATATTATAATAGTTTCGTTCATCTTTATGAAAGACATGACAAACAACATCACCTAAATCAATAAGGACCCATCTAGCTTGTTCAAATCCCTCTAACCGCTTTACATCTATTTCATTAAGATCTGCTTGTTCTTTCACTTCTCTTGCAATTGCTTGAACCTGTCTTTCATTTGTTCCTTGACATATAACAAAATAGTCAGCGATTAGTGAGACATTTTGCATATCTAATATGACAATGTCTTCCCCTCTTTTGTCATCACAAGCTTTCGCTGAAAGTTCTGCTAGTTGTTTACTATTCATTCAATTCTTCCCTCCATTAAGGTTTTCCTTTACTTGTATTAATAAATCATTATATGCATAAAATGTATCCGGATAAACAGGTTGGTTTTTGCTCATTAAAAATTCAATTGTGTTTTTAGATGCCAAGAAACAAGCAAGATTCAAATTAATTTTTGCTTGATCTCTAACTCTGTCCACACCTGGAAAATCACGTCCTGGCTCAATATAATCAGCAAGAAAAATAATCTTTTCCAATTTAGTCATACCGGCTTTTCCAGTTGTATGCCAACGAATCGCACCTAGGATATCCTTGTCATCGATCCCTAATTCACGTTCTGCTAACAGGGCTCCAACAGGGGCGTGCCATAATTCTTGGTGAAAAGATAACAAATTTTTCGGTAAATCTTCAGTCCGTATCCATTGCTCCATTTCTTTTATATCACGATATTTACAATAATCGTGGAAAACAGCTGCAAGCTCCGCTTTTTTGGTATCTTCACCATAAAAATCGGCTAATTCAATAGCTGTATCTACAACACGTTTCGTGTGTTCAAATCGTGATTTCTTTAGATGTGGTTCAACTATTGATAGTGCTTCATATCGATCCATATAGTTGATTCTCCCTTATGATATCTAATACTTTATCAGGTACTAAATATTTAATCGATTTTCCTTGTGATACACGGTCTCTTATCATAGTTGAAGATATCTCCATTACAGGTATATTCACTTCTTTTATTGGATATTTAGAATTTAATTGAAAATCAGTTCTTTTTACACCTACAAACTGAATGATTTCAATTAAGTCATCGATGTTATGCCACTTTGGTAAATATTCAACCATATCCGCTCCAATAATAAAATAAAATGTGAAATCTGAGTATTGCTCTTTTAAGTATTTTATCGTATCAATCGTGTAGGATTTTCCTTTACGTTCAATTTCAATAGCGTTAATAAAAAAATGATCGTTATCCATTATTGCGTTTTCTAACATTTCGACCCTTAGATGAACAGGAGTTTGTGACTTCTCCTTATGTGGTGGTTCATAGGATGGAATAAACCAAACTTCATCGAGTCCTAACGAATGATAAACTTCTTCGGCTATTAATAAATGGCCATTATGAGGAGGATCAAAGGTACCCCCCAACAATCCAATTTTTTTCATAACCTTCTCCTTTTCCCTGTAAGTACGTACCTCTGTATCTCCCTTATTCATTACTCTTGTACAGGTTTTTAATTTGGCAATTCAATTCGCTTATCTTCTGATGATTCACGATACAATACAATCGTGTTACCAATGACTTGCACAAGATTTGCACTTGTAGCTTCTGTTAATGTTTGCGCAACTTCTTCTTTATCTTCTAAACAGTTCTGTAAAACACTTATTTTAATTAGTTCCCTTTTTTCTAAAACATCATCAATTTGTTGAATCATATTTTCATTTACCCCTGTTTTTCCAACCTGAAAGATAGCATTTAAATGATGTGCCTGTGAACGTAAATATCGTTTTTGTTTACCCGTTAACATGTTATGAATTACCTCGCAATCTTTCTTCTAGTTTTATAAGCGTATCATCCAATGGTGGACGTTTATTGGTCCATATTTCAAAAGCTAATTGTGCTTGATAAAGTAACATGGCATGCCCTTGGTGAATACGACCACCCCGGTCTATCGCGTCCTTTAATAAAGTTGTCATTAACGGCTGATAAACGATATCACTAACAACCGTCTTTGGCTTTAACTTTCGTAAAGATAATACTTTATCATTTATATTTGGCTTCATCCCAACCGAAGTGGTCTGAACAATATAATCATATTTATATAAATTCTCCTCTGCCTCGGAAAAAGATAAAACATCAGTAGAAACATGATCCTCTTTTAATGGAATAAAGCTCTCTGCTTTTTTTAATGTGCGGTTAGCAATATCTATTGTTGAAAAAGGCTCTTGAACTAAGGCACGATAAATGCCTCTAGCAGCCCCTCCTGCTCCTAAAATCAGTACTTTACTTTTACTTGTGAATAATTCAGGAAATTCTGTTTTAACTGACCGAACATACCCTTGTCCATCTGTATTGTAGCCTGTCCACTTTCCAGACTCCTTAACAACCGTATTAACGGCACCAATTTTTTCTGCATCTGGATGTAACTCATCTAATAATGGAATGATATCTTGCTTATATGGTACGGTAATATTAAAACCATCTACCTGTTTGTTCATTAATTGATAAACCGTTTTTTTTAATTGATCACTACTTGTTTCATATAAAACATATTCACCCTCTAAGCCTAGCTTTTCCATAAATTGATGATGAATCCATGGAGAAAGTGAATGATTGATCGGATAACCAATTAACCCTAAGGACAACCCCATTTATTTCTCCCCCTTAAATGAACGAATTTCGGACAGATATTGGTACTCCTTTTGGACTATGGACTGTTATTGTTATATCTCCATCTGTTACAGTGATCCATCCTAATCCTGGAAACACGATATCTGTTTTTCCCTCTTTGATTCGAATTGTTTTTGATTCAAGTGGAGGCAACATTTCTAGCGTTGCCTCATTAGGTGGACTTAACATCTCACCTACGTGTCTTTCATAAAGGTCAGTTGCATTCTCAAGCTTTGTTCGATGAATAGGAAGTTCATTTGCAAAATAACACACAAAGGACTGACGTTCCCCTTTTTCAAAATCAAACCTTGCCATTCCCCCAACAAATAATGTTTGATTTTCGTTTAATTGATATACCCTTGGTTTAATTTCCTTTTTGGGTGTAATAATCTTTAAATCTTTTTCTGACATATAATGTACCATTTGATGGCGATTAATTACCCCAGGTGTGTCGTACAAAGAAGCTTTCTTATCTAATGGAATGTCAATAAATCCTAACGTTGTACCGGGAAAATATGATGTTGTTATTGCATCCTCTATCCCGGTAGAGGTGCTGATTAACCGGTTAATAAACGTTGACTTGCCAACATTCGTACTTCCAACCACATATACATCCTTACCTTCTCGAAAATCCTCAATCGCTGCTTGTAATGCTTCCATCCCAATACCTTTTGTTGCAGATATAAGAAACACATCTTGAATGGTAAGACCTAGCTCTTTAGATGCTTGTTTCATCCAGTTCTTTAATTTATTTTTGTTCGTAGACTTTGGAAGCAAGTCCACTTTATTTCCTACAAGTAAAATTTGATTTTCTCCTGTTAACCTTTGTAAGCTAGTAATAAAACTTCCATTAAAATCAAAAAGATCGACTAATTTAATAATTAAGCCTTTTGTATTTCTAATTTGACTAATCATTTTTAAAAAATCGTCATCCGTAAATGATACATCCTGTACTTCATTATAATGCTTTAAACGAAAACATCTCTTACAAATAACTTGTTCCTTATTTAATGCCGAAGTTGGCACATATCCTGGTTGGTCTTCGTATTCACTTTGAATGGTGATACCACAACCTTGACAATATAATTCATTTACTTTTGTTCCTCCCAAGTAACCATCCCTTTCTTTCTCATCCAATTAAGTATTCTTCTTTCTACATATCGATTCACTTGTGTGATTTTTCCATCAGTTTCTACAATAGGAACGACCAACATCGTATAAAAACCTGCACGATTACCACCTAATACATCCGTTAGCAACTGATCACCTATCACAACAATTTCATTTTTAGCTAACTTCATATCCTTTGCCGCTTTATTGAACGCCAGTGCGAGTGGTTTACGTGCACTGTAAACAAAAGGTGTATTTAACGGTTGAGAAAATATTTTAACTCTTTCTTCCTTATTATTAGATATAATTGTTACTTTAATATCACTATCTTCCATTAATTTAAACCATTGAATAATTTCTGGTGTGGCATCTCTTACATCCCATGCGACAAGGGTGTTATCTAAATCTGTTATAATTCCTTTAATTCCCTTCTCTTTTAATTTCTCAGGAGTTATTTCAAATATACTTTTTACGTGTTCATTTGGAAGAAATTTTTTAAACAAAGAAACTTCACCTCTAATAACTTATTCCGATCCTTTTCTCCTATCCCATCATATACAATTATTTCGTGTCTTTCAAAATTTTTGATAATGTGCTGAGATAGACATATCCACTCTCACAAAAATTTATATTCTTTCCTTAAAGTGAAATAAAGCGATAAATACCAATTATATGCAAAGATCCATTCTTTTTATGAATAAAACGTTCGACAAATTACTACAAAATTTATCCTGTGGATAACTTTATACACAAAATCCACATTGATAAATCAATAAAATCTATCAAAATTACCAGTTTACTAACAAGTTATATACAGGGAACTGTAGATAACTATGCGGTTGTCCGACTTACTCTTTCGTGATAAAGTGTTATTAACTTATTAGACACGTAATGTCACGTAATTCCAAAAGTTGTATAGGAAGTAAACTTCCAATACAGGAGGGGCCACTTTTATGGAACATTTATCAGATGAATTGTTAATTGAATCGTATTTTAAAGCAAACGAATTAGGATTAAGTCAGGATTTTATTCATTTAATCGAAAAGGAAATTGAAAGACGTTCTCTCACTCATGAAATTATCTATTCTACCAACTAATTCAAGTAATCAAATGATAGAGAAAATGTATAAAAATTGTCGAACTCTTGTCACTTTTAATCGTGGCGAGAGTTTTTTGTTTTCTGCTATGATAGTATTATGGCTCATTGAACAGGTTATTAGTTGAATAATCATGCTATTTTTGATAACAATGTATATGATGTGAATATTTATTTATTTCACCATTTAAAAGGAGGACATCATTAGATGATATTTGCCATCTTTATCCCATTACTATTTGCTTGCTTCGTTCCAATCTTAAGCAAATATAAAGATAAAATTCACACTGGAATTTTCGTTCTACTTATTCCTTTCATTATTTTCTTATTTTTTATTCCGTTTATAGGAAGTGAATTTAAACCGGTTTATACTTCATTCAATTGGATCCCATCGCTTGATATTTCATTAGATTTTTACTTAGACGGCCTCAGTCTTCTTTTTGTTCTTCTTATTAGTGGTATAGGAGCGCTAGTCACCTTATACTCTATCTTTTACTTACATAAATCAGAACGACTTGGAGCTTTCTATGTATATTTGTTGATGTTTATGTCTGCGATGCTTGGTGTTGTTCTCTCTGATAACGTATTTGTACTTTATGGATTCTGGGAGTTAACATCCATCTCATCCTTTTTATTAATTGGTTATTGGCACCATAGAGAAGGGTCCCGATATGGTGCGTTAAAGTCAATGCTTATTACTGTATTTGGCGGATTGAGTTTACTTGGTGGTCTAATCTTACTTACAGTTATTACCGGAACGACAAGTATTCAAGAAATGATTGCACAAACAGATGTTATATTAAACAGCCCATATTTTTCACTAATAATGGCGTTTATTTTCTTAGGTGCCTTTACGAAATCTGCACAGTTCCCTTTTCACATATGGCTCCCAGATGCTATGGAAGCACCTACTCCAGTTAGTGCGTATTTACATTCTGCAACAATGGTTAAAGCAGGTATTTTTCTAATTGCAAGATTTTCACCAATTTTTAATACGAGCGAATGGTTTTTCCTAATCGTAAGTGGTATTGGAATACTAACATTGTGCTGGGGCTCCTACATGGCAGTGAGACAAACAGATTTAAAAGGGATCCTTGCATTTTCAACCATTAGTCAATTAGGTATGATCATGGCCATGCTTGGATTTGGTACAAAAGCAGCTATTTTCGCTGCAGCATTTCATATTCTTAATCACGCAACGTTCAAAGGTAGCCTGTTCATGATTGCTGGAATTGTCGACCACGAAACAGGTACGAGGGATATTCGAAAACTGGGCGGATTGATGACGCTAATGCCAATATCAGCCACACTTGCCTTTTTTGGTGCATTTTCTATGGCTGGAGTTCCACTGCCATTTCTTAATGGTTTCTATAGTAAGGAAATGTTTTTCGATGTCAGTCTTGGACTCAACGAGCCTACACTTTTAGCCGCAGACTTGCTTAGACAAGCTATTCCGTATTTAGCAGTTCTGGGTAGTATTTTCACATTCGTATATTCGATGTATTTAGTTTTTGGAACGTTCACTGGAGAAAAACATCTTGATCAACTTCCTGTAAAACCACATGAAGCGCCAATTGGAATGCTTATCTCGCCAGCTATTTTAATTTTAGGAGTAATCGTGATTGGTTTATTTCCAAACCTTGTAAACGAGTCATTTATAGCTCATACAGCAGAAGCAATAAGTGGCAAAGAAGTTCATAAACACATCGTATTTTGGCACGGTTTTATTCCACCATTGTATATGTCTTTAATTGTTGTAATATTTGGAGCTGGATTATATATCTACCGAAAAAAATGGACCGACATTTACTTATTTATTCCTGGTCAATTAAGCTTTAATAAAGTGTATGATCGATTTGTAGAAGGTTTGGAAACTTATTCAGCTAAAATTACAAATAGTTATATGAATGATTCGCTACGGAGATATGTAATTTTGATCATCGGTTCCATTATCCTATTTACATTTATTACGATGATTTCAACCAATGGTTTTGCATTTCATACAAATGACTTAGCTGATTTTTCAATTACTGAAGTGATTGTAGCACTAGTAATGGCTATCGCTGCAGTATTTACGATATTCACAAGAAATAAAGTAGCAGCCATTTTAATTTTAGGTGTTGTTGGTTATGGTTTATCACTATTATTTATTCTTTATCGTGCACCAGATTTAGCCTTAACACAGTTAGTTGTCGAAACAATAACATTAGCATTGTTTTTGTTGTGTTTTTATCATTTACCAGAATTACAGCCTAGAGATGAATCAATTGGTTTTAAGACAACAAACGGAATCATATCCATTGGGTTTGGTCTTCTAATGACACTAGTTGCGGTTTCTTCTCATAGCAGTAAATGGTTTCAACCAATTTCCAATTACTTTGTCGAAAATTCAAAAGAACTTGGTGGGGGCTACAACATCGTTAACGTCATTCTTGTTGATTTTCGTGGAATTGATACCTTATTTGAAATCGTCGTACTAGGAATCGCTGCATTAGCTATTTATGGATTAGTTAAGCTACGTTACAATAAGGAGGCTGAGTAATGGAAATCATCATGTCCATCCTTTCGGGCGTACTATTTACAACCGGAGTTTATAACTTACTACAAAAGCAATTGCTTCGAATCATTATAGGAACTGCACTAATCTCCCATGGTGCCCACTTGTTCATATTAACAATGGGAAAGTTAAAACGAGGAGCACCGCCAATTTTAGAGTATCATGTTGATCAATATACGGACCCGCTTCCGCAAGCACTTATCTTAACTTCTATTGTTATAAGTTTTGGAGTAACAAGCTTATTATTAGTGCTTGCCTATCGAGCGGCTAAGGAAAACGAAACAGATAATATGGATTTATTGAGGGGTAACGAAAATGAGTAACTTAGCAGTATTGCCAATTGTCATTCCGTTAATATCAAGTATAATTCTTGCTTTTTTCCATAAAAAGCTACCATTGGTACGATCCGTAGCAAAGCTAGTTTCAATCATAAACCTATTCGTTGTAGGTTTTATTATTACCTACGTTTATAACAATGGACCTGTTGTTCTCGAATCTGGTGGATGGGATGCTCCATTTGGGATCATCCTAGTAGCAGATATGTTATCCATGACACTCGTACTAACAACAAATATCATTGCAGTAGCAGCTGTCTTTTATGCCCAACATTCACTCAGTCAAAAACAAGAGGAATTTTATTTCTATACTTTTTTCTTGTTACTAATTGCGGGTGTTTCTGGGGCCTTCATTACAGGAGATTTGTTTAACCTCTTTGTATTTTTTGAAGTACTATTGATGGCCTCGTATGCGTTAATTGTTCTTGGTGGCGAAAAGGTCCAATTGCGAGAGTCATTAAAGTACATACTAATTAATTTGTTCTCTTCTATGCTATTTGTAACAACCATTGCTTTCTTATATTCAGTTGTTGGAACAATTAATATGGCTCAAATTGCACAGAGGGTACAAGAAGTTGACCAACAGGGTGTATTAACAACGATTGGAATTCTGCTATTCTTTGTTTTCGGAACAAAAGCGGCTTTATTTCCCTTGTACTATTGGTTACCAAAGCCTTATATTGTACCAAATCCTGTTGTTTCAGCCCTGTTTGGTGCATTATTGACCAAAGTAGGAATCTATTCGATCTTACGAGTATTCACCTTAATTTTTGGACACAATCCATCATTCACTCATAATTTCTTTATTTGGATTGCCGGCCTCACCTTAGTTTTTGGAGTTATTGGTGCGCTATCTACCAATAATATAAAATTAATTATTGCATATAACATTATCCCAGCAGTTGGTTTCATGTTAATGGGTATTGGAGTTTTTAATGAGGCATCGATTAGCGGCACCGTTTATTACTTAGTTCACGACATGATTATCAAAGCTGTTTTGTTCTTAATTGTAGGTGCTATTGCTTATTTAGCGGGAACCTCCGATCTCAGAAAAATGAAAGGACTCATTCACCATTATCCACTATTAGGTTGGCTACTTTTTGTTTCAGGAATTGTCTTAGCAGGAATACCGCCATTTAGTGGTTTTATAGGAAAACTGTTGCTGCTGCAAGGAGCATTCTCAGAAGGAGAAATAATAATTGCAATTGTTGGGTTACTATGTAGTCTATTAATTTTAACTTCTGTCATGCGGATCTTTATTAGAGGGTTCTGGGGAGAACGAGACGACAGTTTAACTGTTCATAAAAAAACAGCTAGAAAGTTAACCATTCCAATAGCATTTTTATTATGTTTCTCTATTCTACTTGGTGTTGGTGCTGAACTGTTCTACCCAAGTGGTGCAAGCATTGCAAATTACTTGCTAAATCCAGAAATATACATTGAAGCTGTATTAAAGGAGTAAAGCTTATGCCTTTTCAGATTTTAATAAACATTATTATCGCGATTATGTGGATGTTTTTAAGTGAGAGTTACGAATTTCCTACATTCATTTCAGGGTATATCATTGGAATATTATTATTACTTATGTTGCAACGGTTTATTCCTGGTTCCTTTTATATGAAACGGGTAGGAAAGGTATTTCGACTCATTGTCTTATTTATAAAAGAATTAATTTTGTCGAACATCAATATCATAAAGTTGGTATTTAATCGAAAGCAGGATTTTGAACCTGGCATTCTCGCACTTCCAACAGACTTGAAAAGTAACTGGGAAATTACTCTACTTGCTAACCTAATTACGTTAACTCCTGGCACACTGACAGTCGCTGTTTCAGACGATCACTCGATCCTTTACATTCATGCTGTCGATATTGGAGATGTCGAAGAGACTATTTCATCCATTAAAAATACTTTTGAGAAAGCAATTATGGAGGTGACTCGATGAATTCTTTTGTTAATACTTCTGAACAAATCGTGCAAGTTGTAACGATTATTTGCATGGTCGTTATCTCCATATCAATTATTCTTTTAATGTATCGTGTTATAGTTGGACCTACTAATCCTGATCGCGCTGTCGCCTTAGATGCCATAGGTATCAACTTAATGGCACTAGCTGGATTAGTGGCCATTTTACTCCTTACGACTCGATTAAATGATGTTATATTACTCATTGGAATTTTATTGTTTATTGGAACAGTTGCATTTTCAAAATACTTAGAAATGGGTGTTGTCATTGATAGAGACTTGGATTGATGTATTATTTAATTTCATTGTCATTATCTGTTTAATAGTGGGCACCTTTTTTATTCTATCCACTTCTATCGGTATATTACGATTCCCCGATGTATTTACGCGATTACATGCTGCTACTAAAGCAGCCACATTAGGCGTATCAGGAATCATGATTGGTGCCTTTATTTTTCTTTATGTAGAACATGAGATTGTAAGTGGTAAATTAATCTTAGGGATGATTTTTGTTCTACTAACAGCTCCTGTTTCTGGTCATGTAATTGGTAAAGCTGCACATCGAAGTGGTATTAAACCTTGGTCCAGACATCAATTAAAAGATGCCTATGCTGAGTCATTCGAGTCCAAAAAAGAACATTAATAATGAAACTCCTCACGTTAACTTTCGTGTAGGAGTTTTTATTTTCATTAAATTTGTTGTAAGTATTTTTAACACGAATTTCTTTTGGACAGGCACATTTCCTCCTTTTACACATAAAGTATTGTATAGGCTTTAGCCCAAACAGCAGGAGGTGCATGTGTTTTGTCAATTCTAAGCGCACTTGCTTTACTTATTAAAGAGACTCTATTTTTTGTTTCCTATGTGAAAAATCATGCCTTTCCTCAGCCGTTATCATCAGAAGAAGAAGCAAAATATATTGAAAAGATGCAAAATGGAGATAGTCACGCAAGAGATATTTTAATTGAGCACAATCTGCGCTTAGTCGCCCACATTGTAAAAAAATTTGAGAATACAGGCGAGGATACGGAAGACTTAATATCAATTGGTACGATTGGTTTAATAAAAGGAATTGAAAGCTTTTCTAGTGGTAAAGGAACAAAACTGGCTACTTATGCAGCAAGATGTATTGAAAATGAAATATTGATGCATTTGCGTGCTTTAAAAAAGACGAAAAAAGATGTGTCGCTCCATGATCCCATTGGTCAGGATAAAGAGGGGAATGAAATCAGCTTAATCGACATTCTCCAAGCAGAAAACGAAGATATTATTGAATACATTCAATTAAACATGGAAGTTGCAAAAATAACAGAATACTTAGATATTCTGGATGAACGAGAAAAGGAAGTGATTGTTGCAAGATATGGACTTGGTGAAGAAGACGATTTGACACAAAGAGAAATCGCCAAAAAACTAAACATTTCAAGAAGCTATGTTTCTAGAATTGAAAAACGAGCACTTATGAAAGTATTTCATGAGTACTACAAAAAAGAGAAGCAATCTGAATAATGCAATGACATTCACCTATACACACCTTACCTATTTAACATAGACTATAATAAAAACCAAAGGCGGGTGAATTCTTATGCCATATTGGAGTTATCAACCAGCAAATTATCCATTAACATCTTATGGAGATGATTATAATCAGTACATGGGTTATGATAACACAATTGATTATGGTTGGAATAATGCCTATGGCTACGGGCCAGCTTATGGACCTTATTACGGTTCTGGTTATGGAAGTGGCTTAGGATTTGGATTATTTATAGTCGGTATCGTATTACTTCTAATTTTAGGTGGAGGTTACTATTATTTAAATTATATGTAATGTTTAAAAATTGGCTTATCGCTAAAATTAACATGCAATCAACCACTTATAATAATTACGATAGCTAAACAAAACCTCTGATTGATAGTTAATCAGAGGTTTTATTGCTCTATCCCTTCATTTAGCTTTTTACGCCATTTATTAATTAGATAACTAAACCAGCCTGCGATAGACAGACTTCCTAGCATTAAAACGATTAATAGATACCCTTTATCAGATGGCTCAATAATTAGTGTAATAATCATTCCTAAATAAAAATATATACTTAAAATAATTAAAGTAACTAGAAACCTACTATAATCTTCTATTTTTTGTTTTAGTTTTGTAGAAGCTCCATTCATTTTTCCCCTCACCTCTATATGCATCATATCATATAGCCAGGATAAAAAAGGAAAGAAATTGATGGAAATATAGCGTATATCGACCAGAATAGTTACATCCCATTAATTTGCAATTAAATAATCGTTAAGTTATAAAGCTCTCACGACGTTTATGATTAGATTAGCTGCATTCGTAGCTGCCTTTTCTAAAAAAGCTTCAAATGAAACAGAAGATTGTTTTCCTGCAATATCAGACAGTGATCGTATGATAACAAATGGCGTTTTATATTGATAGCAAACTTGCGCAATTGCAGCTGCCTCCATTTCAGCAGCCAGCATAGAAGGAAACCTTTCACGTGTTCGTTTCACTCTATTTTCATCTTGCATAAATGAATCCCCTGTTGCAATCAAACCTTTTGCAACATTCACTTCATTCATATGATTAATTGCTTGAACTGTTAAATGAACAAGCGTTTCATCTGCTTTATAAGTTGCTGGCATTCCCGGAACTTGTCCATAATCGTAATCAAACGCCGTTACATCCACATCGTGATGTGTTACTTCTGTTGAAATTACTAGATCTCCTACCTCTAACTGTTTAGCAAAACCACCGGCTGATCCTGTATTAATAATTTGATCAGGCTTATATCGTTCATGAAGAATTGTAGTTGCCATTGCAGCATTCACTTTACCTATACCAGATTTGAGTACAACGACATGTTTTCCATGTAGTGTCCCACTAGTAAATTGACATCCAGCTATTTCTTTCTCATCTTCAACATGAATACTTTCTAATAAAAGTTTAACTTCCTCATCCATTGCTCCAATGATTCCAATAGTCATCTAAAAGCCCCTCCAATTAAGTCCTATCATGATGTTTGTCGTTATTCATCATCTTCAAATCGTTCCTTTTGATCATTCTCCTTCAATTCCTCTACTTTTGTTGGCATCCAACCTTGATTTTCTACCCATGAAACATATACTCGATATATTTCTGTCTGAGAATTATTAGTAACGGTTGCTATTACTTTTTGATCGCCAGCACGTTCAACCCACCATTCAATTCGATTATCAGAAGATAGTCCTGTAGCAAGCTCAACTGCTTTCATCATTTCTATCCAGTCTACTGATTCTTGCTCAAACGTAATTACATGTGGTTCATCCTGTGTCGTTCCAACAGGTTGCCAGTCTCCCGTATATGCTTCTTCAACATTTTCATCCTCTGATGGCACTTGTTCGACCTGATTTTCCTCCTGATTAGGTTCAGTGTCTTCTTCATTATTAGAACGATCATCAGTTGATCCATCTACTTCCGCTTCCGTTTCCGTTGCTGGTTCTTCATCCCTTTGTTCTTCTTCATTCCCAGTTTTGATGTTACCACTAGCATCTTGAACCTGTTGATCATCCTCAGAGCCTAAGAAAAATAAACTTATAAATAGAATTACCAATAATCCACTAACTACTAGCAACCAAGAAATTGCTTGTGTACTTTTTCTTTTTTTCTCAAATCGATCAACACGTGTGTATGTACGATAATCTTCTGACATATTAGTATTAGCTCCTCCCTTATAAGCTTACTGTTATATTATACTATTTTAAAGCCTCGTAACCAATGATTCGCTGGTACGAAAAAAAACCTTCCTTTTTTGTCGAACTTATTCTAGTTTTGACATATTAGAAGGATATCGAGCATATATATCCAAATAGAAAATATGGAAAATTTTAAGGAGAGTGTTTATGTTGAAAATAGCTACCTTTAATCGAGAACTATGGAACTTATCGTCATTTGAAAAAGTGAGTTATGATAAGTATAACAAAGTTTTCATCGTGCATCTTTTTGATGGTAGTCAAGCTGAGTTTTTTGATGTTGAAGAAAAACTAGTATTTCAGTTTGTTATTTCTGAACAAAAAGAAGCATTCTTAAACACTGTATTATACAAAAATTATCCATACATCCAACATAAAACAAGGGTCCCAAAATCTTCCTGAAAAGGGACCCTCATTGATCCATTAAATTGTCAGCAATCTCATGATAAATAGGGTATGTTTTGCCTATTTCACTTGTTTGGTCTAAGTCCACTACGACCATCGAATACTTTGGATTTTCAACTGGGAAAAATCCAGCAAACCAGTAGTGGTGAGAATTTTCTCTCCCGGTCTCTGCAGTCCCCGACTTTCCTGCTATTGATAAATCATTTAACATTTTTCCCGTACCATCATTAACTACTTCCGTGAAAAGGGCTTTTAATTTTATAGCGGTTTCAGGCTCAATTGAATTTTCAATCGATTGTTTTGAAGAAAATTCCTTCATAATTGTACCATTGTTATATAAGATTTCATCTACTACGCTTATTTCACGTTTCACTCCATTATTTACAATCGTACTAACCATGTTTGCCACAGCCAATGGTGTTACCTTTACTTCTTTTTGTCCAATAGCTGTTTGTGCTATGGCCCGATCTACAAATGGATCATATTCGTCACCCCATACTCTACCTAACTCTTCTTCAGGAAATTGTTTAAAGTTTTCTTGGTGATATAAATTCCCCGTCCAACCAACTGGACCTGACAAACCTAATTTATTTGTATAATCCTGTAAAATATTCGAATTATCTTCTAACAGTACTTTTGCAATAGACGCAAACGTATAATTACAGCTTTCTACAAAACTCTCTTTAAAGTTAAGCTCCCCTAATTGTCTAGAAGAGGATCCATCACCATAAACATTTCTATTGCAATCATATATTTTATCTAAGCTTTCTCTATTATTTTCGATAGCGGCCGCTGCTACAACCGTTTTAAAAAGAGATCCCGGAAAATGGGCTGTCAGCATTTGATTCTTCATTGCATGATTGATATAAGGGTGATCTTGCCTCATATTTGGTCTTGAAGCCATTGCGACAACTTCATTCGTGCTTACATCTAATAATACTACACCGCCCTTTTCCATTTGATGGCTATTAAGAACATTTTCAATCATCGTTTGGATAGTTGCGTCAATGGTCGTACGGATTTTTGCAGGATAAAAATGATCACCTGAACCAAGATACCTTAACTCAAGTCCTAGCAATGGATTACCAAGAGCATCCACATGATACATCAGCCTTTGTTCCTGTTGTGAAATTAATAATGAGTCAAATGCCTTTTGTAATCCCGATATACCAATTGGTTTAACATCTTTGTTTGAGTGTATTGAATCTTGATAACGTTCGAAGTATTCGTCTGGATTGTTACGAACTAGTCCTATTAAATGTGCTGCAATAGTCGGATCATTTTCCTGTGACCTTTTAATAGCAACTAAACCTGGAATGGTTGCATTACTTATTTTATCGTAAAGCTCCGTAGAAACTTTTTTACCAGTTAATTGAGATAAATAGACAGGTTCTTTTTCTTTTACTAATTTACTCTTCCATTGGACATCAATGGTATATAATATTTTTTCTATATCTTCCGGTAACTCAATAGAACTGACAAAAGGAAATAGCACAATATCCTTCACTTCTCCGTAGGATAATGGTTCCTTATTTCGATCTAATATGATACCTCTTCCACTTGAAAGTATAATCTCGCTTGAACGTTGGTCCACACTTTCCTCTAACAAATTCACATTATTTGGACCATAATTCTCTGTAGAAATTAATTGAATGTCTGCTAATTTATATATTAAAAAACAGAAAAACAGGAACAGTAAACAGGCTGATAGTTGAACTCGAGATATTTTCATCCACTCTACCTCCCAGTTCAAGTATCAACCTTTCCAATCAAAAATAAACCCGCCGTATTACGCAGGTCTGTTACAATTAAAAGGGTGTTCCCCAAAACGGGTTAACTTTCAATTACTATCGTGTAATTAAAAAGATAACTTTTAAGAGGAGCACCCTATACAATAAGTATTAATCTACTTTTATAATCTTTACATTCATATCTCCACCCGGAGTTGGAACAGTCACTTCCTCACCAATTTGGCGGCCTAATAAACTTTTTGCTATTGGAGAATCATTTGAAATCTTTCCTTCAAAAGGATCTGCTTCCGCACTACCTACTATAGTATAAGTTTCTTCATCACCATCTGGAAGTTCCTTAAATGTTACTGATTTTCCTAAAGATACAATATCTGGATTTTCATTATCATTTTCTATAATAACTGCATTGCGAATCATGTTCTCCACTTGCGCAATTCTTGATTCAACAAATGCTTGCTCGTCCTTTGCTGCATCATACTCAGAGTTCTCAGATAAATCCCCAAAGCCTCGAGCAATTTTAATACGTTCAACAACTTCCTGGCGTCTTTCCGTTTTTAAATAATGTAGTTCATTCTCTAACTTTTCTTTCCCCTCTTGCGTCATATAGTAGCTTTTTTCAACAGCCATTCCTAACACTCCTTTATATCCCAACAGTTATTTCTATCAAAGATAGTCATTCTTTTTACTTTTATTAAATGGATGACATACAACTACTAACCAATACTATGGCAGATTTTCACAGAACTTTCAATACTTTTATTGGTGATGATTAAAAAAGCAACAAATGTTAGGTATCCATTGGAGCTTTGGTTTAATCGAACACAACACTAACAAAAACTTGACAATTAATTTGATTCTTTTCTATTTAATATTGTTTGAATTTTAGTTGCCATTAAGTCAATAGCAACACGGTTTTGACCACCTTCAGGAATAATGATGTCAGCATATCGTTTGGTAGGCTCAATAAACTGTAAATGCATTGGTCGAACAACATTGATATATTGATCTATTACAGAATCAATGGTACGGCCTCTTTCGTTGATATCCCTCATCAATCTTCTAATAATACGAACATCAGCATCTGTATCTACAAATACCTTTATGTCCATTAATTCCCGTAATCTAGGATCTTCTAAAATTAAAATACCTTCCAAAATAATGACTTCTTTGGGATCGACATGTATTACCTGATCGGATCGTGTATGTAATTTGTAATCATAAACAGGCTTTAGTATAGGTCTTTGATGTTGTAACTCTTGCATATGATAGACGAGTAGTTCATTATCAAAAGCAAGTGGATGGTCATAGTTGGTATTTAGTCTTTCCTCTAACGGAACGTGTGATTGATCCTTATAATAATAATCCTGTTCAATTACAAGAATACTTTTATCTGAAAATCGTTGATATATGGATTGAGTAACAGATGTCTTCCCAGATCCCGAACCACCGGCAACACCAATCACTACTGGTTTATGATTTGACATCTAAAACAACTCCCTCTGTCTGTTTCATCGCTTTACACTGATTGCTACACCATCCCCTATGGGTACAATCGTTGTCCTATAATCAGGGTGATTGACAAGCCATTCGTTATAAGAATTAATTTTACGAGCTATTTTACTTAAGCGTTCATTTTCTAATGATTGATCAGCAACTAATCCTTTAAATAAAACATTATCAGAAATGATGACGGCATCCTCTGTTAAGTGTTTGCTATACATCTCGAAAAAACGTTGATACTGCCCCTTTGCAGCATCAATAAACAATAAATCATATGGCCCTTTTTCCACTACGAGGTCAACCACTTCTAGCGCATCCCCATGAATGACATGAATATTCTTTTGTTTATTTAAATCTTTTATATTGTTTACTGCTTCCATATACCGGTTCTCATCTCGTTCCACTGTAACAATAGAAGCGCTTGGACAAGCCTCAAGCATTCGCAGTGAAGAATAACCAATAGCTGTTCCAATTTCTAATATGTTTGTTGGTTTTTGTAAACGAACTAGTTGCATGAGAAAGTTAATTCCCAATGGTTCCATAATCGGGACACCATGTGTGTAGGCATAATTCTCCAGTTTGCTAACCCACTCATCACTGCTTGGAAGCATCCGTGTGAGATACATTTCTAACTGCTTGTCCACCGTTATTCTCCTCTCTATTTATTTTTAAAACCGCTAACTACATAATTATTGAGGAATTTTTAAGTTCCCTTGCAGTGTACCCAATTCCGACTGTACTTATAAAAAGGGGGAATATGATTATCCCCCCCAACTCATTCTGCCTCTACTGCATCCCTATTTAAATATCTAGCAACTAACTCCTGATGCTTTTCATATGTTTCAGAATAGTAAATGTTTCCATCATTTGCAGCTACAAAATACATATAGTTTGTTTCTTCTGGCTCAATAACAGCTCTTAAAGAATTTTCATTAAAGTTAGAAATAGGTCCAACAGGTAAACCAGTAATTTGATACGTGTTATATGGGGATTCAATTTCTAAGTACTCATACAAGACTCGATCTCGATGTTCACCTAAAGCATATAAAACGGTTGGGTCTGTCTGTAGCATCATACCCTGTTCCAATCGATTATAAAATACACCTGCAATAATTTTTCGATCCTCCTCCGTTCTCGCTTCGTTTTCAACCAAAGAGGCCATTGTGATGGCGTCATGAACCGTCCATTCCTCCATTTGACTAATTTGATCATAATAGTTTAGAACAACGTCCTCTGTTTTATCTAGCATCTTATTTATGATTGTATCTACACTTGGATTTTCTTCATAAAATTGATAGGTTGCTGCATAAAGATATCCTTCTAGTGGTGTACGGATATCTTCATTTAAAATTTCTTCCGATAAAATTGTTGGGTAAGCATCAATTAATTGTCTAATAAATGTTTTATCTTCTACCCTGGCTAGAAATGCTTCTTTATCAACATCTGCTTTTTCTGCATATAAATCAGCGATTTGTTCGATTGTCTTTCCCTCAGGAATGGTTACAGTTAGTACTGGTTCTTTATATACCCTACCTGTTTGTAAGGCGTCCGTAATTTCACCAAGTGTCATGGATGGGGAAAGCTGATATTCCCCCGCTTGAAATTGTCCAGCATTATTAAACTTAATATAGAACCGATATACCCTAGGGTCTTTAATAATCCCGTTCTCCTCCAAAATATTTGCAATTTGGGAGGTAGAAGATCCTAAAGGTATCTCAATACTTGTAGTTGTTTCATCATCAGGATTGACCGGTTCCAATGCTGATTTAATATATAAATAACCGGTTACACCACCGGAAACAATCGCTAATGTTATCAGTACTAATACTATAGTGACAATTTTTCGTACTGTTCTAGCCTCTTCACTTCGCTGTAATGTACGATCTAACACGTGTGGTTTTTTATCTATCTTTTTATCTTTTTTGTTTTGGTGATTATCTTTATTATTTTTATCCGATGTGGACATTTAATATCCCCCTTTCATCCGATATATTATACTATACTAATTGTCAATTTTTCTAATATTTTTATGCAATTTGTCAAAAATCAGATTCTTATATAAAAGAATAGAGACTTCAGAGCTAAAGAAAAAAGTCTGATCCATTAATAGGATCAGACTTTTTTAAGCTACTTTTAATCTGTTTCTTCTTCGGTTAATGTATTCAGCATTTCCTCAACCATTTCCCACTCTTCATCTGTTTCGATTTGGAATAAGGATAAATCATCTTCGTTTGTTTGATCTTCATAACGAAAAGCAAATACTTCTACCTCTTCGTCATCTTTTTGCTCCACTGGTACAACAGCAATATAGGAATTTCCTGTTTGGTCTACATCAAAAGTAAACAAAACTTCAAATAAATGTTCCTCACCATTTTCATCTGGGATAATAATTCGTTCTTTTTCCTCTAACGCCACTTCAACACCTCCAACTACTTATTCGCATCAAGATAACTTTGTAATATAATCGCAGCTGCCATTTTATCAATAATTTTTTTTCTTTTTTTTCTACTCATGTCGGCTTCAATTAATATTCGTTCAGCAGCCATTGTTGTTAGACGCTCGTCCCATAAGACGGTTTTCAGCTCAAACTTTTGTTCTAAATAACTAGCATATCGCTGACACGCTTCTCCTCTTTCACCAATGGATCCATTCATGTTCTTGGGTAATCCAACCACGACTTCTTTTACTTCATATTCGTTTATAATTGCAGCTAACTCATCATCTGCACTATGGATGTCATTTTCATCCCATTTAATAGTAGTTAATCCTTGAGCTGTCCAACCAAAAGCGTCACTTACGGCAACCCCAATGGTTTTTTGCCCGACATCTAACCCTATTTTCTTCATTATTCATCCTCTTTATGCTGATTTAAATAAAATTTGACTAATTCTTCAATTAGTTCGTCCCGTTCAATTCTTCGAATAAGATTTCTTGCGTCATTATGACGAGGGATATAGGCTGGATCTCCAGATAACAGATATCCAACGATTTGATTAATTGGGTTGTACCCTTTTTCCCTTAATGCTTCATGGACGGTTAATAATACTTCTTTTACACTTTCATCAAAATGTTCGTCTGAAAAATTAAACTTCATTGTTCTATCCATTGATTCCATGGAATCACCCCACTTTTCATTTTAGCGATTCACTATTTCTTCTATCTATTTCCTATTATAGCTTTTATAGGTAGTATTTTACAAACTATGATTGAGAAGTAACATAATTTTCGGCGTGTGCTAATGCTTCAGGCAATTGTTTAGGGTTTTTGCCACCGGCTTGAGCCATATCTGGTCGACCACCACCACCGCCACCACAGCGTGATGCTGTCTCTTTAATTAAGTTACCTGCATGAAAACCACGTTCTACCAAGTCTTTTGTTATTCCTGCAGCTAGTTGTACCTTTCCATTGTTAACTGCACCGAGCAATATGATACCCGATTCTATTTTTTGTTTTAATTCATCTACCATGTTACGTAATTGATTCATATCTTGTACATCTACTTGTTTAGATAGGAGTTTAACACCGTTTATATCTTGTACATCATCTAAAATAGACGATGCCTCCAAATTGGATAGTTTCGCACTTAATGATTCTTTTTCCTTTTGTAATTCTCTTTGTTCTTGATATAATCCTTCAATTCTACTTGGAACTTTTTCTTCCGCAACTTTTAAAAGCTTTGCTGCATCACTTAACAGTTTTTGTTTATTTGATAAATATTGATAAGCACCTTTGCCAGTAGAAGCCTCAATTCTTCTTGTACCAGCTCCAATACCAGTTTCAGAAGTTATTTTAAATAATCCTATTTCTGCAGTATTGACCACATGACAGCCTCCACATAGTTCAATACTATAGTCTCCTACCTTTACAACTCTTACGACATCTCCATATTTTTCTCCAAATAATGCCATTGCTCCCATCTCTTTCGCCTCTTCCAGCTGATGATGATTTACTATAACAGGTATGGTAGACCAAATTTTTTCATTCACTATTGCTTCAATTTTGTTTAATTCTTCCTCACTGATGGAACCAAAATGTGAAAAATCAAATCGAAGACGGTCAGAAGCAACAAGTGAACCTGCTTGGTTTACATGATCGCCTAATACGTCCTTCAATGCTTGATGAAGTAAATGGGTAGCTGTGTGATTTTTTATCACTTGCGTACGAGATTCTCGATCCACAATTGCATGTACAGCATCCCCTTTATTGAAAGTGCCTTCCTTTACATGAATTCGGTGTAAATGCTGGCCCTTAGGTGCTTTTTGAACATCTAATACCTCAGCTGTAGCTGTTTCTGTATAAATGAAACCTCTATCAGCAATTTGACCACCGCTTTCCGCATAAAAAGGAGTATCCTCTAAAATAATATAGGCTTCTTCCCCTCTATTTGCTGCATTACTAAATGCTTTATCTTTCACTATTTCAACTAATACGGTTTTCGATTCTAATGAATCATAACCAACAAACTCACTCGATACATTCACTTCACTTAGCACACCCTCTTGAATTTGCATAGAGTCTACTTTTTGACGAGCTTGACGAGCACGCTCACGCTGTTTTTTCATCTCCTGCTCAAAACCAGTTTGGTCCATACGAAACCCAGCTTCTTGAATGTACTCTTCTGTTAATTCTTTAGGAAACCCATACGTGTCATAGAGTCTAAATACTTCTTCTCCCGGAAAAACATTACTTCCTTTTTGCTTTTCCCTTTCAATGATATCAGATAATATCGTTAAACCTTCATGAAGGGTTTCATGAAAGCGCTCCTCCTCAGTTTTAATCACATTTTCAATAAAATCTGTTTTACTAGTTACTTCAGGATAAAACTCTTTCATAATTTGTCCAACTGTCGGTACTAAACGATACATAAACGGCTGATCAATACCAATTTGCTTTGCATAGCGAACCGCTCTCCTTAGTAACCTTCTTAAAACATACCCACGACCCTCGTTAGATGGAAGTGCACCATCACTGACTGCGAATGTTACCGTACGAATATGGTCAGCAATAACTTTAAAGGCAACATCTAGGTCAGTTTTTTCACCATATTTAACAGACGAAATCTTTTCAACCTCATTTATAATTGGTAAAAATAAATCTGTTTCAAAGTTTGTTGGTGTATCTTGAATTACGCACACCATTCTTTCTAATCCCATACCAGTATCAATATTTTTCTTTGGTAACGGTGTATAAGTATCATCTGGATTATGGTTGAACTGTGAAAACACTAAATTCCATATTTCTAGATAACGCTCATTCTCTCCACCAGGATAAAGTTCAGGATCATTCGGATCATTGCCATATTGTTCACCGCGGTCATAAAAAATTTCCGTATTTGGACCACTAGGACCTTCCCCAATATCCCAAAAATTTTCTTCTAACCGGATGATTCTTTCTTCAGGTAATTTAATTTTATCTCGCCATAAATAATATGCTTCATCATCTTCTGGATGAACAGTTACGGACAATCGTTCTTTCTCAAATCCAATCCACTTCTCACTCGTTAAAAATTCCCAAGCAAATTCAATTGCTTCTTCTTTAAAATAATCACCAATAGAAAAGTTACCGAGCATTTCAAAAAACGTATGATGTCTAGCAGTGTAGCCAACGTTTTCAATATCATTTGTACGAATTGATTTTTGGGCATTTACAATTCTTGGGTTATCTGGTATTACTCTTCCATCAAAATACTTCTTTAAAGTCGCAACACCACTATTGATCCAAAGTAATGTCGGATCTTCATGCGGAACTAAGGATGCACTCGGTTCGACACGGTGTCCTTTCTCTTTAAAATAATCTAAAAACATTTGTCTTACTTGTGCTGAAGTTAATTGTTTCACTCTTATTACCCTCCTAGAAATGATTGATAATGATTCCTTTTATTGAGTTTTATACAACCTTATGGTAAAAGCAATACATTGCAGGGAAACTTAGTATTTCATTAGCGACTCCAAGGCCTGAAATATAAAAAACTCCCGTCCTGCTGCTATGATAGCAGGGACGAGAGTTAGTTTCGCGGTACCACCCTGATTACGGACACATATTTGTCCATCACCTCAAACGCCATAACGGTGCGTCTCCGTCGGACTTTTATCCGCGCTCAGAACTAGCTTCCATGACCCTTCACCTAGAATTTCTTTCAGCCCTTGGAAATTCCTCTCTTCCCTCTGTTGTGGCTATTAAACAGCACAACAAGTCAGATGGTCTGTCACGTACTAATGATCGTCAGTGTTTTCGTAAATATTTGGTTACTATCGTTCGATATTATAGTGAACATTTTGCGGTTTGTCAATCACTATAGTGAAATGACTTCGTATGACTTACAATAACTTTTAAAATAGAAAGTAATGGTACAGCAATAATCATTCCAATTACTCCCCCTATTTCTCCACCTACTAATAACGCAAAAATAATAAGTATTGGATGAATATCTATACTTTTCCCAACAATAAAAGGAGATAGCAAGTTTCCTTCAATAATTTGTACAACAAAAACGGCAATAATTACATAAACTACCATCTTAATTGAAATAGTAAAAGCAATAATAACAGCTGGAATAGCACCAAGAATAGGTCCAAAATACGGAATTATATTTGTAATAGCCATTACAATCGCTAATACGAGTGGATACTTCATATCGATAAACCATAAAATTCCGTAAGTAGTTAAACCAACAAAGAAACAAACAATTAATTGACCACGTATATAATTACCTAAACTGTTATCGATATCAACGATTAATGTCTTGCCTTCGTCTCGATACTTTTTTGGTGTTAACTTCCAAAGAGAAGACTTGATTAAATCGAAATCTTTTAACATATAAAAAACTAATACAGGAATCACTGCAAGGATAATAATAATATCCATTAATTTAGTAAGATATCGTACGCTATCCGTAAGCATATTACCTATCATTTCTTCCATATCATGAAAAAATTCATCCATCCTATCATGAACAGTCTCTGGTAAAAAAGAGGTATTCTCATACATACTGTAAACGGTCGATCGATAAGTATCCATGAATTGTGGTAGGTTTTCGTTTAAATCCCTAATTTGTTGAACAACAGATGGATAGGTATGATAGATAATATAGCCAACACCACCAAAGAATAGAAAATAAATCAGCAGGATTGCTAGCCATCTAGGGAAATTATATTCATGTAATTTTTCAACAACTGGATGAAGTAAATAAGCGATAAGACCAGCAACAATAAAAGGTGTTAAGATTCGAAATAAAATAGAAAAAAAGGAACGATAAAAAGGGAATAAAATCGTTAATAAATATAGAAACAAAAACGCTAATATACCTATTAATATCCAATAAAGTATTCGTATCGACTTTTTCTGATTAAACATATCTACTAGATGCCCCTAACACAGATTATTGCGATTATTTATAGAACCATTCAGACTAGAGAACCCCTGTCAACGTGTAATTGCTGACAAGGGTTCCTTTATTCGTTAAACGTAATGGGATTCCTTACTGATTTTCCGAGTACGCTTAATCGGGCATTCGTTCATCAAATTCCCCAGCTTTACAATTCGGTTTCTTGTACATCGATAAATAATGCACTCTCCCAATCCTACCATAGATGATACAATTGCAGTAAGCGATTTACCATTGGAGTTTTCGCTCTTCTTCTGAAAAGATATCATCTAACGAGCTTAGTGAACCATCCTGTTCTACTTCATGAACTTGAAAAACATTTTCGGAAACAGTTAGCTCAATAAAACAATTCCAGCAATAATATTGCTGGTTTCCAATTTTCCCAATATCTTTTCCTCTACAATTAGGACAACGCATACTGTAGCAACTCCTTAACGTTTTCTTAAAGTTACTACAAGTATTTCCTAAATTTCCACATATTATACATTAACTGATACTTTTTAACGTATGGCTGTGTTAAAGTTGGTGTTGATTAGAGAAAATCATAAGGTGAAATTTCTTCCTTTTCATTCTGCTCCTGCTCCTCAATAAAATTGGATTGAGTAACTATCTCTTGTAACATTTCAACTAGCGTAGTGTACCGTTTATTCGTATCTTCTTCCCGAACACCTTGTAAAAATGCTTGTTTATTACCACATAACAATAGGGATTTTTTTGAGCGAGTTATTGCAGTATAAAGCAAGTTTTTTCTTAACATCCTACGATATCCTGCCACTACAGGTAAAATAACAATTGGAAACTCACTTCCTTGGGACTTATGAATGGAGGTACAATATGCGTGCATTAAATTGTTCAAATTTTTTCGCTCATATGCCACTTCTCTGTCTTCAAACGAAACAACTACTTGTTCTGATTGATTTTGCCCTTCATCTTCTTGATAAATGGCAACTATTTCTCCAATATCACCATTAAATACTCCATCCTCTGGTTGATTAACAAGCTGAATAACTTTATCACCCGTACGAAAAACAAAATCTTTCGTTCGCATTTCCCGCTTTTGCTTATTTTTCGGATTAACAAGCTTCTGTATTTCTTCATTAATTTTTAAAATACCTGCTTGTGATCGATACATTGGAGCTAGCACTTGCAAATCTCTTATATCTACACCTCTCTGAAAGGCTCTTTCAACAATTTGAATAATGACTTCTATTACCTGATGTTCCCCACACGGAATAAAATTAAAGTCAGAATCCTTTTCCAACGAATCAATCGTACATTGATTTTGTTTGATTTCATGTGCTAATTGAATAATTTTAGATCCTTCTTTTTGCCGATATACTTCCTCTAATTTGACAGCGGGAACTTTACCACTTTCCAATAAATCGGATAACACCTGCCCCGGACCAACAGAGGGTAATTGATCCTCATCGCCAACAATTAATACCTGCATATCTGTTGGGATTGCCTTAAAAAGCTGATTAGCTAGCCAAATGTCAACCATTGAAAATTCATCAATGATTAAAAACTTTCCACCCAATTGATTATCTTCATCCATTTCAAACGATTCCTGACCATTCCAACCTAACAAACGATGAATAGTCACAGCAGGTAAGCCAGTAGATTCTTTCATTCGTTTTGCCGCTCTACCAGTTGGAGCAGTAAGGACAAAAGGATAATCAGATTTATTATCATAATCATCTGGATCCAACGATAACTCATGAATTTGTCCAAAGGCTCTAAGAATACCTTTAATTACTGTCGTTTTACCAGTACCAGGCCCACCAGTTAGTATCATCAATTTTGAACGAAGTGCTTGTTCGATTGCAGTATATTGCTCTCTTCCATAACTCAATGATTCCTCTTCTTCGATGTCTCCAACGATTCTCAATAACTCCGCATCAGCTACAGAATGTTTAATCTGACCTTCCATGATTCTTACAATTTGTGTACAAAAACCACTTTCAGCATAAAACAAAGAGGGTAAGTAGGCATTTTCTTCAACGACTATTACTTGTTTTTTCTTATTTAATTCATCTATTTCTCGGGAAATATCCTCTTCAAAAATAGAGAATGCTTTTCCATTTATTAAATAATCAACCATTTCAACTTGTTTCGTTACTGGGACAAATACATGGCCTTCTTGCACACTTTGTTGAAGCGTATATATACATGCAGCTTGGATCCGACTTGGATGATTCATTGCAAGGTTATTTCGTTTAGCCACTTCATCCGCACGTTGAAATCCAAACCCTTCAATATCTAAAACAAATTGATACGGGTTTGTTTGTAACAACTCAAGAGCCTCTTCTTTATATTTCTCGTAAATTTTTTGTGCCATTTTCAAACCAATTCCATATTGAGAAAGCTGAATGACGATATGTTCAAACCCCTGATTTTCCTTTAACGTTTCCGTTAATTGCTTTGCTCGATCCTTTGTTAATCCTGGTATATGATCTAGAACACTTGAATCCTCTAAAATCTTGGACACTGCTGATTCACCGAGACGATCGATGATTTTCTCTGCCGTCTTCTTTCCTATACCATAAAACAAATCACTTGATAAGTAAGTAATCAGTCCTTCTCTTGTACTAGGTATAAACCGTTGATACTGTTCAACCTGGTATTGTTTACCGAACCTTTTATGCTCTTGAAATTCTCCATAAAATAAGTACATTTCACTGGGATTAAGTGTTGAAATATACCCTTTAATAACTACCTCATTTTCTTCTATAGCTTCATTCGTTTCGATGATTTTTATTTTGGCAATGGAAAAATGCTCAACTTCATTCACAAAAATGGTGTGCATTAATTCCCCCTTAATATATCCCCTTTCGCTAACATTTTGTTTTTCTTCCATCGCCTTATTCTCCTTCCGATAAAAAAACACCATATAAATTGTGATTAATCCACCCACTGGTTATCAATCGTTCTTTTTTTGTTCGTTAAGCATTTCTTCTATCTTTGCTTTTCCATTAGCTGCTAGTAAATGGTCTGGCTGGATTTTGATTGCTTCAGAAAAATGATCCAATGCTTCTGTTACTTTTTCTTGATACAAGTATGTTACACCCATATTATAATGTGCATCACTATGCTTTGGATTTATCGTAAGCACAGTGGAAAACTTTTGTTGCGCTAAATCAATCTGATTGGTTTGTGCTAATGCTAAACCATATTGGAATAGGATAGATTCATCATCAGGGCTTAACTCAGATGCACGCTGAAGGTATGGTAATGCTAATTTCTGCTGTTCTTGATGTTGAAAGGTCATCCCTAACATGAAATAAGCATCACCTTCATCAAGTCCAAGTTTAATTGATTTTTCAAATTTCTCTTGGGCTTCTTTATAATTTTCTTCTTCATAATAAACATTTCCTAACCCATAATAGGCTGTCGCTGCATTCGGATCCAAATCTATTGCTTTTTGATAAAATCTTTCGGCTCGCTCTTTATCATTCATATGTAATAATAAATTACCAAAGTTTATGTAACCAATAGGTTCACTAGGATTCTTTTCAATTTCATCCGTGAAAAATTTAGCCGCTTCTTCCAACTTTCCTTCTTTCATATATTGTACACCTTTATTTTGCTCAGTCATATCTACTCACACCCATTTCTGTCTAATTTGTTATTTAACCAAAGATTGTTTTCTAAATAATTGTTGCTTTTTTTGCCAAAAACGTACTGCGCAGTAACAGATTAATGCGACACAAAAATAATTATATAAAAAGTGCTGTCCACCGCTGTGGAAAAACACTCGCTTTCCGCGGGCAACGCCTCAGCCTCCTCGTGAGCAAAGAGCGCTCACTGCGGGGTCTTCACCTGTTGGGACTGCGATTACTCGCCCCACCGAAAACCATTTGCTTTTCCCGCAGGAGTCTCGCATTTTTCCACAGCTGGATTTTTTCTTATTTAGGTAATAAAATTGTCTAATTGCTATCCATAGTACTTTTTAATGAACTTTTTATAGTTGCTTTTTAACAAGCAATTATCGTTTATATTGAGAAATTTTCAATATCAGCGTAGGCAGAATACGTAGACTCCTGCGGGAACAGCACGTGTCCGAAGACCCCGCAAGAAGCGTTCTGTGCTTCTGAGGAGGCTGAGGCCGTGCCCGCGGAAAGCGAAGTATTCTGCCGAAGCGGTTATTGCACCCGATTCAAAAAGAGTGTATTAAAGTAATTCCATGCAAAGGTTATGTCGCATTATGTGTCAACTGTGTAATAAAAAGCAACAGAGAATACGGTCTAACCAAAAGAGGACAGACGATGGGATACCCCTGTTTGTCTGTCCAGAATCTTTCATAAAGTTGTTTAACAAGATAACCAAGGGGATTCCCTTAACTTTTTTAACCAATATCTAGAAAAGGATCTTATCCTACATAGTCAATAAAAGTTTTATTTTTAATAATGTCATCAATCGTTCCTCCCCCTAAACAAACCTCACCTTCATAAAGAACAACTGCCTGCCCAGGTGTAATCGCTCGTTCAGGTTCATGGAATGTGACTTCTACTTTATCATTAGAAATTGGGGTCACTGTTACTTTGCTATCGTTTTGTCGATATCTAAATTTCGCCGTACAATCCATCGGTTTCGTCAGAGGGTTATCATTTATCCAATTCATCTCTGTAGCAACTAAACCATCAGAGTATAAGTAGTCATTGTGAAATCCTTGCTCCACATACAATACATTTTCATCTAGGTTTTTACCAACAACAAACCAAGGATCGCCAGCTCCACCAATACCAAGCCCCTGTCGCTGACCAATGGTATAATACATTAAGCCATCATGTCTGCCTTTTTCCAGACCACTAAGTGTTTTCATTTTACCAGGCTGAGCAGGTAAATATTCACTTAAAAATTCTTTAAAGTTACGTTCACCGATAAAACAAATTCCTGTACTATCCTTTTTATGAGCAGTTGCCAGATTGTTTTCTGCCGCTATATTCCGAACTTCTTTCTTAGGTAAATGCCCTAAAGGGAACATTACTTTAGACAAGACATCTTGATCTAATTGGTTCAAAAAGTAAGTTTGATCTTTATTATCATCCACACCACGGAGCATTTGATATTGTTCACCAACTTTTCTTACTTGAGCATAATGACCAGTTGCCAAGTAATCTGCACCTAAAGACAAGGCATGTTCAAGGAAGGCTTTGAATTTAATTTCCTTATTACACATGACATCAGGGTTCGGAGTTCTACCTGCTTTGTATTCATCAAGAAAATACTGAAATACCTTATCCCAATATTGCTTTTCAAAATTGACTGCATAATATGGAATATCGAGCTGGTTACAAACGCGAACAACATCATCAAAGTCTTCTGTTGCTGTACAAACCCCATTTTCATCTGTATCATCCCAGTTTTTCATAAATATACCGACTACGTCATAACCCTGTTGTTTTAATAATAGCGCCGCCACAGAAGAATCAACACCACCACTCATACCGACAACGACTCGAGTATCTTTTTTTTCCTTCATGTTGTTCACCACCTTTTTTACAATCCATTACATTTCTAGTTATTTTACTAACCTTTTAACGATTGAAGCAACTCTTAAAGCCGCTTCTTGCACATTTGTTTCGTCATTAGCCAACCCAAAGCTAAAACGAATAGAATTAACCGTTCTATCATTTTCAGCACCATACATAGCTGATAGGACATGGGAAGGTTCTACCGATCCTGCTGTACAGGCACTCCCACTTGATGCAGCAATTCCTGACAAATCAAAATTCACAAGAAGTGACTCAACATTTGTTCCTGGAAAACTTATATTAAGAATGGAAGGCATCAATTGTTGTATATCACCATTTACTGTAAAGTCTATTCCTTCTTTTTTTAATATGCTTATAAATTGATCTTTATATGTTTGATAGGTATTAGCTCTATCCTTCTTTTCCTGTTCAACCAATTCAATAGCTCGAATGAATCCTTTTATACCTGCAACATTTTCAGTTCCCGGTCGCCGTTTTCTTTCCTGCTGCCCACCGTGCTGGCTGGACTCTATGTTCAGTCCTTCCCTCACATATAAGAACCCAACACCTTTTGGACCGTATATTTTGTGTGAGGAAACAGACAATAAATCGACTTCAAGTTCATTTACATCCAAATCAATCATTCCGTACGCTTGAACTGCATCAGTATGAAAATATGCTTGATGATCTCTAACAGCATTTCCAATTTCTTTAATTGGTTGTTTCATACCAGTTTCATTATTAACTGCCATTATGGAGACAAGAATGGTTTCATCTGTCAAAGCCGATTCTAGATCTTGTACCCTTACTTTTCCATTCTCTGTAACAGGTAAATAAGTGACATGAAAGCCATTTTTCTCAAGATATTCAGCAGCATGTAAGACTGCGTGATGCTCAATGGAAGATGTAATAATATGTTTTCCTTTATGTTGATTTGCTCGTGCAACACCTATTAACGCTAAATTATCTGCTTCTGTCCCCCCGCTAGTAAAAACAATATCTTTTTCATTTGCTCCAATACTATTTGCAGCTATCCGTCTACATTCATCCAGTATTTGACGTGCTTTACGACCAAAATGATGAACACTAGAAGGATTTCCATAGACTTCTTCTAAAACTGGTACCATATCCTGAATTACTTCTGGGTGAACCGGTGTCGTTGCAGCATGATCTAAATATATCGGTTGCAACTTTTATCCTCCTTTCATCAAATGTAAAACATATGAGGCTCCTGACTATCATCATCCCCATAATTTTTTAAGTCATCCAAAGTAGTCGTATCAAGAACATTTTTAACTGCATCTCTAACCCGAATCCACAATTGCTGTTTTGCCGGATCCTCATCCTCTATACCCTCAACAGGTGTGATAGGACCTTCTAATATTCGAATAATATCACCAGCAGTAATATCTTTCGAATCTTTTGCTAAAATGTAACCGCCGTAAGCACCACGAATACTCCTCACTAGACTTGCATTCCGTAATGGAGCAACTAATTGTTCCAAATAATGCTCAGAAAGTCCATTATCTTGTGCAATTGTCTTTAAAGATACAGGTCCTTTTCCTGCGTTCTTTGCCAATTCAATCATAATGGTTAATCCGTAACGTCCCTTGGTTGATATTTTCATACTTATCACCTCTTTTAATGAAAAAGTTTAAAAAGTTTTCGGCATAAGGAATTGCATAGCCGACACAAGTACCTAAAGATAAAACAATAATAATCGTTCCAATACCAACAGGTCCCCCTAAAGCCCAACCAAGTAAACAAACAACTAGTTCAATGCCATTACGTACATAGGACACTTTCCAACCAAATTGCTTGCTTAGGTTAAGCATGACAGTATCTCTAGGTCCTGCACCAAGATTAGGTGCTACATAAAAACCAATTCCAATTGCTGAAATAACAATTCCTAATAATAATAGTATTAATTCCATCCATAGATCACTTGTATTTGGAAGGATCCAGTTGAAGAAATCAATAAATACTCCAACAAATAGCATATTTAAATAAGTACCTAACCTAGGGAAAGATTTGGTAATTGCTGCTGTCATTAATACAATGGTAAAACCAGCAAGTATTGACCATGTTCCTATCGTTAGCCCAAATTGTAGGTGAAGTCCATAATGAAAAACTTCCCAAGGACTTATTCCTAAATGGTTTGCTTTAATCGTTAAAGCTAGCCCTAAGGCCAATAACAATAATCCGGTGATAAAAAAAATCCAGTTGAAAATAACTTCTCGTTTGCGTATGACTTTCAAGTAATTCCCCTCTTTTAGTTGCTTAAGATTCTGAATAAAGTTAGTTATTACCAAACGATATTATAGCATGAATATCGTAGTTCTTGCATTTTTAAAAGGTTACGAGTACCCTAAAAGAAAAATCTATCGTTCATTAAATAATGAAGAGTTATTCTATAAGAGGGCTTTAAAAAAGTCAATTATATTTACTTTAGAACACTTTTAAATTTATATTTTCTTATTGAAAAGGAGAACTATAACGTGAACCAAAAGCCATTAGCTTTTCGAATGCGCCCAAAAAACATTGATGAAATAATAGGACAAGAGCATCTCGTTGGAAAAGGAAAAATGATTAGGAGAATGATAGAGGCACAAAGACTTGCTTCCATGATTCTTTTCGGACCTCCAGGAACAGGTAAAACATCCATGGCCATTGCGTTAGCAAAAAGTTTACAAATCCCATACAAAATGCTAAATGCAGTAATAGATAGGAAGAAAGATATGGAAATTGCTGTAGAAGAGGCAAAAATGCATGGTCAATTTGTATTGATATTGGATGAGGTCCATCGATTAGATAAAGCAAAACAAGATTTTTTACTTCCACATGTAGAAAGCAACCTAGTAACTTTAATTGGCTGTACAACTAGTAACCCTTATCACTCTATCAATCCTGCTATTCGAAGTAGAACACATCTTTTTGAATTATATCGATTAGAGGATAATCATATAAAGCAAGCGATTAAAAGGGCACTAAAGGATGAGAAAAATGGCCTTGGTGATATGGAAGTAAAAATGACGGGTGATGCGTTAGATCACTTTTCTAAGTCTGCCAATGGTGATTTACGCGCAGCATTAAATGGATTGGAATTAGCAGTATATTCAACTCCTAGTGATAATAGTAAGATTATTGAAATTGACCTAGAAGTAGCAGAAGAATGTATGCAAAAGAAGAGTTTTTCGCATGACAAGAACGGTGATGCCCATTACGACGTGCTCTCCGCCTTTCAGAAATCGATTCGAGGTAGTGATGTTAATGCTGCCCTCCATTATTTGGGCAGGTTAATTGAAGCTGGCGACTTAGATAGTATAGCACGAAGAATGATTGTATGTGCATACGAAGATATCGGAATTGCCAATCCCCAGGCTGGACCAAGGGCTTTAGCTGCTGTTGAGGCAGCTGAAAGAGTAGGATTTCCAGAAGCGAGAATTCCTTTATCAGTAGCTATTGTAGAGTTATGTTTATCTCCCAAATCAAACACTGCATATTCAGCACTAGACGAGGCTTTAGCAGATATAAGAAATGGTAATAGTGGTGAAATACCACTTCATCTAAAAGATGCCCATTACAAAGGCGCTAAGAACCTTGGAAGAGGTGTGGAATATAAGTATCCACATAATTACGAAAGTGGCTGGGTAGATCAACAATATTTACCCGATGTACTTAAGCATAAGCAGTATTTTCACCCCAAAAGTACAAGTAAATTCGAAAGCTCCTTAAAGCAAATATATGACAAAATAACAAAATAAAAAATAAATGACTAAAAATAAGCGTATAAATTCCTTTCTTTTAGGTAAAGCTAATTACAAAAATACCAAACTATTTCTATGAGATTGTTAAGATTAAATTTTATAGACAAACAGTAGATACCTAAAAAAGAAAAAGGAGTGTAACGCTTTGGTAAAAGTTAGACAAGACGCATGGTCTCATGAGGATGATTTGTTATTAGCAGAAACGGTGCTACGTCACATCAGAGAAGGTAGTACACAATTAAATGCTTTCGAAGAAGTAGGTGACAAATTAAATAGGACATCAGCTGCATGTGGTTTCCGTTGGAATGCTGAAGTAAGACAACGATATGAGCAAGCAGTGGCCATTGCCAAAAGACAACGGAAAGAAAAGAAACGTGCACAAGCTAGAGAACAAAAAGCACTACAGCAACCACAAACAACAACAACTAGCTCAGCTAAATATTACGAAGAAAATTCAGAAGTTAATATGTTAAAGGAAAATGCTGTAACAGAAAATTCATCACAAATGAATCATTCTGATAACAATGCGACTACTAGAAATCAAGCATTAAATTTAGACACAGTAATAGACTATTTGTATTCTCTTAAAAAAGAATATCATGAATCAAGCCAATCTAAATTTAGTCTAGAACAAATGACTTTAGATAATGAGAAACTTCGTGAAGAAAATGAGTCACTATTGAAAAAAAATACACAATTGCAAGAGCAACTTAAAACGATACAAGAAGACTATCAAGTATTAATTAATATTATGGATAGAGCAAGAAAAATGGTGGTATTCGATGAAGATGAAAACATGTCTACCCCAGCATTCAGAATGGAAAAAAACGGAAATTTAGAACAAGTTGCTAGATAGTTATAGTTGTAGGAACAAAAGCGCAATCCCTGTTTAGCGACGTAAGGACTAGACTGAACCGCTGTAGCTGGACGTGGCGAACCCATTAATTAGTTCGTTAAAAAAGTATAGAAGGTGTTATCTTCTAAGCTCTAATTAATAACTTTAAGTCTTTAGATTTTGAAGAAAACATCCTTCTATTTCCTACGAGTAAAAAGCCCTTAAAGATGATTTAGATCTTTAAGGGCTTAAATTATGTATGCGCTAATCCCAATTGTGCCGTCCTTTTGATGAGTTTTGATCCCGCTCTTGGCAGGTGGGTGCCCTGTTCTATGTTTTATGCTTCCTCTCATTAGTAAGTAATGAGGCTTGCACGCCACATAGAAACTTCAGGCTCCCTATGTTTTAGATGTTCGGTCAAAACGTCAATTGTAAGACGGACACATCAGGATTAGCAAAGTATTAACCTTCTGTACTTTGATAATATCACAGAAAAATCGCATTATCAAGCAACAGGAATATTGCAATTATGTTACAAAATTATTCTATATCTTTTTTCTTTAACAGTAGGTTTAGTTCCTCTAACTGACTATCACTCACTGCACCAGGTGCCTCTGTTAGTGGATCTGATGCCGAAGCTGTTTTCGGAAATAAGATGGTATCTCTAAGATTGCTTCGACCAGCCAGTAACATAATAAGTCGATCAAACCCAAGAGCGATTCCTCCATGAGGTGGCGCACCAAATTCTAGTGCTTCTAACAAGAAACCAAACTGTTCTTGTGCTTCCTCCTCTGTAAATCCTAGTACTTCAAACATTTTCATTTGCATATCCTTTTGATAAATACGAAGCGATCCACCGCCCAATTCATAACCATTTAGAACAAGATCATAAGCTTGGGCTTTTACATCTCCAGGATTTGTCTTTAACTTCTCCATATCATCTACTACTGGCATCGTAAACGGATGATGAGCTGCAAAGTACCGACCAGCCTCTTCATCATATTCTAAAAGTGGCCAATCTGTTATCCATAAAAAGTTAAATTTAGACTCATCAATTAATTGTAGTTCTTTCCCCAATTTAAGCCTTAAAGCACCTAAGCTATCATAAACTACATTCGTCTTGTCAGCGACAAATAAAAGAAGATCTCCATTAGTAACCTCTAGAAGATTTTTTATTTCAACCACTTCTTCTTCATTCAAAAACTTAGCAATAGGTCCCTTCAGTTCATTCTCTTCTGCTTTTAACCAGGCAAGACCTTTTGCTCCATATATTTTTACATAATCAGTTAATGCGTCAATATCTTTTCTCGAGAATTGATCTGCTTCTCCCTTTACATTTATCGCACTTACTTTCCCACCGGATGCGACAGCACCACTGAACACTTTAAACGCTGAATCTTTAACTACTTCAGAAAGGTTAACTAATTCTAAACCAAATCTTGTATCTGGCTTATCCGAACCAAAACGCTCCATTGCTTCATCATAACTCATTCGTTGAAAAGGAATCGTAACATCCAAATCCTTTACTTCCTTCATCACCCGTTTCATCATTCGCTCTGTCATTTCCATAATCTCATCACTAGTTAAAAAGGACGTTTCTATATCAATTTGTGTGAATTCTGGCTGACGATCTGCTCGTAAATCTTCATCTCTAAAACAACGGGCAAATTGATAGTAGCGTTCGAATCCAGAAATCATTAACAGCTGCTTAAACAATTGAGGTGATTGTGGTAATGCATAAAAGTGACCCGGATGCACTCTACTTGGAACTAAGTAGTCTCTTGCACCTTCAGGGGTACTTTTTGTTAGCATTGGTGTCTCCATATCTAAAAACTCTTCTTCATTTAAAAAGTTACGAATCGCTTGTGTAGCTTTGTGTCTTAGCTTGAATGTGTTTTGTAGCGGTTCCCGACGTAAATCTAAATAACGATATTTCAACCGTAAATCCTCTGCAACATCTGAATCAGCTTCAATTTGGAACGGAGGATTTTTTGACGTATTAATAACCTGAATATCTTCTACAATAACTTCAATTTCACCTGTGCTCAATTTGGGATTTATTGTGGACTCATCCCTTGTAATGACTTCACCAAAAACCTCAATAACGTATTCACTTCGAACATTCTCAGCTATTTGAAGTGCTTCTTCAGAAACTTCAGGGTTGAACACAATTTGAACGAGACCTGACCGATCGCGAAGATCAATAAAGATCAGTCCTCCTAAGTCACGTCTTTTTTGCACCCAACCGATCAGTTTTAGCTTTTCACCAACATTCTCTTTTCTCAACATTCCGGCTAAATTCCGCTTATGTGCCATTTACTTTTCCCCCTGTAGCTTTTTTTGCAAGTATGGAACTAATTCATTGATAGCTACCTCTACCTGTTCACCTGTTTCCATTTCTTTGATGTTCACGATATTATTTGCTAATTCATCTTCACCAAGGACCACTACATATTTTGAATTTAATCGATCAGCGGCTTTAAATTGTGCTTTGAATTTTTTATCTTGGTAGTCTTTATCAACCTGAACTCCGGCTTTTCTTAATTCATAAGTAAGCCGAACTGCTTCATCGCTTGCTCTTTGTCCCAACGAAACAAAGTAGCAATCCACATTGGATTCAATAGGTAACTGTACACCTTCTGCTTCTATAGCCATTAATAAACGTTCTACACTAAGTGCAAATCCAATACCTGGCGTCTGTGGACCACCTAAATCTTCAACAAGTCCGTTATATCTTCCACCCCCGGATAAGGTAGTGATAGAACCAAAACCTTCTGCATCACTCATTATTTCAAATGCAGTGTGGTTATAATAATCGAGCCCGCGAACTAGATTTTTATCTACCACATAGTCAATCCCCATACGATCCAGGTGGTTTTGAACATTCGAAAAGTAGGTAGCGGATTGTTCATTTAAATGATCTAAAATAGATGGTGCTGTTTCCATAGCAGGATGATTTCTATCCTTTTTACAGTCTAAAATTCGAAGCGGATTTTGTTGCAGTCTTAGCTGACAGTCATTGCAAAGCTCTTCTTTGTATGGTTGAAAGTGATTAACTAATGCGGCTCGATGACTTTCTCGACTGGATGAGTCTCCTAGACTGTTAATGACTAGTTTTAACGATTTTAACCCTAATTCTTGATAGAGACTCATGGCTAATGATATAACTTCTGCGTCAATAGCCGGATCTTCACTACCCAGTGCTTCAACCCCAAATTGAACAAACTGACGCATTCTACCTTGTTGTGGTCTTTCATAGCGAAACATTGGGCCTGAATAATATAACTTCGTAGGCTGTTTAGGAATACCATATAACTTGTGCTCTACAAATGCTCGTACTACAGAAGCCGTTCCTTCAGGCCGTAGTGTAATACTTCGATCGCCACGATCTGTGAAAGTGTACATTTCCTTTTGAACAATATCTGTTGAATCACCAACACCTCGCTGGAATAGCTCTGTATGCTCAAAAATAGGTGTACGAATTTCTTGATAATTAAACCTTCTGCATAATTCAATAAATTTCTCTTCGACATGCTGCCATCTTTCTGTTGTTTCAGGCAATAAATCTTGTGTTCCTCTCGGTGCTTTTATATTCATAATTGAACCCCCTCAGTTAATGTTGCTAATATGTAATGGAAAAATTTAAACTAAAATAAACTCCCATCCCTAAAAAAGGGACGAGAGTTTTTCCCGTGTTGCCACCCTAGTTGAAGCAATAAAATTATACCAATAAGACCTTTACAATCAATCTATCGTACAATGATTGTAAGCATCGCTTCCACTTGTACCGTTAACGCCTGTGTACGTCTGTACTTACTTCATTCAGCACAGAACCTTCGGAATGTCTTTCATCAAGTCATCTAGCAGGAATTTTTTCAGCCTAAGAAATTCCCTCTCTGTTCTAGTGTTTCTTAACTACTCTTTCCATCATCGGTTTTTTATTATAAATAAATCGTATTATAGTCAATCTTTTCGTCCTTTTTCAATTGTAAATAATCATAATGTTTGTTAAGAAAGATGTCAAGAACGATTTAATTTTTTCTTTATTTTTTTTACATCCCGTAAAGACACATCAAATTCTTGAGCAATTTCAATACTGTTTTTGTTGTCTTCAAGCTCCATGAACGTGTGTAAATCCATTCCATGCAATTCATGATTCGAATGGGAACCAGTCTGCTTATCACTTAATCTCAATGTTTGTTCACCAGCCTTCTTTTACTTTGACTTCAGCAATGTTTTTTGTTTACTATAATTACAACAATAAGGTTTAACGTAGTATCAGTGTTTTGGGGGAATCCTATGTTGAAAAATATAAATCGAACAATTATTATAAGTGGTTTTGTCTTGATAGTCTTATCCATTTCAACTGTTGTTTATGCAAACCAAGTTCTAATAAATGTAAATAACTTAAATGTCCGTAATGGTCCAGGTCTTAACTATGCTACCATTGGACAAGTTAATCAGGAGGATATTTTTCAAGCCATCCAAGAGGAGGAAGAATGGGTGAAAATCCATTACAAAGATGGTACTGGATGGGTTTCAAAAGAATACGTCACTATAAATCAGGTGGAGCAAAAGAAGGAAAAACAAACATATGAGCTCAAGGAAACAGTTTATGTCCGATATGATGATGCTAATATTCGCAGTGGACCGTCAACTTCTTATGAAATACTGGACTTTGTTACAAAGGGGGATTCTCTTCAACCAATTAGACAGGAAGGGGAATGGTTAGAGATTAATTGGAAGGACGGCACTGGATTTATTCCAAAATTAGCAGTAACAGCAATTCAACCCTCAACAAAGCAGGAAGATTACCACGTGTTCGACAAAAAGACAATTGTAATCGATGCTGGACATGGCGGTCGTGATGTTGGTGCTATTGGTGACAGTGGCAGTTATGAAAAAGAATATACATTATTGACAGCAAATAAAATCAAAACATTGTTACAAACACTAGGTGCTAACGTTGTACTTACTAGAAAAAATGATAATTATTTAACATTGAGTGGTAGAGCTAGCATGGCTAATCTGGTAAATGCGGACGCATTTTTAAGCCTTCATTATAATAGTACACCACAATATCCGAATGCGCGTGGTGTTAGCACCTACTATTACTCTGATCGTGATCAACAGCTAGCATACTTTCTGCAACAAGAATTACTAAAAGCTACTGAAATGGATGATAGAGGTACACATTTTGCTAACTTCCAAGTAACAAGAGAAAACCATCGTCCATCTGCCTTACTGGAGTTAGGCTTCTTATCAAATAAAACAGAAGAAGAGAATATTAAATCTAGCGTATTTCAAGAAAAAATAGCAAAGGGCATCATTCGTGGACTTCGTCGTTATTTTGAAGGGAACTAGAATCTTTTAAAAATAACCTCCCTTGCTATCATACCCATTTTGGTATGATAGCGGGGGAGGTTTTCATCTACAGACGACTATTCGATTTATTGCTTATCAGAACTATCAATAACTAATGTAACTGGTCCAACATTTGTTAGCTGGACATTCATCATTTCACCAAATGCACCTTTTTCCACATGGATGCCTTCATTCTCAAGCAAAGTATTAAAATGCTTATACAATTCGTTAGCGGGCTCAGGCTTGGCAGCTTTCATAAAATTAGGTCTTCTCCCTTTTCTGGTCTCTCCGTATAGGGTAAACTGTGATATGGATAAAATGCTTCCTCCAACATCTTTTAATGACAAATTCATTTTCTGCATTTCATCCTCAAAAATTCTTAAATGAATAATTTTCTGGGCTAAATATTGCGCATCCTCAGTTGTATCTTCATGTGTAACTCCTAATAGAACAACAAGACCAAAGTCGATTTGTCCGATAGTATCATCCTGAACGGTAACGCTGGCATTTTCAGCACGCTGAATAACTGCTTTCATTTATTTTGAACTCCTCACACTAACTATTTAACATTCTTTCAACGGTATACACATCTTTTATTTGCTTTAGTCGGTCAACGATCTTACGCAAATGACTAATATTATGAATGAGTATCGTTATATGGATAAGCGCCATTTTATTTCGGTCAGACTTACCATTTACAGCAATTATATTTGTTTTCGATTCATTGACAGCCTGTAAGACATCGTTTAGTAATCCACGTCTATCATAACCTGAAATTTCTAAATCAACATGATACTGTTTCGTTTGTGTATTCGTATTTTCCCATTCAACATGGAGGAGACGGTCTTTCGCTTCTTCTGTTTGTATATTAGGACAATCATTGCGATGAACGGAAACACCACGTCCCTTAGTTATATAACCGACGATTTCATCACCAGGAACTGGATTGCAGCATTTAGATAGCCTAACTAGAAGATTGTCTACTCCCTCAACCCGGACACCAGAATCTTTTTTGTGGGCAGGTGCTGTTTTTAATCCACTGCTTTTTACCCCTTCTATTTTCTGCTCAAGATCCTGTAATTCTTCGTGTTGCTTGCGAATTTTATCCGTTAAACGTGTAGCTATCTGTGAAGCTGTAATCCCTTGGTAACCTACTGCAGCATACATGTCGTCTTCGTTTGTAAAGTTGAATTTTTCAGCAACACTTTTCAAATTTTCAGGTGTGAAAACATCCTTATAATCAAAACCGGCAGCCTTTACTTCTTTTTCTACCAATTCCTTCCCTTTGGTTATATTTTCATCACGGCGTTGTTTTTTGAAAAACTGTTTGATTTTATTTTTTGCTTGGGATGTTTGGGTAATTTTTAACCAGTCTTGTGATGGACCATACGAGTGCTTCGAGGTCATCACTTCCACAATATCCCCATTTTTCAATTGATAATCCAACGGTTCCATTTTCCCATTTATTCTTGCACCAATCGTTTGGTTACCCACTTCCGTATGAATTTTGTAAGCAAAATCAATCGGAACTGAACCAGCTGGTAATTCAATCACATCACCTTTTGGAGTAAAGACATAGACCATATCTGAAAACAAATCAACTTTTAAAGACTCCATAAATTCTTCTGCATCATGGGTTTCCTGTTGCCACTCAAGAATTTCTCTAAACCATGCTAGTTTAGCTTCTGAATTACTTTCACTTGGGTCAATTCGTTTGCCTTCTTTATAGGCCCAATGTGCAGCAATACCATATTCAGCAATCTCATGCATATCCTTTGTTCGAATTTGCACCTCTAGTGGCGCCCCCTTCGGCCCTATTACAGTTGTATGCAAAGATTGATACAGATTGGGCTTCGGCATCGCAATATAATCTTTAAATCTACCTGGCATCGGTTTCCAACAGGTATGGATAATCCCTAATACTGCATAGCAATCCTTTATACTATTAACAATGATACGAACAGCTAATAAATCATAAATTTCATTGAACTGCTTATTCTGCAACACCATTTTCCGATAGATGCTATATAAATGCTTTGGTCTTCCAGAAAAATCAGCTTTTATATTAACTTCTTCTAATTGATTTTGAACTTCTTGCATCACTTCATCAATATAATGTTCTCTTTCTGCCCGCTTTTGCTTCATTAGATGAACGATACGATAATATTGTTGTGGATTTAAATATCGTAGAGCAGTATCCTCCAACTCCCACTTTATCGTGGAAATCCCAAGCCGATGTGCTAAAGGTGAGAATATTTCCAGCGTTTCATTTGAAATTCTGCGTTGCTTTTCAGGTGGAAGATGTTTAAGCGTACGCATATTATGAAGACGGTCAGCCAACTTAATCAGAATAACCCGTATATCTTTTGCCATAGCAATAAACATTTTCCGATGATTTTCCGCTTGTTGAGCTTCCTTTGATTTATATCTTATCTTCCCTAATTTAGAAACACCATCCACAAGCATTGCAACTTCACTGTTAAACGCTTGTTCCAATTGTTCCACAGTTACAGAAGTGTCTTCTACAACATCATGTAAAAATCCACCCGCTACTGTCTCTGGATCTAACTCTAAATGAACTAGTATTCCAGCAACTTGAATAGGATGTATGATATAAGGCTCTCCTGACCTTCGAAACTGACCTTCATGTGCTTTCTCTGCATATTTATAGGCACGTCTAACAAAATCAGTGTCTTCCTTAGATAGATACTGAGAAGCCTGCTTAATAACCTCTTCCGCTGTCAAAATTTGATCTTTCGACATCTAATCACCTTTGTCCCTTTTCTACTGCTCATTATTAAATGAGATCAGCTACTTTTAGCCGCACAGAGGCGTGCTTTACTGAGCTGTCACAAAATGTGACAAGTTCCGCCTGTAACCTTATTTCTTATAGTATCAAAAAAACAACCAAAAAAGTAAAGTAAAAATGAAAATTATTTAGAAACAATTATAAGTTCGAGTTCAACATCCTCTTATAAAAGTAATTTTTAGGAAAACAAGGAGTACTCTTATTTAATTAGAGCACTCCTTTGTTATATCAAAACATTAATATTGCATTAAAGTCAATACATCATACCCCTCTAATTTATCTCGACCATTAAGGTAAGTAAGTTCAATTAAGAAGGCACAACCTACTACAATTCCACCTAATTGCTCCACCAATTTAATTGTTGCTTCAATTGTACCACCTGTAGCAAGTAAATCATCTGTAATTAAAACACGTTGTCCTGGTTTAATAGCATCTTTATGAATGGTTAATACATTTTGACCGTATTCCAAACCATAATCAACTTTAATTACTTCACGAGGAAGTTTTCCTTCTTTACGTACAGGTGCAAATCCAACCTCCAGTGCATAGGAAACAGGACACCCAACGATAAAGCCTCTAGCCTCTGGACCTACTACAAGGTCAATATTACGAACCTTTGAATACTCGACGATTTCATCTACCGCTGATTTATAGGCTGTACCATTGTCCATTAATGTAGTGATGTCTTTAAAACGCACACCTTTTTTAGGCCAATCATCTACGATTGTTATATATTTTTTATAATCCATAACTAACTTCCTCCTTCAATGAACTCTCTACATGAAGGTGATTGTCAAACCATTCCTTCAGTTCCTTGTATGTAGAGTAATATAGCTTTGCTTCTATTTTAGATTGCATCCATTTTCTTTGGTAAAGAGTAGATTCTGTTAAATCTCGTTTTGATGGCTTAGAGAAAGGAATGATTTTACCAGTCTCCATTTTAACAAAATCTAATTCGTAAAATATTTTAATCATTAATTGGATTTTTTCTACCTTCCAACCTTTATGCTTAGCAAGCTTCGGTGTATCCTTTTCTAAATCAAAATATTTTCGTTTCAATAGTAGGCCATAAAACCATTTAAAATCTTCACGCGTTGGAAACGAATGGAAATATTGATCGTCATTTTGTAATCGATAACATGCATAAATCCGTTTAGGGTTAATGCTAGACAATACGTTTTCCAATTGTTCAAAAGAAGCTGGCAGATCCATAATAAATAGATCAGTTATATAAGAATAATCACCTTGATCAATGAAATAATTGTCATATTGAACTGGGTTTAAGTCAAGAGGAAATGACTGGTTCACCTCTGACTGAAAACAAATAGCTAAGCTCGTCTCTAAAAAAGATGGTTCTATTTGCTTTTGCCAATGCTTTGACCCACGGTAGTCGAAAAGTTGCCATTGCTTTATCGATAAATCTTTTAAGAGTAACTGGAGTTTTTGTTTTCCATTCCATTCATTGATCTGCAGTTCTCCTACTGCATCTATCTCAGAATGTGGACCTATTATCGGAAATAACTCCCCCATTCCAAATCCTATGCAATCCAATTTTGTAGTTTGTTGCTCGAAGGAAAGCTTTAAATGATTTTGTTGGCTTCCAAGCTGGCGAATTTCTGTCGGTGTTGACTTAACATGAAAAAGCGGCTTGGGATTCCCCATCCCAAAAGGAGCAAGCTTCTCTATCTCTTTAATCAAGGATAAGCTGAGTTCATCGATTGTAACCATTTCGTCAATCGTTAATACCTGTTTGTAGTCCTCATCGGTTAATTGTTCACTAGCTAATTGGTTTAGTTGAGTACGTAAAACAGAAATGTCAGCTTGGTGAAGAGTCATACCTGCAGCTTGTGCATGTCCACCAAAATGAACAAAAGTATCACGAATTGTCATACAATTAGAAAACAAGTCAAATGCATCAATGCTCCTAGCAGAACCTTTCGCATAACCTTTTTCAGGATTAATCGATAGAACGACAGTAGGTCTTTGATACCGCTGAATTAATTTTGATGCAACAATACCTAAAACACCTTCGTTCCATCCCTCTTTTGCTACAACTATAACGTTTTTATTCATTTCTGCTTCTTTTTCAACTATTTCTTCTGCTTCCTTCGTAATATTGCTGACGACTTTTTGACGTTCCTGATTTAGCTGTTGAACAAAAGCTGCCAGTTCTTTTGCCTCTTCAGGATCTTTGGTTAATAATAAATCAACTGCAACATTCGCATCCTGTAGTCTGCCAACAGCGTTAATTCTTGGGCCAATTAAAAATCCAATATCTTCTTCTGTTACCGGACCTTCCATGTTGCATTGTTTCATTAGTGCTTTAATTCCAAACCGGTTTGTCGCACTTATCGCTTTTAATCCATCGTATGCCAATACTCTATTTTCGTCCAGAAGTGGTACCAAATCTGCTATTGTCCCAATCACTACCAAATCTAAAAGATGTTTTGGAAAATAGCCTAATAATTGATGAGCAAACTTAAATGCCACACCCACTCCGGCTAATTCTTTAAAAGGATAACTAGGTGAACATTTCGGGTGAACAATGGCAAATGCGTCAGGAACTTTTTCTTGTACCTCATGGTGATCCGTAATGATAAGGTCAATCCCTAGGTCTTTGGCAATTTCAGCTTCATGAACTGCTGCTATACCTGTATCAACGGTAATTATTAGCTGAAACCCTTGCTTAGAAGCCTCTTTAAATGCATTCTCATTTGGACCGTAGCCTTCTGTAAAACGATTAGGTATATAATACTCGCACACAGCACCAAGTTCACGAAGTGCTTCTATCATAACGGTTGTCGAGCTAACACCATCAGCATCATAATCACCAAATACTAATATACTCTCACCATTTTCTATTGCTTGTTTTACCCGATTGACTGCTTTTTCCATATCATTCATTAAAGATGGACAATGCAATTGACTACTTTTAGGGTTTAGAAACGACTTTGCTTCTTCTATTGTAGTAATTCCTCTTTTAACTAATAGACGTTCAGTCAATGAAGATATAGAAAGTTGTGAAAAAACATTACTATAATCATCATTTGTATCATATGTAAATTTCCAATTTGCTTTACTTTGTAACATAAATTCACCCCTGACTCACTTATTATACAAGAGTGGCTCAGGGGGAGCAAACAGATTTTGTCGATGGATTTACTCAGTTGGGTGTTGTCCATTTTCATTTGGAGATTGATTGCTATCCATCAATAATTCATGTTCATCATCCATGGTCTTTATTCTTTCATTTAACTTTTCATTTTCCTGTTTTAACATTCGAATTTCCTTTTGTAGCTTAATTAGACGAACTATTCCAACTGTAGCTGTTATCACTCCTCCCATTAGTACAGATATCAATATTACTAAAATTAATGGTGCATAGCCTGTTCCGAACAGATAGTTCACTTCAACTGGTTCTACATTAATAACTGCAAATATGGCAACAATTACCGCAAATACCAATGCTAATATTATATATGTTTGGCCTCTCATAAAATTCCTCCTTTACCTTTCATTCCCTTTATTATAGTAGAGCCACAGCTGTATGTCGATTTTTCGGTATAATTGTTACTTTTATTCTTTTCCCAGTTGATTCGATATCAAAACAGAAAAAATAAAGGTTGACTACAACTTGTAGTCAACCTCATCCTTTTATACCTGCGGACCGTCATTTCGTTGCTTTTCCGTATAAACAATCGGATTTTCTTTAATATTTTTACCTCTCCATACTAACCAGAGCTGTGCACCGATGAATAATGAAGAATACGTTCCTGCAATTAAACCAATAACGAGCGCAAACGAAAAGTTTGTAATCGATGTGGCTCCAAATAGAAGTAACATCAATGCAGCAAACACTACGGTTAACACGGTGTTAAAACTTCTAACTAACGTTTGCATTAAACTCTTATTTACTACTTCTGCTAACTCATCAAATGTTTTGACTCGCTTTTTGAGTTTTAAATTTTCTCTTATTCGATCAAAAGTAACGATGGTGTCATTAATGGAATAACCGACAATCGTTAAAATAGCAGCAATAATCGTTATGTCAAACTCTAACCTTGTAATACTAAACAAAGCGACAATAAAGAACGCATCATGTAGCAATGCAACGATAGCCGCTAAGGCAAAGTAAAATTCAAATCGGAAGGTAACGTAAATAATAATTCCTATTGACGCATAGATAACAGCCATTATTGCGTTTTGAGCAAGCTCCTGACCGACAATAGGAGAAACAGTACTAATGTTTGGCTCACTTCCATATTTATCACCAAAATATTCCTTTACCTCTGCAATTGTTTCTTGTGACAATTCCTTATCAAATCTAGCTACACCAATTTCATTGTTATCACCAGAGATGATAATGTTATTAGGTTCAAGCTGTAACGCTTCAAATCCCGACTCAATTTCTTCTGCAGTTAAACTGTTTGGTGCTAGAATTTCTGCACGGGAACCACTAGTGAAATCAATTCCTAAATTTAAACGGAAGGCAACTAAACAAATGACTCCAGCTAGTATTAATAGGATAGACAATCTGAAAAATTTCTTCCTTGAACTTACAAAATCAAATTGCCTACCTAAAAACTTCGGTTCTATCTCTGTTGTATCAGCTATATCTTTTATTTCTTTTTCCTTTAGGCCAAACCAACCTGGACGCTTGTTTAAAGCTTTACTTTTCACCCAGAAACCAAGGAATAATCTTGATCCATATACTGCTGTGATAAAGCTTAACAATATACTAACGATTAACAATGTAGCAAAACCTTTAACGGAACTTGTACCAAAAATAAATAATACTGTCGCAGCAATTAGAGTTGTAATGTTAGCATCTAGAATCGTAGAAAGTGAATTTTTATTTCCAGCTTTAAATGCTGACATTACTGTTTTTCCTTCTCTTAATTCTTCCTTCATGCGCTCATACGTAATAATGTTAGCATCGACAGCCATTCCAACACCCAGAATAAGTGCGGCAATACCTGGTAAAGTTAAAACACCATTCATTAATTCAAATACCAGTAAAATAAGATAAATATAAATACTTAATGTAATCGTTGCAATTAACCCAGGAAATCTATAAAAGGCAATCATAAAGATAAAGATCAATGCAACGCCTAACGCACCAGCAAAAATCGTCTTATCCATTGCTTGTAAGCCAAATTGTGCCCCTACAGAAGTCGAATATATTTCAGTAAGATTTACTGGTAAAGATCCTGCGTTTAAAATATCAGCTAAACGTTTGGCTGAATCTACTGTAAAATTACCATCAATCATTACATTTGCTTGTGTTAATTTTTCATTAACATTTGGTGCAGATATAAACTTAGGATCTTCCTTTTGTGCTTCTTCTTGGAATGAATCCCCTTCTTGATAATCCATCCAAATTACAAGTTGATTATTTGGTTCCATCGCCGCAATTTGCTCAGTTACCTCAGCAAATTTGGATGCGTCTTTCAATTGAAGGGTTACAATAGGATGACCAAAATCAGGATGGAAGTCTTGTCTAGCACTGCCTTCTTTAATATCAGATCCATCCAAATACTCCTTGTCATTAACATCTCGGAGGGATAACCTTGCGGATGTAGACAATAACTCACGTGCTTCTGATTGATCATCAATTCCTGCTAATTGGACACGAATTCGATTTTCGCCTTCAATATTAAAATTTGGTTCATTTACACCGAGTACATCTACACGTTCACGTAATGCTTGTGTCGTTGCTTCTAAAACATCCATCGTAATTTCTTGATCTTCATCAACAGGTTCGACTTCATATAAAACTTCAAACCCACCTTGAAGATCTAGTCCTAATTTTATATCTTTTGTTATTCCTGTAATCGTTGTTCCAATCGTTCCCGCAAATAATAATACGATTAGAAAAAAGGCAACGATTCTTCCTCGTTTTACCATGTTGAATTGCCTCCTTTATACCATCCACTCCAATGAATAAACACAGCGTTTTTAATAGGTTTACGAAATTATTGATTAATATAAGTCCTATAAATGATAAGCACAAAAAGTATTATGAGACTTTTCAAGGGTTGTGTCAATTGAATTCCTTCTATTAATTAATCATCCGAATTTGTCAATGCTGCTATCGAAGCAAGCAAATTGTCATCCTTATAGGTTTGAACGGTTAAATAACTCATATATGTATTCGAGTTTAAATGAAAAATATCCTGAACCACTTCATGTAACCGCTTTTCTGGATTCCCTTTCCACACCTTCTCCGTGAGACAATTCCACACATCCTCGGAAGTAGTTCGAGAGTATCCCATCATCCTGAATTCATCTACCTTACTATGTAATACAACGGAAAGCATTGATTTCCAATCACTTACAGACTTTTGAATTTCCATTTACATTTCCCCTCTTCCGATTGGTAAGATATTATAAATTCTAAAAGTATAAGAAAGCTTGTCATGCTTGACCAACTTTGTCGCATATACATCATTGTATATGAAATTTAATTTTTTGAGAAGGCAGGTCGGTCGATGTGACCAAACAAACATTTTTACAAGGAACGCTGATTCTCATTCTTGCTGGGATGATTACAAGATTCTTAGGTTTTGTTAATCGTATTATCGTTGCACGATTAATGGGTGAAGAAGGAGTAGGATTGTATAATATGGCTCTCCCTACCCTCTTCTTAATTTACACATTATCACAGTTTGGTCTACCGGTTGCAATTTCAAAAAGAGTAGCTGAAGCAGATGCACACGGTGACACGAAAAAAATTAAACGAATCCTTATCATCTCTTTATCCATTACCGGTACGTTAAGTATCTTTTATACAATTGGAATGATTGCTTTTGCACCATTTGTAGCCAACACATTGTTAACCGACGAGAGAACCCTTTATCCCTTGTTAGCGATAAGTCCTATGGTTCCAATTAGTGCAATAGCTTCAGTAATTAGAGGCTACTTCCAAGGTCGACAAAACATGAAACCACAAAGCTATGCACAAGTAATTGAACAAATTGTAAGGATTGCTTGTGTAGCATTTTTAGTAAAACTGTTTTTACCTTATGGTATTGAATTTGCTGCCGCTGGAGCGATGATTTCCGTTATTATCGGTGAGTTTTTTTCACTATTATTTATGATTCACATGTTTAAAATAAAAAAACGAATCAAGTTAAGAGGAAATGTATTTCACTATGTAAACACTGGAAAAAATACATTAAAAGAGCTGATGTCCATTGCTCTACCAAGCACTGGAAGCCGCCTTGTTGGATCAATATCTAATTTTTTAGAACCTATCCTAGTAGCTCAAAGTTTGGCTATTGCAGGTGTTCAAACGGCAGTTGCAACAAAACAATATGGTGAATTGACTGGCTACGCATTACCACTTTTATTTATGCCAACCTTTATTACACACTCACTAGCAGTGGCACTCGTCCCTAACATTAGTGAGGCAGAGGCTAGAAATCAAAAAAGATTAATCCATTATCGTATTCACCAAGCCATTCGAATTTCCTTTGCATCTGGAGCACTAGCAACTATTATTCTTACATTGTTTTCGGTTCCAATTTTATCTTTTATGTACGGAACAAGTAATGCTAGTAAATTTTTAGTATTAATGGCACCGTTTTTTCTTTTGTTATATGTTCAATTCCCTTTAAATGCTGCTCTTCAAGCACTTGATTACGCGAAACCGGCAATGTGGAATAGTATTATCAGTACTTGTGTGAAATTTGTTATCTTAATTGTGTTAGCAACGAACGAAGACTTTGGAATCATGGGGGCTGCTATTGCTATGTCAGTCGGAGTTGTACTTGGGACAATCCTTCATCTAGCAACTTTAATGAAAGTTATAGCCTTTAAAATTCCATGGACTGATTTCATGAAGATGGGTCTTTTATTAGGTTTAACATGGTGGGCAGGAAACACATTACAAAGTATATTTCCTGGATATGAATCTGAAATGCCTATATTTCTCTTATTATTATTTTGTTTAACCATTATCTATATTATCCTGTTATTCTTGCTTCGATTTATTTCAAGAGAAGAGCTTGAACAAATTCCTATCTTTAATCGTTTTTTGTAAGAACTACCCCGTTAATGAGCCGTTCGAAACCATTAATGTTATACAATAAAGAAAAAGTATATGCTTCCATAAACTGGAACCATATACTTTTTCTTTATTGTAACTATCCTCTTTTTTTTTCATTTTTTAAATCAATGTACCAGCTATTATCACTATCTAGCGAACAAAAGGAAATAGCTTGAACAGAAGAATAGCCTTTTTTAGTTAGTTCTTCCCTTAGCCAATCTTCTGTTTGATTAATTTTACCTAGTGCTTCCTTTTGAATTTTACCATCGATAATTAAAGGAACAACATAACCATCAGGTGATATCGGCTTTTCTGATCCATGTGATTTTTCAAAAACAGAAAGTTGCCCTGAAGGTTCAAGAATAGCAAACTCTACATCTTGTATGCTCTTCGTTCCATTTTCCCTTAATTGCTGCATTAAATCATCAAAATTATACCTTTGTTTCTTCATTTCATGTTCATCTATTTTTCCACGGGAGACAATGACAGATGGTTTCCCTTCAAACCATGCCCTAAACTTTGTATTTTTCAATGATAGCCAAGCTGTCAATCGTTGAACGATTAATAATACCCCCATTGGAATAAAAACTTGCCATAGAGTATTTTTCGGATCTTCAATCGCAAAGGCTGCCATCTCAGCAACCATAAGAAATACAACAATATCTAGTACACTCAGCTCACCTATTTCTCTCTTTCCCATCATTCGAAATACTACGACAATCATTAAATAGATCACAATGGTTCGAAAGATGATTTTACCTATTTCTAAATCCAAGCTTCTCCACTTCCCTTAAGACAAATTTAGAAAGACTTTATTATTATTACCTCAAGAGAATTAGATATGCCTATGATTGATTAATCACCTAACTGTATGCCTCCTTACAGTGTATCTTGGAAAGGCAGTAAATAGCGTAAATATATATAAATCGTACATATAATTAGTGACAGAATAACCAATGGAATACCATACAACAAGAAACGAATAAATGGAATTCTTTGATTTGATCCTTCGGCTAAGCCAGCCACTACTACATTAGCAGAAGCACCAATTAAAGAGCCGTTTCCGCCTAAACAAGCTCCTAATGCAAGAGCCCACCAAACTGGATCCAAATTTGCCATCCCATATGATTGGAACTCCTTAATTACCGGAATCATTGCAGCAACAAATGGGATATTGTCGACAATTCCTGAGAAAATTCCAGCAGTCCATAATATTAATAGTGCTGTAAACGGAAGATCTCCTTCTGTTATCCACATAATTCCTCTTGCTAACTCGTCAATCACCCCTACTTCTTCTAATCCGCCAACCAGCATAAATAAACCAATGAAGAAAAATAATGTAACCCACTCTACTTCTTCAAATACTCGTTCAGCTCCAGCTTCTTTATCCGTTAGCAGCAATAGTAATAACGCACCACAAACAGCCACTGTCGTTAGTTCAATATGAATAATTGGATGTAAAATAAAACCAACGATTGTCATTAACAATACTGTTATCGATTGATATAACATCGGAGTTTTTTTCAAGTATGTTTGTCCATTCATACCCATTAATTGGTTTATAAAACTCTTATCTTTCATCTTCAATTGCTTTCTAAAAAGAAAAACAACCGAAATAAGCATGATGATAAAGAGTACAATTGCAACTGGTGCCAAGTGAATGATAAACGATAAAAAGGATAAGTGCTCAACTGCTTGACCAATCATAATATTGGGAGGATCTCCAATTAAGGTTGCCGTCCCACCAATATTTGCACTAAAGATAATCGTAATGAGATATGGGAAGGAAGATAAATGAAGCATTTTTGTTAATGTCAAAATAATTGGAACAAATAATAAAACAGTAGTAACATTATCTAATAGTGCTGAACCAACAGCTGTCATAATCGCTGCCCCTATCAATAAAGGGATTGGCTTTCCTTTTACTAATTTCGCAAAGCTGATTGCTATATATTCAAATAAACCTGTCTTTTTTGTGATGGAAACTAAAACCATCATCGAAAATAAAAGTGTTACCGTACTCCAATCAATATAGTTTGCAAATGCATCCTCCCACTGATAGATGCCTGTAAGTAAAAGCAAAAGACCTCCAGAAAGGGCAACGAGTGCTCGATTTATTTTTTCTGTCATAATAAATAGATAACTAACGATAAAAACAACGATAGCAATGGTAGATGCCATACCTTGTCCCCTCTCCAAAACAAATAAAAAACTTATTTTATTTGACTATTACAAGCTAGTTTTGAAAATAAAATAAGTAATCAACAAAATAAATCATTCATTTCTATAAATGTATTCAGTAGTTTGGCAAATTATTTTATTCTATTTTAATTTTATTCGAATAAGCTTATAGTAAAGTAGACAAACTGGGGAGGGGAAAAGTGTGGCAAAGTCACGTTTTACTGCGCTTCTATATGGCTGGATTACAGTTTTCGGTATTATGCTAGTCGCAAGTTTAATCTTATCTCTATTATTACGATTTACTTCTTTAGGCTCATCCACGTTAACTTGGACAACACTCGTTATAAGCATCATCGCTTTATTTGCAGGGGGATTAATCGCAGGTTTAAAGGGGAAAGAAAAAGGGTGGATTCTAGGAGCATGTACTGGTTTAGGGTTTACTTTTTTTATTCTACTTTATCAGTACTTAGGCTACAGTTCAGGTTTTTCTTTAACTCAGCTGCTTCATCATGGAGGGTTTTTGCTGGCAGCTTTATTAGGAGGCGTGTTCGGGGTTAATATGAGTTCGGAATCTAATTCATAGTTTTCCTATAACATAAAAAAGTAGGCAGCACTAAGCTCGCCTACTTTTTTTTGGATAATAATTATGTGTTAATCTTGGTTCACAACTTCTCTAACCGCAGAACGGTCATATGTAAGCTTTGTACCATCATTTACCACAAGCACTAATGTATCCTCATCAAGTGCATTGACAGTCGCATGTAACCCGCCAATTGTAACAACCTTGTCACCTTTCTTCAGGTCTGCTTGCATTTGTCGCACTTTCTTTTGCTTTTTTTGCTGTGGACGTATTAGCAAGAAATAAAAAATGACAAACATCAAAATAATTGGCAGTAAACTTACCAATGTTTCCATGTCTTTCCCTCCTCCTAAAAGTTTTTAGCATTGGGTTCGTTAAAACCATATTCTTCAAAGAATTTTTCTCTGAAATCGCCAAGACGATCTTCTATTATCGCTTCGCGTACTTGCTTCATTAATTTTAACAGAAAATATAAATTATGATAAGTAGTAAGTCGAAAACCGAATGTTTCATTACACTTAATTAGGTGTCGAATATAAGCCCTGGTATAATTTTTACATACATGACAATCACAATTCGGATCAATTGGGGAAAAATCTTTCGAGAATTTAGCATTTCTTACAACTAAACGACCTTGAGATGTCATACACGTTCCATTTCTTGCAATTCTGGTTGGCAATACACAATCGAACATATCAATCCCTCTTATTGCACCATCAATCAGTGAATCTGGGGAACCAACACCCATTAAATAGCGAGGCTTATTGTCTGGCAATAATGGTGTCGTAAAGTCGAGCACTTTGTTCATAACATCCTTTGGTTCACCTACTGATAATCCACCGACTGCGTAGCCTGCAAAGTCCATAGACATTAAGTCTTTTGCACTTTTCCTGCGTAAATCCTCATACTCACCACCTTGAACAATTCCAAATAAGCCTTGTTTATCTATTCTATTATGTGCTTCTAAACAACGTTCTGCCCATCTGCTGGTACGTTCAACTGACCGCTTCATATATGCATGTTCAGCAGGGTATGGAGGACATTCATCAAATGCCATCATAATATCAGAACCAAGAGAATTTTGGATGTGCATCGCTTTTTCTGGAGATAAAAATAATTTTTCTCCACTAATATGATTTCGGAAATGGACTCCTTCTTCTTCAATTTCACGCAAATCACTTAAACTAAAGACTTGAAACCCACCTGAATCTGTTAATATCGCACCATTCCAATTCATAAATTGGTGAAGGCCTCCTGCTGCTTCCACGATATCCTCTCCAGGACGAAGCCACAAATGATAGGTATTGGACAGAATGATTTTTGCACCCATCTGTTCTAATTCCTCAGGACTCATCGTTTTAACTGTCGCTAACGTTCCAACCGGCATGAAGATAGGCGTTTCAAATGTTCCATGTGGTGTATGAACTTTGCCTAACCTAGCTCCAGTTTGCTTACATGTTTTTATTAATTCATAGGTGATTGCTTGCATATTTGAAAAACCTTCTTTCGGAAATCAGTTTATAAAATTAGCATGGCATCGCCAAAGCTAAAGAATCGGTAACGCCTCTCAATTGCTTCTTCATATGCCTGCAGTACAAATGATTTCCCTGCAAAAGCACTTACAAGCATGATCAGAGTAGATTTTGGCAAGTGGAAATTTGTTATTAAACCATCAATTGCCTTAAACTGATAAGGTGGGTAAATAAATATGTCAGTCCATCCACTTGCTGCCATAAACTCCAGTCCAAAATCATTAGCAATCGTTTCTAATGTCCGTGTTGAGGTCGTTCCAACAGATATGATTCTACCATTGTTCCGTTTTATTCGATTTAATTGTTCTGCTGTATCCTGAGACATATGATAAAATTCTGCATGCATGTCATGATCCTCGATACGGTCAACACTTACCGGTCTAAACGTTCCGAGCCCTACATGAAGGGTAATAAAAGCAATTTCAACACCCTTTGCTTCTATTTTTCCGAGTAACTCTTTCGTGAAGTGAAGACCAGCCGTAGGAGCTGCTGCAGAACCTTCTTCTTTAGCATAAACTGTTTGATAGCGATCTCGGTCAGGTAACTGTTCTTTAATATAAGGTGGAAGAGGCATTTCCCCTAAATTATTTAGTACTTCATAAAATATGCCGTCATAATGAAAATGCAACACTCTACCACCATGCTCTAGTTCATCTTCACAGGTGGCAGTCATTACACCTTCACCAAAGGTAATAACTGTACCCTTTTTGACCCGTTTTGCTGGCTTCACAAGTACTTCCCACCTGTCACCTTCTTGCTGATGAAGCAACAATACTTCTACCTTTCCCCCTGTGTCTTCTTTACTACCGTATAATCGTGCTGGGAGGACCTTTGTATCGTTTAAAACTAAGCAGTCTCCTGGTTGCAGATAATCAATAATATCGGTAAAGGATTGATGATCAATGGTCTTGCTCTCACGATTCATTACTAATAAACGTGATGCTGTTCTGTCATTCAATGGTGTTTGTGCAATTAGTTCTTCAGGTAATTCAAAATCAAAATCAGTAATATTCATGCTTTTCTCCTTCACTTATTTTCAGTGATTTCCTATCTTGTGTTAACGGAATCTACCTATAAAATAAAAAATGATTGAAAGTATAATACTTACAACAATGGAAGTCATAATCGGAAAATGAAATGATACATTTCCCTTCTTAAAACTAATATCACCAGGTAGCTTTCCTACTATTCCCCATAATAATCCAATAAGAATAAACACTACCCCGATAACAATAAAAACTTTTCCTATCCCGGTCAAGCTTCCGGCACCTCCCGATTGAAATGTTCATATGCTTTTGGTGTGACTTGCCTTCCACGTGGTGTTCGTTGTATAAAGCCCATTTGTAATAAAAATGGTTCGTAAACATCTTCAATCGTTTGTGATTCTTCACCAATCGTTGCAGCAATTGTATCTAATCCAACAGGCCCCCCATTAAAACCATCCATAATTGTTATTAGAAATTTATGATCGATGTGATCCAAACCTGCAGGATCTACTTGCAACATTTCCAAAGCACTTTTTGTAGTTGCAAGCGAAATTTCTTCTTCACCACGAACCTGTGATATGTCTCTGACCCGTTTCAGTAGTCGATTTGCAATTCTTGGTGTTCCTCTAGATCTTCTAGCAATCTCTACTGCTGCATCACTTTGAATCAACACATCAAAAATTTCTGAGGTTCGTTCAACAATTGAACATAAGTCTTTTGTTTCATAGAATTCAAGTCTACTTAATACCCCAAATCGATCACGTAAAGGTGCAGTTAACAGCCCAGCTCTAGTTGTTGCACCAACTAACGTAAAAGGAGGAAGATCTAGTCGAACTGATCTTGCACTCGATCCCGAACCAATCACAATATCTAAACAAAAATCCTCCATAGCGGGATATAAAATTTCTTCAACAGATCTTGGTAAACGGTGAATTTCGTCAATAAACAATACATCACCAGCTTCTAGCGATGACAAAATTGCTGCCAAATCCCCTGCTCGTTCAATGGCTGGACCAGATGTCGTTCGAAATTGTACATCCATTTCATTGGCTATGATCGATGCTAGTGTTGTTTTACCTAACCCCGGAGGTCCGTATAATAAAACATGATCTAATGACTCATTTCTTAATTTCGCAGCCTCAATAAAAATTCCTAAATTACTTTTCGCTTTATGTTGACCTATGTACTGTTTTAACGTCGTAGGGCGTAAGCTAAGTTCGATGGATGTATCCTCTTCTTGTAGCTCACTTGAAATCATTCGCTCTTGCATCGTACTTCTCCCCCCTTTTTATTTTTGCATCATTAACGATAATCCTTTGCGTACATAATCATCAGCATTTGTATATTGCTCTTCTTTCAGTAATGGAGTAAGTTGCTTTATTTCTTTTTCAGAATAACCTAATGACCTTAATGCTTCTAAGGCTTCCTTGATAGCTACTGATTCTTTCTCATTCTGTACTCCATTATTCTCTTGACTGTATTCACTTGTGGAATTTTTGTATTCAAAAGGTAGCTTACCCTTTAAATCTAAAATCATTTGACGTGCCGTTTTCTTTCCTACGCCAGGAAAATTGGTTAAGAATTTCTCATTCTCTTCTTCTATCGCCAAAACAAAGTCATTTACTCCGCAACTCCCTAAAATCGACAATGCTCCTTTAGGACCAATTCCTGATACATTTAATAATTTAGAAAATAAAGTTTTTTCGTCTGTACGTTTAAAACCATATAATACTTGAATATCCTCTCTAACATAATGATATGTATAAATCAAAACAGGTTGACTTCTTAGATTTTCAAAACGAAATGGGTTTGCACAAATAATTTCATAACCAACACCATTTGCTTCTACAATAACCGAATTTTCACTTATAACCTCTAATGTTCCTTTTATGTATGCTATCATCTATTTTCTCCCCTTGTACTTGAAAAAGCACATGATTCATTCCATTCGTTTTATAGACCTATGTATATTTTATCACACAAGCGTATGTTCGTATAATATCAAAGTTCAAATATGCTTAAAAATTCTATATTCTGTTCCTATTAAAACACTTTTTCTATTCTTTTTAACCATTATGGTATATAGAAAAAGTGCTTATCCCACAATCATTAACAATTTTACAAAAAACTAATTGTTCTGTGAACTCAGGGATAAGCACTTATTATAAAATTAACTACTTACTGAACGAGAAGGTGTCATTTCCCGAAAGGCTTCTAAAACATATTCATAAACGTCCTTAGAATCAATTTTTATACCAGACTTTAATTGTTTTGCCTGATAACTTTCTAAATCACTCGTATCAATTTGGTAAAAAGATTGAATGACTTGTTGCTCTTCAGGTCTTCCTTCAAATATCGTTAGAATGTCATTTTTTAATCCAAAATATCCATTTTCCTTTAAATACGGTGATATATCAGAAATTTGCTTTTTAAATACAATTTTACCTTGTTCTTGATTAACTAATTGCCACGCATCGTAATAAGCCCAGAAGTCTTCCATTGCCCACACTGTTTCCGTATGTGTTTCTTCTTCAACTCTTCCATCCATATATTGCTTCTGTAATGTTACTTCCATTTTCAGTGGTTCCCGCTTTATTGATTCTTCGTCTTCACCTTTTTTGTTATCAGCTTGTACAAAATCTGATATAGTTACTCCTCCAAAAACAATGATTACAGATAAAGCAATTAGGAACAAATGCTTTTTCATTGTAGCTTTCACCCCATGTTTGATTAGTAATGTTTGTTATATGGTAATACAAAAATAACTTCTATAAATACTCTTTATTAATTTGGACCAATTTTAGCATTTCTATCCAAAAAAAATAAAAACTCTTTCGTATAGTTATACGAAAGAGAGTAATAAGCTGGATTATATTTGTTCCATTAAATTCTCATCCACTTCTAAATTATGATAAACTTCCTGAACATCCTCAATGTCCTCTAGCATATCAATTAAATGAAACATTTTCTTAGCGTCTTTGGCTTGAACTGCTGAATAGGTTTCTGGAATCATTGTTATTTCTGCTGTATCAAACCTAATTTCGTTTGCTTCTAAGTTCTCTTTAACTTCTGATAAGTTATCTGCATCGGTATATATTTCATAAGTTTTTTCCGTCGTCTCCATTTCATCTGCACCAGCTTCAATTGCTTCAAGCATTACTGTATCTTCATCTTCATCGACAGATTCCTTTTCAATCACTAGATAACCTTTCCGATTAAACATGAATCCAACACAACCATTTTCACCTAGGTTTCCACCATTTTTATTAAATGCATATCTTACTTCAGATGCAGTTCTGTTTTTATTATCTGTTAAGACTTCCACCATTACTGCAACCCCACCAGGACCATAGCCTTCGTAAGTTAATTCTTCATATTGAGCGCCATCTAAATCCCCTGTTGCTTTTTTAATTGCACGATCAATATTTTCATTCGGCATATTATTTGATTTAGCCTTTTCAACGGCCAGACGAAGGGATGGATTCATATCAGGGTCACCACCGCCCTGTTTTGCAGCAACATATATTTCCTTTGCCATTTTCATAAAGATTTTACCACGTTTGGCATCCTGTGCATTCTTTCTTCTCTGAATATTTTTCCATTTTGAATGACCAGCCATATACATACCCCTCTCTTAAACAACTCTTCAAAGAGATGAATGTTTATTCCTGTATACTATAGCATATTAAAGTAATTGGGTTAAGGAGTTAAGAGAGATATATGTAAAATGAGGCTGCCCCAAAATAAAGGGGTCAGACCCCTATGGTACAACCTCATTAAATTTATTTGTCGCTTATTCCAAAAAGTCTTCAATAAAGGTTTGTGTTCTTTCTGGATCCTCTTCATCCTTCAACCTTGCGTTTAAATTCTTCATTTTGTTCCAATATACTGCATCTGTATAGACATTAACTTCTTTATCAGGGACTAAATCAGTGGTCCGATTGTAGATCGCCTCAGCGATTCTCTCCGGGTTTGTTTTGTAATCATATTGGTCAAGCATTACAGATACAATCACATGATTATCTGTAACAATTACTTGTGATATTTTTACCCCTTCCACCTGATTAATTTCACGAGCAATACTCTGAGATTCCTGATTGTAAAAACTTTGGTTATAGGAAGCGTTATTTCCATCATTAGGATTTCTCATTTTTGTTTGATAGCCTTCCAATAATTGTTCTGGATTTTCAGAATCAATCTCGTTCTCCACTGGATTTAATCCACGTCGTTGTGCCTCTTCTTGTTCCGTAGAATAAGCAATTGGATTATTATTATCTGGATTATCCATGTCACCTATTTCACCATTGTGCGATCCTTCTTGGCCAAGACAACCAGATAACATTACCGTGAGAAAAATTAACGTCGGATAAACAGTAATTTTCTTCATAAAAAAACCTCCCTTACTAGTTAGAATTAGTAAGGAAAGTTTTTTTAAACAGTTATATTTAGGAATTTCAGAATTTCTCTGGAGCTTTTGCCATCTCTCGTTTATGAGCTGAATTTCGATGCATCCGCTCAATAATTTCTTTATCCTTGTGTGGAATCTCTTTCCCTTTTAAATAACTATCAATTATTGCATAGCTGGTTCCCATTTCGTTTTCATCCGTTTGACCTTCCCAAAGCCCCGCACTTGGTTGTTTATTAATAATTTCATCTGGAACATCTAAGTATTTTGCCATTTCACGAACGTCGCCTTTCGTCTGATGAACAAGTGGAACTAAATCCACACCACCATCACCATATTTCGTGAAATAACCGGTAAACCATTCTGCTGCGTTGTCCGTACCAACTACTAAATATTTGTAGTTTGTCGCTAAAGTATAAAGTGTGCTCATTCGAAGTCTTGCTCTTAGATTGGCATCAGCAAGCTGCTGTTGCTCCTCATGTAAAGCATTTTGTTCAGTCAACTGTCTTTGAATGTTTGAAATTAATACCTCATGTGTTTCTGATAAATCAACAGTTAGAGAAGAAATACCGGCACGATCAATTACTTTTTTGGCATCCTCCATATCCTTAGGATTGCTTTTACACGGAAGAATAACCGCCAAGGAGTTTTCAGGCGCCGCACGTTTGACTAAGTTTGTAACAACAGCAGAATCAATACCACCACTTACCCCGACTAATAAACCATTCACACCAGCTTCTTCTACTTGCTGCTGTAGCCATTCTACAAGTTTATCAATTTTTTCTTGCATTACGATTGTCCCCTTCCAGCATAATATTAATTATCTTAGCATAAAATCAACATTTTCTACAAATTCTTTCCTTTGTAACCAATATTTCGATAATTGACTTAGATAATCCTTCAGTTGATGGTCAGTTTTATATCTTCTTATAAAATGAAGCCACTCACGAATTATATCAGAAGGGACGCAAATACCTGAAAGCCAAACCATGATATCCATATCTTTTTCAAAAACTGAATATTCCATTAACTTGCTGGTATTCCATTTAATGAACGGTAAAAATCGTTGCCCAAGCTGGATATAATCATAAAGATTTGGAGCCAAAGCTAACAAATCAAAATCGATCAAATAAATGTGATTTTCTTCATCCCTCATAAAGTTATGAGATGCTACATCTCCATGAACCCATGTGTTTTGATCTACTGCATCTTTTTCAATACTATACCAATCAAGTGATTCAAACACCTCTAGTCTGGTCTTCGTAATCTGTAAAATATCTTTATATAATGTTAAATACCCATATTGCTCCATTAAATCACGTGTATATTTAAATTTATCTAGTCTGTTATACCATTTTATATAAATTGGTGGAATTAATATTGGATTTTCAACAAGTACCCCCTTTGATAGTTGATGAAAAGAAATTATTGTGGACAAAGCGTCTTGTCGATCTTGTTCAGAAGAATATTGAATAGGACTAGCATTAAAATATGGAATCAAAACCCAACTACAACCGTAACCACTTATTACTTTTTTTCCATTCGGAAACAACACAAAAGAGCCGATTTCTTTACTATTAAAAGCATTAAAAAAATCCCATTGTTGAAGGATTGAATGTAAAGAACGCTTCCCTTTAAGTATAAATTGCCGTACATCCGTTTCAATATAAAAAACGAATGGTTTTAGCCGCTTAACTTTTATAACATTTAATCCACCCTCCTGATATAAAAAGGAAGAGAGACGACTCAAATATGAACCGCCTCCGCTTAGGTGATTAATCATTATCACTGTTTTCATCTTGATTTCGGCTATTGTTACTATAACCATGATTTTGTTGTTGGTTAAATGGATGTCCTTGGTAATTAAATGGAGTTCCATCAGGCGTTGGCGCATATCCTTGACCCTGTACTCCCGGTGTTTGCCCATATCCTTGGCCTGGTCCTCCTGGTGCTGGCCATCCTTGACCCTGTGCTCCCGGAGTCTGCCCATATCCTTGGCCTGGTCCTCCTGGTGCTGGCCAATATCCTTGACCCTGTGCTCCCGGAGTCTGC